>JAFYWN010000018.1 GCA_017558005.1 Kiritimatiellia bacterium | reverse complement strand
TCGTAACTTGCATTATGCGACAAAATTATAATATCTGCAATCCTATCCCTTAATATCATTCCTACAGTGGTTGTATTGGAAATTTCTAACGGTTATCAAGTAAATCAATCATAGCTCTGCTGGGGTCTTTTTATCTTTTCTTCTTTTTCACTATCAACACGTATCATTCATTGAAGTGAATACGAATTTGTTAATTTAACGCTTAGCGCTTTCTTCCATCAACGATCGTGAGCGTCTTTGACACTCCACAAATTCAATTGTCATTATGAATTGCGTGAATTTGATTAAGCATTATAAATATTTGAATATGCGTTGAGTTATAAATCAACCTCAGTTATAAATCAACCTCCATAGAAAGTTAATCCTTTACCCAACGGCCTTACATTAAAGGTCTCATTCAATTCTACAGGAGTTAATTTTTAACATTGTACAACGGTTAAGCCAAAATTTGACCATTACTAAATTGGGAAAAGATTCTTTCAATCCTAAAGAATCTTACGGCGGACCTATTCTGATTGTCATTTTTTTATCATGAACAAAATGAACGTATCGATTTCCATTTCAATTAATTATGCAGCTTGTTAGAACCTTTTTTACAAGTTATGCCTCCTTCTCTCTCAAAAGTAAAGCCTCACTTTTAGAAGAAAAGATTGTAATGAAGATTGACGACGTATAAATTACTCCTTTGCGTTCAATTTTCTTAAGCGATCCACCCTACTCTTTAAATTGTAATAATTTCATTTTAATTTAATTTCTTTAATGAACCATCTTTACAGTAAAAAGTAGATAAATTAAAGAAAATGGATGCTTTTTCTTTCTATTTTTGCTACACTTTCTCATAATTCGGGCCTGTGGTGAAACTGGCAGACACGCAGGATTTAGGTTCCTGTATCGCAAGATGTGAGGGTTCAAGTCCCTCCGGGCCCATTAAATTCCCCTTTTTCCTTGGCATCTTTATGAACCGTTCTGGCATAGGCTTTGATACGCATCGTTTAGTTGAAGATCGCAAATTGATTTTAGGCGGAATTGACATCCCCTACTCTCACGGACTTCTTGGCCATTCGGATGCAGATGTGTTGACACATGCCATTATGGATGCGCTTCTTGGTGCGATTGCAGATGGCGACATCGGTCAACATTTCCCAGATACAGACCTCAAATGGAAGGGTGCAGATAGTGTTGCGCTTCTACGAGCTGTCACCGCACGACTTCATGAAAAAGGTTGGCGCGTTTATAATGTTGATGCCACAGTTCTTGCAGAACGTCCGAAATTGATGCCTCATCTCCCTGCTATGCGTGAAAAACTTGCGCAAGCGATGCAGATTTCGATTGATTCGGTTTCGGTCAAAGCCACGACGGTTGAAGGACTTGGTGCGATTGGCCGTCGCGAAGGGATCTCTGCGATGGCGGTCGCAACGGTTTGTCCGGCCTCTTAAGCCCACTCCTCAGAAATCATCTGCGAAAACGAAACCAAGTAAGGGGTGCAACGGTTTGTCCGGCCTCTTAAGCTCACTCCCCTATCCTGTTCAACCAGTAAGCATCTTTAACGAGATACGACTCTAGCCTTTTAGCCTAAGAGATAAAATTGCCTCGCACGTAATCATGCGAGGCAATTTTACTATTATTTGTTTGAGTGCACTTCGGCTACTTATGGCTTAATGCAAGAGGTAACGCTCAGCTTCAAGCGCTGCCATAGCGCCAGAGCCTGCGGCAATAATAGCCTGTTTGTAAGCGGGGTCTTGGGCATCGCCAGCAGCGAAAACACCTTCAGCAGAGGTTTTCACACCATTGGTGCGAATGTAGCCCTGTTCATCTAATTCAATCGCACCCTGCAAAAAACCTGTATTGGGCGTGTGACCAATTGCCACGAAGAGTGCGCTTACAGGCAAGGTACGTTCTTCACCGGTTTTGGTGTCACGTAATACCACCCCTGAAACGCTCCCCTCTGTATCTAAAACATCTGCAACGGTCGAATTCCATGCCATTTCAATCTTCGGAGAGGCCAATACTCGATCTGCCATTACTTTACTTGCGCGCAAAGCATCACGACGGTGAATCAACGTCACTTTTGAGCAGAGTTTTGCCAAGAAAAGCGCATCTTCACATGCGGTATCACCACCCCCTGCAACCGCAACTTCCTTATCGCGGAAGAATGCCCCATCACAAGTGGCGCAACCCGAGACTCCATGTCCCATCAAACGCTGTTCATTCGGCAGCCCCAACCAACGTGCCGAAGCGCCAGTTGCGAGGATTACTGCACGCGCTTCAATTGTGCCATTAACCATTGTCTCCAACTTCTTGACCGGGCCAGAGAAATCTGCGCTCATGCATTCATCCATTTCGAAGACTGCGCCGAATCGTTCAGCTTGTGCCTTCATCGTAGAAACGAGCTCAAAACCATTGATCCCTTGTTCGAAGCCTGGGAAATTTTCAATGTCGGTGGTTTGTGTCAATTGGCCACCAGGTTGCATCCCCTCCAGCACCAACGGCTTAAATCCGGCGCGTGCAGTATACAATGCTGCCGTGCATCCCGCCGGACCACTTCCCAAAATTACGATGTCATACATACGTTATTTCCTCTCAAAAAATTAACTACGATTGTTTTGGTCATTCTAATCTTCAAAGAAACACCCGAGACCATCCGTTAAAAGAGACTGTCCCGGGTGTAACTTCATCTTGCGTCCGTTTACTTATCGGCTACATCCGAAGGAAACGGTTGGCTCACTTAAAGAGCTTCAATGTTGATGCAAACTTCGTGACCGTTCAGATCCATTGGATCGCTGACACCCTCTCCGAAGAGCAATGCATCGCCCTGCACTTCTTCAAGAATTGTATCCTGCCATGCTTCCAATGCTGCGGTAACTTCATCATCTGCCGCGACGCGCACTTCGATGCGTTGGGTGATTTCCAAATCTGCCTCTTTACGCAATGCCTGAACACGCGAAACGAATTCACGCATCAAACCTTCTGCGACCAAAGCTGGCGTCAATGCGGTTTCAAGTGCCACAACAATGTCGCCCTCTGCCGCTACGACGAGCCCCTCACGCGGTTCACGACGAATGACCACGTCTTCAGGGCCGATTTCAGTCATCTCACCCTGCACTTCGAGCGACACCTTTTCACCGCGAGCAAGTGTTGCCGCATCGGCATCAGAAAGCGCCGCGATTGCTGCCGCTGCAGCCTTCATCTTCGCACCGAAGCGAGGTCCGAGTTTCTTGAAATCTGCCTTCAACGAAAGATTGGCGAGTTGCGTCTCGTCATCACCGAAGGAGACATCCTTCACGTTCAATTCTTCACGTACGATGTCTGCATAACCTGCAAGCGCACCACGCAACGATGCATTCACACTTGCCACATGCAACTTTGCAAGCGGTTGACGCACCTTCAAATCCTTATCCGTTCGCAATTGGCGTCCCAAACGCACCATGCGCTGCACCTGAGCCATGTCGGCTTCCAATTGCAAATCGCGCGCAGACGCATCTGCAGACGGGAAATCGCAGAGATGAACGCTAATCGGATCAGACGCCCCCTTGAGATTGGAGTAAATCTGTTCTGCCACAAACGGACAGAACGGCGCCGCAACCTTAGAGAGCTGCACCAATACATAACGCAAGGTGCGATAGGCACTGCGCTTATCGTTATCATCTTCGCTCTTCCAGAAGCGACGACGAGAACGGCGGATGTACCAGTTCGTCAAATCATCAATAAACGCCACGAAGGGACGGACCGCCTTCTGCAAGTCATAGGCGTCCATTGCCGCAGTCACGTCATTAATGAGCGTTTCCATTGAGGAAACAATCCAGCGGTCCAAAACGTTTTCGGAATCAGGGCGCACCACTTCTGCTTCTTCAAAGTGATCTGCATTTGCATAGGTCACGAAGAAGCTATAAGCATTCCACCACGGAATCAACAAATCACGCAAGAGCTGACGCACACCTGTCTCCGAGAAACGGAGATTTTCTGCACGCACCACAGGCGAATTGATCATGTAAAGACGCAACGCATCCGCACCATAACGATTAATCACGTCATCAGGCGCAGGATAGTTCTTCAAACGCTTGGACATCTTCTTGCCATCTTCAGCCAAGACCAAGCCGTTTACAACGACGTTCTTATACGGCGCTTCGCCAAAGAGCAACGTACCCAGTACCAAGAGCGTATAGAACCAACCGCGTGTCTGGTCAAGGCCTTCTGCGATGAAGTCTGCGGGGAAGAAATCTTCCAACTTCTTGCCAGAGAAAGGATAGTGCTGCTGTGCATAAGGCATCGAGCCAGATTCAAACCAACAGTCAAGCACTTCGGGGGTACGATGATAGGCGCGTCCATCCTTCTTGATGACGATTTCATCAATGAAGTGCTTGTGCAAATCTGTCACCTTCACACCCGAAAGGGCTTCCAATTCTGCGACAGAACCCACGCAAATCATGTCAGAGGGATTTTCATCGCAAATCCACACGGGCAAGCAAGAGCCCCAGAAGCGATTACGCGAAATGTTCCAATCCTTTGCCTCACGCAACCAATTGCCAAAACGGTTCGCACCCACAGCTTCCGGTTGCCAATGCACCTTAGCATTGTTTTCCACAAGGCGTTCGTGTAAATCTTCCACCTTCACATACCACGCATCGATTGCACGGTAAATGAGTGGCGTATCTGTACGATCACAGAAGGGATACGAGTGGACGATTGTGGCCTGATGGACCAACTTTCCATTCGCCTTCAATTCCTTGATGATATCCTTGTCGCAGTCCTTGCAGAAACGACCACGCCATGCTTCGGGAGCAGGTGCCGTAAAGGCGCAGCTCTCATCCATCGGGTCTTCAATTGTAATTCCCGCCGCCGCACAAACGCGGAAGTCGTCCTCACCATATGCAGGCGCATTGTGCACCAAGCCTGTGCCATCTGTGGTGGTGACGTAATCATCCGTCAATACCACAAAGGCATTCGGCTTATCCTTGTAGTAAGGGAAGATCGGCTCATAACGGATACCCTTCAAAGCTTCACCCTTGAAGGTTTCCAAGATGTCATACGCATCAGCTTTCTTGAAGACTGCGCTCAAACGAGCCTCTGCCAGAATGTAAACGGCACCATCCGCCTTGTCACGTACTGCTACGTAATCAATCGCGGGACCCGCGCAAATGGCAAAGTTCGTGAGTAATGTCCATGGCGTCGTCGTCCACACCAAGAGATACGCTTCTTCACCCCAGCCCGCGCGTGCACCTTCAGTGATGCGACAACGCACCGTTACGGCCGGATCTTGCACATCCTTGTAGTTGTTGCCTGCCTCAAAGTTGGAGAGCGGAGTCGACAACTTCCACGAATACGGCATAATGCGATGGCTACGATAGACACGATTCTGATCCCACAACTGCTTGAAGACCCACCACACACTCTCCATGAAGGAGGGTTGCATCGTCTTGTAGTCATTGTCAAAATCAACCCAACGCCCCATGCGCGTCACCGTGTTACGCCACTGTTCCACATAGCGCAACACCATTGAACGGCACTGTTCGTTAAATGCATGAATACCGTGTTGACGAATTTCATAGGCACCACTTACGCCGAGCGCATCCTGTGCCAAAGCCTCAATCGGCAGACCATGGCAGTCCCAACCAAATCGACGCTCCACATAATACCCACGCATTGCTTGATAACGCGGCACCACATCCTTAATCGTACCCGCCAACAAGTGGCCATAGTGTGGCAAACCCGTTGCGAAAGGAGGTCCATCATAAAAACGGAAAATAGGCGCGTTTTCACGCTTCTTAAGGCTTTCCGCAAAGGTGTTTTCACGTGCCCATTTTTCTAAAACAGCTTCTTCATTCTTCGCGAAGTCTGGGCGATTAGAAACAGGATTAAACATAGGGGTCCTTAATTCATCTATGCGGTTGACGCTCTGTCGTCATATTCCGCAAACTTTGGGCAACGCTTTAGTGCGCGCCCTTACATTCTTACGTTTTAAAAAAACTTATTTGCTTCGCAAAATCGAAAGCACCGCATCACGATCCGTTGCGGCAATCATTGCAGCGCGCTTGTCGTCATCCATTAACGTACGGCTAATGGTACCAAGGAAAGTGGTATATCCCGAACCTGCCGCAGGCGGCACCAACATCAAAATAACCACACGCGTCGGTTGTCCATCAGGCGCATCTGCCGCAAAGCCATCCTTATGCAAACCAATTGCGCACACAAATTCATCCACCACATCCGTTCGGCCATGCGGCAACGCAATTTCATCGGTCATCACCGTAGAAGCCGACATCTCACGGCGCACAATTGCCTGCTTCGCTTCATCACGCTTATCTTCTGCCAAAGCGCCTGCCGCCACAAGCGCATCGGTCAATTCTGCGATGGCGCTAAAAATATCCTCGCTCTTCAACGAATTAATTACGATTGCTCGATCAAGCATATTCTCATAAGTGCTCATTAGCGTACCTCATTCAATAGTATGTCAATCACATATAGCGGACACGCAGATTTGTATTCTCTAACGTATCACGTTCCAAAAGCTCATTCAAAACTCGACCCGCAGGCCCCGGCAAGCCATCACCTACCGGATTTCCATTGTAACGCACCACAGAGGCAACATTCCAGGTCGTACCAACAATCAAAATCTCTTTCGCTTCAGCCAATTCCTCTTCGCGAATCGGACGAAACACGACGCCACGTACCAAACCCTCATCACTGATGGTCTGCGCTAATTCTGCTACGCGAATCATCGTTGTTCCCGGTAAAATTGTATCAGGCGACGGGAAAACTAAGCGACCACTCTTCGAAATAATGCCGATATTTTCCGTGGCACTCTCCGTGATGTGCCCTGCCTCATCCACGCCAACCACACAATCCACCCCATGCAACATCGCCTCTGCGCGCATTAAAGCATTCGGAATGTAATTACACGTCTTAATACGTGCCATGTAGGGTTGCTTCGGCGGCACATTACTTTTACGTAATGTTGCCCCCTCTGGATGCTTCTTCATAAATGGCGTTCCAGCACCATAAATCAAAATGTAAAGCGCAGACCCAGCACTCTCCGAAGGTGCCACACCCATTCCACCAGGTCCGCGACTCAATACAATGCGCACCGAACACTCAGGTTGGGCCGCCGTCTCAAGCGCCTCTAATACCAGCTGACGCAATGCCTCAAAGCCCTTACGGAATCCAAGCCCAATCTCATGGGCACTCCGTTGCAATCGCTGCAAATGCGCATCCATGTTGTAGACCGCACCATTAACACACTTCAATGTCTCAAAAACACCATCCCCACGATGCACCAAATGATCATGAAACGGCACCTGCATCAGCGCAGTATCCGTCACATAACCATCCAAAAGACTTGAATAAAAAAGAAAATACGGCACCGCCCCCTCAACATTTGAGGTGTGCAACCGCTCTAAATAGGCTTCAGGTGTAATCAGTTTCATTGCCGTTAACGAACACCTCTAGTATACCACATCCACACCCCTCTCAACACATTTTAAACACTTTTCATAGTGAATATTACACAATTTACATTGTCGACGGGTAGTTCACTTGGGCGATGGAAGAGAAATTTGTCTTTGAATACACTTGGTTGCGCGACCATACGACATTACATAGCCTAGGTAACGAAGATTTCCACTTAGCCTTTGAGGCAGACAATTACAACGGCATGCATTTCACGCCATAAAACAATGGAGGAAATTTGCTTTGAAATCCTAAAATGGGCCCCCACTTCATCAAGGTGTAGACGGTTACTGGGTGGAGATTCGGTCAATACGCAATTAACTTTCGCCACCGAGTTAAAATTAGGGCACGCGATACTCGCGTCGCCCTAATTTATTAGCACCCGAACACAACTGGAATGTTAGTGCGTTAAAATGATAAACACCTTCATTGACAGAGCTTCTTAGTCGTGCGATCTTTTTGGGCAATCGTTACCAAGGATACCAACTAAATGAATAGTCTTGGGTATACCCAAGCCATACCCAAGAGAAGTCGACTACCCCATCTTCATTGAGTGTTATCCCAATATCAGCCTCTGCTATAGATGTTGCAGTGTAAAAATAATAACTATACTCAAGGTAGCCGGTTGGGGGAACTGTTGCTGTTACAAAAATGTCGTTTAGTGGAAGACTTCCAGACGTAGTAAACTGTTTTCCATTGGGACGCTCCATTGTCACCTTATAGGCTGCAGTCCCACTTATTCCATTGATGGTATAAGTTACCTCTGCATGCGCCTCTAGCGGTTTTCCGTTTTCGTCATAATAATCATCTGCCTCAAGCGTGAATTTCTTTTTCATTTGAATGGAGGGTGCCGGAAAGATGCGTATTACGGAAGAAACATGCTCAACTTGCCCCGTTCGCGAATTACTAATTGTAACGGTCACGGGATAATCGCCTGGCGCTGCAGAAGTTTTGCCTTCTAAGTAGATGTCACATTCATAGGTCTTTTCTTCCGAACAATATTTTTCAAAGCTGGCTCTTAAACCACTTGGCAAGCCAGTAACCTTAACACTCAGAGCCTGAGCCGTTGCCATATCTAAATGACAACGATCCCAATCCCACCAATTTTCCGACTCTTCTTTGCACTTTAAAATTGATATCCACCAAATATCAGTGTTAGTTCCTTGAACAACGCCGTTATATACTCCTCCCCATTCTTCGTTAGGCGTAAAGTAGTCTTCATAAGTAAACATATCCGCTTCGTCAAGTTCTGCCACGAGGGTGAAGGTGGTAACTTGACCCGCTTTATCCGTCAAGGTGACTGTATACGAACCACACTTCAATTTCCCATTGCCGTTGATTGTGCCAGTCTTTGCGTTGTAGGTGAGTCCCGCAGGAAGCTTCAGCGATTTAATTGGAATATCTTTGAAGAAACCGCCAAACCAATCCTCTAAGTTAAACGGCTCTGTTGTAAATGCATCCACCACAATAGGCTCTGCATCCTCCCAATCGCCATGAAGCCCATGGGCATCAAAATGGCGAACTTCCAAGTTCACAATCGCAAATGCGCTACGACTCTTTGAGGCATTTTTGACTTCAATCGTAATCGGATAAAAACCTGGCTTCGTGGGATTACCAGAAATCGTAAAGGTATTAGCATCAAACTTTAGACCCGTCGGAAGTCCTGTGACCGTTACGGTGGGTAAGGTCAAAGAATCAACCCAAACCTTAACTGGCTCCATCACTTCGCCCGCGCGTACCTGTAAATAATCGCCTAAGGAATTGTAGAATTCATCAATGAGTTCAATTCCCATTTCGTAATTCGCCTCATCTTCCTTGGTGACGAAGCGAGCATAGAACTGCGTATCCTCTTCACCCATCACATAGGTGTAACTCGGATTGCGATAGTCCACCAAAGTGGAATCGCAAGATTCCCAAAAGTATGAATCCTTGTACCACCCAGCAAAAACATAGCCCTTACTTGCCGTAGCCTTCAGTGTGGTCTTCCTGCCAACTAAATAGGCACCCGCACCACTAACCTTGCACTTGGCATCGCCACCGTCCATTGAAAGCGAAAGTATAGGCAGTGCTCCAACATTAAATGATACCGCTTTTATTCCGTATCCAGGTTTTGATAAAACGACTTCATACTCGCCTGGCTTTGTAAAGGTGGCTGTTAAAATTCCAGTTTTTGCGTTTAACTTAGCACCTGAAGCCGTTGTATTAAGCTTGTATCCTGCCAAATCATCCATTGTGAACACTGATCCGGGGCGGAGATTAATGGCTTCTGCCATGCATCCCGTAAAGGCGCCTTTGCCTAATGTCTTTAACATTGACGGCATTATGAGGTTATCAGTCGCAAGATTGATACATCCCTTAAATGCATCTGCTCCAACTGACGTAATCGTATCTGGGAAAGTTACAGCGGTTAAACCCATTTGTTCCTTAAACGCATTCGCAGCAATAGCAGTTACCACGGCATCCCCAATCATTTCGGGAATATCTAACCATCCCGAGATGTTTTCCGAACATCCGGTAATGGTGGCTTGTTTATTCTTAATCGTATAAGTAATCTGTCGGGGCTCAACATCCCCACCCATATTAATGATTGGCTCCCACTGCGCTACGTAAGTGGTATTTACTGCAGGCGCGATGCCCGTCGATGCAGGAGACCATCCCGTAAATGTATAATGCTGTCGTGTCACTATTGGCGCTACTAATACAGAACCAAATGTCGTTTTTTCCTGAATCTTTCCCGTTTGTCCAAGATGATTATTGCCACCGTTTGTGTTAAATGTAATAGTAACGGACTTAGATAGGAGTTCCATTTTAAGGTCGTAAATGTACCCGTCCTTATCGATAATTTCTTCCCAATCTAACGCACAAGTAGGGGGATAATAGCCCGTCAATTTCCAGGGGCGAACTTCCCACCAGTCCGAGGCCCAGTTATAATCTCCATACTCATCACTGGGCGGCACTCCTTCAAAGTAAATGGATTTCAATTTGACACAGTCGCCACTAACAAACGTACTGCCTAACATAGTCACGCTTGCAGGGATTGTAAGACTCGTTAAACTTTCACAACAATCAAAAGCTCCACGTTCAATTCTGTTCACACTATTTGGAAGTGAAATAGAGGCTAGTTTTGTACAAGAAAAAAACGCACCTTCCTCAATTATTGTTACGCTATTAGGGACTTCTACAGTTTTGATATCTGTCCACTTAAAAGCGCGTACTCCAATAACCTCAATACCGTGAGGGATTTTATAGTGAGCCGTTTTACCCGGTCCACGAATTAACGTTGTCATTGCTTTATCAAACAACGCACCTTCGCTTGAGGCTATGTAGTGCTTATTTCCATTTTTTACCTTAATTCTTACATATGTACAAGAATCAAAAGAACTCCAACTTAGTGAAGTCACCGAGGCAGGTATTGTAACCCACTCTAAACGTTCACTCCCACAAAAGGCGAAGTCCGCGATATCCGTCACACCATCAGGAATTATATAATTCGCTGTTGCGCCAGGTCCGCGCAACAACGTGGTCATGTCCTTATTAAATAATGCGCCATCTTTGGAGGTGTAGTTTGGATTTTCTGCAGCAACCGTAATTTTCAAATCAAAGGAATAGGCAAATACTTCTCCCTCTCCGGAGTAACGGCCAATAGATTTAACAGTGGAAGGAATATCAAGCTTTTTTAATTTCCAACAATCCTCAAACGCATAATCCCCAATGGAGGTCACGCCTTCAGGGATCGTCACCGAGGATAACCGACCACACTCATAAAACGCATAATCCCCAATGGAGGTCACAGGGTAACCGCCAAGGGTGGAGGGAATGGTAATTGCGCCACTGGCAGAGGATGGTATTGCAGAAGTGTAATAATCGTTATAAATCTTTGCTTCACCATCTGAGACTTGGTAATGCCAAGTAATACCATTAACTTTAGCCGTGTCTGCGTGAAGGGTGGCATACCCCATCAGTAGACAAAGCATAAATAAAAACTTTTTCATTTTACACCTCTTTTCGTAAAACATTTCAATGCATGATAATTTCAATGCATGATATAAGAGTACCGCCTCATCTTAACATCATATCCTCACATATACTCTACACCCTTTTAAATAAAAAGACAAGTCAAAAGTATTTTTTCATCTTGAACGTTTATATTCTTAGTAAAAAAGCTTAGGGATAAATGAGATGGACAAGCGCTCGTCGTTCAGGCAAATTAAGGATAGATAAATTGTTTGCGGCTTGGAGATTTTTAGCGATGAATTAACCACTGATCACTTCCATAGCGGAGAAACCTCTGAGCAAAAAGGGCGAAATGAATGTTCAGTTTGTTACAAATTTAAATCCAATTTGTTACATTTCATTTCTTCGACCCTTCGTACTATTTTCTAGAATTTTCTAAACAGGTCTAAAAAGTTCCCGGCCAAAAATTGTAGTATTTGAGATTTCTTCCCGAGCGGAAATTTTCCCTTAAATTAATTTGCCCCATCAAAAATTGTACTG
Organism: Kiritimatiellia bacterium; assembly: GCA_017558005.1. Classification (GTDB taxonomy): domain Bacteria; phylum Verrucomicrobiota; class Kiritimatiellia; order RFP12; family DVOR01; genus Spyradenecus. The sequence continues at coordinate 60,277 of JAFYWN010000018.1, read as the reverse complement.
TTTAAATTTTGCACGGATAGTACAGATTGTACTGATTTTAAGCCTAAAATTACCCGCCATAAAATATTCAAGATAAATTATTGTAAATGAATAAGTTACGGAATGGCAAATAGAGTACAAAGTATTGAAGAAATGAAAAAGGGCGAAATGAATGTTCAGTTTGTTACAAACTTAAGTTCAGTTTGTTACAAACTTAAATCCAATTTGTTACAAACTTAAATCTAGTTTGTTACAAACGCAAATCTAGTTTGTTATAAACTCAAGTTCAGTTTGTTACAAACTTGGATTCACTTTCTTAGAAATTAAAAAAGGGTTTCGCCCTTTTATCTCAGGATTGAGGGCTTTATGGGCAGAGAAAATGAGGAGCGTCTGGCAGAAGAGGCTTTGAGGTGTGCGGCGCTCCATGCTTGAAGGTGTGGCGAAGTTAGCCCCCACCCTACCCGCAGCGGAGGGACAATTAGGATTTAATGGGAAGGAAAAATAAAAAAGCGGCGATGGATACATCGTCGCTTAAAAAGGTGGTCGGAGCGGAGGGATTTGAACCCCCGACGGTCTGCTCCCAAAGCAGATGCGCTACCAGGCTGCGCTACGCTCCGTAAAAAGTTGCGCACATTATATCACAATTGTTGCGATAATGTGCGATTATTTTTATAATCCGCCAAAGAAAAGTGAGGTAAAGGTGGTAATGGGGGCGGTGTCACGCATGTTGTCAATGATTTGACGAACGTCTTTAATGGCGGCTTCAAGTTCGGTCGCGACGCTGTCGTCATTGACGAGTTTACCAAGGGTGCCGTCTCCATTTTCAAGTTTTTCGGTGATGGAGCGGATGTTGGCGGCGGCTACTTCTAAGTCACCTACGAGGGTGGAGTCTTGTGAGAGGAGTCGACCAAAACCAGACTTGGGATCGTTGAGCTTTTCGGTAACTTGACGAATGTTGGCAAGAGAGGCTTTCAAATCGTTGTAGGATTCATCCTCTTCACGCATGAGTTTACCCAAAAGCCCTTTACCTTCGGAGAGGTTGGTGGTGACGGCATTGAGATTGGCAATCGTAGCCCTCAAATCATCATAGGTGGAGTCTTCTTCGCTAATCAACTTACCGAGGAGGCCTTTTCCGTCATGAATATCTGTGGTGATGAGTTTCAGATTGTTGATACTTACGGTCAAATCATCATAGAGGGTGGAGTCCTCGGCGAGAAGTTTGCCGATGGTGCCTTCTCCTTTACGAATGCGTTCGGTTAACACGGCGACATCGGCGGAGGCTTTTTGAATATTGCTCACCGTCTGACGCAGTTCTTCGGGATTAACGGCTTCACGCAACCCCTTCACGAGTTCGCCAAGGTCTGCCATCATATCAGTGGGCGTCTGACCTGTGAGCTGGGTCATATCCGTGAGGAGTTCCTCGGCGCCACCTTCTGTAATTTGGAGGCAGGTGCCGCCTAACATAGAGGTTTTTCCGACAGTAACGCTATAGTCCTTATGCAAGACGACATTAGGATCCAAAGAAATCTTAACTTTTACTGCGCCGGAGATGAGCTTTAGTCCAAGCACACTGCCCACTTTAAGACCACGGACATAGACGGGGTCTTGCGTTTTCAGTGCGCCAACGTCTTCGAATTGGACATAGCAAACGCGTGAGTCTTTACCGCGTAAGAGATCCACACCGCTGATAATTACGGTGAAGAAAACCAACAAGGCGACCATGACCGCAAGGAAGATGCCGGTCATTACTTCTTTAATCATTCCGCGCGAATTAGCCATAAACGACCTCCGAGTGTTCGGGATTTAAAAATGCTTTAACTTCTGGCAGTTCAGAGTGCATGATTTCTTCTGGTGTGCCAATGGTCAAAAATTGTCCGTTTTTAAGGAATCCAATGCGATCTGCATAGCGTAATGCGCCCACGAGGTCGTGGGTAACGACGATGCAAGCGGCATGGTGCGAACGATTAATCTTGCGAATGAGCGAGTCAATCGTAAATGCCATAACAGGATCAAGGCCCGAGGTGGGTTCATCGAAGAGCAACACATCTGGATTTTCAATGATTGCACGTGCAAATGCAGCACGCTTTAGCATACCACCAGAAACTTCGGATGGATAGAGTGCGCCTGCTTCTTGGAGCCCCACTTCCGCCAGTGCTTCGGTTACGCGACGATCAATCTCGGCGCGTGAGACACCGCCATGTTCAGCCAATGGCAGGGCGATATTTTCTGCCAATGTTTTCCATCCGAGGAGTGCGCCGCCTTGAAAGAGGAGGCCTACGCGACGGCGTAATGCGGAGAGTTTTTGGGGAGAAAGTGCGGCAACTTCTTGATCTAAGACTTTGACGGTGCCAGCGCTTGGACGTAAGAGCCCTGCAATCAATTTAAGCGTCACACTCTTTCCGGTGCCAGAGGGGCCAATGATCACGAAGAGTTCGCCCGCTTTAACAGAAAAGGTTTGCCCATTCAAAATACGGCGATCGCCAAATGTTTTGACAACATTGTCAAAACTAACCGCAAAGGGGCTATCGAGTTTATGCTCAGAAGACATAGAAGAACCTCGTTACGAAATAACCTCCTGCGAGGATAGCCAGGAAGGAATAAATTACGGCACGACGCGTTGAGGCACCTACCCCTGCGGCTCCCTGTATGGTGGCAAAACCTACGGAGCACGAAATTGTGCAGATGAGCACGCCAAAGAAGGCCGTTTTAAGGAGGCCAACGTAGAGATCTTTCACCTCTGCGACGGAGACAATTTCAAAGATAAACTGCAAGAAGGGTACATTGAGCTGCGTATACCCAACGAATGCTGCGCCCAAAAATGCAATAATGCACGTAAAGAAGGAGAGCAAGGGCGCCATGATAACTAAAGCCCACATACGAGGGGCTACCAAAAAGCGGACAGGATCAATGCTCATCATTTCCAATGCGGCGATTTCTTCATTGATCTTCATGGTGCCGAGCTGGGCTGCCATCGCAGAGCCTACGCAGGAAGCGAGAATAATCCCCGTCATAAAGGGGCCCATTTCGCGTAACATCGCAAATGACAAGGCGTAGGCCACCATCAATTCTTGAGAAAATTGTTTGAAGGCAATGCCCAATTGCAGCGTCAAAATCATCCCCGTAAACATCGCGACAACGGTCGCGACCGGCAACGTACCGATACCGATAACGTATAACTGCTGTAAAAAGGTCTGCCGAGACTCTCTGCGGAATAAGACCCCTGGCAAGCCACAAAGCGCTTGAAGGGTTAAGTGTACGGCACGACCTAATACGCTAAAAAAGTTGGCAAGGGTCCCGCCTTCGGGTTCTCGAATGATTGTCATCTCACGATTCCTCCCCTGGGATTTCTGGTTCTTCTGGATCAGGATGCGTCCGCCACCAAATTAAACCCCAAAACAATTCATGCAAAATTTCGTCTGAACCAGGTTCCTGACGCGCAGTGTAGAAGGTCCAGAAAGGAGCCCAGTTACGCTCAATCGCGGGCACGTCACGAATCGGGAAAAGCACCAATCCCTTTCGTTTTAAGCCTTCGCGTTCATTGTAGGAACTCGAATAAAAGGGCCAGATACGAAAATAACTTGTTTGCAGATGAGGATTGCCATCAACGTCATAACCGTAAGAGACCTCATTGGTGTAAAAGGGCCAAAAACGGAATGAACGCGTGTAGAGATTCACGGTTTTTTGTTGCTTCTTCACCATAATTGGATGAAGGAACCACCACCCATCTCGCGAGCCACGATGGGTCATCCCCCAAATACGCCAAAACTTCCAAGTGCTCTCTTTGGGATCGGTGTAGCGTTCAAAGAGCGGCCAAGGGCAACGCAATAAGCGCGCGTCTGACGTCGTGGATGTATATCGGAAAAAGGGTGGCAAGAGTCCGTAGGATTGTTCGGTGTTTGTATTAACCCGTTCAAAGAGCGGCCACAACATCACCCCTGTGCCCTGATGATTAGGGGCGGTAAAGGTGCGGTCATTCCAAATCGGCCACAACACGAAGCGCGATTCAAAATCGGGTTCCTTTTTCGTACCATAAAGCGGCCACAGCGCCCAACGTGTCTTGTCTTCATCATACTTGAGAGAGAAGAATGGCCAGACAAAGTAGTCACGTTTGATGCCACGACTTCCGCCCGTGCGATAGCGCAACCAAAGCGGAAACATCGCCCAGCGAATATCTTCAACAAAAAAGGCCTTCGGCATGTGACCATAGACCGGAAACAAACCCCAATAATTTTCATCCTGGTCACGTCCATTCACCCAGAAGGGAGGAATCGCCAATGAGTAATCACGGCTGCGGCGTTCGGTGACATCTGCCTCTTGCCAAAAGGTCATCAAGACACGCCAGTGAAATTCATCTCCACGCCACCCAAAGTGTGACAAGGGCCAAAGTACGTCCATATCTTTGTCACGTGCATCAAAATCAGACTCTTCCCATGCGTAAAACGGGCGAATCGCAAAACGTGTAAGTTCACCATTCTTTGAATTCCACTCAAAAAACGGTCCTAAGCGGAAGCGAAACTCATCTGGCGCGTCAGGCGCCGCCACGAGGGTGGAAGCGGCAAAGATACCTACGACACACCATAACATGAATCGCAATACGAAACAAGTGCTCTTTTTGGCCAGATGAGTGTGCATTGAGATACTCCTCTGTCAGTTCACGCATTAAGCGTCCAACAAAATCAAGCTAATTGCCATAATCGCCATCCCTGCCACAAGCCCGTAGAGCGAGTCGTGGCCGCGACCATAGGACCTTGAAGCAGGCAATAATTCGTCTAAGCTGATAAACACCATGATGCCCGCCACTGCGGCAGAAATTAAGCCGAGCAAAAAGACGGGAGGTGTAAAGAGCGGATTTTGGTAAATACACGCGAGCACGGCCCATAAGCAAAATGCGCCGATGGGTTCGGCAAGACCTGAGAGGCAAGACCACACAAATGCCTTCATGCGACTGCCCGTAGCGTAGTAAATTGGCACAGAGACCGAGATGCCTTCTGGAATATTGTGCAGTGCCACTGCCACTGCGATGGCCACGCCTAATTCGGGTTTTTCAAGCGCCGTTAAAAAGGTGGCGAGCCCTTCAGGGAAGTTGTGAATCACGATTGCAATCGCAGTAAACATCCCCATGCGCAACAGTTTATGCGCTTGATGACGTTGCGTCTCTTCCACATGGTGCAATGCTTCTGGGGGCGTTTCAGCCTCCTCGTCACGCAACTCTGCATATTCCGCCGCAGCATGCGTTTCGTGTGGGTTCTCTGCATCAGGCACCAAGCGGTCAATCAAGAAGATGAGTGCAATCCCAACAAAAAAGGCTACAATCGCCCAAAATGAAGCGGCACGCTCCCCTGCTCCACCCTCAATAATCTCCTGAATCCCACCAGGTAAAAGTTCCATAAAGGAAACATAGAGCATCACCCCAGCAGAGAGACCCGTGCACACTGAAAGCAGACGCGTATTGGTCCGCTTGGAAAAGAACGCAAAGACTGCCCCAAGCCCTGTTGAAAGACCCGCAATCAGTGTTAAAGAAAACGCAATCAGTAGATTACTCATCGCCCATTCTCAATCCGAATTCAATTCTCTCTGAAGTAAAGTCGATCTTGGATTACAGCAGGAAGTGCAATCGCCGCAGTATCTGTTCGCAACGGACGCGAGCCTAAGGTGAAAGGCTGGAAGCCGTGTTCGGCGAAGGCTTGATTTTCAGCCTCAGTCCATCCACCATCGGGGCCAACGGCAATGAGGGGGAAGCCCTTCGCATCTGCCGACAACGTATTGCGCTCGGCGGGATTTGCAATCAAGCGCAGCGTATCCTCTTCTGGCAGCAATGGCCACAACTCATGAAACTTCGGCACAATGGTCAACTTCGGCAAAATCGTACTCTTGCCCTGCATTAACCCCTCAAGTAAGACGGGGCGATACTCCTCTTCACGCAATAAGTGCATGGAAAAATAACTCTTTTCCACTTTTTTTGCACCCACAATGAAGACATTTCGAACGCCCATCGCAGCACTTTGAAATAAAATACGACGCAGTGAACGCGGACGTGGCAGTGCCAAGATTAAGTCATACCACGGTTGAAGCGGCGCTTCTTCACAAACAAGCGAGAACGTCACAGTGGCATCCGTGACCTCCGTCACGGTAGCTTCGCCCTGAAGACCATCAATGATGCCCACCCGAAAAGTGCTTCCGGGCGCTGCATGCAGAAACTTACGCAAATGCTCTGCGCGGTTATCTGTAAGCGTGCAAGTGCCAGAGGCGGCTTCTTCTGCAGTAACTAAAATTAAGTTCATTCAATACCCGCTAAGTCATTTCCCAAAAGCGCCAAATCAATGGAGCCCTGATAGACTTCGCGAACTGGCCCCGTAAGGGTCAACCCGGTGCAACGATTATTTCGCCAATCAGCATCAATATTGAGCATAAATCCGCCGCTCGTGCGCACCGTAATCGGCAAGGTACCTGCATGCGCTTCAACGGTTGTAATCGCCGCAGCCACAGCACCCGTGCCACAGGCGCCAGATTCTGCCTCAACACCACGTTCATAGGTGCGCATGCTCAAGCGATTCGATTCGCGCAAGGCTACAAAGTCAACGTTCACCCCTTCTGGTGCAAATGCGGGATGGAGGCGGATGGCACGGCCCAAAGTATCAATATCAATTGCTTCAGGGCTTTCAGTATGTACGACAAAGTGTGGCACACCTGTATTGATGTAATCCCCCTCAATCACCTTGTCATCCACTGTAATCTTAATGCCATACGAGCGTGCTGTGGGTTCAGGCATCCAAACCTTGACGTTGCAATCATCCAGAATTTCTGCATCCAGCAAGCCACACGAGGTTTCCATCGTCATTGAGCGAGGCGCGGCCCCAATCTTGTGCGCGAACCATGCCGCGCAACGCGCCCCATTACCGCACATATCCACTTCGGTGCCGTCAGGGTTCAAAAAACGCATCCGGAAATCTGCACGCTTAGACTTTTGAATCAAAATAATGCCTTCGCATCCCACGCCTGTTCGGCGAGCGGCAAGCAAACTCATCAATACATAATCTTGCCAAGGCACAGTCTTCTCACGGTCATCAAGCATAATAAAGTCATTCGCTGCGCCGTGCATCTTTGTAAAATGAAGGATCATAAAAACCTCCTTAAAATCAGTACAAATAGTATAGCATATTTCGATACTTCATTGAAAAAATCAAGCAAATCCGCATATCAAAAGCCATAAAATGCTCCATTTTTATGGTTCCATGTATCATTTGGAGCCCAACTAAGACAAATTAAACCAAGTGTATAGACTACAAAAAACAAGCGAGAGGCCATTTTAAAGCCTCTCGCTTCGTGTTAACGCACCAATTGATTATTCAACCGTAGGCGTCAAGGTGGGACGCGTCGTCTTCTTTTCTGCGTCACCTTCAGCATTTGCGCAACGATAATTTGCGCGGCATTCGGAGCAGTAGAAGAAGTCCTTATCCCAAGTTGTTTCCTCTTCCTTACCACAGCTGTCGCAGGTACGCGTCTTACGAGCACGCTTTGCACGGCATTCTGCGCAGTAGAACTCTTCCCCTGCCCACGTGGTTTCTTCTTCCACGCCGCAATTCATGCAGCAACGCTTCTGCATGTCACGCTGCAAACGGAATTCCTTTGCGTGTTCATCCATGAAGATGTGCGGGAAGTCAAAGCAACCGGGAGCCGAAAGCAACGTCTTGCAAGAAATGACATGGCCGCGGATCGGATTCATTGCAACCAACTGGACACGCTTGCCCAAGCGACGAATACGACGCAACACAGGCACATAATCCACATCCCCTGCGACCAAAACCGCCACATCATAGGCGCCAGATTGTGTCGCGAGATAGGTCATTTCAGAAGCAAGGTTTGCATTGACCCACTTTGCATCCGGCAGTGCATTCGGTTCTTTACGGAAATCAATCTCCGTGATATCCATTTCATAGCCACACTGTTCGCCGAGGAAATCATAGAAAATCTTCTGCTTAGCAGGATTATAGCCAATTTTATTTACGGGAATGGTGCCATAGTAGCAGGTACGAACAATGTCTACCTCCTGACCACTGATTTCCGCCAAAGACTGCGCAATTATGTCGGGAATGCGCTTGTAATCAACTTCAAATCCCTTTTCACCAAGTTTGTCAAACAATGCTTGACGTCCTTTGTAAAGCCAACATCCGTCAATAAAAATCATTGCACGAATTGCCATTTTGGATTTTCCTTCTTTTGTGTTTTTATAGTTGTGTTTATTGTTAGGCCCTCAACCTTAGAGGGATTGTGAAGAGTATGACAAAAAAAATGCGATTGCGCAACCTTTTTCAACGAAATATTCGCAACTTTTAGCACAAGTTACACGTTTTGATTCACGTTTTAACTTCTTTTTCGGCGGAATTTGAAATCTGCCAATACTTCTCGCAACGTGGCGGGCGTCAAGAGTGCCATAGCAAGGAAATAAAAACCACCCCCTACGGCAATCGCCGTAAACAACGAAATCCATGCGGGAAGCAGATTATTTAGCCAATTGTAACACAGGGTTACAAGTGCTCCCATCAAGCTCGCGGCGACCAAGGTTTTAACGAGTACCCAACTGCATCCCCAAATATTAATTGAAATCTTTCGACGATGGAGGATATACAGCAAGATCGCCGTATTGACCAACGAATTAACGCAGGTGCTTACTGCGATACCAACGTGTCTCCACCCCTCTGGCAAAAAGATGACCGAGAGAAGATTGAGCACAAAATTACCCAAGATACACCATGACGCCACACGTACCGGCGTCTTTAAATCCTTAAAAGCATAGAAGATTGGCACCACGGTTTTTGCGGCAGAAAAGGCCAAAAGACCTGGCGCATAAGCCATTACGGCGCGCGCCGTCCAGCAAACGGATTGACCATCAAAGGCACCGCGTTGATAAATCAATGCGACAATCGGTCCCGCAAGCACCATTAACCCCACCGCCATCGGGGCCATAATAACTGCAAGTGTCCGCAAGGAACGCTCTAATGTCTCTACCATCTCTGGTACATTTTGGTTGGCCGCCTGCCTGCTATAAGTAGGCAAAAGAACCGTTGCAAAGGCTGTCCCAAATAATCCCAAGGGCAAATAGATGATTCGATCGGCATATTCCAATGCCGAAGGTGCCCATGCCGCACCGTAAAATGCTAACCACCCATCCACGCAAATATTAATCTGCGCCAAAGCAATGCCAAATGATGCGGGGCCCATTTGCAAAAGGACTTTTTTCAGATGGGGTGAAGACCACCACCCTTTAAAACTAAAGCGCAAGGAGAGCCCGACGCGCTTTAACTCAGGGAGTTGGAAGAGAATTTGAGCAACGCCTGCGAGCAAAATTCCCCAACACACCGTGCCGATTCGCCAATACCCCTCAGAGGGCAAGAAAGGACAAATGCTCACGAGCACAACAATCCAAACAACATTTAGAACGACCGGCGTTAATGAGGAAATCGCAAAGCGATCTCGCACATTCAGGACTGCAGAAACGATTGCCGCAATGCAAATCAAAAGTGCATATGGAAGCATGATTCGCATTAATGGCATTGCTTCATACCAGCGCGAATTTTCGTCACAAAAACCTTCTACGCCCCATGTAATCAAAATGCCAAGGCCCACCAAGAAGCCTAAGACGCAGACTAATAAGCCCAATACATTCGCGAAGAATTGTTGCGCCTTTTCGTGTCCTTCAGTCTGTTCTACCTCGGCGAAAACAGGAATAAATGCCGCACCGAGGGCGCCTTCACCAAACAAGCGGCGAAAGAGATTGGGAATTCGAAATGCGATAACAAAGGCGCTTTGCAGCGTGCTTGTGCCGAAAAAATGCGCCATTAACATTTCACGCATCAGTCCAAACAAGCGACTGATGCCTGTCATCGCGCTTACAATTCCCACTTTACCAAGTAGTTTCATTTTGTATTCCGGTTATTTTTGGTCCGGCATCCAAGTGTTTTTCTTGCCGCAAATATGGCTAACGGCTTCATGGAAATTGATTGCACCACGCAAAATTTCAATTTCAATTCGTAGATAGTAAACTGGCACCGCCGTAGTGGAAAGTTTCGGGAAACGAACCGCATCCTTTTCCGTGGTGATCATCGCATCACACCCGAGGTCTGCCGCACGATTAACCACATTAATCACTTCCTGCGTGGCATAACGGTGGTGGTCGGCATAACGGACGCATTCCACTAATTCGGCGTCATAACGTTTTAAGAAGTTTTCAAAGCTTTGTGGCACCGCAATACCCGACAATGCCAAAATGCGCTTCCCTTTCAACCATGACAGTTCTTCGTCGCCTTGTGCATAGACATTCTTTAGGCGCTTTGGCGCATGGCGACACTCGATAATCTCTGCGTGATGGTTTAATTCTTTTAAGCGCTTGCGTAAAGCAGCCGAATTCCCATCGCTCTTCGTGATGAAGATGAAGTCCGCACGTTTAATATTTTGCACACGTTCACGCAAAACGCCACGCGGCAAGAGATTACCATTACCAAAGGGATTCGTCTTGTCTACCAATACGATATCGTGAGAGTGTTTCAATTTATGATATTGGAAGCCGTCGTCAAGAATTAAGGTGTCACAACCGAATTTTTTAATTGCATGACGTCCTGACTTTACACGATCACGGTCCACCAAAACAACAACCCCCGGCAAATTGCTTGCCAACATATAGGGTTCGTCACCGCCAGTCTCAGAGTCCAATAAGACGTGGCGACCATCGCTAACCTCTAAGGGTGGATCAATCTTTTCGGAGAAGATACGCTGCAAAAAGGGTTTTTCCTTTCTGCGATAGCCACGAGAAAGGATGGCCACCTTACGCCCTTGACGCGTTAGTTCACGCGCAAAGATTTCCACAACAGGCGTCTTACCCGTGCCACCCGCCGTAACGTTGCCCACGCTAATCACTTGGCAACCTAAGGGATACCGACGTAAAACGCCAATTGCAAAAAAGCGCATGCGTAACCAAACCACCGCACTGAAAATCTTCGAAATGCCTTTGAGAAAACCCAAAAGCACCTTCGGCCAGAAGTCGGTCACATTTTTGTCAGCGCCTTCCAACTGAATTAGCGGGATAAGATAGCTTTCAAGCCGTTCAATCGCACGAACTTTGTTCTTCTTGGCCACGCGCGCACCTTAATCAATTATTTTTTACGCATTGCGCAGAGATCGCCGCATCCGGCACAATTGCCCTTACACCCGCCACGACCGCTGAGGGAGATATCCTCACCCGTCCAACAATACGTGCAGATCTTATTACCGATGCCGATTGCCTTTACCACATCTTCCACGCGCTGGAATGCCAAAGAGGTCATATTCAATCGACGACGCATTTCCTCGACCAAGCGTTTGTAAGGTTCGCCGTCCGGATTACGATAACTTTCAATGTCAGCGTCAGGGCCATCCATTTCAAGAATCAGACGACGTGTGACCAAATCCATCACACTTTCCGTTCGCGAGAAGGTCAAGAACTTACACTTGTAGAGAAGCGGCGGACAAGCAATGCGCACATGGACTTCCTTTGCCCCAGCATCATACAAGCGTCCCACTTGATTGCGGAGCTGCGTACCACGTACAATCGAGTCATCACAGAAAATCAAGCGCTTGCCTTCAATCAATTCAGGCACCGGCAGAAGTTTCATATTGGCAATCTTCTGACGCAAGCTGGGGTCCGGCGGCATGAAGCTACGCGGCCAGGTAGGCGTGTACTTCACGAACGGACGTGCGTAGCGAATGCCACTTTCGAAGGCATATCCAAGGCCATGCGCCACACCAGAGTCTGGGATCCCTGCCACGTGGTCGGCGTTTACAGGATGCTGATGTGCGAGGTAAGCGCCATTGCGATAACGGGTGCGTTCAACCCCTACGCCTTCATAGGTGCTCGCAGGATAGCCGTAGTAGATAAACAAAAATGCACAAATTGCCGATTCGTCACGACCTTCAATGACCGTCTGAATGCCATCCAAAGAAATTGCGACCACTTCTCCAGCCGCCAAGTCTCGCAATCGGCGATAACCCAAATTGGGGAATGCGGCAGTTTCCATCGTTACGGCATAAGCGCCATCGTCTTTCTGTCCCAAAACGACAGGTGTTCGACCAAAACGGTCACGCGCCGCATACAAAATACCCTTCGCCGAAAGCACGAGCATCGATGCTGAACCTTCAATGCGCGACTGTGCGTAGCGAATACCTTCCTCAATGGAGTCTTGCGTGTTAATCAACACCGCCATCACTTCCAAGGGATTAATTTCGCCATCTTTACCTAATTCACAGAAGTGCGTATTGCGCTTTTCTTCCAACTCCGCAACGATTTCAGGGAGATTTGTAATCAATCCCACCAAAACCAATGCGTACATTCCCAAATGCGAACGCACCAAGATGGGCTGATCGTCATGGTCACTAATTACACCAATACCATAATTGGGATTTAAGCCTGCAAAGCGTTTGGCTGCTCGCTCAAAGCACGCACGAAATTGCGTATTTTGAATGTTGTGAATAGAGCGATGGAAGGTGTTACCGGCGAAAAATGCCATACCACCACGTACCGTTCCCATGTGTGAATGGTAGTCTGTTCCAAAATATACGTCTGGCACACAGCCTTGTTGCGCCACGACTCCAAAAAATCCGCCCATAAGTGCTCCTTAAGATGAACAAATGAACTGCTTTAGTTTAGCACATTTCGGCCGTTAACTTCAATTTCCCAAGTCTGAAACCCTAAAAAACTTTTGCTTTTATCGTAGATAAAGCCCCGCACCGGGAAGGGATTCATACCATCGCACCTCTTGTGCTTCATCAATACGCCGAGAGAAAACATCTTCTTTGCCACACGTGCGCGTGCCCTCTTGCAGTTTGATTATCCAACCTGCCAATGCCGTAGACGTGGTATTCGTTCGTGGCAATTTCCGACCGCCGCGAAAGCGAATCGTTTCCCCAATGGGAATCTGATGCGTACCTGGCGCAGGCCACACAGGATAATCTAAGTAAGGACGGTGCCCTTCTGGTAGAGAAATCTTAACGGGCACCTTTTTCGTCTCGGATGTTGGCTTAGGAAGGGGGGCGGGCGTCTCAAACGTTGCAACACGCCAAGCGAGAGCCGCGAGATTCCCTGGACCATTCTTTACAATTTTATTTGCGCGAACCTTAATCTTCCACGGGGCAAATCCATAGCCTGTATTAACCGTAATGCGTTCGATTGGATTGGTGTGATCATTTAATGAAATGCTCTCCCCTTCAGGTGAAATTAAGATTAAATCGTAATCGTTTTGTAAGACATTGGCAGTCGTACCACTCGTCGCAGGTGCATCAATCCACGACAAGACCACGGTTAACGATATTCCAAAAATTGCGTCATCAATTTCAAACGTGACTTCGTCACCTGTCTTTGCGAGCGAAATACGGTCTTTAAAGAAAAGTGTTTCTGGTGTTGATTGTTCGCCACATCGCAACATTTCCCCTAAGCGCAATGCACCCCACCCTTCTACGTTATTCGGCGATTCCTCTGGGATTTCTCGGGTGGCACCAGTGCCAAATTGACCTGGTGAAAGCGTTTTAGAGGCCAAAATTAAGCCCGCACGCATTAATGCCGCAGTAGGACGTTCAATTTTCTGTACCTCGCGAAGATACTGACGCAAGACTGCCGCTGCGCCAGCTACAATGGGGGATGCCATTGAGGTGCCACAGAGATCTCCAACCGAACCATCCTTGAGCGTGGAATAAATGGCGGTACCGGGCGCAACTAACATTGGTGCAATGCGTCCATCTGATAATGGTCCCCGTGAAGAGGAGGCAAACATCCCATGGTGCTCGCTATTGCCATCATATGGCTTCGCTAGCCAGTCTGACCTCAGGAGACTTCCCTTAAAGGGTTCCGTAGGAACAACATAATTGTAGGTTGGCCGATAGGATTCTTGTGCGCCAACGACAATAACATTTTTGGCATAGGCCTCACTTGAATAAATTGATTCTAAATCAACCACATTATCGCCATTAAGGTCACACCCGTCATTCCCTGCGGCAAAACAGAGTAACATCTCTGGATTTTCCCACACAAATTGGTCCACCATGCGACTATAACCATTGTACTTATTTTTGGTGGGTGAAGTGGAATGCCCCCATGAGCAATTCACAATCGAAGCCCCTACCTCTTGGCTTCTCGTAAAGTGTTTGGAGATATCACTAAAGGTGATATTGTCAATAAAACGTTGGAAATAAAGTGCCGCACCTGGCGCTGTGCCACGCACGTCTTGATAGTGCTTCTGTTGCGCAACAATACATCCCGCCACATGCGTTCCATGAGAGTTACTTGCATTATCATGTGGTGTCGCAGTTTTTGCAGAAGAAACAGAAGGCTCAACGGTCATCCCATAGAGCGCAGGAAGTAATTCAGGATGAAATGTACTCGCATCCCCCGTACTAATCCCCGAATCAATCACCGCAACCACCTCACCTCGCCCATCTAAGGTGGAGATTTGCTGAAGCGAAGCGGTCCCGACAAAACGATCTTTCGTTGCTTCACTACCATAGAGTTCCACCGGCATCTCGGCATCAAACCCAAGAATTCCCTGGCAGAACAGCCCCTGCTCCAACCACTTTCGCGCAATCTTCTGTGGCACAGAGCAGGTCAATACCCGTTCGCCTTTGGATAAAGGGGTTAACGTGGGATAAACACGTAAAAGTTCATCCGCCGCCGAAGGCGTCTCCAATAAGAAGAGAAAAGAGACAGCATCACCATGCGCTTCGTCTAATTTGCGTAACGCATAAGCTACATTACCACAGGGCACTTTGACGCTTTCGGCTATGCATTGTGTTGGAGATGAGGAGGAAGTTGAATGCGTCCCAGCACTTGTCTCCTCATGAGGGAGTACTTCTAGTGCGTGGGAGAAAAAATACCATCCAATGCCCCCGAGAAGCACCGTTGCAACAATCACCCCTAAATGACAGCGCTTCATGGGAATCGATTCTCCATCACATCCATCGCAGTGAAACCTAAATCGTGCAAAGGATCCAAGACAAAATCACGCAAATGTGCGCGCGGGTGGGGTAAAATCAAGCGTTCGGTTGCGCGACGTTCCCCTTCATAGAGAATCAAATCTACGTCTAAGGGGCGCGGGCCATTGCGAACGGTTCGGACGCGTCCAGCCTCTGCTTCAATCGCAAGTGCCGCCTCCAAAAGAACCTCTGGCGAGAGTTGGGTCTCAATCAACACCGCCCCATTAAGGAATTTTAACTCCGTAAAGTCTTCTGGCACATCCACGGGCTCAGTCTCACGTAAGGCAGATTGCTTAAGCACGCGCGTATTGGGCAAAGCGGAAAGCGAAGAGACCGCAAAGGCCAAAAAGCCCTCACGGTCTCCAAGATTACTGCCAAGTGCAAGAACGGCTCGCGCCATGGTGCACCTCAGGGGTCAGTCTTCAAAGCCAAGTACGTGGCGCATGTTGTAAAGTCCAGGTTGACGACCTTCCAACCACTGAGAAGCCTTCAACGCACCCTTTGCAAATGCAGCACGGGAAACGGCCTTATGCGTGATTTCAACACGTTCTTCGTCTGCGGCAAACATCACCGTATGATCGCCCACCACAGAACCACCGCGAATCGCATGCACGCCGATTTCGCCGATGGGACGTTCGCCTACAATGCCCTCACGACCATAGCACGCCACATCATCCAAATTTACGCCACGGCCCTTCGCCAATGCTTGAGCCAAGCCAAGCGCAGTACCACTCGGGGCATCCTTTTTGTGACGGTGATGCATCTCAACGATTTCAGCATCATAAGACGCATCAAGCACGGAAGCGGCACGGCGAACAAGTTCCAAAAGCAAATTCACGCCAAGCGAGAAATTCGGCGCAAAGCAAATCGGAATCTCCTTCGCTGCGGCATCCACTGCTGCCAATTCGTCAGCCGTCAATCCCGTTGTACCAAGCACATACGTCTGACGACATTTTACGGCATTGACGAGGTTTTCTTTCACGCAGGTGTGAAACGTAAAGTCAATCACTGCATCTGCATCACAAGGCCACGTCTCTTGGAAACGAATCGCCCCCGTGGCAGGCTTGCCAATGCACTCACTGCCAGGAGCTTCCGTCACTGCAATCACTTGCAGATTCATTTCCTTGGCACAGTCAATGAGCATACGCCCCATTCGACCTGCACCGCCAAGAATAGCAAGCTTCATCACCGACTCCTTAGATCAAGTTGAGATTCGTGAGGGTCTTGCGAATCAATTCCGCATTCGCAGCATCGGGCTCGCAGAGCGGCAAACGATAAACCGGACGAATGCGTCCCATCATGGCAAGAGCCGCCTTCACAGGAATCGGATTCGTATCGCAGAACATATCACGGAAGAGCGGATAGTAGGTCTCATGCAAGGTACGCGCCGCAGCATAATCACCCTCAAGCGCATAGGCGACCATCTGACTCATTTCACGCGGAATCACATTAGAGCAGACCGAAATCACGCCCTCTGCACCCACAGAAATCATCGGCAATGTCAAACCATCGTCGCCAGACAAAATCGTCAAATCAGGTGCGATTTGACGGATTGCCGAGACGCGATCGACACTCCCTGCTGCTTCTTTGATTGCGCACACATTGGGATGTTGAGCCAAACGGGCCACCACCGAAAGCGGGATTTCCTTTGCGCTGCGCCCCGGTACATTGTAAAGCACCACCGGCACGCCCAAATCTGCCACTGCAGCAAAGTGACGATAAAGCCCTTCAGCATTCGGCTTGTTGTAGTAAGGAGTCACTTGAAGCGTTGCAGAAACACCCAAATCCTGCACTTCCTTTGTCAAGTGAAGCGCTTCTTCGGTGGAATTTGCACCCGTGCCTGCAATCACTGCCACTTGGCCATTCACCGCATCAACGGTGGCCTCAATCACCTTGAGGTGATCTTCAGGGCTAAGCGTGGGCGACTCACCCGTCGTACCCACTGGGCACATGCCCGACACGCCTTCTTCAATTTGCCACTGAATATTCGCGCGCAATGCACCATAGTCAACCGTTCCGTCGTCATTAAACGGCGTCACTAAAGCAGTGAAAACACCTTTGAGCTTAAGCATCGAAAACTCCTTTTGAAAAAATTGTCTAAATTCTATCAAAAAACAATCACCATTACATCAAAAAGTATTTCTCTATTTCATGTATGCAATTATTTATTATGCACCCAAATGAAAGAGGCGTTAGCCCGAGCGGGATAACGCCTCTTTCTACTTCAATTGAAGTCTATCGCGCCTTAGCGACCTTCAATCTGGCCAGAGAGCGCCAACATGCGTGCTTCCACCGACTGAATTTCAGCAAAGCCCTGCGAGCTAACCGGATTCACACCATCAGAAGCTTCCATCGAAGAGTCTGCTTCATTATAAATGGTATGCGGGCAGTCCGTGAGTGCATCAAAGATGATGTTACCCTTGTAGAGGCTAAGCTTGACCGTGCCATCTGCGTACTGCGCGAGCGTATCCACCGCATTACGAGCTGCCACGCAGGTCGGATCGTAGTAACGACCATCGTAGATTTCATCAGTAATCAACTTAGACAACTGCGTGAAGAACAAGGTCGCACGACGATCCATCGTTGCCTGATAGACATAACGGATTGCCGTACCGAGCAATTCCATACCCGGTGCTTCATACACGCCACGGCTCTTCGTACCGATGATACGATTTTCAAGCGCGTGCTTCATACCGATACCATTGCGGCCACCGATTTCATTTGCGAGCATCATCGCTTCAAGCGGGGTCACATCCTTGCCATTAATCTGCACCACGCGACCCTTAGCGAAGCGGATGGAAACCTGCTCAAACTTGTCAGGAGCCTGCCACGGCCACACGCCCATGGTCGGTTCAACGATCTGCATGGACGTTTCCATGCTTTCGAGATCTTCTGCTTCGTGAGAAAGACCCGCCATATTAGCATCAGTCGAATACTTCTTCTTGCCACCCGCGAAAGCTACGATGCCAAACTGGGCGAGGTAATCCACCATCTGCGTACGGCCAGGGAACTTTTCAAGAAGACCAGCATCACGCCACGGAGCATACACCTTCATTTCAGGAGCGAACACATTGGTGTAACGTTCAATGCGCATCTGGTCATTACCACGACCCGTTGCACCATGCACCAACACCTGCACGCCACGCTTCTTCATCTCAGGAATCAAACCCTTGATGGTCACTGCGCGACCGATACCAGTGGAATTCCAATAACCGCCATCATACATTGCCTGGCACTTAATTGCTTCCAAGCATGCATCAGCCATTTCATTGCGCAAATCAACGATAATCGTTTCAATGCCCGTCGGCGCCATACGCTTTGCCACGTCATTGATATCTGCTTCGTCAGGCTGGCCAATGCCACCCGTGAAACCGATCACCTTCACGCCAGCTTCCATCATCACCTTAGCGATTGTACGCGAATCCAAACCACCGGAAACGCAAGTGCCAGCCACCATACCTTTGAGGTCATCCAAAACCATTGCCATGAGGTTTTACTCCTTAATTAAATAAAAACGTGCGAAAGTATAGCACAATTTAAAAGAAAATAACTCAAAATTCTACTATTTGAGAATTCTTCCTAAGTTAGACGCCCCCTTGGGTTCTTCTTCTCCTTCACCCCGTGCTCCCCATTCTTATTTTAATTTAAAGAGATTAGGGCGCCCGAAGGCGCCCCAATGTTCATTTCCAAAAGGTTCCTCTTACGTAATCGCTCGGGTCTCTGTAATCAAGCAAAAGTTTCCCCTCATCATTTACGATTACTTCAAGTATAAAGCGACCTTCATATTCGGTTCTGCCGTCGTGATGCTTTGTATAAACATTCACACTAAACTTCAAAGAATACGTACCATCATCTTTAAGTTTTACGGCCGCCTTAGCATCAACGTCTGCGTATGTATAGGAGCTATCATCCCAAAGATTGATTTTCCCCAAAACATTGCCTGCCGCATCAATCTCAACCCATCCATTACCATATGCGTATTCCATTTGATCGCAGTCGTCACACCACCATCCATTCTCGAGATAATCGCAGGAGTATGTTCCCGTCACCCAAGAGGGCAAAGAATCACCCCATTGAAATAAGTCTCCGTGAAGAAACTCACCATAATCGCGACGACCATAGTCCAGCGAAAGATAGCCCGTCTTATCTATCGTTGCTTCCAATGTGTAACGTCCCTCATGGTACGTATAGCCTTCATCGATCATTTCTGTGTAGATATCTGCAGGAATTTTCAGCAAACAACAACCATCCGCCAATATCTTTACGGTCGCCTTAGTCGCGATATCGCTGTATGTGTAACTGTAGTCATCCCACAATTCAATCTGTCCAAACACATAGCCTTCGTCATCAATCTCAAGATAGGCATCTCCATATGCATACGCAGGGCCATCGTCTTCAAGCCATTGGTTTTCTAATTCGCCTCCAAAAGTTCCGATTGCCCAAGAGGGCAAAGTTGTAACTTTGATTGTTATCGTTGAAACAATCTTTTGCGTCCCCTCTGTTACGGTCAAGGTCACCGTAAAGGTTCCGGTCTTTGTCGGCACGCCGACAATCTGACCTGTTTTTGCATCGTACTTCAATCCTGCTGGCAAACCGCTCACCGCAAGTTTACAGTTCGGATCACGTAACGTAAGCGAGGGCAAACTGCTCACATTCGCATCCCCTGCAACAAGTTGGTATGCGTCACCAGAACCATTTTGAAGCGTAACATTAAAATACTCATTCGCTGCGGTCAAATTCGGCACTTCAATGTTAAAGGTTTTCGTAATAGCCTTCGTAATTGTGGTGTTCGTGAGTGCCACCTTTACGGTGTAAATACCAGGCTTCGTTGGTGTCCCATAGATCGTATTAGCAGGATATTCCACCTCCGTCTTCGAACCCTTCTTCATCACAGGCTTCGCCGTGAACTTCATCCCAGCGGGGAGCCCCTTCACAGAGACCTTCGGAAGTGAATTTGAGCCAACATCAAAGGTCAAAACAGACGGGCCATCCACCATAAAGGTGTGTGAACCATCGGTTATTTCTTTCCCTTTTACAGTTAACGTTAACAAGTGATCCTCTTCTGCTGGGACAAAGCGAGCGTAGAAGGTCTTATTTGTTGCTCCCATCACATAAGTATAGCTTGGATTGCGATAATCCACTAAAGTGGAGTCACACGGGTTTTCAAAGGTTGCATCTTCGTACCATCCAGCAAAAACATAACCCTTGTTCGGCGTTGCCTTCAAAGTTGTCGTCTTGTTCGCAGCAAAGCCACCTGTGCCAGTTACCTTACCACCAGCTTCATCATTTACTGTAATGCTTAACTGCGGATACGGTCCCACGATGAAGGTCGCCGTAGCTGTGTGCTTCACCTTATCCACCGTCTTTGTGAAGTAGACCGTGTAGTTACCAGGCGTTGTCGGCACTCCATAGACCGAGTTCGCACGCGTTTCAACTTCCGTCTTAGAACCCTTCTTGTAAATATCCTTTGCCGTCCACTTCATGCCTGCAGGTAAGCCCGTCACAGTACAACCCTCTGCTCCAGGAATCGGCTTTGTGTACGAAACGCCAGGGATGTATTCTCCGTAGCAATCGTCAATATCAATGTCAGGCGCTGTCAAATTCGGCACCTTAATATTAAAGGTCTTTGTAATTGCCTTCTTCACAGTCGTGTTCGTAAGCGAGACCGTCACCGTATAAATACCCGGCTTCGTCGGTGTACCATAAATGCTATTCGCAGGATATTCCACCTCCGTCTTTGAACCCTTGACCATCACTGGCGTAGCAGTAAACTTCATCCCAGCGGGGAGCCCCTTTACTGAAACCTTCGGAAGTGAATTTGAGCCAACGTCAAAGGTCAAAACAAACGGGCCATCCACCATAAAGGTGTGTGAGCCATCGGTTATTTCTTTCCCTTTCACAGTTAACGTTAACAAGTGGTCCTCTTCTGCTGTGACAAACTTTGCATACACTTTTTCAAAAGCGTTAGTAATTGTATGCGAAAGAGATGTCGTGCGATAATCTACTGCCGCTTTTAAGGGACGTCGCCCCTCGGGATCCGAATACCATCCAGCAAAGAGACTTCCCTTATCTGCCGTGGCCTTTAACGTCACTGAATTGCCTAACGCAACCGTGCCTGAATGTGTTGTTTTGCCGGATCCACTCCCAATATTCTCAACACCAAAGTAGCTCGTGCATTTTACCTCAATGGGAGCGCCGCCCCAGTTACCATGCCCTTCAATGATGTAAATATTTCCCCTCGCATCCTCCTCGTAATCATATCCCACGCCACCTGTTACAGTATTGTCATCCCAAAAAAGAATCGCAGCATAAAGGCACTCATACTCAACACCACCCCTCGTTGGATAATCATACCTTCCACCCACGGCTATAGCCTCTTTACCATCCCTTGTGATAACCGCCCAGTACTTAGTATCAGAGATTTCATACTCACGATTCCAAGAACCATAATCTTTATCAAAATATGAACTTTTGTACTTAATTTTTTTCAGCTCTCCGTTGACCACCTGATACTCAACATCTACATTAGCCTTTGTCTCCATAGGCCAATCATCCCCATAATCCCAACCTACAGGCACTTCCTTCGTGGTACTTTTGTAAGTCGCGGTAAATGAGGGAAGGGGATCTCGCACCTTTATCTTAGCCGATATGTAGGAGGAATCTTCAAATTGAAACAACACTGGATAGTCCCCCACGGGAACACTCGTCTTACCTGAAATTAAAAATTCAAGATCGTCAGGATAATCCCTTTGCTTAAAGGTAATTCCTTTAGGAAGGCCAATAACCGTACATCTCCCCAGTTCATCCTCTAACGATGGGTTGTTGGTATAAAATTTGTCAATGAATACGAGGGAGTTGGAATTTGACTTACCCCTAACAAAACCAATATCAGCCCATTCCCCCTCAAACATTCTCCACTTTGCCGTGTAAGTTCTCGCTTCGCGAGGTACGACTTTCGGCACTTCAGGATCCCAACCAACGAAAATATGCCCTGGGCGCGCAACAATGGGTGCCTCAAGCTTACTTCCAGGCATTTGCGTAATCGTCGCACCACCAGTACCACCATTCGCATTAAAGGTAACTGTCACAAAATCACTTCCATGAGCAGACGGAGTGGAGAGAAGATCCGTGGCTGCGTAGAGGGCGGCATGACCCATCAAGAGGCAAAGGGCGAGTAAGAACTTTTTCATTCGATACCTCTTTTCGTAAAATAATTCAATGCGTGGCAAAAGAAACCAACAGCCTCAAGTTGAACAATCTCTCTATACTTTACACCCTTTTATTGGAAAGTACAAGCCGAAAACTAGAACGTTATGCAATTGTTGATAAACAAAAGTGGACAGGGGCCCTTCCCTGTCCACTTGGTCTTTTAGGTCACCAAGGAGAATCATCCCACTCCCAGAGGACCCAGTCATATACATCTGAGAGACGCTCTTCCCAATAATCAAAGTGGAGAGACTGAATCTCATGTGACGCATTGATATTAATCCATGCATAGACTTCGGTTGTCATGGTAATGTGGTCAAACTCATACAAGTAGTATGTCTCTCCGTCTAAGTTTTCTCTTACACCAATGCACCAAAGGGAGAACTTGCCAGACCTTGTGATTGGTTTTTCTGTGGGATTACTTATGCTCGGATCAATGGTGAGAGAATACGTCACACTACCGCTTGTCCCATCAATGGTGTAGACCACATCCGCATGTGCATTGCGCACTTCGCCAGTTTCTTCATCAACCATTTCTGTTGAAAACGAAGCGTTCCAAGTCGTTTGAATAGGTTGTGGAGGATAGATGCGAATTAATGAAGGAACATGTTCCACTTGTCCTGTACGACTATTCGTGATGGTTACAGTTACATGATAATCTCCAGGCGCAGCCGAGGTCTTACCTTCCAACCAAAGATCGCACGCATAGACATCTCTCACATATTCATCACCCTCCCACTCCTCAACATACTCTTTTTCAAAGTTTGCCTTCAATCCCGTCGGCAAACCAGAGACCTTAATACTTAGTGCCTTAGCCTCTTCTGCGTCCAATAAACAAACGTCAGAACCACCTCCAAAATCATCGCAAGATTTTAGAACCTCAAGCCAAAAGACCTCTGCGTTAACACCTTGAACAATACCCTCATAACCATAAGCATATTCTGGATTAAGTGATAGGGCGTTCCGATACGTGAACTTATCCTCGTCGGTAAGTTCCGCCACGAGCGTGAAGGAGGTCACTTTGCCTTCAGTATCGGTAAGTGTTGCGACGTAGGTGCCACACTTTAGCGTACCATTGCCTTTGATGGAATTCGTCTTTGAATCGTAGCTTAAGCCACTGGGCAATTTGAATGACTTGACGGAAACGCTGTTCAACAAGTCACTAAAGTTCTCATCCAAAACGATTTCACCCGCTTCAAAGGCGGCTACCATCAGGACTTTTTCTTCATCCTGATGGAGCCCATGTGCATCATAGTGTGTGATTGTGAAGTAGAATTCCGCAACTGCCACACACGACTTCGAAGCATTGACCGCTTCAATGTAGACGACGTAATCGCCAGGTTGCGTTGGCATTCCCGAAATCGTGAAGGTCTTGGCATCAAACTGCATTCCCTTCGGGAGACCCTTCACGGTCACCTTTGGCAAGGTGAGCGAATCCACCATCACCCAAATCGGCAAAATTGCTTCACCCGCCTTGTAAACGAGTTCATCAATTTCCAAAGTCGGCGCATCCAATGGATACAAAGCGATTCCCATCTTGTAATCCGCTTCATCTTCCTTGGTGACGAATCGGGCATAGAATTGCGTGTCGCAATCACCCATCACATAGGTATAGCTTGGATTGCGATAGTCCATTATCGTGGAATCGCAAGGTGTTTCAAAGAAAGCATCCTTGTACCACCCGGCGAAGACATAGCCCTTGTTTGGCGTTGCCCTCAAGGTAACCTTCTTATTCGCGGCAAAACCACCCGCACCCGTCACCTTACCGCCAATTGTTCCGTCTGTGCACACAGGAACGTCCACGGTTAACTGCGGATACGGCCCCACGATGAAGGTTGCTGTAGCCGTGTGCTTCACCTTATCCACCGTCTTCGTGAAATAGACCGTGTAGTTGCCAGGTGTCGTCGGAATGCCATAGACCGAGTTCGCAGGCGTTGTTACTTCCTTCGTTTTTAAATCTATAATATCCTTTGCCGTCCACTTCATGCCAGTGGGCAAACCTGTCACCGTGCAACCTGCGGCTTCTGGAATCTCTACGGTATACGAAACACCTGGAACATATGGACCGTAAGAATCTTTTACTTTGATCAAATCATCCGTAAAGTTCAGCACGTTAATTTCGAAGGTCTTTGTAATCGCCTTCTTAATTGTGCTATTCGTGAGCGAGACTGTTACGGTATAAACGCCCGGCTTGGTTGGTGTGCCATAAATCGTATTAATGGGATATTCCACCTCGGTCTTCGACCCCTTCACCATCACAGGCGTTGCCGTGAACTTCATGCCTGTGGGAAGCCCTGTCACGGTTGCCTTTGGCAAGGACTTTGAGTCCACCAGAAGTACAAATTCAGCCTTTCCGTTAATTGTAAAGGTTTCTGCAATCTCGTCATTCACCTTATTCTGAACGGTTAATGTTAAGACCTGATCCTCTTCTGCGGGGACAAAGCATGCATGGAGTGTTGCATCCGCTGCACCCGTCACATAGGTATAACTTGGATTGCGATAGTCCGCCAACATGGATTCGCACGGCATCGTAAAGGCTTCATCCTGATACCATCCTGCGAAGACATAACCCTTATTAGGCGTTGCCTTCAGGGTTACCTTTGTACCTGGCAGATAGCGCCCTGCCCCCGTCACCTTACCTGCGCTTTCAGGCATCATGGTCAGACCTAAGCGTGGATCCCCTTCAAAGAGCGCAAAGAAGGTGACATCCTCATCAATATCCGTCAACGTCGTTGACGTCTTTGAATTTGCCGTCGGCTTTGCCGTGCGATCAATCACAAGCGAGGGCGTTGTTGCCACGCACACCGCCTCATCAGGCGTCTGCGGATTCTCCACAGAGGCGGCATACCACCCTTTAAAGACAAAGTTCTTGTTTGCGCTTGCCTTCAAGGTCACCTTCTTGCCGTCGGCACAGTAACCGCTTCCCGTCACCTTACCACCCTCCGCCGGAGTCGCAAGACCACGCACATAGGGAATGGGTTCAAAGACAGCTACATAGTCGCCATCCTCACCAACCACAATCTGATACTTCGGATTGGTGGAGAGAAGGTTTTCAAGATCCTCCTTCAAGGCCCATCCCACGAAGGCATAACCCGGACGTGCCTCTGCGGTGAGAGTTAGCTTGGAGCCAGCGGTATATTCACCACTCCCCGCCACGAAGCCCGCAGCGCCATCATTCCGCCCAACCGTCACCTGATGAGACACTGGCGACTCGCCAGGTTTCGGTTTATAAGGCGTCACCGCTGCCTTCAGTTCCTTTTCATTCGTGTCATGGAGCGTCACCATACACACCTGCTTGCTCCCCAATGCCATATTTTCTGGATTGGCGAGCTGAAGTGTAAAGGTCTCCTCATCCTCCACGGTCTTGTCTGCCTTCACAGGGATTCGGATTGTCTGTTCGCCGACTTCACCCGTGGCCCAATTCAACGTCAAGGGGAAGGCCAACTTTGTACGACTCGGCGCTGTCTGATTGACACCCGTCACCGTTGCCTTGGCCAAATCCAAGTCTGCAGCCGCTGCCGTGTGATACGACAAATAGACCTGCGCCGAACTCGGCCGCGTCAAATCACCGCCAAAGACCTTAACCTCGATCGTTTCCCCCTCATCCACGAGGGTTGCTTCAGGAGAAATTGACATCGGCACCTGACTCGGCACCACCCTATTCCACCACGCGGGGTCTGTTTCAATCGGTTCGTTATAGTCAAAGATAATCGTTGCCGAATTATCAATCCGCACCCCTGCGGGTACATCCTCACGCACCTTTACGCGATACGTCAAGTAACCTTCACCACGATGCGTCTCGTCGTTGGGAGGCAAGATGCCCGCATAGACATCCTCGGGCCACGTTGTTTCCGTGGAGGGGTCCACAATACGCAGATACCAATTCACCTCACCCTTTGTTTGATCAAGAGCGACAGTCGTCTTCACCTTATAAGCGGTGTTATTCAAGGCGACTTCACTGGCCCCAGTCTGCTTACCACTCAGCCCGAGGTCAATTTGATTATTGAAGGAGACTTCGCCCATCTCAAAGGTCGACCAATCAAGATACTGACTCAACGGATTCGTGACACGCACCTCCTGCGCGGCAGCCGTTGCATCACTCTTGTTTTCAAAGTAGACCGTATAGGTCATCCAATCACCCGGCTTGACGAAACGTTCCGTCTCCGGGTCGCCAATCCCCAACGGCCCCGCCATCTCATTGGGGTCGCAGGATTGAGGAAGTATTCCCTGATGTCCTCCAAGTCCGGTCCACCCTGCTCCACCGTCCTCACCTTTCCCCGTCCCAAAGGTTAGTGTCGTTCGATTTGCTTTACATGCCGGCAGAACTAATTTACTAAATAGAGGATTCCCTGGCTTATATGATTCATAAAGCGCAACATCATATTCAACAGAATCTGCCGAATCCTCAGATGGGATATAGAAGTCATGGCTCACCGTTTGATTATTCCACGTTGAAATAGGATATTCACAACCATTTATCTCCCAATAGCCGGATTTAAACAGAGTCTCTAAAGGATCTACCGTAGTTGTTCGTTTAAATTCAACGGTTGAAAGATTTTGCCCTCTATAAATCTCATCACAATAAAATGACGGTATAGGAGTCTTCCATGTATACATCATTATATGCCATGCGCGTTCGTCCGTATATGTAAGAGCTTTCCAATCCAAGAAGTTCCAGAGTTTAATATTTAAAAGATTTGCAGTAAACTCATATTTAATATCAGCACCTATTTTGTACTCATCTGCCACTTCATCCTCAGATGGATGATATTTAATATCAACGTAAAAATTAGGGCCTACTTTAAAAGTCCCGTCTAATGCTGACAGTTTTACAGATTTCGTCAATTTGGTGCTGGGCATCCCTGCGATGACATCCAGCCCAAGACCAAAGAAAAATGAAGCGTTTCCATTTATACTCAAGTCCGCGAGACTCGCATCTCCTTCAGCATCAGAAAACCACCCTTTAACCTTAGAATATCCCGCCTCCACAGAAGCAGTCGCCTCTGTCGTAATAGATCCCGACATACTAATCTCGCAATCTGCAAAGATGTAAAGTTTAAGCTCAATGGGAACATAGCCAACCAGTATGACCTTTTCCGCAATCGTACATCTACTATCGTCATCCTCGTTTTTCTTTTTTTTCTTTTTCTTGTTCTTTTTCTTCTTTACATCATCCTTTTTAAGATTTGTCCCTACTTTAAATGTTCCTGTAAGGCTTGCTTTTGCCTCTACGTTCAAAGCACACTTTTCAAGCTTTTTTTCATATATCAAAACTGTTGCAGTACCTCCAATGGATGCCCCCCCCGTAATCGTAAGCTTGTCATTCAAAAAAGATTTTGAAATTTCTGATGAGAGCGTTAGCGACTTCGTGTGGCCACCATTATAAAATCCATTATCATCAGCCATCAATTCTACTGAAAAAGTTTTTGCTAGTGTATCATACGCAAGTTCAACGAAAATGGGTTCAACTTGTAACAACAACATATCGTCTTCCACCTTTTCAAGCGATAGAATTTTATATGGTGAAAGTGGGTTCGCGGGAAGAATTATCTTCGTTCCGACGTCCAAGTAAGATGCGATACAATGCTCATTAAATTTTACTGTGATATATTCGTCACTTGCGTCAATGATATCCCAACCACTCCATTTGTCAAGTTTCACTGTATCATCAGCAAGTATTTCAATCTCTTCTGCCAATACATCTACCGCATCTTTTTTTGCAAAGAATACTTGCGTACCATCAACAAATGTGACATTACAAGTAACGTCATACACCCCCGCATTCGTATACGTCCATTTTGGACTTTCTTCAATTGAATCAACGACTCCGTCACTATCAAAATCCCATTCAAATGATATCGCCTCGGGATAATTATTAAATTCTTTTTTCCATTTCAACGAACATTCAAATGGAGCAATTCCCATTGCAGGTTTAAGCATGAAGGGACATGGCGTAACGATAAACTCCTTTTGCGAAATTTGTTGATTAACTACAGTAATCTTATATTCTTTGATAAGCGAATAGTTAGTTTCTGTTCTTACAATATAGACGCCAGAAGGCACGTTAATTATAAATTGTCCATTTTCATCTGAATAAAACTCATACCGTTTTCCATCGTCTTCTCTTTCAACAAAACACTGAACTGCGGGCACAGGGACTCCCTTTTCATTCAAGACAGTACCAACAACGACTCCAGAAGGGACAAACTCCAATTCAACATTTGAAATAGAGGCTACGCCATCATCAACAGTGACGTTGTAATTGTCGGTTAAACAATAATACCCATTAATTTCAGCACCAATAGTATATTCGCCATCTCTTAAATCTTTTATATTGAAGAGATTGTTTTCAAAATCAGCCTCCACGCGCTGACCTGTTTTAACTTCAACAGCTACAATATTAACGTTATCAGCAGCAATACCTTTTACGGAACAGGTAAACTCACCTAATGGATCTACCCAAAAGATTACACTTCCTAATGATGCAGTTTTAGCGCACCAATTTGTTGAAAATTGATATTTACCTTTCGCAACTATTGTGTATGTTTCATCTACTTTAAGATTCTTAATTTCAAAATACCCATCTTCATTTGTTGTTATATTCTCCAACAAGACAGCATTTGACTCAAACACCTGTAAAGTAACATTCGCACAAGGACTCTCACTTATAGTTGAATAGACTTGCCCACGCAATGTAGTAACAACGTTACCAACACCAGCTCGCATGGCAACTCGATAAATTTCATTATAATCAAAACACTCTCCAAAACGATTCAATTCTGTTGTTGCATCAGAGATTGCCTCGCTAAACGACTGCCATGTAGGATAAATACTATCACGTGTAGATGTCGACTGTGCGTCAATCGCAGCCAATCTCAAGCTAAAAGCACTGTTAACGTTGTAATAAAAAGGAATTCGATTCGTTTCTCCAATCTTCAGTAAGCCTGCTGGGTGAGTTGCGCTAATACCTACAAGGAGAATTTCACCTGTAAATTCACCGTCAATTGTGGTAGATAGCGCCGTCTCAATATCCGTCTTTTGACCACCTTCACGCCACCCCATCACCTTGAAAATTGGCGCGTCCATATCAGCAGTTCCAACATTGGTGTATTCAATGTACCCCACTGCGATACGTCCTTGACGTGCACTTTCAGGAAGAATCAAGTTGGCCACCAATTCACCCTTACCTTCTGCCTTTGTGACAGAGATGGCATTGGTCAAAGATACCGCATTATTTTCATCAGAGACAGTGAGGGTATACACTGCTCCTGCTTGCAGGGTGGCACAGTCCACCGTTGCGACAAGATTCCCCATCGCATTTTGAACAAACGATTCAAAGGCATAGTCCTTGCCTCCTGTTGACAAAACGATTGAGGATGCTTTATCAAAGCCTGCACCGGTGATGGTCAGGGTCGTTTTGCCACTTGAGGGAAGCGTCATCGGATAGACACTTGTGACCACCATTTGTGTGGAGTCGGTCGAGACTTCATACTCTGCAGTTGTGTCGCTTTCGATGACGACATAGACATCTGTAGCATCTTCAGGCACGCGGAACGTGGCGCCATTGGCATCAGCAATCATCGAGCCCGAATTAGCGACGCCCTGTGGCACGAAATCGAAGCCCCATGTCACCTTGACACCTGCAGGCACCTTCACCGTCATCATGCGATTGGTGTCACCTTCGTCATAGGTAAACTTCAAGACCTTCGGTGTATTCGCATTCACGACGCCTTCTGTCGTGGTATTCGCATCCAATGCGTCCAACGAAAGGGTGATCGGACGATCCCCCGTCAACGCATTATTTTGAATTAACGACCCTTCAAAGATGTCGCGGTAGCTATTGACGTTCACCTTCACATACCATGTGCCTTCTTCAATGGCAGGCACCGTAAAGTAACCCGAACAGAAGACTGTACCACCTGCAACGATCTGATTCCCTGCGACCTTGTCGCCCAAGGCCACCGTGCAACCGCTCTCCGAAACCAAGAGAATCGTATCACGCCAAGCAGTTGAGACCTCTGCACCACCAACATTCTGCACCTCCCACTTCACAAAGAGTAGCTCACCAATCTTTGCTTCAGAAGCCGTACGCACGCTAAGCGGCACCAAGTCAATATCACTGGTGATGTCACGCGGCATCACTTCGCAGATACCAATATCTGCCAATTGACCGACCAGTTCTGCGCCTTCTTCCTGCTCCGTCATCGTAATACGTGGCTGACCATAATAGTCTACTTCTGGTGCCACGATCGAATCGGCGGCATCCACACACGGCGACCCTTCCACAATGCGGAAGTCGCCATTCATCGGATCCACAAAGAGCGGATCGCCCCAAATGTTGCCGTTTGCGCCAGTAACACTCACTGATTGAGGCCCATATCCCTGTGGATTCCAAAGAACACAATTTTGAATGGGAGTTGAACCTGTAGAATCAAAGAAAACAGAGGCAACTTCACTAAAGATACAGTTTACAAATTTACCTGTAGGCCAACGAACCGCAGTGGTTAAGGAGTGGAATACACAATTGACGTATTCGGCGTATCCACCATTCGGCGCCACACCAATTGATGCATCTGTGAAAATAGAGTTTACAACATAGCTCGTACCGCCCGTGGAACGCATCGCGTCATACTTGCAATGAGCGATTGTGCACAAATCTAATGTCGCACTTCCGCCTGTCACAAATAAACCACCCTGATTATTGCCATTACTTAAATACAGCATTGACAAGTTGCTCGCATTAAACGTACCTCCAGCGACCCGAATCTGATGCCAATCACCAGGTTGTGGCATTGTCTTATTCCCGTCGCCATTGGTGTCTCCACCCACGGAGTCATCTTTGATGGAGGTCATGATAATGGGTTGGGCGCGCGTCCCTTCTGCTTTTAGTGTGGCACCACTATTCACATTAATTGTAGCCCCCGACTCCATCTTCAGCACCGTTCCTGCAGGAATCGTCAGCGTCGCCCCACTGGCAATGGTCAACGTCCCAGAGACACGATACACCGATCCTCGGGAGAGCTTTTTATCTGAAGAGATCGTACCTGAGAGCGCAGTCTTCTGAGTAATGTTACGCAATTCCGTATCATCACCAAAGGTGAAGCTACCATTCAAGAAGTAGGCATCCATCGGCGGCGCGACAGTATACCCATCCGAGAGGACGTCACCACCAATCGTATCATCATTCACATGGGTAAAGATGATGGAGTCACCAAAGAAGGCGCCGCCTTGCGAGATATCAATGCCCGCCCCCGTCATAAACTTCACCACGGCACCGGGTTCTACGAAGAGTGTATACAATGCTGGTACATAGACCGTGGAATAAACCACATGCACCTTATCCGCAGTCCAGCGTTCATTCTGCGTCAACGTGCCAGCGTGCCATTCATAATCTTCATGATCAAGAATACTAAACGACTTTGACATCGTGGCGACCACTTCGCCATAGTCATTTTCAACCTCATGTGACAAGGTATAGTAACCCACGGGCCAATCTGCGAGCGTTAAATCAAATGCGCCTGTATCGTCTGGCGTGGTCTCCTTCAGGACGGTCACGCCGTTATCCGTGGCCAAAGAGACGCGCAGTTTCGTTGCTTCTTCTGCAGGATACTTCTGCCAACGGCCACTGTACTGAATTGTTTCCACGTCGTTCAAGAAGAGCACCTGCTCTGCGATATCTTCTTGGATTGGTGCCGCAGCGGACTCAGTGCCCACCGTGACCGTCACTTCGTCACCATTCAAGCCCGCATTTTCATACTCATCAATCTGTGCTGTTGCCACGCCACGCGCCACATTAACTGCACGTGCCACGTCAATCGACACCGTAAAGGTGCGCGATTCTCCCGCGACTTCATCTGTGTTGAGGGGGATATAAATCCACTTCGTCCCCTCACCACTCTTTGACCACGTCACCGAGCCAGAGGCAACTGCATAATCTTGTCCCAGTTTCGCCGTATCATCGGTTGCCTTCCAGTCAATAGAGAAGGCTTGATTGCGCGTGGCGCCACTCAAGGTCAACGCCAAATAAATGCCACCATTCTTCCGCAGTGCAACCGCATCATTTAGGGTCACCGTGGGATAGTTCCCGTAATTAAACTGGCGCAACTGTACATAACTATTATCCGTGTACGTCGCACTTCCCGACTGTACCCACACGCCACCATAGGTAATCGTCTCGTCACCCAATCCGGGCACAGGGGCCCCTACTGTAGTATCATTGGCTGGGGTGAGAATCACATCTTGACCTGCGGCGCCCACGACATTAAGCTTACCGCCATCTTCCACCTTGATAAACGTGCCTTCGCCAAACTTTATAACGGAGCCAGCCGTAATCGTCAAGGTCTTCCCACTCGGCACATAGACACTATTACGAAGTAAATGCGTTACCGTGTTATCCCACGTCACATCCGCGGTCATACGACCACCTTCAATGGCAATCGTCGGATCATTGAGCACCAAGAGTTCAGCATCGCTTTCGCCGACAGTTGCCGTCTGCCAACCGTCCAAAAGGCCAGTGGTATCCCACTGCGTTGCTGCGCCCCCTTCGGGCTCGCCTAAGGTTACTTCACCACGCACAATCGCTGCCGTTTCCCCCTCACGACCTTCATAGCGTGCCGCAGGTGACGTTGCGATATCGGTTGCTAATGCTAAAGTCTCACGCTTCAAAAGGGTGACTGTCGCCTCGCCGCGGCCCACATTACACGCGCGATGCGTTACAATGCGCACTGTAAAGGTGGCATGCGCCTCACCAAACGTGCGATCAAAGGGAATTTCGACAATCTTTGTCCCATCGCCCGTCTTAGACCAAGTCAATGCTCCCGTCTGGAAGACTTCACCATCAACCACTGCCTCCCACTCAATTGAGAATGCGGCATTTCGCGTGACGCCATTCAACGTCACAGGCAAATAGGCCACTCCATCGGTCGCAAATAGCGTTGCATCATTTAGGGTTAACGTGGGATAGCTCCCGTAGTTGAACCCACGCAACTGCACATAACTATTATCCGTGTACGTCGCACTCCCCGACTGCACCCACACGCCACCATAGGTAATCGTCTCATCACCCAATCCGGGCACAGTTGTCCCCACAGTGTTATCATTCGCTGGGGTGAAAATCACATCCTGACCTGCCGCACCCACGACAGTAAGCTTGCCGCCATCTTCCACCTTGATAAAGGTGCCTTCACCAAACTTCACGACTGTACCAGCCGTAATCGTCAAGGTCTTCCCACTCGGCACATAGACACTATTGCGCACCAAATGCGTCACCGTGTTATCCCACGTCGTATCGGCAGCCAAACGGCCCCCTTCAATCGCAATCGTGGCATCATTGAGCACCAAAAGCTCCGTCGCATTTGTACCTACAGTTGCCGTCTGCCAACCATCCAAAAGGCCAGTGGTATCCCACTGCGTTGCTGCGCCCCCTTTGAGTTCACCCAGCGTCACTTCGCCACGAACGAGCTTGCCCGTCGCAGTCCCACGCGCCTCATAGACCACTGCAGCGGATTCTGACATTCCAGTCACAATGGGTAAAGTTACCCATTGACTCAAGGTCACAGCACACGTTTCCGAAGAGACATTACACCCACGATGTGCCACCACACGAATCGTGAATCCATCGTGCGCAGACGCAAAAGCCTCATCAAAAGTCACTTCAATCGTCTTCGTCCCCTCGCCCGTCTTTGACCACGTGAGCTTACCCGAAGTAAAGGCCTCGCCATCGACTTCGGCCACCCAATCAATGGAAAAAATCTTCTCACGCGTCACCCCATTGAGCGTCACGGGAATACGCGCCACCCCGCCCGACGCAAAGGCGGTCGTGTTATTCAATGTCAACGTGGGGAAATTCCCAAACTTAAACCCACGTGTCTGCACATACCCATTTTCGCTAAAACTCGCCGCACTCGACTGAATCACAATCCCGCCAAACGTGATGGGTGTCTCGTCAAACCCAACAATTTGACTGCCCACCGTATTGTCATTCGCCGCCGTCAAAATGACATCTTGCCCCTCAGCGCCCACGATATTTAAAGCGCCCCCATCTTCAATCTTAATAAAGGTCCCTGGGCAGAACTTCACCACTGTGCCCGCCTGAATCGTCAAGGTGACCCCGCTCGGCACATAGACCGAATTCATCACTAAAAAGGTTTTATCAGAGGTCCAGGTGGGCGTAGTCCCGCCCAAGCGCCCACCCATCACAACCACCGTCGGATCTGCCGATGCTGCAGAACGCACCTCCTCTGCCCACGCACGCGACTCAAACCGAATCCGCGGCGAACTTTCCACCCACGGCATCACAGAATAAATGGGGTTGTGCTGCTCATCCACCCCCTGCATCGTCACAGTACAATTCGTTGCAGTATTCGAATCACTCAAAAGCGCAACCGTTGAAGCCTTTACTTGAGGCGCCATCAACCCCAAGAAAAGGAACAACACCATCTGGAATACTCCACGAAAAGTCTTTTGCGTAGTCATCTTTACGTCCTTTGCGTTTTGAGTCCTATAGCGGTCCTTAGGAGTTCCCCCAAAGACCGCTCGCATTTCTCATGACAGACACACCCCACATCGCCAGCCTTCATCTACGAACCGACACCGCATCCAGGGCCTGTTCGTAGATGATCGTTCCGTTTTCCCATTACTCTACGGGGAGGCAAACCGCACGGAAGCCATAGTAGTATTCCGCATCGCCAGGGTAGGGATAGTTGTAGCTGTGGAAGTAGCTACGATAGGCACTGCGACACGCCGCAGCATAACCTGAACTATTGTAGTTAGAGTACGCGCCGCCACGCATGACACGATAACTCCCCGAATTCGGCCCCTTAGGATTGGTCACAGCGTTAGCGCCAAGATTGTTTTGCCACCAATCTAAGCACCACTCGGCGACATTACCATGCATATCATACAGCCCCCACGCATTCGGGAGATAGGAGCCAACCGTTGTGTGAAAGTTGTTATAACCACCTTTGCCATCATTTTGATTGGAATTATAGCGTCCGACTTCGTTCATATTAGCGCAACTACCTGTCGCGGTCAAATTCTTTCCGCTATTGAGCGCGGTACTGGTCCCTGCGCGGCAGGCATATTCCCACTGCGCTTCCGTTGGCAGATCAAAGAGCAGATTCACCTTACTGCGTAAGCGGCCCATAAAGGAATTGGCATCCACCTGGTTATGCTTCGGCCAAGCCGCCCCATTAACCGTACCACGGATATAGTCATATGCAACGCGCTCCACTGGGCGTGCATCACCTTTGTTGCCAGATGGAGCACTATCCATAACTAATTGGTACTGCTTCTGGGTCACTTCAAAGACGCCGATATAGAAGGGTTGCGTCAAGGTGACCTGGTGAAGTGTTTCGTAATTAGAACCACTCCAACCATGTCCCAATTCATCGGTGGGGCTGCCCATCATGAAGGTACCTGGCGGAATGAGGCGCAGGACGAGTTTAGTCGTTTTGTATTCCTCACTCCAGCCGCCAGCGGGGATACTGGAGAGGTAGCTCACGGGATAGGTCTGCGCATCTACGCCACCACTCAAATCTACCACCAAATAGGGCGCCCCCCCTGTTAAGGCGGTCATCTTAACAGTAAAGGCTGTGGAGTTAAAATTCGGATAGTCTGCTGAGACATCCTACGTCATGCGATGGGTACCCGCCTTCACCGGCGCTCCAACCCCATCCCCTTCAAGGGCGCGACAGGCCATGGAGGCTTTCGAATCTTGGTCAAAGCCCATGGGATAGACCCAGATGTCGGCATCTGCATCATCACAGGTTACAGTGTAATCAATGTCTACCTTGCCATTCCAGGGGTAACGTTGCTGGACCTTCACGTTGGTCACATTCACAGCCGCTTGCACCATCAGTGCCACGAGGCTCACGCCTGCCACCATTAGGGATTTCAGATTCATTTACTTATTCCTTTCTTTATAAAAGTGTCATTCATGTGGCCATAGCCACGCCATCAACTGGATACACGTCCGTCTGCAGTGTACGCCCTCATTTAGGTAACGCAACCTTAAGTACGTACTCCCACGGACCATCCATATCCTACCATTTACCCCATCTCATATGCAAGCAAAAGAATTCCTCAAAGTGCTTTCGGTAACTTTTATGGGTACTTTTACGAAAGGATGGATAGTAGATCGGTGGATAGAGTGGTGGATGGATAGGTGATGGATAGGTGGATCAATAGTGGATAGATCGGTGGATAGATGAGACGGGCAACGGCCCGTCGCTCAGATAGGTTACGGATAGATTATGGATAGATTAATCATTTACAACGTAGCCCCCACGCTTCTTTCTCCTCACTTCTTACTCTCACTCCCCTCTTTTTCCGTGAGCACCAGTAAAAGCATCCGTCAGGATGCGTAGCGTGCAGGACTCAGTCCTGCCTTAGGGGTGTGGGGGCGAAGACAGCCCCCACCCTTCTCCTCACTCCTTTCTTCTCACTTCTCTCAATCCTCACTTCTCACTTCTTTCTCCTTCAAAATCCCATACGCAGGTTTGTCACTTTTGGGGGAATTTTAGCGATTTTTCGGCTGTTGAAAACTTTTTTGAGTTATCAACAAGTTATCAACAATGCAGGTTTTTCGACGCAGTTTTTTGAAAAATTTTCGGTGGATTGGCGGATTTTGAGGTGAAAATGGCGAGGGTGTTAAAAAAGCATAACTCCTTTAAGGAGAAAGAGATAGTGAGAAAATGAGGCGAAATCAACTCCGCTACAGCGGCTTCCTTGCGAAAAAATGGGTCATGAGGGGAGGAAAAGTTATCAACAATTTACCCTTTTTTGGGGGCGGACTGGAGAAATTTTGGGTCAATCCTAGCGAAATTGGATCCCAATACTAGCGAAATTGGGGTGGCAATATTAGCGAAATTGAGTCGCAATTTCGCTAATATTCAGGGTTGATTTTAGCCCGTTTTTTATCTTATTTCACCTTTTTCTAAAATAACGATTTGACTTACCTTTTCCTTTTTGCTACACTGCAAGTGTGTGTGGAGATAAGAATTTTTGAAGATGAAGTGACGAGGCAAGGCGGGGATGAAGAGCGTTCGAGGAGTGACGGTGGGACTGTGGGAGTGGTTGTCATTATCGTAGCCCCTGCCCACTGCGGCAGGGGTGAGCACAGAAATTTAATAATAATTTTGCGCGCGTGTATACGTATGGGCGGGCGAATTTGTGGTATAATGCGTGTTTATGGAAAACCAACGGAAAAAGAGAAGACTGATGAAACCGTTATTGATTGTGATGAGCGCCCCGAGTGGGACTGGTAAGACAACGCTTTGCGATTTGTTGTTGCAAGAATTTCCCGAAATCACTTACTCCATCTCTTGCACGACGCGTGCTCCGCGTGGCATGGAAGAGGATGGCATTGACTATTTCTTCCTGACGCAGGAGGAATTTGATCGTCGCGTGAAGGATGGGCTTCTTTTAGAGCATGCGGTGGTGCATGGTAATTCATATGGCACGCCTGCAGATCCGATTCGCGAGGCGTTTGCCGAAGGGCAGAGTGTTTTATTGGACATTGACGTGGTGGGCGCGGACTTGGTGCGCCGTTACATCGCGGCATTGCCTGCGGGTGATCCCCTCCGTGAAGGGTTTACGGACATTTTTATTGAGCCGCCGAGCATTGAAGAATTGCGTCGTCGTCTCGAAGGGCGTGCTGAGGATAGCAAGGAAACGATTGAATTGCGCCTGAAGAATGCTCAGGGTGAGATGGATCGCGCAGGTGAATTCACCTATCGTGTGGTGAATGACGAATTGGATTTGGCCTATCGTCGTCTGCGTGACATTGTCTTGGTGCGTGGCGGTTTGCTCTAACGCATTTTGATCCAAGTAGAGGAAGAGTCGTGAACGTTTTACTCGGCATTACTGGCGCAATCGCCTGTTACAAAGTCTGCACGCTCGTTCGCTTGATGAAGGGCGCGGGATGGAATGTGCGCATTGTGGCAACGGATCGAGCCCTGGATTTCGTTGGTGAAATCACGTGGCGTACGCTTTCGCAGAATCCGGTGGAACGTTCCGCCTTCGCTGAATCATCCGATTGGCATCCGCGCCACATTGAGATGGCCGATTGGTGTGACGTCTTTGTCGTTGCGCCGCTGTCGGCAAACACAATGGCAAAGTTGGCGAATGGATTGGCAGACAACCTATTGACCCAAACGGCGCTGGCATGTACGAAGCCGCTCCTTTTGGCCCCCTCGATGAATACCCACATGTGGCAACACCCCGCTACGCAAGCTAATGCAGCGACATTAATGGCGCGTGGCGCCAAGATGTTGACGCCCGCTGAGGGGGATTTGGCCTGTGGTGTTACGGGAACGGGTCGCCTGCCAGAGCCAGAGGAA
Source organism: Kiritimatiellia bacterium (assembly GCA_017558005.1). GTDB lineage: Bacteria > Verrucomicrobiota > Kiritimatiellia > RFP12 > DVOR01 > Spyradenecus. The sequence goes on along the minus strand of JAFYWN010000018.1, from coordinate 21,761 downwards.
CTTTTTGCGCAGATTCAGGCGTTTTGCACAAACGATTGAGTCGGGAGTTTCGTGGAATGAAATGCGAACTTTGTCATCAAAACAACGCAGAGACCGTGCTCTATCGTCAGACCGATGCGGGTGTGCGCGAAGAGCTCTATGTCTGCGAATCGTGCGCTGCGCGAGAACGTGCGTTTGAACAGCAGCACGGCATTCAAGTGGCAGCGATGGATGCTTCGCCACTCATGCCACCCGACAAGCATTTTCCCCGACCGATTCCGCCAGAATTGGAAGAAAAGCTTATGGGGCTTTCGCCGGCGGACAATCCCTTCTTTGGGGACAATCCGGAACGTCCCGACCCGCAACCCGACGATTTAATCCAACTCAAAACCTGCCCGCACTGTGGCCTTGCAGAAGATGAAGTGCAGCTTTCACTCCATTTGGGCTGCGCACATTGTTACGATGTCTTTCGCGAAGAACTCAAAGTGCTCTTTAAAGATTTACAGGGATGCACTAGCTTTCGCGGGAAACCGCCGGCATGGCTCTCTGCGAAGTTCCAACTTCGCGATTTGAAGCGCAAATTACAAGAAGCCATCGAAAAAGAGCAGTTTGACGAGGCAAAGAAGTTGATGCAAGCCCTTCGCGCACTTGAATCGCCGTCAGAAGACAATACGGCGTCGGAGGATGCAGATGAAGCCTAAGTCTCACGCTGCAGAAGTGGCCTTAAAGACCATCTGCCTCAAAACGCAGATTGTCCTCGTTCGTAATGTCGCGCAATATCCCTTCCCAACGCAATCCACGCGTGCGACGACCGTGCCGATTCAAGCCTGGCTCACCCAAATTGCGGACATTCATCCCTTTGATGATTTGACGGATGACCTCGCCTTTGCACACATCGCCGAGCATCGTTATGGCCTTGCGGATGTCGAAGAACGTCACCCTGCCTATCGCCTGCTTCGTTTTCAGGTCGCCTGCGATAGCGGCATTCGCACCTTCTGGTGTGAACTGATGGCCTGCAACCACTTTACCTTCTCGGTCACCAGTGCCGAACTTGACTTTAATGAAGCGGTAGCCGATTTGGAACGCTTTACCGATCGCTTCGCAGAAGTCTTTCATTTCGCATACGACGAACAGTTCGGTTATCTGACCTCCCAACCGACACTGACGGGGACGGGGCTGCGCATTCGCAGTTGGATTCACCTCTCGGGATTAGCCTCTCTCAACTATCTGCCTCAACTCTGTCGCGCGGCAGAAGTTAAGGGCGTCCTAACGGAATACATGCCGAATGAAGAACCGCCCGCTGGCGACATTTTCATTCTCTACAATCGTTTTTCGCTCAACCTGCCGACCGACGCCATCGTGCGAGACTATAAAGCCTTTTTGCTTCGTTTAGCCCGTCAGGAAATGCGCGCACGGATGCGGTTGGCCCATGATCGCGTGGCCCACCTTTACGACGAATTACTGCGTGCGCTTCTCCTTTGCCGCCACGCCTTAATTGTCCCTGAACGAGAAGCGCAAAACCTCCTCTCCTCCTACTGGACAGGCTGCTCCTGTGGTGCGCTTGAGCCCATTGACGATCCGGCATACGCCTTCAATGACTGCTTTGACTCCGTTCGCGATGCACTTTGTCCACAGAGCCTCCTCAATCTGGAAACGCCCCACGCATTAGGGTCGTTGCCCCCCATTTGCCGTCAAGAATACCTCCTGAACTACGACATCCTTCGTGCGTTGTGGCTCAGAAAGCTTTCTGAAGCCAAGTTTACACCAGCATTCTTAAGCAGGGTTAATCGCTTATGAAGAAACACACCCTTATTCCCCTCCTCGCACTGCTTTTCTGCGGAAGTTTTCTACACGCAGAGAACGCAATTGATGGTCTGACGCCCAAAATGATGCTCATTCAGGCGCGCAGTATGTTCCCACAAGAACACATTGACGTGGCAGGCACCCTTGAGACAGCCGAAGCCCGTGGGCAAAATGCCGTGGTGCGTCCGTATACCTTGACCCTTGATTGGCGCGCAGGCAATCCGGAAGCAACCTGCAAAATCTTCAAAGAAGACGATCCCACCCCATTGCAACACGCCCATTTGACGCGTGCCAATGGCAAGACGACATTGGCCCTGACGGGGTCTGACGGCAAGGTCATTGAAGATGTGCGCCTCAACACCCCGGTGGGTGACAGCGATTTAACGTGGGTCGACCTGACCTTCAACTACCTTTGGTGGAACGACGTGCGGCAACTCTCCGAAGAAGAACTTACCTCGCGCAATCTCAAAGCGCGTCAGGGCGGACGCAACTGTGTCGTCCTTGAAGTCCTGCCGCCAGAGAGCGTCACAGGGCTCCACACCATTCTTTTGTGGATTGACATCTCTACTGGATATTTGGTGCAGACCGAACAAACCGATGCACACGGTCGTGCCGTGCGCCGCATGTGGGTGCAACGCATCGGTCGTGAAGAAGGACGGTGGGTGCCACGTGAATTTCGTATCCAACGTGATGGCATGCGCCGCGTAACAAAGTTGTGCATTTCTACCATCCGCTCTGCCTCTTTCTCCGTGAAGGAAAATTAACATGGACCAGTCCAAACGTACACTTACCTTTTCATCCGCTCAAAATCGGATTATTACCGCCTCCCTAACCCTCCTCTGCGGAGCAACGTTGGTCATCAGCGTCGTCCTCTTCTTAATGGGGCTCTTAAAGGGGATGAACTATTTTCTCAATATCGTGGGACCGGTCATTGTGGCGTTCTTCCTAAGCCTGCTGACACGCCCTTGGTATGCACGCCTTCGGAGTTGGTTTGGCGGTAAAGAAGTATGGGCGGTGATTGCTTTCTCGCTCTCCTTTTTAATTCCCCTGCTCTTACTCTGTTGGTTCTTCGGTGCATTTATCGTTGAACAAGGTAGCAACCTCGCCCATGCGCTCCCGCGCATTGTTGAAGGGATTCGCGAAGCCCTCACAAAGGCCTTTCCCGACTCTGCTGACATCGTTGAAAACGTCCTGCCCAATCTTTCTGATGTCTTAGGAAAAGACGGTGCACTCTCTTGGTCGAAATTAATGGAAGTCGCAGGTAAAGGCGTCCACATGGGAGGCGCAGTTTTCTCTGCGGGGTCGGCAGCAATGTTGTGGTTGCTCACCTTCTTCTATTGGATTATCTTCGTGATGAAGAAGCCATTGAGTGGCGACGATTTTGCGCGTTTGCTTCCCTTCATCAGCACCGGTGGCCGCGTAGCGATGGCGCGTTATTTCCACAACTTCAATGAGATCATGGTCTCCTACTTCCGTGGTCAAATCATTGACGTCTCCATCCAGGGCGTCCTTTATGGTTCGGCCTTCCAACTCTTTGGACTGCCCAACGGCTTTATCATCGGCTTTGTCTTAGGCCTGCTTAATCTTATCCCCTACCTTGGCGTCACGGCGGGCCTTTGCGTTGCCCTCCCGGTGGCCTTCTTCCATGCGGGGTTTGCTTACACCTGCGGCATTTTTGCCGTCTTTTGTGTGATTCAAACCTTTGATGGTTACGTTATGCAGCCCTACATTCAGGGCAATCGCATGAAACTCTCCGCCTGGCAAATCGTCTTCGCCCTTCTCTTCTGGACGCAACTTGCCGGCTTTTTGGGGTTGCTACTCGCCATCCCATTGACGGCATTCATCAAGGCCTCGTGGGATGAATGGCGCGCCTCTACCGAACGCTTTGTGCATATGCCCGAAACCGAAGGTGCAGAAAAGGCACAAAAGGAGGCAACGCATGACTGCTGAAGTCGCAATCCTCACCCTCGCGGTGATTCTTCTCCTGCTCGGCGGCGCACTCTTTCTGCCGAAGGCCGAGACCGCCCTGCTGAAGTTGCCACGCCATCGCATCGCAGGGGTTACGTTGACCCTCCTCTGCATGACGTGGACCTACCTGACCCTTCGGATGCATCCAATTGACTTCTTGGCCTTCCTCACGCCGACCAAATTACTCGTGGCCTGCGTGGTGCTTACGCCCTTGATTTGCATCTTTTTGGACAATCTTTTGTGCGCACGCGCCATTGGCGGATTGATGATGCTCTGGCCGATGCCCGTCATCCTGCTCACGCGCGACTATGTAACCACACTTCGTCTGATTCCGATTACGCTTGGGTACATTAGCTTAACCCTCGGTATGATTGCCGTCTTTCATCCCTGGACGGTTCGCGTCACCTGCGAACGCCTGTCGGAATATCGCACGCTTCGGCTTGCCGTAGCGGCACTCCTTACACTCGCCGGTGTGCTCTGCATCATCGCCGCACTCTCACTTGGAAAGGTCGTCGGACAATGAGTATTCTCTTCCGTTATGTATTACGTAGTTTTGCCCTTCCGGCAACCATGTGCCTTTTTGGGCTCTGCGCATTGACCATTCTCTTCATGAGTTTTGACCTCATTGGTGCGTGCTTTGATCCGAAGTCGGCAGTTACCTTCATGGTGGCAAGCGACTTTATCATCGGCACGCTCTCGATGTACTTAGAGTGGCTTCTGCCGGCAGTCTTCCTTTTGTCCACGCTCTACACCATGTGGCAATTCTGCCGTCATAGCGAACTCATTGCAATGCGCGCAGGTGGCATTGGGATGTCGACCATCGTGGCGCCCGTGCTCTTAACCGCCTGCCTCGCCGCGGGGCTCTCCTTCCTCAACACGGAGTTCTTCAAGCCCACCGCCGCGGCACGTGCAATGGTGATCAAGAACTCAGACTTCCGCTCAACGGGTCGTGAACCGCTAAAGGGTCGCGCCTACTTTGATCCCTCTGGTCGCTTCCAATTAGTGATTGGCGAATTCCTCCCAAACAAACCGGAAGTCTTGCGCGATGTGCGCGTTACGCTCTTTCGTGACGACGGCTCCCGCCGCGTTACTTACGAAGCACCTGAGGCACGTTGGTTAGACAATGAATGGTGGTTACAGGGTGGTGTGAAGGCAACCTATTTCAATGAACTCGATGAAGTGATTGCACCGCCAGACAATCAGCCCGTTCATTCGGCAATCAAGCAACTCTATGTAATGGATATCATTCCGCGTCAAATCGTTGTTCAAAATTCCGATGCCGAATTCTCCTCTGCGGCAGACCGAAAGATTAACCGAAAAGAACGTGAACGTACGGGCTTGACCCGTCGTCAAAAGCACGAAGACTCCTATTTGACGTACAACCACTACGCCGCCCCCTTCTCCATCATCTTGGTGACCCTCTTTGCAATTCCTGCAGGGATTGCATCAGGACGTCAATCCGTATTCCGTGGCATTTTGTTGGCCCTTAGCCTCTTCCTTGCCTACTATGCAATTACGGCGTTGGCGATGCTGCTCACCAACCAAGGGTGGATTAAGCCAACGATTGCAGTGATGTTGCCCTCGCTCTTCTTCGGATTTGCGGCAATTGTCCTCTTTAGAAAACTGCGTTAAGGATAGTTTATGACAGAAACGCGTGCAACCATGCGTGGCATCCCCGGAGATGCCGCCCGTAAGCGGGGCCTCCGCCGCATTTTTATTCCGGTGCTCCTTTTCGGCGTGCTCTTTGGCTTCGCCGCAGGGGTCTTATTAGGTAATATGGATATTCTGCCGTGGTGGATTGGTCTCATCCTCTTTCTTGCGGCCTTTGCCTGCCTCTTCCTCTTTAGACTTCACCATGCGAACCTTGTTTATGGTTATTTCAAGGGCGCACGCGGAGAAGAGATGGTCGCAGGCGAATTGGTTCGCCTACCTGCCACTTGGACGGTATTCAATGGATTAATTTTGCCCGATGGTTCTGATGTAGACCACGTTGCGGTGGGGCCCCAAGGCATTTTCGTGATTGAGACCAAACATTGGCGTGGCGATGTCTCCATTGATAATGGACAGCTACTTGCCAATGGCCGACCGCTCATGAAGTCGCCCATCCTCCAAGTCCGCACGCTCATCTCGGCACTCAATGACTATCTTGAGACGGCGACGGATGACGTCCATGGCGTACTTTGCTTCGCGGGGCCACAATTCCTCTCCACGCCACAGCAAATTGATGAGGTCAAGATCTGTTCACACCTCAACCTTTCCGAAATGTTGACCTCGGGACCCACCCTCTTTGATGCGACCGAAGTCGCAGTCTATGTGGCCCGTTTGGGTTCGCTCACCATTACGCAAGGACTTTAATGCGTTTTTCTTTGACAATCATTAAAAATAAACCTCATATGAAAAAGTTCTCTTCACTTCTTCTTCTCCTCCTCGCCGTACCCCTCTTCGCAGAGGCATTGAAACCCGAAGCGGTCTATCCTGAAATCGCACGTCGCATGGTGCGCCAACTCAATTCAATGCATCTTTCGGGCGAACAGTTTGACGATCGTCTCTCTGCCGTAGCATGGACAAATCTCGTTAACTCGCTTGACTATGATCACACGCTCTTGACCCAAGAAGACCTCAAGGCTATTGAACCCTTGAAAACCCAAATGGATGATTTGTTGCGCAAGGGTGATTTGGCCTTCGGGTATCAACTCGTTGAGCTGGTGCGCAATCGCATTGTGGAACGTTGCGACTACATCCACCAGGTGCTTGAACAGAAAGAGCCGTTTGACTTCACGAAGTCTGAGTATTTCCAGTGGAAACGTCGTGACGCAGAACGTCCTACCGATCGCGAAGCGCAGCGCAAGCTTTGGTATGCCATGTTGAAGAATGAATACCTCGCCCTGATACTCGCAAAGGAATTAGACGCTGAAGAAAAGGCGGTCAACCCGAAAAAGGACGAACCTGCAAAGAGCGAAGCCGAAGAAGACTACTCTGCAGACGAAAATCTTTCCCTGCCCACGGAAGAGATTATTGCAAAACGTTATCGCACACTCAAGGATGTCTATGTAGAATTGGATGCCGAAAGTGCCCTGCAGCGCATTCTCTCGGCAGCGGCGATGGCCTATGACCCGCACACCGACTACATGTCGCCGATGAACTTTGAAGAGTTCAGCATGGACATGAATTTGACCTTGTGTGGCATCGGCGCTACACTCCGTTATGATGATGGATTAATCCGCATTACAGAACTCATGCCTGGCGCACCTGCGGCAAATGACACCCGCGACATTCGTTTACGCGTTGGCGATCGCATCGTTGGCGTTGGCCAAGGGGATGGTCCGATTGAAGACATCTCCCACAAGCCCTTGAGCCGCACAGTGCGTAAAATTCGCGGCCCGAAGGGAAGCAAGGTGACGCTTAAAGTGATTCCGGTCTCCGACAAGAGCGGCACGCGCACGAAGATTGTGGACCTCATCCGTGATGAAATTCGCTTGGAACAGCAGGCCGTTACAGGGCACGTTGAACGCCTTGAACTTAAATCTGGCGAACGCAAGCTTGGTTATGTCCGCATTCCTGCCTTCTATGCTGGCACGGTTGGCGGCGAAAAGAGCGAAAAAGCATCTTCCATGACCCGCGATTTGCTCGTGTATCTCCAACAATTCAACACCGAACACGTGGATGGCCTCGTCATTGACTTGCGCAACAATGGTGGTGGTTCGCTCCTTGAAGCACTCTCCATGACCTCCCTCTTTGTGACAGGTCCCGTCGTCCAGGTGCGTGATGCGCGCAATGTGGACGTACTCAATGGCGCGGGGCGCGTTGCATTCCGCAAGCCTGTCGTCGTATTGGTGAATCGTAATTCGGCTTCCGCCTCTGAAATTGTGGCCTCCGCACTTCAAGATTATGGTCGCGCAATTATCATCGGTGACTCCAAGACGCATGGCAAGGGCACGGTTCAAACAGTGCAACAACTCGGTAAGCCGACCAGCACCTATGGCGCAGACCGCATCACCACCGCCTGCTTCTATCGTATTAATGGTGGCACCACACAGTTGCGTGGCGTAGAACCCGATATCGTAATCTCCTCCATTTACGATGCTCTTGAGCTCGGCGAAGACCAACTCCCCGGTGCACTCCCCTATAGCACCGTACAGCCCGCCTACTACGCACGCACCTCCGACGTCACCCCCTTCCTCGCACGTTTGAAGGCCGCCTCCCAAAAGCGTATCGAAAACGACGAACAGGCAACCGTAGCGCAGCAACTCGTTGAGCACGTCCGAAAAGCCAATGCAGAAAAGACCGTGCCGCTCAAACTTGAAGAACGTCGCACCCGTATGCGCGCTGAACGTGCAATTGAAAAATTGCAAGAAGAGGCACTCGGTGGCGCAGGGATTAATCGTAAAGAAGGTCCCACCTTTAAGACCGATCCCGTGTTGCGTGAAGCCTTCTACATTCTCTCTGACTACATTGATTTGCGCGGTGGCCCGGATGAACCGGTAAATGTCAATGGCGACCTGCGTTCGCGCTTCTATCAATTCTTAGGTTATTAATTTTCGGACTATGGCCGAAACACTTTTAGAACAAATCCACACCCCCGAGGATGTTCGTCTTCTGCCAGAGGACGCGCTTCCTCGTTTGGCAACCGAAATCCGTGAGCGGATGATTGATGTGGTCTCCCGAACAGGAGGCCATCTCGCCCCAAGCTTAGGTACTGTTGAACTCACAATCGCACTTTGTCGCGTCTTTAATTTCCCGACCGACAAGGTAATTTGGGATGTGGGCCATCAGAGTTATGCGTGGAAAATGCTCACGGGGCGCAATCAAGAGATGGACACCTTACGCCAATTCGGCGGAGTGCGCGGCTTTCCTTTCCCTGCCGAGTCAAGCTTTGACGCTACCGTTGGCGGTCATGCAGGTGTGGCCCTCTCCACGGCATTAGGCATGGCGGCAGCACGTGACGCCCGAAATGGGACCGAAGCCATCTTAGCGGTTGTAGGTGATGCCTCATTAACCAATGGCATCTCCCTTGAAGCGCTCAATGCGATTCGCCACACCACCGAACGCATGATCTTGGTTATCAATGACAATGGGATGAGCATTTCGCAGAATGTCGGCGCTTTTGCACGCATGTTTGCTCGTCGTATTGCAGGGATTCGTTACAACCGTATTCGTGCCGCAGCGGAACTTGCGGGTCATAAGCTCCGCCTTACGGGGCTCAAATCCCTCTATCGAGCCTTCAAGCGTGCAGTAAAACCCCTTTTATTGCGTCACCGTTCGGCTATCTTCGAAGACCTTGGGTTGCGTTACATCGGCCCCATTGATGGTCATGACATCCCCGCACTTTGCGGAGCATTGCGCGCTGCGGCGGAGGGTCACGTCCCTGTCGCGCTTCATATTGCGACGGTCAAAGGGAAGGGTTACGCCCCTGCAGAGCGCGATCCCTCGAAATGGCATGGCGTGGCACCTTGGTCAAAACACACTTCAGCGCAAGGGAAAGCGCAAGCACCAGAAAGTTGGTCGGATGCAGTTGGGGCCATCTTGTGTGAATTAGCGGCAGAAGACCCACGGATTGTTGCAGTCACCGCTGCAATGCGCGACGGGACAGGCCTTGGCGACTTCTTCCGTAAATTCCCCAAACGTGCCTATGACGTGGGCATTTGTGAAGCCCATGCGCTTGCCTTTGCGGCAGGACTTGCCGCAGAAGGGCTTCGCCCCTTCGTGGCGATTTACTCAACCTTTGCCCAGCGTGCCGTTGACTGCATGATGCACGACATTTGTTTGCCTCACTTACCCGTCACGCTCTGCTTGGACCGTGCGGGCGTCGTTGGGGCAGATGGTCCGACCCATCATGGTCTTTATGACATTGCGATGTTCCGTGCGCTTCCGAATCTAACCTTCTATGCGCCAGCCACCCGTGCGGGCTTAAAGCAGGCAATGCGTGAAGCATTAACGGGCAATGATGCTGTTATCATCCGTTATCCACGTGGTCCCATTTGTGAACAGTTGCCCGAATCCTTGCCGATTCCAGAGACCCTAAAGACCCCGTGCCTCCTTGCATTGGGTGATACGGCAACCTGGGCGGCACCTATCGCCACCGAATTGGGTCTGCCCTACATCGCCATTGAGCGAATCAAACCATTGCCAGAGTGCTTGAACAACCTCAAAGGTCGCCCCTTAATCACCTTGGAAAATGCGGCGATTCAGGCGGGATTTGGTTCGGCGGTTGCCGAAACGCATGATGCTCCGGTGTTGATTTTGGGGTGGGATGACCACTTCGTGCCACAAGGTTCCGAACAAGAATTGCGCACATGGGGAGCGCTTGATCAAGCCTCACTCCTGACGAAAATTCGCCAATTTATCCAGGAGCAACGGGCATGAGTCTGCCATCTTTCGGACAACGGCGCGCCGTAAAAAAATTACCAGAAACGGTTGCCAACCAAATCGCTGCAGGCGAAGTGGTTGAACGTCCCGCCTCTGTCGTGAAAGAACTCGTGGAAAATGCGCTCGATGCCGCCGCAACACGGATTACGGTTTCAATTGAAAGTGGCGGCACCAAACTCGTTGAGGTCGAAGACAATGGCTATGGCATGTCGCGCGAAGATGCCCTGGCAGCCTTAGAACGTCAAGCCACAAGCAAAATCTCCGACTCCGAAGATATCGTTCAGATCAACACCTTTGGCTTCCGTGGTGAAGCGATTCCCTCAATTGCCAGCGTCTCTCGTTTTACATTAATGACGCGTTGTGCCGAAGCAGAGAGTGGCACACAATTAACGGCTATCGGCGGCACCCTTGAAGACGTTTCTGAAACAGGCCATCCTATTGGCACCACCCTTCAGATTCGCGATCTCTTCTTCAACCTCCCCGCGCGCCGAAAGTTTCTCCGCGCCCCTGCAACAGAACTCTCGCGCATCCGACAAGCCCTAACGGCCATTGCTTTAGCGCATCCCCACGTGGCCCTTCGCCTACGAGCAGACGGAAAAGACCTCTTTCGTCTGCCCGAAGGAGACACCTTGGATGACCGCATCCGCACCTTACTTGGTGCGCCCTTAGCACGCACCCTCACGACCATCCAACACACCGAGAACGAGGTCTCCGTTACGGGGTACATCTCTCGCGTGGACGCCCCTGCCCTCGGCACCCCTGAACAGTACGTTTTTGTCAACCATCGTCCTGCGACGGCTGCACAGATTCAATACGCCATTCGCGAAGTGTGGCCCCTGCGCGATCGTCGTCCGTCTCTCGTCTTGTTTATTGATTTACCCCCTGAGGCGGTGGATGTCAACGTACATCCTGCCAAGCGCGAAGTGCGTTTTCGTCATGGCAACCGTGTTATTGACGCCGTCACCAATGCGATTGCCCAAGCGCTGAATCTCTTTCAGGCGCCCACACCACAGGTTGAGCCCCCCACACCAAGCCAACCGAGTCAACCGCCAAGGAGTGTCAGTGCCGTCGCACCAGCGCCACTTTCGCCAGTGACGCCGCTCCCCACACCGCAAGCACCTCGCCCCGTTGTGCCGCCTGCGACCCAACAGCACATCCACTTCCCGACGCCTCCACCCGCCCCCTTCCCACCCGTCAGCGCTCCTCCCGAACGCATTGCGCCGATTGTTCCGCCTGCAACGCCACCTGAAGCGCAACCCATGGGCAAGGTCAACTTCGCGTGGTTGCGCATTGCTGATGTGCTTGAGTCTGGCTATTGGTTGGTTATCACCGAACAGGGTTACGTTACCATTGATGCAAGTGCCGCATTAGAGCGTATTGCCTATGAACGCTTCATCAAGCAAGCCCACCAACCCGCCACCCAGCCATTGCTCATCCCTGAAACACTTGAACTGAGCCCTTCAGATGCCGATCGCGTCTCACGTTTTCTACCAGAATTAGAAGCTTGCGGCTTTGGCATTAGTGCGTTTTCTTCCAACACCTTCCTCGTTGATGCCTTGCCTGTAGCCTTGGCGGAGATTCCACCCAGCACACTCATTCCCGAGATTGCCGTAGAATTAGATAAGACTGGCGTTCGTAAAGGGATTGACCACTGGCGACAAGAAGTTGCGGCTCGCGCCGCGGCCTCCGCAGTTGCACGTACCTTCCCTATAAAGACACGCGAAGCGGCCGAGCTTCTCCTTCGTGACCTCTCTCAATGTGCGATGCCTTACACTACCCCACGCGGTCGCCCCGTCATGATTTTGACGACCTACCGCGAACTCGCACGTCGCTTCCAGCGCAACTAATCCATCCTTAATCCACCCACGTTAGCCGAAAGGACTCACCTTCGGCCAAACATTCTCGCTTCTTTGCTTTATTTCAATCCATCAAAGCATTGGGCCAAACTTTTGTTTGTTTGAAGACGAAGGTTTAGTTTTTGTGACAGATAAGCATTTATCTTTGCAATCAACTACGCACTCATCTCTACCATAAAGAGACACTTACCTCTGCCGTGAAGAGACATTTACCTCTGCCATGAAGAGACATTCTTCTCTATCGTGAAGCGGCGTTTATCTTTACTGAGACGACACTTTCGTCTTATAGTGGACTGCGCTTTGATTTGTTTGAAGCGCATGAAGTTGAGGTGTTGTGAGGGGAAGATTTCGATGCTATGCGAGGAAGACGGCATCAATATCAACCAAAATTCTCAGGTCATCGGTTATTCGCGTCTCTTTAGGGAGGACATGATCACACGCAGCCGCAATTCCCTTCGCGCTCTCCCCGTGCAAGAGAATCTGCCAACGCCACCACTCCTCTTTCTTTTCCAATGGGGCGGGCATTGCGGGGGTGACCTCTAATCCACGACAAGCATTAAATCGACGCGTTGCCGCAGTTGCCGCAGCGGCAACCTTATCTGAATCTTTTCCTGCAAATGTCACACAGGCAAGTTTTTTATAGGGAGGCAAGCCTGAATCTTGACGCAACTCAAGCTCTTCTTGCGCGAACTGTTCATAGTCACATAACGCCGCTAAGCGAATGGCAGGGTGTTCAGGTTGGAAGGTTTGTACCACCACTTCCCCTGGCAAAGAGCCTCGTCCTGCACGTCCAGAAACCTGGGCAATCAACTGAAAGGTACGTTCTGCTGCGCGAAAATCGTAAGTGATGTCCAAAGAACGATCTGCCGCCAAGATGCCGACCAAGGTCACATTCGGGAAGTCCAACCCCTTCGCAATCATTTGTGTACCGAGCAAAATGTCGGCTTCTTTCGCACGAAAGGCAGAGAGGAGTTCATCATGGCTATGACGTCGTGAGGTACTATCTGCATCCATACGAATGATTCGCGCCTGTGGCAGAATCGCATGGAGGGCCGTCTCAACGCGTTGCGTGCCAAATCCCAACCGATTAAAGACCGGCATCCCACACGATGGGCAACGCATTGGAGGACGTTGCCAAGTGCCACAGAGGTGACAGCGAAGCGTGTCATCCTTCACATGATACGTCATCTTGGCGCTACACTTTGAACAGATCACCGACTCCTTACAAGCATCGCACTGATAGGTGGGTGCATACCCGCGACGATTTAAGAAGAGGATAATCTGTTCGCCACGCTCGATGCGACTCCGCATGGCATCAATGAGCGGCGGACTAAAGATGGGCGTTGGCCCGCCCGCAGGTGCGGCATCGCGCATGTTTAATACCGTTACGACAGGGAGCATCCCACCGCCCGCACGTTCAGACATTCGTACGAGGGTGTATTTTCCAAGCTCAGTCGCATTTCGCCAACTCTCAAGTGAGGGCGTAGCAGATCCAAGGATACACTTTGCATGTTCCATGGTGGCACGCACAACGGCGACATCACGTGCGGAATAACGCGGACTTTCATCCTGTTTATAACCGCTGTCATGTTCCTCATCCACAATCAAGAGACCCAAATTTCGCACAGGCGCAAAGACCGCCGAACGCGGTCCCACCACGACGCGCGCCTCGCCACGACGAATACGATGCCACTCGTCATGACGTTCGCCATCACTTAACGCACTATGCAAGACGGCAACCGTTTTCCCAAAGCGAGACGCGAATCGGCTAACCGTTTGGGGCGTGAGCGAAATCTCTGGCACCAACATAATCGCATCACGTCCTTCCTCCAACGTCTTTGCGATTGCTTGCATATAGACTTCTGTCTTTCCAGAGCCCGTCACCCCGAAGAGGAGCACGGGACGGGTGGCCTGAAGAATTGTTGCTAATGCTTGTGCCTGCCCCTCGGTTAACTGAAGTGGCTTTGAAGGAAGCACGTGGCGCCCCTGCAGTGGACTTCTTGCGACCACCACCTGTTCGCACGTGATGTAACCGAGTTGCGCCAATTTACGTAACGTGGCGGGTGTTGTCCCCAATTCTTCGCACACTTGTACCATCCGTCCGCCATCAATTCGCACAATCTCTTTGTAGAGTTCGGCTTGACGCTTTGAGAGTGGTGGCAACTGTGTGGGCAAGGGCTCCACCGGCGCAACCATAAAGACAGCCTTCTCCCCTACTCGTCCCGCTCGCACAGGCGCAGGGAGCGCACTCCTTAATGCCAAGGTAAACCCAACCGAATAGTAGTCTGCCAACCACCTCAACAACTTAATCAAGGGTTCAGAAAAGTAAGGCAATTCATCATCAATCGCATGAATAGCCTTTATTTTGGCTGAATCTTCGGCTTGGAATAAATCGTCTTGAAGAAGGTGCTGAGATGGCTTTGGCCGATACGGCGACTCTGTGGTCAAAGCAATGACATAGCCCAAGCGATAAATGCGCTGCCATGGCACAGAGACACGTTGCCCCACACGCACCTCCATCCCCTCAGGGATTTTGTACGTAAAGAGCATATTCGGCACTTGTTCAATGGCAATTTGGGCAAACATCGTCGGCGAGGAGAGAAATTAATGAGCGACTTCCAGACGTTGACGTAATTCATTTAAGAGTGCTTCAGGGGTAGACGCACCAGAAGTTAAGCCCAGTTGTTGCACGCCAGTCAAATCTATTTGCTCAAGGTCATCGGGCGCAGTAATCAAATGTGCACGGCACCCCACACTTTCAGCCACCTCAACGAGGCGCTTTGAGTTCGAGGAATTCCGTGACCCAAGCACTAAGACGCACTCCACACGCGCCGCAAGTTCACGAACGGCCTGTTGGCGTTCGCGCGTGGCATAGCAGATATCCAAGGCATTGGGGAAGCAAACGTCAAATCCCGCCTGCTTCAACTCCGCCACACGCGCTTCATACATCGCCTCACTTACCGTGGTTTGACTTAAGACCATCAATGTCTTTTCGCTTAGGGTTTGTCGCAATGTCACCACATCTTCCAACGTTTCAATCACATGAATACGCTCTGGCGCCTCGCCAAGGATGCCCACCACTTCATCGTGCCCCTTATGTCCAATTAAGGCTATCGGAGCGGACTCGGTCGCAAATCGACGCGCTTCTGCGTGGACCTTTGCCACAAAGGGACACGTGGCATCTACAATTTCAAGTTGCCGTGCTTCTGCTGCTTTGCGCACGGCAGGGCTCACGCCATGCGCAGAAAAAAGGACGCGCGCACCTTGTGGGATGACCTCAATATCGTCTACGAAAATCGCGCCACGGCGTTGTAATTCCGCAACAACGTGTTCGTTATGCACTAATTCGTGAAAACACCATAAGGTGTCCGCAGGATACGCATCTAATGTGCGATGTGCGATTTCTAAAGCGCGAGCGACACCCGAGCACATCCCATGCGGTTCGGCAACCGATAACTGCATACGTTTACCTCAACGAAGACGTCTGAAGCACTGAGATCTGTTCGAGTAAGAGCGGCAAGAGCTGCTTCTTACGAGACATGATGCCACGGCAGAGGAAGGCATTTTCCTGATTTTCGTAATGCGGGAAGGGAATTTTTGAGACAAATTGTGAATCGCCTGCGACCAAGAGCACCGAGTTCAATGCGGCGATATCGGTCACCATCAAGGCGGCAAAATAGAGCTTCTCGTGACGGCAATGATCCTTCAAGCCGGCCAACAAGTCGGGCAAACGACCACGCAATTCGTCAGAGGAGCTAATTTCAATCTGCGCCACGTCAAAGGCGATATTTCCTTCTTCGTAGTGCTTCGCGTCCAACGTGAGCAATTTTTCGGTGGAAAGATCCACAATACGTGCGGCATGCGAGAAGATGTCATGCGCCAATTCTTCCACATCAAGATTCAAGAGCCCCGAAAGATACTCGGCCATATTGCGATCTGTGTCTGTCGTCGTGGGGGATTTTAGCCCCAACGTATCGGTAATAATTGCCGAGAGGAGCAACCCTGCAATGTTGGGCGACAGCACGGCCTTACGTTCTTGATAAAGGCAAGCAACAATTGTAGACGTGGAGCCCACCACGCGATTGATGAATTCAATCGGCTCATGCGTCGGGAAATTACCTAACTTGTGGTGGTCCAAGATTTCCACAATGCGGAATTGCTCCAAGCCCTCAACGCCAAGCGAAAGCTCATTGTGGTCCACCAAAATGACGTCCACATTCGGTTGCTTATAGAGGTCTCGCTCACTCAAGATTCCCACGACCTTGCCATTATCATCAATGACCGGCACCGAACGCGACGGCGAAGATTTAACCGCCTGCTGCACATCTCGCACCAAAGCCGTGTGATGCACCGCCTTGATGGCGGTCGTTGCCATCGTACTCACCGGCATTGAATACAACGTCAAATAGACAGTACTTGCGATATCGTACGGCGAAATGAGCACCGAAATGCCCGCTTCTTTTGCTCGGGCATGAAGTTCCTTTGACAGGGGTTGACCACCCGTAAGCACGATTGCACGCACTTTGTAGTTCACACAAAGGTCCAAAATCGTAGAACGATTCTCAATGATCGCAATCGTATTCTTCGAGATTTCAGTCTTTAAAATCTGCTCAAAGGCCTCTTTCGTAGAACCTGCGACCAAGACACGGCTCTTCACCACCGCATTCCCATCAAAGACCAGGAGCGGTTGCGCGCGCAAGGTATGCGCCAACAAATTAATGCTGGTTGGAATAATCGCCTTACGATGCGGGTCTGCCTTGTGAATGATATTTTCCGTAAAAGTGTTGTGCGTGAGAAAAGCCTGGTAATACCCCTCTGAATCCACCACAGGGATAGCCGAAAGGCGATTCTTATCCATCAGTTCCAATGCATCCCACAAGGAGGTATTCGCCTGCACTGTGGTGGGAGTGCCTTCAGGCAAAAAGTATTCCACCTTCGGCAACATATCGGGAATAAAGGTCGGCGCAGGTGTTTCAAAGCGTGTCAAAACGTATTCCGTCTGCGGCGTCAACTTACCACCACGTGCAGGCATACAGTTGGTCAATCCTTGCTGACGCTTTAACTCTGCATAAGCGATAGCAGAAACGATTGAGTCTGTATCCGGATTACGATGGCCAATAACAATTGTCTTACGTTGTGCTGTTTCCATAGTATGAAACCTTCAGTTAAAATTGATTATTCAAGGCACGCCACCATCAATTAGGTGCGACGATAGGCGGCGATGGGTTGCGCCGCAGGAGGCGGCGGCGTAATGAAGACCATGCCTGGCGGGATTGCATGTCCGCACAACCACGCCTGAACCTCCATGGCCTTGCCACCTTCGGGTTGGATTCGTGAAATGCGTAATGCGCCATCGCTCGTACGCACTAACAAACCATTTTTGCCAGATTCAAGCACGGTACCAGGGATAGCCGCTTCTGCATCTACAGGCACCGCCTCTGCCTTCGCCGAAAGCACCTTCAACATCTTTCCAGTGGTCGCCTCGGGATTTTGTTGTTTTTCCTTCTCATCTGGCGGGAAGTAGGTAAAGCATGAGGGCCAGGGTGTGTACGCACGAATCTTTCGGAGCGTTGTTTCCGTTGGCTCAGACCAATGCAAGAGCCCATCCGTTTTCTTAATCTTGTAAGCCGTTACCACTTGGTCAGGATTCTGTGGCGTAGGTCGCACGCGGAAATAGGCCCACTCAGGCAAAACGTCCACTAAGAGTTGCGCGCCCAAATCAGCCAAACGGTCATGGAGCGTTTCGAGTGTATCCTCGTCCTGAATAGGCGTCTCAAGCGACTTGAGCACGGGCCCCGTATCCATTCCCTCGTCCATCAACATTGCCGAAACACCTGTCACTTTGTCTCCTGCCAATAATGCAGCATGGATAGGAGAAGCACCACGATAACGTGGCAACAACGATAAGTGGATATTGATGCACCCTAACGTGGGGATATCCAAGAGCTTTCGGCTCAAAATCTGTCCATACGCCACGACCACAATGACATCTGGCAACCAAGCGGCAATCTGGGCCAAACTGTCTTCTGCGTTCACCTTTTTGGGTGTAAGACAGGGAATCCCCATCTTATCCACAAAGGCCTTACAGGCGCATGGGGTCAACCGCTTATTGCGCCCCGCAGGCTTATCGGGTTGCGTCACGCATCCCACCAATTGAATGGTGTCCGTTTCTTTAGCCAATCGTTCCAACATGATCGCAGATAAATCTGCCGACCCCATAAAAACAACACGAATACGATCCATTAACGTGTTCCTTTCCGCGGACCATAGCGCCGCATAAGGCGAAGAAAAATTTCGGTCACAGCGGGATCCGCTTCTATTAGTCCCGCCGCTCCACAACGCACTGCGGCACACATACACTCATATGCCTGTGCTTCATTTCCGACTTCATAGTAGTAAAGTGCCACTCCGAGCCAAACTCTTCCAGAAGAGGGATAGGTCTGAAGTGCACACTGAAACATCAAAAGCGCCAACTGTGAATCTCCGCAAGTTTGCGCTAATCCCGCCGAGGCGACAAGTTCCACCTCCGTAAAGGTCGCCCAAACCGCCTCTGGCACGCGAAGCAAAAATGCCATCGCTAATTCAAACTCTCGCAACCGTTGCAATGCGATACACCCATCACGTGCATTACGTGCGGTTAAATCCTCTGCCGTTAAGACGCGTTTCCAATAAGACGCCGCCTCTTGCCGCATCCCCAACGTTTCACAAACTGCGGCCAATTCACACGTCTCAGCGGTTGTAATCTCACCCTTAATCAGTTGCTCCGTCAACTGCTTAAAGCGTTGATGTGCTTGGGCAAGTTCTTCCAAACGTCCTTTGAGACGGCTCGCACGTTCATTTTTTGGATCCACCTGACAGTAACGTCGAATCAAACGATACGCAGTGTCAAACTGCCCCGTTGGCAAATAGCCTTCACGAATGGTTCTAAAGGCCGCATCTGAAGAGACGGGATACAATCGTAGCGCATCCTCAAAGGCACGCTCTGCACAAACTGTCATATTCCGCGCAGCATAGATTCCCGCAATTGAAGAGCGCAACTTTGAAAAGCTCTTCTTCGCCGCAAAATCTCTGCGATACGCACTGCGCGAAGTCAATCGACGCGCCATCCAGTCCCAGAAGTCCGCATCCCGCACGGCGACTGCACTTAACTCCTCACCCGCCTCACGATTCAATCGCATCGCAAGCCCTGCCGGACTCAAGTACTCATTCATCCACGGCATTGCGTAGCTTTCTTCCACGTAAAACGTGTTTGGATTACGATCAAAAATCTGCCGCGCCAACATCTCATTGATGTCCATTACCGCCGCAGAGCCCGTAATGCGCATGTGGCCATTTTCCTCAACAATTTGCCCCTTCGTGGTCCGCTTCCCTGCCTGCACTTCATCCACGTAATCCGTGAATGCAGTCCGCACATTGTCAGCCGTTGGCAACCACAAGGTTTCACCATAGAGGTCACGCACGACATTCATATACGTTGGATCGGCCAAGGCATTTTGCGTCAGAACAAAGATATCTGGACGGAATCCCGCCGCATGCACCATATACGTCGGCACAAAGCGTCCTGGATCTGTCCCACCAAAAAGCACCGCGTCAGTCGCCATCGGCGGTGGCCAAAAGGGATCGGGCAAGGGCTCTTCATCATCCGACAATTCGGCATTGATCGTGGGAGCGCCCCCTAACATGTAAGCGCCAAACTGCCATCCGAAGTCATGCCCACACTGTTCTGCTGCGCCCATTGTGTGAATCAGACGGTCATTAAATGCATTTTCAAATAATGGCAACAGCGCCACAACACTCGCTATCACCCCACCGATAATCAACCCCTTACGAGCCAATCGCTTCGTTAAGAAGACCAAAAGCATCACGAGCCCATAGGCCACCCACAAAGCAAATACGCCATGCGATGAGATAAATTTAACCTTTTGAATAAAGCCATCCTGAAGATCACCCGAAGGATTCGCCAAGGCCACCAAAAGCGCCGACATCACCGCAAAGAAGAAGAGCGTACTGAGTAGCCAAATCAAATTCCGCCGTAAATGGTTGCGAATCGCCTGTCGCACGAGCATCCCTGTGCCAACCACCGCCACGCCAATCACTGGCAACGAAAATTGCAGGCGCAAATCTAAGACATAATCCCACAACTGCAAGAGATAGTCACGCGAGAAAAAGGTCGCTGGCGCAATTGCCTCATACTGCCCACGCGAAATCGCATGCTTAAACCCTTCCCACGTTCGCGCATACCCCCAATTCATCGCGGGATTTAACCAATCCGACACCAAGGGCATGTATGCGTAAACAGACACGCCCAACTCCGCCGCCAAAATCGTTCCTGCAACCGTCTTCCCCTGCTCCAAGAGTCGCTTCGCCATCCACAGCACCGCAAGGTTCCAAATCACCCCCCACCAAAACCATCCCGTCGTCGGATGCTCCAACCCACGCAAAAGACCTTGTTGCAGCATGACCAATAGGGCCCCCTGCACCACCGTCACCACCAGCGCAAAGCGTCGCCCCTTATCCGTACGCCACACGCACCCCCACAAAGTACCCAGTGCCACCAAATAAACCGCCCACGCATGCCAAAAGGAATAGAGCGTCCCAGAAAAATCCTTTGGCAAAACGGTTGGCGCCCAACACACCTCGGAGACGATGAGTAACACCACCAATCCCAAAATGGGGCCTGCCACCAACTTAAGGGTCTTGGCAAAGACCGCTGTAAGCAACGTGGCCGCAGACAACAGCGTAAACAAAAGATAAAAATACCACGGCGCAAGCAAGGGGAAGTCACCCGAAGAAAATACCTCCGCAGGTCTTAAGATTACTGGCGCACCGGGGGTTGAGAAGAGGTCGGCCGAAGGGAGCGCGCCCAACATCAAGAGGTAAATCGTCAATCCAAGGGGCACCCCTGTGGCAATAAATGAAAAGGCCAATTCGCGTTTTGAGAGAAAAACAACCAACGCAATCGGCAATGCCGCCAAGAGTAAAACTTGGTAATTCGTCAACCCCAATCCAAAAATCAACCCCAACCAAACCAATACACGCCCAGAAGGTCGTTGCAACCAACGATACGTTAAGAGCATGACCGCCGCCATAAAGAGCGCCCCTAACGCATACACCTCCACAATCACCGCCTGCGACCACATCACGGGAGAAAAGGCAAAGCACAAACTCCCCACAACGCCCCCACACCACGCACACCAATCCCGTTGCGAAATCTCACCCGTCCCACTTGCATCACTACTCGACTGAAGCAAATCACGTCCCGAACGCACGGCCAGCAAAGCCGTCAGCCCCGTGGCTAACGCCCCCGAAACTGCCGAAAAAAGCGCAACCGCCCAGGCCGGATTCGCAAAACCATGCCACGTGACCCAACCAAACAAGCGACAAAAAAGCCACCCCAACATCGTCCACAAAGGGTAGCCTGGCGGATGGGGCACTCCTAAGACATGCGCCGCCGTAGCCAACTCTCCTGCATCCTCCAAACCCACCGATGGACCAAGCGAAAAAAGATAGACACAAAAAGCCACCCCACAGCAGACCCAAAATGCCCACCAATCCAATTGATCAAAAAAGGATTTTCGTAATTTTTCCATATCCATAATAGAATAGCAAAAACTCACTCAAAACGCCATCAAAATGACATCGCCTCACTAAATATTGCACAATATAACCGCGGGGGTAAGAAGAGACCCGTTCAGAGAAAGGTGTGTCGAAAAGGAAAGAAGAAGACCCATCACCCTACGCCCCCCGGGGGGCGGCGCGCCAAGATACAAAAAGTCAGCAAATCCGCTA
>JAFYWN010000032.1 GCA_017558005.1 Kiritimatiellia bacterium | reverse complement strand
TTCAAAATTCCTTACGCAGGTTTGTCACTTTTTCGAAAATTTTGGCGATTTTTCGCCTGTTGAAAACTTTTTTGAGTTATCAACAAGTTATCAACAATTCACCTTTTTCGACGCAGTTTTTTGAAAATCTTTCGGCGGATCGGTCCATTTTCGGCACTTTTGCTCAGCTTTATCAAAATTTCATAACTCTTTGAGAAATAAAGAGATAAAGCGAAAATGTGATGAAATCAACTCCGCTACAGCGGCTTCCTTGCGAAATTTTGGACCAAGTGTGATAGAAAAGTTATCAACAAGTAGTAGCTTTTTGGGGAAAAGCTAAAGAAATTTCGGGTCAATATCAGCGAAATTGGCGAGCAATATCAGCGAAATTCCCGAGCAAAGTCAGCGATTTTGGGTGGGCAAAGTCGCCGATTTTCAAGCGGAAATTTCGCCTACTTATCGCGAAATTTTCGCTTACCTGGGTCGGTAGAGTTGACTACTTGGCTCCGTTTTGCTACACTTTTAGTGTGCGTGGAGAGAAGAGATTTAAAAGGTCATTTTCTATATGTTTCGCTATACGTGTGACACACCAAACGACGGGGTCACTCCCGAACCCCCGTGGCTTCGGAAGAGGGTGTGGAATTTTGTTTACACTCTTTTCTTTTCTTAATTAATGTAGCGCGGGCGCGTTTTTCTTGCTATACTGTAGGTGTAATGAAAACGTTTGAGCAACGCTTTACGGTGGCGTATCAATATCCGGTGACCTTCTGCAGGGATGTTTTTTCTGCGGAGTGTGATGTTTTGACGCGTGCGATTTTGCGTGACGTGACAGATGTTTCGCCGCATCGCGTGTTGATTGTCTTAGATCGTGGCTTGGAAGAGGCGCAACCTGACCTCACAAAGAAAATTACTGCGTGGGTGATGGCGAATGCGCCTGAGATTTCGTTGGCGGCGCCTATTGAGAGTATTCCAGGGGGCGAGTTTGCGAAGAAACAGGACACGGCGGTTGAACGTTTGGTGAAGTTGGCTTACCAAACGCACTTTGGGCGTAAGGATACGTTTATTGCCATCGGTGGTGGTGCGGTGCAGGATACGGTGGGCTATGCCGCCACGATTATTCATCGCGGATGTCGTTTGATTCGCATTAATAGCACCACGCTTTCGCAGGCTGATGCGGGCATTGGCGTTAAGAATGGCATTGACTATGCGTCGGGCAAGAATTTCCTGGGTACCTTTGCTCCACCCTATGCGGTGATTAACGATGTTTCTCTTTTGACCACGCTCTCTGACCAAGATTGGCGAAATGGCATCTCTGAAGCCGTGAAGGTGGCGACGATTAAGGATGCTGCCTTCTTGCAGTGGATTCAGGAACACACGGATGCGCTGCGGATGCGTGATTTGGACGCGATGGAGAAGTTGGTCGAGCGTACGGCAGAACTTCATCTGATGCACATTGCCTATGGTGGCGATCCCTTTGAACGCGGTTCGGCGCGTCCGTTGGACTTTGGTCACTGGAGTGCGCACCGCTTGGAGTCGATTACGTGTTGGCAACTCTCGCACGGGGAGGCGGTGGCGATTGGCATTGCGCTGGATATGCTTTATGCTTCGTTGCTCGGACTCGTCTCTGGGATGGAGGCAACGCGTGTAATTTCCATCTTGCGTGAGTGCGGACTGCGCGTGTGGTGCGACGAATTGACGTTGCGTTCGACGGATGGAAAGTTGGCGATTGTCGAAGGTCTGCGTCAATTCCGTGAACACCTGGGCGGCGAACTCTGCGTGACCTTACCGCAGGGCTTGGGGAATAAAACGGAAGTCCACGAGATTAATGAAACACTTTTGGAACAGGCTGTTCAGCTATTGCGCGAACGTTTTGCTTGAGAATAGGGAAGAAGTATGATTGCGACCGGAATTGTAGCCCAAGCATTGGAAACGCCGAAGTGCCCTGAATGTGGTGCCGATTTAACCGTGGCAGGAGCGCCGCTTTCGCAGGTGACCTGTCCGGCCTGTGGTAAGCAGGTGATGGTGCCTGGACGCTTGGGGCAGTATCATCTCCTGCGTCTGATTGGTGCCGGTGGCATGGGCGCAGTGTATGAAGGCATTGATACGGGGTTGCAACGTAAAATCGCGGTGAAGGTGATTTTGCGCGATAAGGCAGAAGAAGACCCCACCTTCATTGAGAGTTTTAAGCGTGAAGCGCAGTCGGCGGCCCGTTTGAATAGTTCGAACATCGTGGGTGTGTATGCCTTCGGTGAAAGCGAGGGCCAACCCTATTTGGTGATGGAATTGGTGCAACCGGATGCCTTGGACAAGATGATGAAGGATGGTCCCGTGAATGCACACACGGTGATGTCCATCGGTCGGCAGATTGCGCAGGGCTTGAAGGCGGCAGCAGAGCAGGGCTTGGTCCATGGTGACGTGAAGCCTGAGAATATTTTGATCAACGAAGCACGCGAGGCAAAGCTCGCCGACTTCGGCATTGCGGCCTTGGCGGGTGCAAAGGCGGCGGCGAACAATGAAGTGTGGGGTACGCCTTACTACATCGCGCCGGAAACTTTGCGCCGTCAGAAGGTGGACTTGCGCGCGGATATCTATTCGCTTGGCGCAACGCTTTACCACGCCATCGCGGGCGTGCCCCCCTTCGAGGGTGAGACCGCAGTGGATGTGATGAAGGCTCGCTTGCTGGGACCTGCTCGCCCCTTGCAAGAAGTGGCGCCGAGTTGCCCAGAAAACATTGCAAAAATCGTGATGCGCATGCTCGAAGCTGAGCCGATGCGTCGTTATCCCAACTACGATTCCTTGTTGGCCGATATCGCGAAAGAGGTAGGTTCTGGCAAGGGCGGCAAGCGCGTGATGTTGAAGTCGGCGAAGCCGAAGTCAGGCGCCACCATTTCGGTGCCTTCGCGTCCGATGCCCTCTGTGGAAAATCTCAATGCCTCCCTCTTCCCCAAGAAGAAGGGCTTGAGCAAGGGCGCAGTCATTGGAATTGGCGCGGGCATTGGTGTGGGCGTCTTGCTTGTGCTCACAAGTATCATCTTGTTGTTGGTGAATGCAGGTAAGAAGCAATCTGGCGCGAAGCCTTCGGAACAACCGGTGGTGGCGGTGGATCCCGCAGTGGCACAGGCCGCAGCAGACTTGAAGGCTTTGGGTGAATTGGTTAAACAATTTGAACAATCCTACGTGGATGCCAAGTCCGCGGCGAAGACTGCAGGTGCACAGGTGAAGCGCATGGTCAAGCGCGCGGAACGCGCTGTTTTGCCCGAAAACACCTCGTGGTTGATCCGTCAAGAAGGCGAAGCGCCGACAGAGATGTTGCGCGATGTGCAGGATTTGTTGGCGAAGGTTGAGGCCATGAATGGCGTGGTCACCGCGAAGGAAACCGTACGAACCACCCTCAATGACCTGCAGGCGAATGCTGAAGATGGCTCCGCCGCCCTTACGGAAGCGACGAAGGCAATTGAAGCACATGAGGCACTGCCAGAGGTGAAGGCTTTTGCGGCGAATCAGAAGGCGGTGGCAAACGCTGAAAAGAATTGGCAGAAGGTGGTGGCTAAGGCTCGTTCTGAGATGGAAGCGGCCGTGGCTGCTCGTCAGGAAGAGGAACGTAAGGCGCGTATTGCCGAACGTGAACGCCTCGCAGCGGAAGCCGCTAAGCGTGAAATTGAAGAAGAAGTCGCCTCGGTGGCAACGATTGAAGTGGCCGTCGCGGGGGATTTGGATAGCTTTATGCCAGAGAAGGCTCAGGAACTCTTTAAGACCCGTCAGGCACGTTTGAAGAGCGCTGAAGCAAAGGCGGCTTCAACGAAAGTGGCGGATCGCATTGAGGCATTCCAGACGTTGAAGACCTTCTGGATGACGGCAATCAAGGAGGGCCGTTTCAAGCAGATGGGCATTACTGCGGCCACCGCCGATGCGGTGACGGTGAATAACCAACAGGTGCCGTGGGCCAAGTTTGTCGCAAATCAGCAGAATCTCGCCTTCCGAATGATGCAGAGCACGATTATTGATGACGCAGGGGCGCGCTCGCTCCGTCACTCAGATCGCGCCGATCTTGCAGTGGGTGCGTATCTCTTTGTGATGCGTTACTTTGGCGCGGCAACCGTGCAGAAGTCCAAGACCTTGCGCGATGCGGTGGCCAAATGTCGCGAATTGGCAGAGAGTTTGCCTGGCACAAAGACGCGCTTTGAAGCGTTGGCCGGTGTCAGCGAAGAGGCGCCTGCAGAGGAATAAATTGCGAAAGGTGCAGAGAAACGTCTTCGGGTGCGAGCAGGTTAGCGACGAACTCGGAGACGTTTTCATTTAGGCATGCGTAATCAATGAAAAAGGCATTTTTGTTTTTGGTGGCGATGATTGGGGTGCCCTTGGTTTGGGTGCTTGTGCGGTGCCTCCTTGAAGCGCTCGCAATTGACACCTTAAATGAACCCTTTTTCTCCCGTGGTCGGGTTTGTTTCATCGCAGGATGTGTGGCGATGACCTTGCTCTATATTTGGAAAGGGAGCGCCCTTCAGGTGGTGTATATCTTCGCTCACGAGATGACGCATGCGGTGGCAGGATTGTGTTGCTTCTCAAAGGTCTACAAGGTGAGCATTAAGACAACGGGCGGCTTTGTACAACTCTCCAAAAGCAACCTCTTAATCACCTTAGCGCCATACTGTGTGCCCTTTTACTTATTGATAGCGGTGTTGATTTATGGCATTTTGCAGTACTTTGTGCCAGGGGTGCTTCCCTTTGAAGTGTGGGCGGGGCTCTTTGGCGTATTAGCCACCTTTCATGTGTGGTACACCGCGAATGCCTTGTTCTCGGTCTCCCAACCCGATACGCACGAGTACGGACGCTTCTTTTCGTGGTGGTTTATTGTGGTGGCCAATCTCCTCTTTGCATTGGCGGCGGTGGTGGTCACGTCGCCCACTGTGACTGCACGAGGGCAGGGGAAACGCTTAGTCGTGACGACCCAATCGGTGTATGTCGGCGTGTATGAGACCTTGCGTGGGGTGACCTATCGGGTGTTCGTGCGTGATCATGAGTCAGAAAGGAAACAGAAATGAATCTCGTCGGTGAACTTCATGATTTGATTCTCTCCTCAACCAATACCGTTGTCTTTACTGGTGCGGGCGTCTCCACGGCGAGTGGCATCCGTGACTTTCGTGGAAAGAATGGCATTCACAATGACACCTTTCATGGTTATCGCGTAGAGGAGCTCTTTGGGATTGACTTGTTTAATTCCGACCCCTCCTTGTTCTACGCGTGGGCCAAGGATTTTGTCTATGATCTTGAAGCCTTCCAACCCTGTACAGTGCATAATGTTTTGGCGCGATTGGAGCGCTCTGGTTTGGTGAAGGCGGTGGTTACGCAGAACATTGACCGTCTGCACACACTCGCGGGTTCGCGCAATGTCTTTGAGGTGCATGGGTCGCCTTCGTGGCATCATTGCCAACGGTGTGGCGCGAAGATGAGTTATGACGAAGTTGTGCCCATCGTTCATGCGGGAGAAGTGCCGATGTGCTCCTGTGGTGGTGTCTTTAAGCCTGACATCGTTTTTTACGGCGAAAACCTTTCAGAAGCGGTCTTTTCACAGGCTGTTAGGGCCTGCCAAGAGGCAGATTTGATGGTTGTTTTGGGCAGTTCGCTAACGGTTTATCCTGCTGCGGCACTTCCA
Organism: Kiritimatiellia bacterium; assembly: GCA_017558005.1. Taxonomy (GTDB): domain Bacteria; phylum Verrucomicrobiota; class Kiritimatiellia; order RFP12; family DVOR01; genus Spyradenecus. The sequence continues at coordinate 72,428 of JAFYWN010000032.1, read as the reverse complement.
GAAGAGGCCTATCGCTGTGGTGCGCGCGTAGTGATTGTGAATGAATCACCCACGCAATTAGACCGACGAGCAATTCTAAAATTGGACAATTTGACCGACACCTTCACGCAATTGTGCGACCTTTTGGATGGAAGTCTGCCATAAAAGTTGTTTACAGGGATGAAAAAAGCAGATTAGGTGTTTTAATCTTGCGCTCGTTTTGCTACTATTATTTAGGTTAGCGTTTTGCCTTCATTGGCACTACAATTAGGAAAAAGAACGACATGACGAATCGTAGAGCATTTTTAAAGGCTGCAGGCCTTGGTTTGGCCGCGAGCGCGATGGGCGGTACGCTCACTGCTGCGACGTCGCTCGCTTCTGGCAAGAAGCGCCCGAATATCCTCTTCATTATGACCGATGATCATGCCGCACACGCAATTAGTGCATATGGTTCGCGCATCAATAAGACGCCGGGCATTGACCGTTTGGCGACAGAAGGTGTCCTTTGTAAGGACGTCTTCGTGACCAACTCCATCTGCACGCCCTCTCGCGCTTGCATCCTTTCGGGTATGTACAGCTGCAAGAATGGGGTGCCGGTCTTCAATGATATTTCGAACAAAATCAAGACGGTCGGTGGTACGATGCGCGAGGCAGGTTACTACACCGCAGTCTTGGGTAAGTGGCACATGGGTGGTCCGCACACGGTGCGTGATACCGACTGGGACCGTTGGGCAATCTATCAGGGGCAGGGAAATTACTTTGATCCCTTCTTCTTCACGAAGGCAGAAAAGTGTCCTCAGGGTACGGGTGGCAAGTTGAATGGTCAGCGCTTGGACTTCAAGGGCGAGTATGCCACCGAAAACCTCACGAAGGTGACGAAGTGTGTCATTGATGAGGCAATTGAACAGGATAAGCCCTTCTGCGTGATGATGTTGCACAAGGCCCCGCACCGTAACTGGTTGCCTGCGCCGCACTACCGCAAGGAATTCCGCGCAAAGACGTTGGAAGATTTCCCGCTTCCCGATACGATTTTTGATGACTACAAGGGCCGTGCGACCCCCATCAAGCAGACCGCAATGACGCTGGAACATCACATGCGCATCGAAGCGGACTTGAAGTTGACCGAATACTTCTCTGAAGGCGGTCAATTCCCGGGTGTGGATCCTCAGCAGTACAAGACGGGCGAATCCTCGAACCGTTGGCCGAAGGAAATCCGCGATAATCAGTCGCTTGCTCCTGCAGAACGCGAACGTCGTCGCCGTGAACGCATTAAACTCTCGTACCTGCGCTACATGCAGGACTACTTGGGGTGCGTCCAAAGCGTGGATGACAGCGTCAATGACATGTTGAACTACCTGAAGGAAAAGGGCATTGATCAGGATACCATCGTGATTTACACGGCTGACCAAGGCTTCTTCCTCGGTGACCATGGTCTTTATGACAAGCGCTTCATGATGGAAGAATCGTTGCGCATGCCCTTCTTGGTGCGTTGGCCTGCGGCGATTAAGCCCGGTAGCGTGAATGAAGACTTGATTACCAATGTTGACTTTGCGGCATTCTTTGCTGATGCAGGTGGCGTCCCCGCCAATCCTGAATGGCAGGGTCGTAGCTTCTTGCCGAATTTGACCACGGGCACCCCGAAGGATTGGCGCAAGAGCTTCTACTACCGCTACTACATCCAAGGCGGTGAACACGCTACACCTGCACACTACGGCGTGCGCACAAAGCGTTACAAACTGATTTCTTACTACAAGGTCGGCGAGTGGGAACTCTTCGATCTGGAAAAGGATCCAGAAGAATTGGTCAATCTCTACAACGATCCCGCTTACCGCAAGGTTGTGGCGGCGTTGAAGGATGAGCTCTTCCGTTTGAAGAATGCCGTCGGTGACTCCGACCAGTTCTACGGATGCAGCGACTATTATCTGAATCCTGGTAATGATTATCCTAACGTTTTCGATTAATTAAGGAGATGAACAATGCTCACTGAATACACCATCAACAAAGTGACTCGTCTGCCCGACTTCGATCCCGAAGATCCGATTTGGCAGAAGGCTGAAGCCGGAGAATATGCCTACTGGCATGAAAAGAGCTCCGAACATCACCCGAAGACGACCGTTAAGGCACTTCATGACGGCAATGACATCATGATCTGCTGGCAGGTTGAAGATCGTTATGTGCGCATCGCTCACACGGCCATCAACTCCATGGTGTGTGAAGATGCATGCGTGGAAGCATTCCTCCAGCCGTTGAAGATTGAAAAGGGTTACATCAACCTTGAAATCAATGCTGGTGGCTGCATTCACTCCTCGCACATTCGTAACTGGACCCGTGCACCGGGCGGCTTCGCAGACTTCGAATACATCTCGAAGGATGCTATCCGTAAGCTCACCGCTAAGGGTAATCTGCCTCAGGTGATTGACCCTGAAACCGATGAAGCAACGAATTGGTGGATGATTGTTCGCGTGCCGCGTACCTACTTGGAAGGCATCTTTGGCCCGCTCGGCGACCTCTCTGGTCAGACCTGGCAGGGCAACTTCTGCAAGTGCGCCGACTGCTCGAGCCGTCCGCACTGGGGCACCCTCTTGCCTCAGAGCCCCGAGCTGAACTTCCACGTGCCGAAGTACTTTAGCCCGATCAACTTCGCTGCAGAAGCAAAGTAAGCTTTAAGCAACGAAAGCTTGACAATCGAACGGTGCGGACTTCCGCGCCGTTCGCTTTTTTTGTAAACGGAGTGATTCCCAATCGAACGTGGTGGAAACGGGAGCTTTCTATCGTGAAAGCGAAAAGAAAGTGTGGGAACAATTGGTTAATTACCTTTTATTTAAGGTATAATACTTGATGTTTGCAGAGGTGTCTGCAGTTTGCTCAAGATGAAGGAGGCCGTAAATGAATATGGCAACCATTTGGTTGATTAGTGCGATTGTTTTGATTGTCTCAGAATTTGTGATTCCTGGGTTCGTGATTATCTTCTTTGGTGTGGGTGCATTAGCGGCATCTGCAGTGGCCTTCTTTACGGACGCATCACTGGCGGCGCAAGGGTGGGTCTTCGTAATCGCATCGGTGTTGTCGCTCGTATTGGGGCGTCGTTTCTTTAAGACGGCACTGCATGGTAAACTGGAACTTTCCCATGGTGATGCGGATGATGATGGCATTGTTGGCAGTGTGGTCGTGGTGACGGCTGCGATTAACCCGCCCCAACCAGGTCGCGTGGAAGTCCATGGTGCGAATTGGAAAGCGGTGGCGAATCGTCCCATTGCCGCTGGGGAATCGGTAAAGGTGATTTCCCGCGATAACATCACGCTCACGGTAGAGTAAGTCATTTTATTGTTCATTTCTTAATTCGTTAAAAAAGGAGTTGGTTATGCCCGAGTTAGTTATCTTATTGATTATTGTGATTGCCGTTTTGGTGACGTTGTTCAAGACTGCAGTCATCGTGCCGCAGCGCCAGGCGTACATTGTGGAACGTCTCGGTCGCTATTCGTCTACGTTGGAAGCTGGTTTCCACATCTTGATTCCCTTCTTGGATCGCGTGGCGTACCGTCGCACGTTGAAGGAAACCCCGATTGACGTGCCGCCGCAGCAGTGCATCACGAAGGATAACATCACGGTGGATGTCGATGGTATTCTCTACCTTCAGGTGATGGATCCTGCAAAGGCTTCTTACGGCATTGACAACTACCTCTGGGCCTCTACGCAGTTGGCGCAGACCACGATGCGTTCGGAAATTGGTAAGTTGGACCTTGATGAAATCTTTGAAGTGCGCGAATCCATCAATGCTGCTATTTGCGGCGCAGTGGATAAGGCTTCTGATCCTTGGGGCATCAAGGTGACGCGTTATGAAATCAAGTCGATTACACCGCCTCAAACCATTCGTGACGCCATGGAAAAGCAAATGCGCGCCGAACGTGAAAAGCGTGCAATGATTGCTGAATCTGAAGGTGAACGTCAGGCTCGCATCAACCGTGCAGAGGGTGAAAAGCAGGAAGCAATCGCCAAGTCTGAAGGTGAAAAGTTGCGTCGCATCAATGAGGCAGAAGGTCGCTCTCAGGAAATCTTGCTCGTGGCGAAGGCCACGGCAGAAGGTCTTACCGCCATTGCAGAGTCGATTAGCCAGAACGATGGTGGCACGGATGCAGTGAACTTGCGCTTGGCCGAACAGTACATTGCTGAATTTGGTAAGTTGGCGAAGGAAGGCACCACCATGGTATTGCCCTCCAATCTCGCAGACATCGCCTCTGTTTTGAAGATGGCCACTGGCGTTATTCAGAAAAAGTAATCGTGCGTAAAGCAGAATTCCCCTATACGTTTAAAGATTACGCGCTGTTGAAGACCGCGCTTACGGTGCCTGCACCCAATCGTCAGGAACCGGATAACCAACGCCTTGAGTATTTGGGTGATGCCGTTTTAGAGTTGCTCATCTCTGATGCGCTCTATCGTCGTTACCCTGATGCAAGTGAAGGGGTGCTCACCGATATGCGGTTGCACCTCGTCTCTGGGCGAGGCTTATTGGAGCGCGTGCCGAAACTTGGCGCAGCCTTCCGCGAGGGGTTGGAACGCTTTAACCAACACAAAACGTGGAAGCCCAAGGCCGAGGTCGATGCGATTGAGGCCTTGATTGGCGCGGCGTGGTTGGATGGCGGACTTCCTGCGGCAGAGGTGTTCTTTGAACTGCTCTTTTCGGAAGCGGATTTCCAGAGCGTCGCCCACTGTACAGGCGTCTCGGATAATCCTAAGGGTGAACTGCAACAATTCGCACAACAACACTATCAGACCGAGCCAGTCTATACGTTATTGGAACGTTCCGGTCCAGATCATGCGCCAACCTTTCGCGCGTCTGTGACGTTGGCAGGGCACACTGCGGAAGGGACTGGCGCCACGCGAAAGGCGGCAGAGGCGATTGCGGCGAAGGCTTTATTTGCGCAACTCTCTACTTCGGCCTCTTAATTTTTTGGAAGATTGACAATGAATGATTACGAACTCCTCGACAGTGGCAATGGTGCGAAGTTAGAACGCTTCGGCGACTTGGTATTGGATCGTCCCTGCGCCCAAGCAGTTTGGCAGAAGCAACGTCCCGCCTTGTGGAAGAAGGCAGATGCCTCCTTTGATCGTGAGGAGGGAAATCATTGGCATGGGCGCAACCGTTTGCCGAAGGAGTGGGCAATTGATGTCGATGGGACGAAGTTCCGTCTCTCTGGGACCGACTTCGGTCACCTTGGTATTTTCCCTGAACAGCGCGCTCAGTGGGCTTGGATTAAGGACCAAGTGCGTACGGCAAAGGCAAAAAAACGTCCTGTAAGCGTGCTCAATCTCTTTGCGTATTCTGGCGGTTCTACCCTTGCTGCGGCGCATGGTGGCGCAGAGGTTTGCCATGTGGACGCCTCGAAGGGCATGGTGCAGTGGGCTCGTGGTAATGCGGCGTTGAATAAGTTGGAGGCGCATCCGATTCGTTGGATTGTGGATGACGTTCATAAGTTTATGAATCGTGAATTGCGTCGTGGTCGCAAATATGACGGCATCATTTTGGATCCGCCGACGTATGGTCGTGGAGGCAATGGGGAGACCTATAAGATTGAACGTGACCTCACGGAAACCCTGCGCCTTTGCCGCGCCCTCTTGAGCGATGATCCGCTCTTCTTGCTCTTAAGTGCACACACCCCAGGCCACACCCCGATTGTGTTGGAAAACATTTTGACGCAGGCTTTGCGTGGTTTGGGTGGTTCCTTCTCCGCAGGGGAGATGTGTCTCTCTGGCGCGGCGGATGTCTTTAAATTACCTTCTGGTGCGTATGTGCGGTGGACGCATGAGTAAGTTTCCCTCTTTTGCGTTGTGGCAAGTGGTCCTTGTCACAACTTTTTTTGCCCTCTCGGCACGGGCTGCCGTGACCTTGCAACCTGATTACGCCAATATCACGGTGCCCCCCAATATTGCCCCGTTGAATTTCAACGTGCAGGGCGCGCCTGAAGGGGCTCGCGTACGTTTGAAGAGCGGCACGGAGGAGGCCGTCTTTTCAAGCGAGGTGCGCATTTCTCCAACTGTGTGGCGTCGACTCTTATCGGCAAGTGATGCTTACACGATTACGGTGGAGGCCGAAGGCGCCAAGCTTTTCTGCGCTACGAATCGTGTGGCAGAGGCAGCGATCGCGCCGACCTTGGCCTATCGTCTCATTCCGCCGAGTTATGAAAATTACCAGAATGTGGGCCTCTATTGGCGTGATTTGACCACCTTTGAGGAGCGTCCACTCTACACCAATCTTCAGAGTTCCACCAAGCAGTGCGTGAATTGTCACCATTTTAACCAAGGTGACCCAGGTTCGTTACTCTTCCACCTGCGCGCATCCAATGCGGGCACGGTTATCTTCAAAGATAAAGATGACCCCGGCATCAAGCGCAATTTTAAGGGCGGGCCCTTCTTCTCGTCTGGCGTTTATCCCGCATGGCATCCCTCGGGGAAGGCGATTGCCTTCTCGGTCAACGACACCTTACAGTGTTTTTACTATCGCGAAACGGATAAGATTGAGGTCTTAGACTCGCGCAGCGATATGTTGTTGTATGACTTAGAGAGCGACACGGCCTATCCTGTGGAGACGACGCCTGAAATCTTTGACTGCTTCCCTGCGTGGTCACCCGATGGGAAGCAACTCTTCTCCGTGGCGGCGCAGCCCGGCTTTGCGGAGATTCCCGAAGATAAACAAGCGCGCTCTGAACAGGCAATTTTGGGATATACCAATCTCTGTTACAACCTAATTGTCCGTGATTACAATGCGGAAAAGAAGTCCTTTTCGTCACCCAAGATGGTGATTAATGCCTCGAAGGAGAAGCGTTCAATCACCTTCCCACGTGTGTCGCCGGATGGACGTTGGCTCGTCTTCACGCTTGGTCCACAGGGTGTTTTCCACATTTGGCACCACAGCGCAGACCTGTGGATGCTTGACCTGGAGAAGCGCACCTTCCGTCCATTGAACGAAATCAATTCGTCGGACACCGAGAGTTATCACAGTTTTACACCCGATGGCCATTGGATGGTCTTCTCCTCGCGACGGGATGACGGTGCCTATACGCGTCCGTACTTCACCCACTTTGATGCGACCACGGGCACCTTTACCAAACCCTTCATCCTGCCACAAGAAGACCCCGCGCATCATGATCGCCGCATGTTCTCCTACAATATTCCTGAATTTGCGACAGGACCAATTACGCGTTCGCCGAAGGAGATTCGACGACTCGCTGAGCAACCCGCCGCAGACGCCAAATTTCCCGCTGCACAATAATTGATGGCTTCGCACAAAACGTGGGTGATGAATGAAACGCTTTTATGTTAGTGGTGGCAACGAAAGATTTCTTAGTTTTGCGCTTCGCGTAAGACAAGGAGAGGTCATCACACGGTGCTTTTTAGGGCGTGAATTGCCAGGGATGAAAGCGCGCATAGAGCAATTGCGTTTTATTGAAACGTCTGGCGAAATCTATGAATTAGTCGATTTCACTTGGCAAACTTATGGCCTCATCTCAATGATACGGATGGCTTTGGGCAAATGCTTCCCGCAATTAAAAGCGAATGCGCGATTGCTCGGAGAGTACACCCTTCGTCCGACAGGAAAACGTGTGCCGTGGGAGGAACTTCGTGAAGCGTTGCGTCAATGGGGAGAGGAAATCTTCTCGGAAGAGGAGCATCGTGAATGGTCGTGTCGTTTAGATTCGGCCACATCGGCTACCACATTTAATTTTATCTTAAACACTGTTGACCTTGAGACACCTGCATTATTTGATTTTCTCCTTGCCGTTCCTGAAGATAAAGACTACATTCTTGATAGTTGTGAATGTCCCGAAAATCTTGAGGTTATGGAAGAAAATCTTGGGGTGGAAGAGGAAAACCCCATTTGGGTCTATTCTTATGCACAGAAAAGTGTCTTTCGTTTGGGGCAATCGATTGAAACGGCGCGCCCTGTTACCTCAAAAGATATTGCTTGGCTCACGGAACAACTTCCTCAAATGACCGAATACTCCTTCACGAAGGTACAATTTGAAGGAAAAACGACCCTTTTAGAGATTCTTGCAGAGGTGGCCACGAAGCTTTTTTAAGTTTGCCAAAAGCGGGCAGGGGCGTGCGGCTTGATTACCCCTGAAAGGTCCATCCGCAGTCATTGTGGTAAATCATCTGGCGCGTCATGCCGCCATCAATACAGATATTTTCACCAGTGATAAAGCTCGCCTTCTCAGAAGCGAGATAGCAGACCATATTGGCAATGTCGAGGGGATGGCCCACGCGCCCTGCGAAGTGTTGGGTGGCATCGGGGCCTGCGTAGGGGGTGTTTGTGGTATCAATCCAGCCAGGAGAAATGGAGTTTACGCGGACGCGTCCAGCCAAGCTCGCCGCCAAGGCATGCGTTAAGGCGGCGATGCCACCCTTGGCGGCGGTGTAACTCTCGGATTGGGGTTGGCTCATGCAATCGCGAGAGGAGGAGATATTAATAATGGCGGCGCTAGGCGAGAAGACATCCTTGAATAATTTCGCCAAGTAGAAGGGGGCTATTACGCCCACTGCCTGAGCATAAGCAAATTCCTCATAGGTGCACGCATCAATCCCTTTAAAGAGAGGCATTGCGTTATTGACCAAGACATCAACGCGGCCATAGCGCGCAATAACCTCTGCGGCAAATGCTTCTAATACAGACTTTTCGGCAAGATTTCCCACAAACCATGGGCCAGGTTGGCAATCAATAATCTGCACAAGGGCACCCTTACTTTGGAAAACCTCTGCGCAACACTTTCCAATACCCTGAGCCCCACCGGTAATGACGACCACCTTATCTTGAAATTCCATAAAACACCCTCTTCGCTAACAATGATGAATAGAAAGAATTAGCACCACATCCTTTCAGTGATGTGATTATATCAAACCCCTTTTAAGAAATGAATAAAATCCCCTCGCTCATGTTGGGTTAAAAAGGGAGAGGCAGAAGCACTAAGGCATTAGACACAGAAAAATGCTCGGCCCTTCACCAAACAAGTTGCCCTTACGCGCCGCGATAGAGCCCTTTAAAACACACAGAACCGCTTCAGTGCCTCCTCAAATCCAATGGATCTCAAACTCAAATCCATTGGATTTCAAACTCAAATCCATTGGATTTCAAAGTCAAATCCATTGGGTTTCAAACTCAAACCCATTGGGTTTCAAACTCAAACCCATTGGGTTTGGCAGAGAAGAGGGAAGAATTGGGGAAAGGAGGAGAACTCGGAATGATGCGCGATGTGAGCCAATGCGCGTTGCGCTTGATGAACGGACGGGTGCTGTCAGCGCGGCCCCCTGCTAAACAATCGCCCCGCCACTTTTCGCTGTAGTCCATGTTTAGCCCCGTCGCTTCTCACGCGGTCCTATTTGGCCTACGGCTACGCCGCCTGCCGATATCTTAAAAATGGCTTGCAATCTTATGTAGAGGGGAGTATGCTATAGATACATAGTTTGATTGGGGTGAAGACGTGATGCGCCCTCTCACCACCTCTCAGACGCACTAAAAGATGCGTTAACGCGTATTTTTCGTTCCAGAGAGTTTCAATAACAAGAGACACGCCTTTTTCGTGTCTTTGAGAAGGAAGAGGATGTACAAGATGGATATGGGAATTGCTGAGAATGGTATAGGGCGTATTAGGATTAATGGATGTCCTGGACAGTATTCCGTCGAGGGATGGAAAGAGCGTGAGTTATTTTTAGAATTGCTTTGAAAGGAGAGATGAAATGAGTGATTATGCAGATGAGGCGAACGAACTAGATGAACGCTGGAAAGCGGATCGTTGTTACGACTCCTTCTGTCACGATGGGATTATCAATAGTGATTCAGAGAGATACTTTGAATCGAATGTGCGAATTCTTTTCTTATTGAAAGATTCGTGGGATGATTTTTACTGGGTTCGGGGTGGTGATTTCACGTCGCGTGGAGGAAGTTGTAAGCCAAACTCTTGGAAATTTTGGCGGATGCTAGGGATGTGGACATATGTCATTGGTCGTCTTGCGAGTGGTGATGAGCCAGACAAAGATGAATTCTACGAAGGTCATAACGATGGAGGGTATTCGCTCGATAACGTGGCCTATGTGAACATTAAAAAAGAGCTGGGGTGTTCAAGTGTAGGCTATCCGGTGCTAAGGGGGTTCGCTCGTCGCGACAGAGATTATTTAAATGAACAAATTGATCTTTGTGATCCTAATGTGATTGTTTGCTGCGGGACATACGATATTTACGCACGCTATATTTGTGATGGTGATATTCCATGCGGTTCGCAAAGTGAGCCTGTGTGGGATTCTGTGAATGAACGCATCGTAATTGATTGGTGTCATCCTTCTGGTAAGTTTCTGTCACCGAATACTAATTTTGGAGAGTTTGTCGAGCACTGTCAACAGTGTGCCAATTGGTTTGAAGACTTGACATAAATTTTGGGGCTTTGTGCATAAGTGTGGGGCGTAAGGGACTGTTTAACAAGAGAAGAGAAAGTTGAGTTGTGAATATGCGTTTGACTGGTCAACGTCCTCAAAAGTTGGCTAGATGGGTGGGCGCATGTTTGCAACTCATCTCAACATGAACATCCTGATCAGCTTTGTAATACTTTTCTATTTTCAAATGAAATTCCACGACTAAGGAATTGTGTGTAAACGCCTAAAGATAAGGGCTCAGAGAATGTTGTGATGCTAAATTTGACTCACACTCATGTACGAGGGCCCTATTTCGACATATTTTTGACGGGACTCGAAAAGGTTAAAAAATGGGGGAGTCCCGTCAAATGACGTAAGGTGTTGTTATTTCAATAGGTTATGCTAAATAGAATGCTTGCAAGGGGTGTTAGTCTGGTCTAAAAATGAGGAGGTGAAATGAGCGTCCCGCCAAAATCACTAAATAAGTCATTGACTTTCAATGATTAAAAGTGGTACAGTCCCAAGTGGACTGACAGCCGAAAGGCTATTGAGACATGCGCCAAGGCTTCGGCGCGAGGGCCTTCTCCCGGCGTGTCCCAAGTGGACTGACAGCCGAAAGGCTATTGAGACATCGTATGCGTCCCCCGGCCGGCACAGGATCGCTGCGTCGTCCCAAGTGGACTGACAGCCGAAAGGCTATTGAGACCTTTGGGAGGTGGCATGATTAACTCCAACTTTTTGAGTGTCCCAAGTGGACTGACAGCCGAAAGGCTATTGAGACCCCTTATCCCGACCCATATAATTCACTTCCAACTTGTCCCAAGTGGACTGACAGCCGAAAGGCTATTGAGACCCCTTATCCCGACCCATATAATTCACTTCCAACTTGTCCCAAGTGGACTGACAGCCGAAAGGCTATTGAGACACCGCGTTGTAAGCAGGCACTGCCACTTTCATGAATTCAAGTCCCAAGTGGACTGACAGTCGAAAGGCCCCCTTTGCCGCGGTGGGCAAGGGGGACGATAATGTGGCAAGTAGAGTGCGTGTTGAGAGGCTATTGAGACAACGGAGAGTGCAAACGGCATTCAAGCTCAATCCCTGCATATCTCAAGTGGAGTGAAAGGGATGGGTGTTGGGATGTTTATGACGCGCTACATCTTCGGATGTAGCGTTTTTAAATGGAGTAAAGTGTGTAGGGAATACGTTTGTTGTGTGGGTAATTCAGCGAGATAGAGGTTGCTTTTTCGTCACAATTTCTTGGCAGATATCCAACGGATTACTGTGTAAACAATCATTCGCCTCAACTGTGGTTTACTATGCCTTGTTGACACCGCAAAGGGCGAGTGAAAACAAAGAGCAGTAATCTGAAAGGATGGACACTATGATAACGTTGAATACTTCCGCAACCGCTTCCGAAATTACGTTTACTCCGGGCATGGTCATTACCGCGACGGTGAAATCAATGAATGCCTGTGGCGTGTTCGTGGAGACACTTGATGAAAAGATCGCGGGGATGATCAAGGCTTCTTGCTTTGGCAAAACTGCCGATGAACGCCGTTGTGCGGTGATGCAGTACCAGCCTGGACAGCAGGTAAAGGTCAAGGTGTGTGCTTACTACGAAGCCGCTCGCCAGTTAGTGTTAGCGTTTGCCTCGTCGGCTACTGCTATGGTGAAGCATTATAAGAAGGTGAAGCACAGCAAGCCGCAGAAGCAGTTGCTTGCACCTGGAACATTGGTTGTGGTAGACGCCGCGAATGTGGTTGGCTTGGCGCAGAAGTTTGCGCTTGAATTCTCCGCATGGGATGTATTGTCGTCCGTTGGATGCAGACCTTACTGAGGCTGGCCACGAGGTCGCCTTCTTCATGGATGAACGCGTCTATTGGAGTGTCTACTACAATTATAAAGTGGATGCGGAGCGCGAAGGCTTTGCAACTTTTTGCATGGAAAAGGTCTGCCGTACTCAGGGAGAGGCTGATTTTTCGGTGTTGCAGTTGACCGCGGCAAATGCACATGCTGTTGCACTCTCAAATGATAAATTTAGAGACTATGCTAACGCGTTTCCTCAACTGGTCGGAACGCAACGGTTGCATACGTTTTCAGTCTTCGCTAAGCCGACGCCGATGTTGTTTGTGATAGGTTTGAAGGCGCCGATCCAGTTGCGTAAATTGGAGCCTGCAGTAACGGTTGAGCCCGAACTCGCGCCAGAGTTGGCATGTATTGAAGAACGTCAGGCAACACCCGTAACTGCACGCGCAGTTGAGCATGCGGTGTCGATGTTCAAGGTCTATCGAAAGGCCTTGGCGCATGATCCTGAGGCACTTGAGATGTTGGCAACGTGTTATGCAGAAGGCGTGCGAGTTTCCAAGAACTTCCGCAAGTCCGCAACCTTGGATCGTGTTGCACGTGAGTCGCAGAAACGCGTATGGCAGCAAGAGCGTCGTCAAAAGCATGGTGGCCGTTTCCGTAAATGTGCGTAATGGACTGGTGATCTGCATAGTGAATGGATTAGAGAGGGGTGGATGTCTGTGGATATCTGTTTTGGAGTGAAGGTGGCAAATCTTTGCTTTACTATTCCCCGTTGACAGCACAGAAGTGAAGAATAACCCTTTGCGGAATGTGTGACCAGAGTAAGAATCTAAAAAGGGGCATGCCATGAGAGATGGATGTTATGACAAGTATACAACGTGTGAAAACTGCGGCTGCGAGACGCGCTGCTACACCTTCGTGACCGACTGTTTGTATGATGACGTGCACAGCGATGGAAGCCCCGTGTGGCTTTGCAATGAATGTGTAGAGGCGTATGTGCTCTCGGATGATGAGGATGATGATTCTGACGACGACCTTGTTTGCTGCGGTAACTGCGGCGAGTGGGTCTATCCTGATGAAGATGACGACTCGTGCCCCGTGTGTGGCTGTAACGTGTACATGTAAGAAAGGAAACGGAAATGTCTATTTGGCTTGACGAACAAGAAACGACGTGCTCTGAATGCGGGCAGTACGGTTGGTGCGTGACCTCTGTTGAGGATGGGGATTTTGTAGACCTTGACTCACGTGGCCGCGTGATTTGGGTCTGTGAAGACTGCATGAGAGAACGGTATGGGGATGATTGGCGAACCCGATACTGCGATGACGAGGAGGAGTATGACGAGGAGGAGCATGGCGACGTGGGGCGTGTTTGGTGCGGTAACTGCGGCGAGTTGGTTTATCCCGACGAAGACGATGAAACGTGCCCTGAGTGTGGGTGTAACGTGTACATGTAAGAAAGGAGATGGAAATGTCTATTTGGCTTGACGAACAAGAAACGACGTGCTCTGAATGCGGGCAGTACGGTTGGTGCGTGACCTCTGTTGAGGATGGGGATTTTGTAGACCTTGATTCACGTGGTTGCGTACTTTGGACTTGTGACGATTGTATGAGAGAACGGTATGGGGATGATTGGCGAACCCGATACTGCGATGACGAGGAGGAGTATGACGAGGAGGAGCATGGCGATGTAGGTCGTGTTTGGTGCGGTAACTGCGGCGAGTTGGTTTATCCCGATGAAGATGACGATTCGTGCCCAGAGTGTGGGTGTAACGTGTACATGTAAGAAAGGAGATGGAAATGGCTAATGATTGGCAAGAACGCGTGGCAGAAATCGCGTTGGAACTCTACCAGAATGGTGAAACGATGACTTTTAACGAGCTCGCAGCAGAGTTGGGTCATAAATCTAAATTGATGGGACGCCGCGTTGGAATTGCGTATAAGGCAATGTTGGGCGAAGAGCGTTATGAAGAAGCGAGTGCAATTGCACAAGCCTTCACGGATTCGGTGGGTGGTTACACCAACTTAATGAGGGCAGGGATGCCTTCAGATATGTGCGAAATCACCGTTAAGTTGCAGAATGTTGTGAATAAAGTTTGCGAAAAAATAGGAGACAAAGTTATGAGCCTTGACACACACTACTCAATTAAGAACCTTGCGATTGTACTCTGGAATAATCGCACTCGCATGACCTTCTCGGAGCTTGCCGATGAACTCGGGCTTGACTCCGCATGGCATGCTGGCAAGGCGGTTACGAATGCCTGGCGTTTCTTCGAGAAGCGTGGGGATTCTCGTGCGTGTGCTGTAATTTCCCGGAGCTTTCATCGTAAGGGTAGCATGGCATCTGAGGATGCGCTCAAGTCGTTGCAGACGCAGCTGTGTGATGTACTCTTTGAATTAGATTATCTGGTTCAGGGGCTGGTTTCCCATCTTGAAGTAGCACAGCGACGTGCTTCTGGGGTGTCCCGTGATGTTGAAGACCCGTTCGAAATGTCGGATGAGGAATATTCGGCATATGTGCGGTCGACGCTTTCGGAGATCGCAGAAGATTTGCAGGCGATTGCAAGTAATCCTGATGCGTGAGCGTCTATTTTTGGTGATTATGGTTCGTTTAGAAAGGAAAAGGCAATGAAGAATCCGTGTGGGACGAAAACATGTTGGCGTTGGCTGATGGATATGGGTTATGGTGAACCTTGCGAAGTGGCTTGTTACCAGTGCGGGTACGAAGGCCCAATGTTTGATTACTACAATTCGTAAGGAGTTGATGCCTCTGCGGAGACGATGACGGTTTTCGCAGAGGATTTACAAGTGAGACTAAAACGTTTTAAGAAAGAGAGATGAGAGATGACAGTTGGTGAATTATACGAGTTGCTTGATCGCTTACCCTATGCTTGCGATGATTTTAAGGTACGCTTTACTACGCGTAATCGAGGTAAGTGGATTCAGCCTGAATGTTGGCGCGTAGATGATGATGACCTCATTTTGACGCTTTGGCAGGATGGGGATGATCATGAGGGGTATACGGTTGACAGGTTAAAGGGTTTGTTGGACTATGATTGGGACGACTCTGACTACGACGAGCCGTTGTTCTATGACGATGCAAATGTTTATGTCAATGACGATGATGGTGGCCCGTTTTATAGTCCTGAATTTGCGCGTTGCGACATTAATTGGAAGCGTGAACGTGTTGATGTTTGGATGTCCTAAACGAGTGGAAGATGTTGAACAATGTTGTAAATCTTAAGGAGTTTATCATGAAAACTAAATGTTTACGAGTAGAGTCTAAAAAGGGTGGCTTTTTCAGCCAAAAGAAGGTATTCATTGAGTCGCAAAACTTATTTGCGCAGCTAAGAGCTTTGGCGGGGAATTTTAATTCGAATGCGTTTAACAAGCGGATTGAAGCTCAATTGTCGGGTGTGGGTGGGGAGACATTAGGTATTTACAGGAAGGAAACAGATAGTTTTCTGGATGTGCGAGGCTTCCTCAATGCGCTACGCTTTGCGCCTTGTGAAATTATGTTTGACACAGGGTTGTGCTTAAATAGGAATAAGTTTGAGGTGGAGAATGTTCAAATTTATTTGAATTTACGAATCGTACCACAAGAAGAAAAGGGCGGTTATCGATATCGAGCAACATATGATTTCTATGCACAAAAAGAGGGTGATGACGGGATGTATCCCTGTTACCCAATGCCCACAATCGTTAATTGGCTTGAGGTGACTCGAGTGCTGGCCCCTATTTTAGGGATGACGCGAAAGGTCGTAGAAAAGGAATTGTATAAATCGTATGTGTGGGAGAAGTGTTGGGTTATTACTTCGGATAAGTATACGGAGGATGCAACAATAGTACTGCAGGTAAAAAAGGAAAATGAATGCGGAGTTGTTTTAGATGAAGCACAATTACTCAAACATCCACGTTGCCCCAAAGTTTATCAAGTGTTCCCAATTGGTTTTTTTGAGAACGAGGAGCGCCTTGAATCATTAATTGAGATGGCGCAAGATGAAGTAGCTCCGTGCAAATGGGATTATTATGTGGGAGAAGAGTTAGTCGTGAAAAACGGGGCGTTGGGGAATTACTTGATGAACGTTTTTACGCGTTTACATGATGATCAAAATTCATCAGACCCTTATGAATTGGGAAATGGGAAGCCAAAAGGTTTAATGGGAAAGTCTACGAATTCGTTGACTTATTATGATGACAAACTGTGCTTCTGCACTGGGCTTCAAGGAAAAAAGAGCGGGAACTACATTTACGCAGTGTGTAGTGAGAGAGATGTCGGCGGGAGATTCAATAAAATTGAGTGGGTTGAGAATGATTATGTAAATGGGCGAGACGAGCGATTGCCGCCATTGTCTTCGGATAGTAATTACGGATTGCCTTATCCACCCAATTGGACACGGAAACCGGAGGAGTTGATTTGTCAATACAAGCGTTTGCGTGGTTTGGAGGGGCGAATCAATTTCAAGCACATCTTAAATGAAGTGGACGAATCACGATTTTCACCAAGATTTTTCCTTACGGTAGATGGGATGCGCATTTTAAACACGACCCTTTTATACCAGGAGATTATTAATGCTGTTGAGGTCGCACGTAAAAAGGTGCAGGCGAATTATCGATGCGTAATTCCTGGATATTATCATGGAAAGATTACGCTGCAATTACCGTTGTGTCTAGATAATAGCGAGGTCCCCAACTTTTATTTGGTACTTGTGGATAATGAAGAGGTGGGCTATGAGGCTCCAACGATGTTGACGCCTTCTATGGCGTATTACAATTCTCGTGTGATTACACCGCAAGAAGATTCTGTTTGGGAAAATACCTTTTTTGCTGAGGTTCGAAGCATAAAGAACCGACCAGAAGGCTTGTGCTTAGGTGCTAACGTGTTGACTTGAAAGGATAGGCAGCATAATGTCGAGTGATAAATTGAGAACAGGGCTGAAGTGGCTGAGCCTTTGTATCGCAGCGATGGGATTGAAATGCGCTTGTTACGTTAATGATGTGGAAGCGAATTATTTTTAACGAAAGGAATTGGATTATGTCGGATCGGTATATCACATTGCCGGCGCAGTGTTGTGGCACGTGTCAACATTGGAGTGGTGAGCGCGTTTTGGTAGAATACGGGCGGCGATTGCGTTGCGAAGGAAGTGCGCAACGGTGTCCATTCTATCCAGCGCCGTCGCATGCGTTTTTGAAGTGTCGTTGCGTTCAAAATCACTATAAGCCGTGGGTGAATTTACCATAAGGAAGGAGAATTTGAGATGTTGTTCTTGAAGATTTTCGTTAGGATTTTGTTGTTGGGGTTAGCGGTGTTTTTTGCCTTATTAGCACTGCTAGTACTGCTGCCTACAACTGCTGACTACAAGTGATGCGTTGACGACGTGGTGGCCAGATTGGTCCCGCCATATGATGATCCTTACGACTGTGAGTGTGATCATATTGAGTTGTATAATCTCGTTAATGATCTTACGGGGGGCTGCGGTGTCCTCGTTTTACTTGGGATGTACGGTTTATCTGTACGTTGTTTCCTAAAAGCCCTGGGCGGGCAGCGTGATTAATTGTTTTTGAACGGAGGTTTATGATGAAACGGATGATGTTTACTTTGATTGTAGGCTTGGGGTTGGGATTTGCGGTGCAGGCGGCTCCGTCTGTATCGATTAGGTACACGGATAAGCCGTTTATTTGGGCCGGGGATGTGACATTTGTTTTGGAGGATGGCACAGCGGTGGTAACGTCTGATGCCAAACAACGTGGCGTGGCGCGTGCGTATCAACGTTATGGTGTGGGTGGCTTAACGGAAACGGCGCAGGGGGGTGAATTACTTGTGCCGAAGGGTGGTCTCAATCGTTTGGATGAGATGGAACGAACGATGTTGGCGATTGCCGCAAGCTATGGGCATGATGTCATTCTTCAGGCATTGTTAGAGGCGGGGGCAAATCCAAATGTGCGTTGTAAGCAACAGTTAACGGCGTTGCATTATGCTATTCAGGGGCGTGAGGTCTTTAGCACGAAGACGTTATTGCGTTATGGCGCAGATCCTTCTGCAAAGGATGAGCAAGGCTGGATGCCGTTGCATCATGCCGCATGGGATGGGGCAGGTGGATGTGTGGAGCATTTGGTGAAGGCTGGTGCTGATGTCAATGCACGCGTCCCCACCGGGGAGACGGCTTTGCAGATTGCGTTAGAGCGGGCGAATGTGAATACAGCGAGAGCACTCGTTTCAATGGGCGCGGACGTGAAGGTGAAGTGGGCAAAGTCGGGGGCTACCACGCTGATGCTTGCAATGGAGTTGGAGAATGCCATAGAACTCATCACGACGTTGTTGAAAAAGGGTGTGGATGTAAATGCAGTGCCGCAGAATGGGTTGACGGCTTTTTATACAGCGGTGGCGATGAATGATGTGGCATTGATGGAACTACTACTTAAGCATGGCGCAAAAATAAACGAGCCTACTTCGAAGTGGAAGACAGCACTTGAGGTGGCGAAGCGGTATCAAGCAAAGCAGGCAGAGGCATGGTTGATGCAGCGCAAGTAAGCCGAACCATTGCTCAGTGATTAACCTACAGCAGTCATCCCCACGGCTGCTGTAGGTTTTTTATTAAGGGATATTCAGCCCCTTAAGAAGAAAAAGAAGGAGCGTCGCAGTGCGTATGGAGGCGTGCAACTCGCACATGCATCATAGTCTTTAGGACCGGGAATGCCAAGCCAACGGCATAGGCGCTTATAGGCTTCGCAGAAACACGCGCTTGCGTCCACAGGGGTGGCAATCATCGTGTCGTGGTGTGGTCATGCGCTTTACGTGGCTCGCGGCAAGGTGTGGCGCGAGGGGCAAGCGTTGAGTGGCCGATGGGAATTTATTATCGGCGTTTGAGAGAGGGGTGTGGGTGGGGGCGGCCATCGAGGCGGAAGGCATTGTCTTGCAGTTGGTAGCGGAGGGTGCCAGAGGTTTGGTCTAATGGGGTGGCTTTGAGGTATTCGAGGTAGTCAAATTCACCTGCTTCGCCGACTGTCCATACGGTGCCTGTGGCAGGATGGTAGGCGAGTGGACGCGCATCGGTGCTCAATGGGTCAATGGGGACCGCAGGGAGATATTCTGGAACAAGGGCCTCTAATGAGGGTGGAAAAGCATCATGATTACGTTGTTGCCACTTTATGGTGGCTAAGATGAGCTGCGTTTTCGCATAAAAGAAGGCGTCCTGTTTAGCACTGTTCGCCATGCCCTTACATGTTTCTGCAAACGTTGAGATGGTTTCGGTCCCGAGGTGATTGGGGGTAAAGTTACTCGTCGTTGTGTGAAGGGACTCTTGGGGGCAACCTTGGAGGGCCTTTCGTGCAATGTCTGCAAGCAGGACGCGTGTGGTGCAAGGGTGAAGCGAGAAGCGTAGATAGCCCGGCCAACGCAGGATGGTGCGGTTGAGGAAGGCTGTGCATTGTTCAGTAAATGTGGGCTTCTCGTCTGGAAAGACCTGCTGCAGGGCATTCTGCAGGGCATCCATTGCCGCGATGATTTGTTCAACTGTAAACTGCTCCATTCGCACCGTGACAACGGTGTATTCTGCTCGGAGGGTGCGTTCATGCTCTGCTTGAAGGGTTTGCAGATCGGCATTCACACAGGCACTAAAACGTGTCGTTATCTCATCGGTTAGAAGTCCCATGCCTGCGGCGTCAATCATCTTCTGATAGGCCATCTGTTTGAGTGTTTTGCCCACGAGAGAGGTGAGCAGACCATCGGTATGGGTGAGCATCTTCTTGCCAAAGGCATGGAGGAGTTCAATGGTTTGGGTAGCGGATTCCAAATCGCCGCGCTCCAATTCGCGTTGCGCTTTGAGGCATAAGAGTGCACCATAATCAACAAATTGGGCGGTGGCTAGAGGTTCGAAACGTTTAGGCATTGCCTCCATGGCGGGAATTGTGCGATAGCCCTTGCATTGAATGCCTGCTGAAAGCAGGGCAAAGAGTGGGCTGTGTGATGCGAGGATTGCATCGGCGCGTGCCGCGGATTGGGGTTCGTTCCGGGCTCTTTGGTGAAAGGAGTTTTTCTCTGGGAAGGCTTTGCTATAGCCTTTTAGAAAACGGTAATCATCTAATTGGTCATCGGTTTGGTTATCACTGAGTACGGCATAATGATTCGTTGCGGCGGCGAAGTGTACAAACGCATTGTCTTCATCTAGAAGTGCTTCATAGGTGAGGTAGAGGTCGGCATCTTCAAATGTGGGCGTATTGGCATCACCACATCCTCCGATGTAAAGAAATGTGGTGAACGCAATTGCTGCCAAAGCCATGAGTCCTATGAGTGAAAGTAGGATGGTGAGTACGATCTTGCCAAGCAGTTTCATTGGAACTTCCTTTGGAGAAAAGCGCAACAAGGTTTTTACGCTACGCCTATCAAATTCGTTCAGCGTGACACTAAATTCGTTTGCGATTACGATTTAGTGCCTTTGCGAAGCATGAGGGGGAGGAGGGGAAGTAAGAGCAGGAGGAAGGCTGGCGCGGATTGTTTGACGGGGGTGTCAAAGTCCATGGCCGCGTCGGCTTGGTTGGCAATCGCATCTAAGGTGCGAAGGGCGCGCTCTTGTGCTTCGGTCTCCACCACGATGTAGGCAAAGCGCGGCATGAGTGCTTTGGAGGCTTTCATCGCATCTCGCAAGGGTGCGAGATATTCTGGGTGGGGGGCGTGTAAGCGCAACTCGGAGAGTTGGGCGGCCTGTGCACCTTGTTGCCAAGGGCTATCGGGTGGCAGGGTGGGGAGGGCGCGTCGAGGTGGTTCTGGGGTGAAGGTGGCTGTTTCCCATCCCTCTCCCACGAAGTGTGCTTCGGTGAGGCGGAGATTGCGTGCATAGGCGGCACCTTGGGCGAAACGAAGCGCGCGCGGCACATCAACCCTGCCCTCTGTGGGGAGTGTTTCGGGGGCAGATTCGGTGACCGTAATTAGTGGCGCCGCTGTGACATAGAGCGTGGCGGCGGGTAAGGGCGCTTCAGCCTTGGGTCCGATGAAACAGACAGTGGCGGTGGGGCGTGAGTCCTTGACCTCTGGCGTTGGGACACCCGGCACGGTAACGGCGACCTCTCCGATGGTAATCGGCGTGGAGCTCCAGGTCGGGGAGGGCATTAAGAGGTCAATCTCCACGTGGCGAACTTCGTTTACGGGTGAGACGCGCAGGGTGCCCTGTGTAAGGGAGTCGAGGGTGAGAAGAGCGGGGTCAATATTTTTCTCGGTGAGGCGTTCGTAAATCCACGTCGCGGCACGGCGATCACAGAGAAGCCCATCACGCCATGGACCCTCATTTGGCATTTTGAGACGTAAGCCAGTAATCCACACGCCGTCATCTAATTTGATGGGGGCGCGGAATTCTTCTGCGGATTTAAGTTGAGGGATGGTGATGGCAACCGTGAGTTGGGTCGTGCCCACGCCGCGCAAGTCGGTTTCAACGGTAGCGGTCTTGGCGCGGATTTGTCGCCATGGCGATTGTGTTTTTCGGCCACGGATAAAGAGGTTATCCTCCTTTTCAAGATTGAAGCGACGCATTAAGGATTCTAAGATGTCGGCGCGAGGCGCCATGCCATCAAAGAGACGATAGTCAGCCCAGAGGCGAAGGAGGGGGAAACCTTGGTTGTAATTTCGGTCAAGAAGCGCCTCGGCAACGCGTTTGGCGGCCGCCTCTTCCATCGGAAGTGTGTCGGCGGGAGCGGTGGTGTCGGGTTCTGCGATGGCGGTAATGAGGGGGCGGACATTTGCGCGGTCGCGTTCAATGGAGGCAAGAAAGAGGAGCGGAAGGATGAGACTGCACCCAATCGCCATGGTTATCCGTGCCCAATGGGTGGTGAAGCAAGCATTGGCATGGCGTAATGCGGGGAGATGGATGCTCAAAAGTGCCGTTGGGGCAAGGAGGAGAATGCCAAGCCCAAAGGCGAGCATGCCCGGGATAGCCAATGGCATGAAGGGCAAAAAGACGATGAAGAAATAGAGCGTGAAGGGGAAGGTGGCCCAACGTGTCGCTGCGATGAGTTTGCCGAAGAGGCCTTTGCTATCGGGCAAGAGGAGCACAAGGGCAGTTAGCGTGGTGAGGATATAACTCCAAGGAGACTGGAAGTCGCCAGGGAAGGGGACTGCTCGGTTGAGCAGGAGACCGAGCAGGGGGAGGAGAAGGGCGGCAATGAAGGTCCATCCTCTGCGGTAGTTGGCATGCGCGGTGAGATGTTTGAGGTGAAATGAGCCAATAATCCAAAACAAGTGCAAAACACCAGCGAGGAGAATCATGAGGTAGGAGACACAACCTGTAATCCAAACGGCATCGTTTTGGACACCGATTGCAAATAAGAGGTAGGCGCAAATGGGACCGCCGAAGAAGACGGCGAACATACAAAGGAGCGAGGCAATGGCATCCAAGATTGGGGAAAGATTGGGCTTGATCGGTCGGGCAACTGCCTGCCAAAGTGTCAGAATGAGGGGCGTGAGTAATCCAAAGCAGAGGGTTGCGTTACAGATAAAAGGAACATCCCAGAGCAAGTCACTCGCCATAAGATTATCGGCTATCTCTGAGAAGTAGAAGAGCGCGATGGAGGCCGCGAGTGAGCCAGCCCAAGCGATAAACGTAGAGATGCGTTCGTAACGTCGGGTAAAACAACTGAAGAGCCCTGATGCAATAATGACAAGGACACAAGGAATTGCTGCATAGACGCCGTCATAATCATGCGCCAACTTGAGTGACGTGCCTGCGGGCGTTTCGCCTTGGGGGTGGAGCCAGAGCATGAGGGCGATGGCCGCCAAGGCCAAGAGTGGCAGGAGCACGCGGACAAGGATGAGGAGAAGGGGGCGTTGTAAAAGGGGGCGAGGAGGGTTAGTCGTGGGTGTCATGGCGGGAAGTTCCTGTTAAAAACCAAAGTAGATAAAGGGTGCAGATAAAGATTGCCGCACCAGCGGTTAGGTGGGCGAGGCTTTCAAAGCGGCTACCGTGTAGGGAGAGTGTTAAGGTGGTAGTGAGGATGGCTCGGAGGGAATTTAAGACGAGGGTGAGGGGAAACGCGGCCCAACACCATTTCGGTTTGCGCCAAAGAAGAAGCGAAAAGGCGATTGAGAAAAAGCCCTCACCTGAGCAACTTCGTGCCATTTCAAAGGAAATCGTATTGACGACGTAGGTGAGCGACGTGGGGTCTAATGGCACACCAAACCAAAACGCGGCACAAGTCGCAGGCGGACGACAAAAGAGCGGCATCATCCATGCATCGGGCATTAACTGCAATCCGCAGTGGATTGCCATAGCAGTCAGTACAAAACAGAATAGATGGAGTCCGCGTGACATGGTGAGCGGTGTGGCGCCTGTATGAGAATTTGAAGGACGCGAAAGGCGATTTGAGGAGATAAAAAGCTCCTAAAGTGATGCAAATGAATTTGCAAAAACGCTTTAGGGGCTTTTGATATTAGAAGACGATGAAGCCTTATGCTTCAAAATCTTCTGGGCGGCGAGACTGAATTGCCTTCGTGGCGTCTTCAGGCGTGGCGATTGCGCAAGGACCTGCAACGCAGCCGCCGGGGCAGACCATGATTTCAATGATATCTGCCGGCGCCTTCTTCGTCTTCGCAAAGACCTTCAACAAGGCGATGTTCTTCTTGTTGAGACCATTAATCTTGAAGACGGTGGGTTTCGGAGCGCCTTCAGGCAAGTAGTGCGCCACAGCGTTGGCCACGCCACCACTGATGGCGAATTCTGCGCCGTAGTGCGTACCGCCGAGTTCGGGCTGAACAGCTTCGAGGTCATCCAGCTGCACGTTTTCAGCCATCAACCATGCACCCACTTCTTCTGCCGTAATCACATAGTCGGGCGAGCCCTTCTTATGTGCTTCGGTACGCTTCGCCAT
Source organism: Kiritimatiellia bacterium (assembly GCA_017558005.1). Taxonomy (GTDB): domain Bacteria; phylum Verrucomicrobiota; class Kiritimatiellia; order RFP12; family DVOR01; genus Spyradenecus. The sequence goes on along the minus strand of JAFYWN010000032.1, from coordinate 48,395 downwards.
GCACGGTCCGATGAAGACGGTGACGGCGTCGGGATACATTGCCTTTGCGCGGCGATCGGAGAAGATCATCGGCGAAGGCGTGTGCGACACATAAGGCTTGATTTCCGGAATGTGACGTTCCACGCATTCCATCCATGCAGGGCAGCAGCTGGTGGTCATGAAGGGTGCACCTTCAGCCTTGCGTTCTGCCCATTCGGCGGCTTCGGCGATTGCGGTGTCATCACCGCCGAGTGCGACTTCATGGACTTCAGAGAAGCCGATTTGCTTCAGTGCGGCGTAGAGCTTGCCGGGTTCAACAGGGAAGAAACCATTGATGGCGGGGGCGACCAAAGCGATGACCTTCTTGCCTTCCTTGATGTCACGCACGACGTGAGCCACCTGGTTGCTCTGCATGATTGCTGCGAAGGGGCAAGCCTTGATGCAACGTCCACAACGGATGCACTTTTCGTCATCTACCGTCACGCGACCATCATCGGTCTTACCGATTGCGCCAACAGGACAAGCATCAGCGCAAGCGAGCGGCACCTGGATGATGGCGTGATAACGGCACACTTCAGCGCACTTGCCGCAGTTAATGCAGAGTTCGTGAGAAATACGTGCACGACCATTGCGCACCTGGATAGCCTTGCGCGGGCAGATGTTGGTGCAAGGACGCGCCAAGCAACCACGGCACATATTGGTCACCATAATCTGCGATTCCATGCAAGCCGAGCAAGCATCCGGGAAGATGGTGAGGAAGGGGTCGCAAGCGGGGGACGTGGTCTTCGTGTCATCGGCATAGGAGGCCAACGTCTTCAGTTCGTCCGTTTCATCCTCCACGCGGAAGCCAAGCGCCGACATGCAACGATAACGCAGCGCAGCGCGGTCCTTGTAGATACAGCAACGCGACGAGGGTGCACCCTTCGGACGCATCTTCAGCGGGATACGATCAATCTCTTCGTGCTTACCTTCTTTGACGGCCTTGATAACGTAAGCCAAAACTTCGCGACGTAAACGGTCGGCTTCACTGATCATCGGAATAGACATGGCTATCTCCTTAGGTTAAGCTTCAAGAATCGTACGAATCGCGTTGAGCACTTTGCCTTCGTCTGCTTCGGCAATGAGCTCGTCATTCACGCGAACAAAGGGGGCGCGACCATAGACACCAGCCTGTTGGCAAGCGCCTACGCAACGCATTCCCTTCACGGTAACACGGTCTTTCCATTCTTCGGGAAGACGTTCTGCGATGCCTGCAAGTTGTGCACCGCCCATTACATAACACGTCGTACCCATGCAGATCTCGACGGTAACTGTTGCTGCCATTTGCTCTCTCCTGCAAATACGGTTGAATAGAAACAAAACTTGACATTATCATTATAGGATAAAAAAGGGAAAGATGCAATGATTCTTTCCAATAGAGATTTTGTGGATAAGACAAAGTCAAAGCACTCCTCGCAAAGCGAGGGCTCGCAGTGGCAGCGAGAGCCTGACTGTATTTGGGGACCAATAGAGAATTTACCTTGGAGAGCGGTGAAAGGTATTTGCCTTTTTTGTAATAGATGTGATACAATACGCGAATCATTTTAACCGCTAGCGGAAGACGCAAGGGTGTTTCCCCCTTAATGGCGGTGTTCATACGAGCTTCAAGAAAGGAAGAGAGAAGATGAGCGGACATAGTAAATGGGCAACCATCAAGCACGCCAAGGGCGCAGCTGACGCCAAGCGCGGCAAGATGTTCAGCCGTTTGGCAAAGGAAATCATGATCGTTGCTAAGAGCGGCGGTGACCCGAACACCAACCCCTCTTTGCGTAACTTGATCGCCAAGGCAAAGTCCATCAACATGCCGAAGGATAACATCGACCGCGCCATCAAGAAGGGTACCGGCGAACTTCAGGCAGAAGCACTCGAAGAAATCACATACGAAGGTTACGCAGGTACCGTCGGTCTCGTCGTCCAGGTGTTGACCGACAACAAGAACCGCGCTGCTGCAGAAATCCGTAACATCTTCAAGAAGAACGGCTCTGAACTCGGCCAGTCCGGCTCCGTGACCCGTAACTTCGAACGTAAGGGGCAGATCCTTCTTCCTAAGGGCGACCTCAACGAAGATGACGTGATGATGATGGCTCTTGACGCAGGCGCTGACGACGTGAACGCTGACGATGAAGGTTTCGAAATCCTCACCGCTCCGAGCGCATTCACCGCTGTGTGCGACGCCCTCAACCAGGCTGGCATTGAAACCGCTGACGCTGAAGTTAAGCTCATGCCGATGGCCACCACCCCTGTGACCGACGTTGCTCAGGCTAAGGCAATCAACAAGTTCATCGCCGCCCTCGAAGATAACGAAGACGTGCAGAACGTGTACACCACCGCAGATTTCTCTGACGAAGTGGAAGCTGCTCTCGCTGCTGAAGAATAAGTCTTCGCGTGTGAGAACGCACAACAAAAGGCACCGCCTCCGCGGTGCCTTTTTATTTTTATAAAGCTCACCTCACGCACGATTTACACAAGGGACGTTGTAAAAGTGTAGTGTTACGACAAAAGTTCGTTGTAAAGAGTGTGGTGGTACAACAAAGGTTCATTGCATTTTTTTGTAATCTTATGTTTCTTGGAGAGAAGAGAGATGCCGTGCTTCGTAGGTTGAGATGCGGTAACAATGGGAGGTGCTTTCTCACCTTGATACAATTACGTAGCACCACGCTACGCAACCTTTCAATTCGGTAACAACGTGCGGTGTTCGCTCCCACCTTGATACAAGACTATCTCTTATTGAAAATAGGCATGTCTGTCTGAGAGGGTTTGCTATCGGATGAAGCGTTGCGCTTTTGGCAGGATGGTGAGGGTGGTTGTTTCGGTGTGGTCGCCTGCGATGGCAAGGAGGGTGTAGGTGCCGGGCGAAAGGGTGAGGGTAGGAGGGAAAACGGGGGAGCCATTGAGGAACCACTGGGTGGCTTTTCGGCTTGAGATGAGTGGCAGGGTGACTTGATCTCCGCAGTAGGTGGCGGTGATGGGGGAGAGTACAAGTGGAGAGTGGGTGGTGATGGGTTGGCCACAGCGACATGCTAAAAGGGGAATGTCGGGATGAACGTGGCCTTGAAAGCGCTCAGCACAGTGTTGGGTGGCGCGAAGTCCAGAGGTTTTACAGAGTGTTTGTGTGGCGGAGGGTTCCTCCCAAAAGGGATGCGGACGCGCTTTGTAGAGGAGATTAAAGAGTTCTCCCACGACGGGTGCGGCGGCTTTTACACCGACAAGTGCTTCGCTTCGTGGGCCCTGCTTATTGCCAAACCAGACACCAACAACGTAATCGGGCGTCCATCCCACGCACCATGCATCGGTGTTGTTGTTGGCCGTGCCTGTTTTCCATGCAACATCCACTGTTGTATGCGGGAGTGGGCGACGAAGCATGTGCTCAATGAGCGTGGCGGTAGCGGGAGAAAAGACCTCGGGGAGGCGGTGGTAGGCTTTGACGAGTTGCAGGAGGGAAGTGCCCCCTGTGCCGAGGGCGAAGGTGAGTCCTGGTTGATTACCCAGTGGTAAGTCAAGTGCTTGGAAGAGGTCTTTGGTGCGTGCTTCGCCTAAGGTCTGTAAGAGGCGAATGACTGGGGTATTTAACGAGTCTGCGAGTGCTGTGCGTGCACTGACCCATCCCTGAAAGGAGCCATCGTAATTTCCTGGTGCGTAGTCAACATAACGTAAAGGCGCATCGAGCAGTTGCGTCTCAGGCGCCAATAGCCCCCCTTGAATCGCGGCGGCATAGAAGAAGGGTTTGAGGACGCTGCCTGCGCTTCGCTTGGCACGCGCCGCATCAACTTGGCCATCTTTGGGGTCATCAAAGTGGAGGGTGCCGAGGTAGATGACGGGCGCTTGTGGTGCGTGGCGGTCAAGGACTACACAGGCGCCATCTTTCACGTGGGGCAACTGCGATTGCTGTTGGCGCAATAGGGAGAGTGCATGGCTCTGCCAGATTGCGCGGATGGGATAACCTGCCTTGAGCGCATGGAGGTTTTCATCGGGCTTGGCAATCCGTTGGAAACTTGCGGGCGAACGGTAGTCTCGGCACCGTAACCCTGCGCTATTCGCAATGGTTTGCGCCTCTTCTTCGGTGAGTAAGTGGCGGCGCACCATCATTTTGAGAAGCCGCTCTTGACGTTTTTTGGCGGCCTGTGGATGGCGGTCAAGGCGAAGCGCATTGGGGCGTTGGGGCAGACCGCAGAGGAGGGTGGCTTCGGCGAAGGTAAGGTCTTTTGCCGTAGCGTTGAAATAGTAGCGGGCGGCGGCTTCAATGCCGGTGATTTTACCGCCGTAAGGGGCGTGATTGAGATAGGCGGTGAGAATCTCATCCTTGCTATGATGGCGCTCCATCTTACGAGCACGGGCGGCTTGGAGGAATTTTCCCCAGAATGACCGTCTCCGACAAGTCGCGAGAGAGGCCACCTGCATAGAGAGGGTGGACGCGCCAGAGATAATCTCGCCAGAGGTGAGGTTTTGCCATGAGGCGCGTAGGAGTGCGCCGTAATCTACCCCCGCGTGGTCATAGAAGTGAGCATCTTCGGCGATGAGTGTGGCACGGATGACATCGGGTGAGATCTCTGCCAACGTAAGGTCAAAGCGCCACTGGGCGTCATAACCCGAGTGGGCATAGAGCGGGACGCCATTCACATCGGTGTAAAGGCGTGCGGCAGGACGTTGAAGTAGCGCGGGCAATGGATCTTCAACGCACCACGGCGCCACCATCCATGCACTCCATCCCAACACCACAAAAGCACCGACGGTCATGGCGCATCGCCAACACCATCGGTGCTTTTGTCTAAATCGTTGGAACATCATTGAATGATGAGCATCTCTTGTGGGTCATGACCGCCCACGATATCTGCCCGATACATATCCTCCGCGACCGCTGCAGGGATGGCAAATGTTCCCTTGGTGCTGGCACGAACGGGATAGATTAATGATTCCGTTTCTCTTGCGTAAATCTCGCCGAAGAAGCGCAGCTCTGCTCCAAGATTTTCTTTCGACTGAATGGTGAGCGGGCTATCCTCCTTTGTCCATGCGGGATGTGTGGCACTTTCACGTGTGGCAAGATTGGCATCTTCATACTCAAATCCACCCGGCAGACGGTCGCGAATCGCCAGATGAGCAATTGTCGTAGGTGTTTGAATTGTCAATCTAACATAGGCTAATTCACCATGTGTGAAGGTGGTTTGTGGCTTGCCTTCACGGTTAAGAATCTCTTTGTTCACAAAGATGGGGGCATTGTCTTGCAAGACGCGTGTAAGAATCGTTTGACGGTAGAGCGTGGGTGTGGCGTGGGTGTTGTAATAGGCGAGGGCACGTGCCACCCATGCATTGGATTGTGTCGTATTCCATTCCCGCGAGAGTAGGTGGGCGAGACGTTTAGGTTCGTCCTCTATGATACCTGCACGGGTGGCGAATTCAAGGACCATCGCCTGTGCGGCGACCTCATTCATATACATTGGCAAGAGCGGTGTCGGGATGGGGGTTTGCTGAAGATAAGCCTTCATAATCGGCGTGCCTTCGTCTGCCATACCATTAAAGACCAAGGTCGCCGCAGCAACAAATGCAGCGGTATCGGTCTTATTGGTCACCAATAGGTTGCGTGCCGCAGCGATTGCTGCCTTGGTTGCCTTCGCCTCTCCGAGCAAGAAGGCGGCATAGGCGGCTTCGCCACGATTATCGGGATCGGTAGAGGTGGCGGTGTCTTCAAGGAAGCGTAAAATGCGGTCAAGGTTATGGTTGGAGAGGATGCCCGATTGATGGCCTTCAATCAATACATGACTGGCAAAGAGGGAGGCCGGCACATGGATGGAATAATCCCCTTGCCATAAGCTGAATCCTCCTTGAGGCTGGAGTCGTGGCATAAGGGCGTTGAAGAGATGCCTCACGATGTCACGTTCTTCAGGATTGGTGCTAAAGGAGTAGGGCAACATTTTGGAAGAGAGTTGTTCAGTGCATCGATAGGAATAGTTGTTCAACCATTCGAGCGCCACCTTCCGCGCCTCTGCGAGGGAGGGGAGCGGTTGTGCATCGGCGGGCAGGGATTCGCCTTCAGCCAACTGCCGAATGATCGTCTGCGTGTAGAGCGGCACTTCCTCTTGGAGCGCGACGTGATGGGTGAGCGAGGTGGTAAAATCACGCGTTTTTAAGGTGACTTCAGTCTCGCCGGCAGGGAGCGTGAAGGTGTGATAGATCGTTGCACCAGGTGCGAATTCGCCCTGAAGGGTCTGGTCACCCATGGTCAACGTATAGGGTTGGGCCGGGAGGTCGTGGTTAATCAAACGCACCGTGCACGCCATCTCATCACCTGCACAGGCATAACGCACCCCTGCCGTTGTGACGGAGACGGGCGGGCGCACAATGAGGGTGTGCTCCGTGGAGCCAACCTTCTCCCCGTTTGCGACAACCGCCATGAAGCGTAGGGATCCAACAAATTCGGGCAGTTCCACGGGGAGGGTGAGCCGCCCTGTGGCATCCACCTCTTGTAAGGGGAAGGTAATCACTGTGGTCGCTTGCGAAACATCAACCGTGTCATCAATCTTTCGTCGGCTAAGGCCCTCTGCACTGTCACCGCCGATGCGACCATCCGCGCTCAATTTTAATTGCGGAAGCAGTGTGCCATAGATGTCACCAAAGGTAAACGTCGTGTCGGCCATTTGGAAGAGGGCTTGGTAAGGATCGGGCGTTTTAAATCCGGTCACGTCCAAAATTGACTCATCCACGGCGAAGAGTGCCACCGTGCCACGGCAGGGTTCGCCCTTTTGGTCCGTGAGGGTGAGGGAGAGGTTAAGGGGCTGCTGTGGAGGCGTGACCTTCGGGAGGTCAAGCGAGAGATTGAGCTTGTGATTGCTATGGTCAAGCTTTAATTCCGCAACGCCAAAGTAGCGCGCCTCTTGGTTGATATTTTTCGCCACCAAGGTAATCCCCGCGGTCCACACGCCATGTTTCGTTGTGCTTGGGATTTCAATGGGAAGCGTCACCACGCCCGCTGTTACGTCCATTGCGGCCGCGTGCGTCAACGTCTTATCGCCCGCCATGATAATGACACGTCCATCAATCGGTGTTATGAAGGATACGAGGGCTGTCTCGCCTGGCTTGTAGGACTCTTTGTCGACCTCAAAGGTGAGATTGGAGGGATTCTCGAGCGCCTCTCCAGTGCAGTAACAGCTGTGCCAGAAGGTGAGAGAGGTCGTGACAGTGTCATTTAAGGTGGCGGTTAACGTATAGTGGCCAGGGGCGAGATTTTCCAAGGAGCGTCGTACCGTTTCTTGGGTGAGCTGAATGGCCGATGTATCAAAGGGTGCAGAGGCGCCATTGAGTGGTACATCCGTCGTGTGCGTGACCCATTGATAGCGCCACCCGTGCTTTTCACGTACGAGTTCGTAATCGGTCGTAATCTCTTTCAAGGTGAACTTCTGGATGGTGCCTGGCGCCACCTCTTTCTCGTTGGGGAAGTACTGCTTTAGTTCAAGGTTCTGGATCTCGTCATCATAGCGTAAGGCGAGATAGGCTTTGTGGTGGGCATAGTCAAATGTATCGGTGGTGGTTACGGCGCGACTATTGGGTTCGCTAAAGGTCGCCGAGGCATTGACGCGAACAGGCGCATTGAAGTGCTGAAGGGTATCAAGCGCTACCCCTTCAAGTGAAAGGTTGGCACTGTCGGAGTTTTTGGTAAATGTATCGCTTCTCAAGCGCTGCTTGGATTCGTTCGTGCCGATGGTCCAGTTTTTCCATGCTTTTGGAAGTGGCGCGTAGGCTGCCGTGAGGGTGTAGGAGCCCGTTCCCTGAGTCACGGGCGAACCGAAGTAGGTCATCGCGGTCAACGTTAATTTTTCCGTTGAATCCTCTGCAAAGGCAAGCCCTAACTTAACATGATTGGGGGTGAAGTCGGAGACGTAGAGAGAGGTTGATGCGAGCAATTCTTTGCCGACGTAGGCCAAGACGGAGTAGTATCCCGAGCGCGCACCTTCGGGGATTGTGAGGGAGGTCGTGAAGTAACCATCTTGATTGGAGGTTACCTTTTCTGTGGCGAGGGTGTTGTTGAACGGTGATTCTAATACGATGGTGAGGGGAAATGCTGCCGCGGCATCCATCTCTGCAGTCCGAATCAAACCATAAATTTGCACTGCTTCCCCAGGATGAATCCCATCACGGTCGGGCCAAAGGGTGGTCGGGAAGGTGGGCATCTTATTGAGCGTAGGACGATATGCAGCGTGTTCGGTGGCGTTATCACACTCAACAATCGTAATATCCTCTCCCGCAGTAATAATCATACGTTTCGGAGTGAAGGGCTCTTTGCGCGTGGCCGCTTCGGGCGTAAGAGAGGTGACGGTGACGCCTTGTTCATTTGAGATGCCGTGGGCGATACATTGATTGAAGGAATCATAGAGGTTCACCTCCGCCCCAACGATTGGTGTGCCGTCCACGAGATGTTGCGTAGAGACGATTGGTAAGTTGCGATGGTCGTAGGCATAGGTGGCACCGATGTTTGACAAGATGAGATAGCACTCCGAGGAGACACCGTCGGGAATGGAGACTCTAAAACGATAGACGCCAGGCTTCCCCTTCAGAAGGGTATAGATGGGGAGGAGTGCGTTTTGCTCACGACGCGTATTGAGGGGCACCTTAAAGGTGTGCTCGGCCACCTTTTCCATGAGGTAGTCGTGCCAATCGGACTGACCATAGTGAATAAGGTTATTGGAGAAGGCGCGCCAGACTTCCATTTGAATTTCATCGCAGGAGATAAAACTGCAGGGAAGTGAGGTCTCTGGCGTGAAGGGCATCTGTCCTTTGCGCCCGTGGAGATGAACATTCGGGGCGGCCTTTGGGGTGGTGACGGTCAATGTGCGGTCTTCCCCAAGGATATAGTTGCCCGAGCGCGTCGCTGCGCCTTTTTTGACCGTAATCGTGTAGGTTGTCTCTGGGAGGAAGTCTCCAAAAAGTTCAATGGTGGAGTTCCAATTATCCCATTTTACCTTCACGTTTGAGACCTCAGGTGAAATGAACAAGTCCTTGCCGAGGCTCAAGGGGACCTCTTCTTCCGCTAAAACTTTGAGGTTAATCGTCGTGTAATGAGGCGATTTTGCGTGTAAAAACCAGAGTTGTTTGGGCGTGGGTGCTACTGTGGCGGCGGGTTGCGGTGTGGTTGTGGCGGCGGGTTGCGTAGCGTGCTCCGTTTGCGGTGTGGTTGTGGCGGCATCGGGAATCGGTAGCGGTGCTCGCGTGGGCAGCGCTTCCGTTGGGCTCGGTTGCGCGGGGGGTGTGGTTTGATTCGGCGTCTTCCGCTGAGCGAAGAAGAGGAAGCAGGTCACGGAGAGAAGGACGCCGTAAACGACGCCGACACCGCTCGAAATGAGATGTGATTTGTTGAACATCGCAGTCTACCAGTAAGAGAATTAAGTTTTAGGGAGGAAGCCTCGCGGTCTTCGTTTTACAACGAAAATCCCCACACAAAGCGGAAGAGTATCAGACACGTAAGGGATATCCAAACTGTAACAAACCCTATAGGCTATTTCAATAGAATTTCAAAAATATTTTTGGGGTAATAAAAAACGTCGAAAAGTCACCCTTTCGACGTTTGTTTTTGCCTTTTAAGCACTCGTTTAACGTTGGTACCATTTGCCGGTGGATCGAATGTAAATCGCATCGCGTTGTGCGCGAAGGCGTTTGCCATCGGCGGTTACCAACCACGTAATGCCGTTTTCGGTGAGGGTCGTTCCCTGAATTTCAGTGAGCGTGGTGGCGGTGGCACCTGTGATGGCTTCGAGGATGTCACAGTTGCGCATGGGGCGGCAGGTAGGGGTGTTGCCTGCGAGGAAGACATCCACGCCGGTGTGCCATGTGGTGGCATAGCCCACGAAGTAATCTGCGGCAGTGCCGGTCGTCTTCTTTGTGACGCTTGCGAGTGCTCTGGCACGGGCGCCTTCAGAGGGTTCGTTGAGGATGGTAAGGCCGCCTGTTTCGTGGTCGGGCGCAATGAGGACGAGGGTGTCGGGGTGCTTCTCAGCCCATGCGAGCACGTGTGCGACGGCATCATCAAAGGCTAATAAGTCATAGGTAGCCCAGGGCAAATCGTGTACATGGTTGGCCTTGTCAACTTGCGCACCTTCAACCATTAAGAAGAAGCCTTGCGGATTGCGTGCAAGGACATCAAGCGCCTTTTCCGTCATTTCACGAAGCGTCGGCTCCGTCGCACCAGCACCTGCGCGGCGGTCTACCTCTGCAGTGAGGAGTCCTGGGGCAAAGAGTCCGAAGAGTTTATCTGCTTGGGCTTTGTTCATTTCTTCGCGCGTCGCAACGAAGGTGTAGTCTTGTTCTGTGAGGTAGGCGCGCAAATCATCGGTTAGCGCATTTCTGCCACCCGCGAAGAAGACTTCAAAGCCTGAGGCGATTTGTTGTTCGAGAATGTCGGTGGCATGATCGCGCTTCGAGACGTGGGCAGAGAAGCCAGAGGGGGTGGCACCAGTAACCAAATCAGTCGTCACAATGCCAACGGCTTTGCCTTGTGCATAGGCTAATTCGGAGATGGATCGAAGTGGGACCTGCTGGAGGCTTACACCGATGGCGCTATTGTAGGTGCGTTGGCCGCAGGCCATTGCGGTGGCGGCCGCCGCGGAGTCGGTCACGCTATTGTCTGCAGAGCGCGTGGAGATGATACCGTAGATGGCGGCGTCAATTGCGAGGGGCGCACCTTTGAGTTGGCGTGCGGCGGTGAGCGATGCGTGCCCCGTGCCGTCAGGGATCATAATGATGACATTTTTGGGCGCCGCAAAGCAAAGCGTTGCAATGAGAAGTGTTACGAGCGAGAAGTATTTTCTCATGAAAATTCTCCTTAATAAAAAGGATTATTCGGTGTAGAGCGTTTGCGGTGCTGCCTTCGTGATGGTGAGCTTCACCAAATCGCCCGGACGAATGCCTTCTGGCGGGGTAAAGATGACAATCTTATTGGAGGATGTGCGTCCAGACCAACGTGCCTTATTGCGCAGGCTGGGGCCTTCGGCGAGAACTTCCACCGTTTGACCGACAAGAGCCTGGTTCTGCTGCGCACCACGAACATCTTGGTCGCCCAAAAGGATCTGATTTCGGCGAGCCTTTTCGGCATCGGAGATGTCGTCTTCCCACGTGGCAGAGACGGTGCCAGGGCGGGGGCTGTACTTGAAGATGAAGGCATTGTCAAATTTTGCCGCAGCCATGAGGGTGCGCGTGGCTTCGAAGTCGGCTTCGGTTTCGCCGGGGAAGCCGACAATCACGTCGGTGGTGATGGCGATGTCTGGCACGGCATCGCGCAACTTTTGGATGGCTTCCAAGTAACGTTCACGGGTGTATCCGCGACGCATCCGCGAGAGAACTTCGGTGGAGCCACTCTGCACTGGAAGGTGGAGGTGGTGGCAGAGTTTGGGTTCTTCGCGGTAGAGGCGAATGAGTTCATCTGTCACGCCAGAGGGGTGGCCACTCGTGAAACGGATGCGTTCAATACCATCAATGGCGGCGACTGCTTCTAAGAGGCGCGGGAAGGGAAGGGTGTAGCCACCGGGAGAGGGCGGGTCTTGTTCGTCAAAGGCGGGCGTGCGCAGGCCGTAGTTCATGATGGACTGGCCCAACAACGTGACTTCCTTCACGCCATGTGCCGCCAACTCACGCACTTCTGCAATCACATCACGCGCAGGACGGCTCCATTCATCGCCACGCACGTCAGGCACGATGCAGTAGGTGCAGCGGCGATTGCAACCCAATAAAATCGTCACAAAGGCCGAAAATCCGTCCCCATAGACGTGGCCGCTCGGCGCGTCGGGGCGTTCGTGTAGGTCGGTCAAAGCGAGGGTGGTGCGACCTTGAAGTGCCGCTTCCACTGCGGGAGCCACGCGATCTGCGCATCGGGTCCCAATGGCAAAGTCTAAGAGCGGAATCTTCTTAAAGATTTCCTTGCCCATGCGCTGCGCCATGCAGCCCATGAGTCCCACCACGCGTCCAGGACGTTCGCGCTTGGTCGCGCAGAGAAGTCCCAATTTCCCAAGCGCTTTATCTTCAGCCTTACCGCGCACCGAGCAGGAGTTTACGATGATGATATCGGCAGAGGCTTCGTCTGGCGCTTCGGTGTGACCTGCGTCAAGCAACGCCTTGGCGGCGGCTTCGCTCTCGCGGACATTCATTTGGCAACCGTAAGTGTGGAAGGCGAAAGTAGACATGAGAAATCCTTAAGTAGGTGTAACGTGTGATCAAGCGGTCAATTAACGCGGTAATGCGGCGATGGCGTTACCCATGCGTTCGAAAGCCTGTTTTAAGAGGGCTGTTTGGGTGGCGAGGTTGATGCGCACCCAACCTGGCTTGCCGAAGATGTCGCCATCATGTACGGCGACGCCGTGGCGCAGGAAGAAGGCGGCTGGCGTCTCATTATTGAGGTAGGGCAGCAGTTCAGTGCAGTCCATAAAGGCGAGGTAGGTCGCCTCCAGTCGGCACAAGGGTAAGCGCCACTGGGCGGCGGTCTGTTCCATCAGGTCACGGTTGCGACGGAGATAGGCGAGCACGCCCAAGCGCCACGGTTCACCATAACGATAGGCGGCCTCTGCGCCCACCCACCCAAAGAGATTGACGCAGGGTACAATTTGGTCATACGAACGGTGGAAGCGGTGGCGGAGTTCGGGGTCGGGCACAATCGCAAAGGCACATCCTAAGCCGGGCACATTCCACGTCTTACTCGGTGCGATGAAGGAGAGCACCGAGGCGCGTTCGGCATCGGTTTGTGTCACCGAAAGCATAGGCTTGTAAGCGTGCGGCGCATCCAATACGAGCCCACCATGAATTTCATCCGAAGCCAACAGCAGATTATTCGTGTGGCAGAAGGTGAGGACGTCGCGCAGTTCATTTTCGCGCCACGTATAGCCGAGCGGATTGGCAGGGTTGCAGAACATCCATCCGCCCGCGCCCTTCGGGTCCAACGTTTCCAAAGGAGGCAGAGGCGCACCCTGCATCTGGAGATCAATCTTCCGTTCGCGGATGCGTTGCAATTCCGCTGCCGACATAAAGTGGTGGTACATCGGCTCGCCGATAAAGACGTCAGAAGCGGCGGGACGCAATTCGTGCAAAAGCTTGCAGAAAAGGTTGAGGGAGGTCACCACGCCGGGTTGCGGCAAGACCCACTCCGGTGCAATCTCAATCTCATAGTGTTCACGATGATAATCAATCATCGCCTGAATCGCAGATTCAGAGTCTGCCGCATAGCCATAACATCCCTCGCGAGCACGACGCACTAATGCGTCTGTAATCTCTTCGCAAGCACGAAAATCCATATCGGCGATCCACAACGGAATGATATCTTCCGAATATTGGCGCCACTTAATGCTGTCACTCTTTCCGCGCGCGAGTGGGTGGTCAAAAAACTCAAAATCGTATTTCATAACGAAACTCGATAGGCTCAATGAGATAAAACAAAATGAACAAATAGTATACCATTTAAAAAGAGAGTAGGCGAAATTTGAAGCGAGAAAAGATGACGTGCGACTCCTGCTCACGTCCCTGCACGGGACACACCAAACGACGGGGACGCTGCGCTCCCCGTACCCCTCGCCGAAGACTCGGTCCTCCGCGAAGCCCCCTGCCGCAGTGGGCAGGGGGCCACGATAAATGCCGTTTTCTAACCAGCCGTTATCCAGTGTGGTACCAAACGACGGGGACGCTGCGCTCCCCGAACCCCTCGCTTTTCTTCTTGTGAGCACCAGTAAAAGCATCCGCTAGGATGCGTAGCGTGCAGGACTCACCACGGCCGCGGTGGGCCGTGGCCACGATAAACTACGCTGCCGCAGTGGGCCGTGGCCACGATAAATTCCGTCTTCTAACCTCCCTTCGCCCACCTCATCCCTTTCCTCTCCGTGAGCACCAGTAAAAGCATCCGTTAGGATGCGTAGCGTGCAGGACTCAGTCCTGCCGCAGGGGTGTGGGGGCGGCGTCGCCCCCACATTTCTCCTCCCTTCATCCCTTTTATCCTTTCTATCTCTTTTATCCCGTTCGCCCCTTCTATCTCTTCAAAATCCCTTTCTCCCTTCAAAAATCCCTTTAAAATCCCTTACGCAGGTTTGTCACTTTTTTGAAAATTTTGGCGATTTTTCGGCTGTTGAAAACTTTTTTTAGTTATCAACAAGTTATCAACAATTCACCTTTTTCGACGCAGTTTTTTGAAAATCTTTCGGCGGATCGGCGGATTTTCAGCACTTTTGCTCAAGTTTGTAAAAACTGCATAACTCCTTTAGAAATAAAGAGATAAGCCAAAAATAGGGGTAAATCAACTCCGCTACAGCGGCTTCCTTGCGAAATTTTGGACCAAGTGTGATAGAAAAGTTATCAACAGGTAGCAGCTTTTTGGGGGAAAGCTAAAGAAATTTCGGGTCAATATCAGCGAAATTGGTGAGCAATATCAGCGAAATTCCCGAGCAAAGTCAGCGAAATTGGGTGAGCAAAGTCGCCGATTTTCAGGCGGAAATTTCGCCTACTTATCGCGAAATTTTCGCTTACCAGGGTCGGCAGAGTTGACGACTTGTCTCCGGTTTGCTACACTTTTAGCGTGTGTAGAGAGAAGAGTTCTGAGAAGAGGTTTGTGAGAGCGGCTTCGTAGGGGTGAAGCTTTAAGGATTAGAGACGCGCGTGCGTAAGCGTGAAATTTGTGCTAAAATGTACGCATTAAATGAGTATGACTATGACTGAATTGGAACGTACGCGTAATTTTTGCATTATTGCCCATATTGACCATGGCAAGACCACGTTGTCGGATCGTATCCTTGAATTGACGAAGGCGATTGACCCTCGTCAGTTGAAGGAGCAGACGCTTGACGCAATGGATTTGGAGCGTGAGCGTGGGATCACGATTAAGAGCCATCCGGTGACGATGGAGTATACGGCGAAGGATGGGCAGACCTACCGTTTAAACCTCATTGATACGCCTGGACACGTGGACTTCGCCTATGAGGTGAGCCGCGCGATGGGTGCGTGTGAGGGGGCAATCTTGGTCGTGGATGCGGCACAAGGCGTGGAAGCACAGACGGTGGCCAATGCGTACTTGGCGATTGATGCCGATTTGGAAATCATCCCGGTGTTGAACAAGGTGGATTTGCCGAGTGCAGATGTGCCAGGGGTGATTCATCAGATTGAAGATGTGCTCGGGATTCCTGTTGATCCCGTATTGAAGATTTCTGCAAAGACGGGCGAAGGTGTGCCCGAGGTCCTTGAAGAGGTGATTGCACGTATTCCGCCACCGAAGACTGAAAAGGCGGGTGGGCCTTTGCGTGCGTTGGTCTTTGACTCGGTCTTTGACATCTACCGCGGTGTGATTACCTATGTGCGCGTGGTGGACGGATGCATTCGTGCGGGGGATGCCCTGCGCTTTATGAGTACGGGTCAGTCAACGCCAGTGAAGGAAGTGGGCATCTTCTCACCTTCGCAGAAGCCGGTGGATCGTTTGGAAGCGGGTCAGGTGGGCTATATCGTTGGTGCGATTAAGGATCCGTCTGAAATTAAGATTGGGGATACGCTGACCAATGATCGTGATGGCGCTGACGAACCCCTCAATGGCTTTAAGGAAATCCACCCGACGGTCTTCTGCGGTATCTATCCTGTCAGTACGGATGAGTACAACAAGGTGCGTACGGGGTTGGAAAAGCTGCACTTAAATGACTCTGCGTTTACGTTTCATGCGGAGAGTTCGGTGGCGCTGGGCTTTGGTTTCCGTTGCGGCTTCCTAGGGTTGTTGCACATGGAAGTGGTGCAAGAACGCTTGCGTCGCGAGTTCCAACTTGACATCATCAATACACATCCCGCGGTGATTTACAAGGTGACGTTGAAGGACGGCACCGTGATGGAAATTGACAACCCTGTGATGTTGCCAGATGTGACGCGCATTGAGATGATTGAAGAACCGATGATTAAGTCGCGCATCATTACGATGAGCAACTGCATGGGCGACATTATGCGTTTGGTGATGGAGCGTCGCGGGATTGTGGACTGCACAGAGACGCTGGATGCGCAACGTGTCATTTTGACGTGCATTTTGCCGTTGAACGAAATCTTGATTGACTTCCACGATACGTTGAAATCAATTTCGCGCGGCTATGCATCAATGGACTACGAACCGCACGGTTATCAGCCCAGCGACATTGTGCGCATGGATATCCTTTTGAATTCGGAACCCGTCGATGCCTTTAGCTGCATGGTGCATAAGGATCGTGCGGTGGCACGCGGTAAGCAGATGTGTAAGGCGTTGAGTGAGACAATCCCGCCACACATGTTCAAAATCCCTGTGCAGGCCTGCATCGGCCGAACAATTATTGCACGCGAAGACATTCGCCCATTCCGTAAGGACGTGACGGCAAAGTTGTATGGCGGTGACGTGACCCGTAAGCAAAAGTTGTTGAAGAAACAGGCAGAAGGTAAGAAGCGCATGAAGGAATTTGGCTCAGTGAATGTGCCCCAGAGTGCGTTTATTGCCGTGCTGCGAGGAACTTCGGAGGAAAAATGAGCGATCCTGTAGCAGTGACGGAAGCAGTGGATGCTTTGCATTGGAGCTTTTGGCAGTATTTCATGAATCCCTACTTTTGGAGTGGTTTCATGGGGTGGTGCGTTGCGCAGACCATTAAGATGACGCGTGGCGCCATTCGCACAAAGAGCTTGGACTTCACCTACTTGATGAGTACTGGCGGCATGCCGAGCGCCCATTCGTCTCTGGTCGTGGGGGTTTTTGTGAGCCTCGGGCTGGGTCTAGGATGGCAACATCCAATAACGATTGTGGCGAGCGTCGTAGCAACGATTACGATGTTTGATGCGGCCACCGTGCGTCGTGCGGCGGGTTTGCAGGCGCGATTGCTCAACAAGATGACGCGCCAAGTCTTCAAAGAACACCGTTTTTCTGCGAAGCCGCTGAAGGAAATGCTGGGCCACACGCGCACTGAAGTGCTCGGTGGGATGATTACTGGCACCTGCGTGGCCATCTTGGTGATGCTCTTTTGGCAGAAGATGGCTTGGCCAGGTGTCTAAGCGTGCCCTTTTATCTATAAGGTAATATCTTTTACCTTTAAATCAACTCCACGGTGCGCCGTGGAGTTTTTTAATATTTTTAACAGGAGAAAGAATCGGGGAGGGGGGATGCATTTGACAGCCTTGATCGAGTGTGCTATCGTTCAAGTAGCGCTTTGGACGAGGCAGGGTTTTGACCCAAATTTGTTACAAAAGTCTCGGCTAAAGCGCATGCTCGTGGTGTAACCTTACACGATTAGAAGGGGTGTAGGAGAGCGGCTGTGCGCGAGGGGTGGTTTGCATCGCGAGATGTACAAAGAGCTCGCAAAGGAAGCCTCTACATGGGTTGACTCAGGTGAGAAAATAAAGAAAAATGAAGAAAAACAAAAATAAGGCTTGCAGAGAAGAAAAGATTTTGCTATTATTATCGGTGTTTTAGGGCGTGATAGCCAAGCGGTTAGGCAGAGGACTGCAAATCCTTTTAGATCGGTTCGACTCCGATTCGCGCCTCCATTTTTGAAGACGATTGATTTTCGAATCAGTCGTCTTTTTTTGTTGTTAAGCAAGAATGATGTGGGGATGGAGCGCGTTGGTTTGGCGAAAGGATGAGGGTGGCTTGGGGGAAATGTGTAGCGAAGCGGGGGCGAGGGAACGAATGGGCGTGGGGGCGTCTGTGGGAGGGTGCATCTTCGTGTGAGAAATAATTGTTTTTCCACGATTGTCTTTAATTTAATGTTGAGACGGGTGCGGTGGTTGTGGTATTATTAAGGAGTTGAGCAACGGTTTGCTCGAGATTAAATTTGTTGGAGTTTTTTACATGAAGAAACAAGCACTTTTTGCTGTTTGTCTGACCGCTGCAACTGCGGCAGTGTTCACTGGTTGTGCCACGAAGCAGGAGGCTGCAGCTCGTCAGTCTCAGATGGAAGCAACGGAAGTCACCGCGGCTGAAACCCAGGAAATGGAAGCTGAAGTTTGCGAAGAAACCGTCCCTGAAGTCACCCCCGCAGAAGTGACGCCTGCAGAAACTGCAGCGCCCGAAGTTACCGCTACGCCCGCAGAAGCTGCTCCCGAAGCAGCCCCTGAACAGAAGGCTGAAATCGTGAAGACGGTGCACCCCCAGCCGGTGGCATACACCGTGACCGCAGGTGACTCGGTGAGCGCATTGGCCGTTCGTTTTGGCGTGCGTCGTCCCGACATCTTGGCATTGAACCCCAATCTTCGTAAGAACCCGAACGATTTGCGCATCGGCCAGAAGGTGCTCTTGCCTGCAGGTACGGATGTGACGAAGAAGGCTCAGCGTCGTGCTTCTTCTGCTCAGCCTGCCAATGCAAAGCGTCCGGAAGGTTCGGTCGTTTATGTGGTTAAGCCCGGCGATGTGCTCGGTGGCATTGCAATCAAGCATGGCGTTCCCGTGGCTACGATTAAGAGCGCAAACAACCTGAAGAAGGACATGATTTGGGTCGGTCAGAAGTTGACGATCCCTGGCGCTACGAAGAAGCCCGTTGAAAAGAAGGTCGCCAAGCCCGCAGAAAAGAAGCAGTCTGTGCCTGGTCCGGTCGTGACGCCGAAGGATGCTCCTGTCCAGCAGCCCGTTGAAGTGCCCGCACCTGTGGTGGAAGAATTGCCTCCTGCTCCGGCACCTGAAGTGCCCGCACCTGTGGTGGAAGAAGCTCTCCCTGAACAGGCTGGCGAAGATGCTCTCTTGCCGCCCGAACCGATTCCTGATGCACCTGAAGCTGCTCCTGCTATTGAGCAGAGCGAACGCGTGTACGTGGTTCAGGAAGGCGAAGATTTGGTGGGTATTGCAATGAAGTGGGGTGTTTCTCCCGCAGAATTGCGCGCACTGAATGGTTTTGACGATGCGACCGCTCCGGAATTGGTTCCTGGCACCACGCTTCGTTTGCCGATGCCTGCCACGGTGAAGTAATCCATGGCTTTATGCGGATTGAAGAAAGCGCGGTGTGCCCGCGCTTTTTTTTCCGCGAAAGGTCTTTAGGTAGCAGTGTTTAATGGGGTGATGGAAGGTTCGCGTGGTCAGGACACCTAATGGGTGAAGATGGATTGGCGAGGTTGTTGTTGAGTAATCAAAGAGGTTAAAGATGTTGAAGTTTTGGACGTATACGATGATTGTGCTGACGATTTTGTTGGCCTTGTTTGGGGTGTTGGTGATTGCACATGCAGGAAAGACGCAGTCTGATGCCGTGATGCACCACTTTTTTATGCAGTTGATTTACTTTGGGGTGGCGCTTGTGGGGGCGGCGGTGCTCTATTGGACCGACTATCGATTTTACAAACGGCCAATGATTTTGTGGATGATTGCGGGGGCGATGATTTTCTCCTTGCTCTTAGTGCAAGTGCCGGGTGTCGGAAAGGCGGTTAAGGGATCGTTGCGTTGGATTCGCTTGGGGCCCTTAAGTGTGCAACCGGTTGAATTTGTGAAGTTGATGATGGTGATGTTCCTCGCTGCTTACTATGAGACGATTGGGGGGCGCATCGCAAAGTGGAAGCAGGGCGTCTTGGCGCCAGGCGGCATCCTTGCGGCGGTGGCACTATTACTTTTGGTGCAACCCGACTTTGGCGGTACGATGATTGTTTGCTTCTTGGCGGGGGTCACGATGTTGCTCGCGGGTGTGGGCTGGAAGCGTTGTTTGCTTTTGGGCGGGTGTGGGTTGCTCGTCATTGGTGCTTTGCTGTTGACCAACCAGAACCGCATGCGCCGTCTGATGAATGAACAGAATGATGAAAACTATCAGGCGAAGCAGTCCAAGATTGCCTTTCAAAATGGCGGCGTGACAGGCGTTGGGTTAGGGCGCGGAATGCAGAAGGAGAACTATCTGCCAGAATGTCACACCGACTTTATCTTTGCAGTGATTGGAGAAGATTTTGGCTTTGTGGCCACGGCAACCATTTGGGGCGTCTTCCTCTTAATGTTGTGTGGCGGTTCGGTAATCGCCTTTCGTGCGAAAGATAAGCAGGGCATCTTATTGGCCTTTGGTTCAACGATGTTGATTTGTGTCCAGGGCGTTTCCAACATGGCCGTGGCGACCAATGTCTTCCCAACGAAGGGGTTGGCCTTACCCTTCTTGTCTTATGGTGGCTCCTGTTTGCTCTCCTCCATCTTGGCGACGGGGGTGATTGTGAGCGTTGGCCGAAAGACAATTGAGCTTGAGGGTGATGATAGTGAACCCAAGACACGAAAAGTCGTTTCGTTTGATTAAAGGCTATGCGCGAGTTAACCGTTGTTTGGGATTTTAATGGCACCCTCCTGGATGATCTTCAGGCGTGTTTGGATGCATTAAATGTGTTATTGCGTGCGCGCCAACTCGCCCCAGTGGATCGCGACTATTATCGAAATCACTTTGGCTTTCCAGTGATTCATTTTTATGAACGCTTAGGCTTGATTCCGGTGGATGCGGAAGACTGGGAGAATATTGGGGAGAGTTTTCATATGCGCTATCTCTTCTCCAAGCATCTGAAGTTGCAACCCCATGCCGCAGAGACGGTAATGGCCTTACACACTGCGGGCGTTCGCCAAGGGGTGCTTTCGGCATTGGAGCAGGGGCTGTTGGAACTGCAGTTAGAGCAATTTGGCCTTGCGCATCGGATGGACTTCATCAGTGGGAGTCGCTCCTATGATGGCGCCTCAAAGGCTGATGCAGCAGCGGCATTAAAATTAAAGGCTCCGATTGTCTTGGTCGGTGATACAGAACATGACGCGGAAGTGGCGCGTGCACAGGGGTGGAGCTGTGTCTTATGTTCTGCAGGGCATCAAACAGAGGAACGATTACGCAAGTGGGGCTTTCCCGTAATTCCTTCTTTGCAAGAATTGGTGCCATTTTTAAAAGCGACCTTTGCGATTTGAGTCATTTTTATGTGTTGAACTCGTGGAGAGCGTATGAACAAAAAGAGGTTAGTCCGATTCTCCATCCTCTTCGTGCTATTAATCGCCGCTTTTTTCGTGTATAACGGTTATAAGCGCCGTGTGCAACGGGAGAGATTCGATGCTGTTATCAACCTCTCAAATGCACTCACATTTGTCCAACAATGCAGTTGTGAAATGCGTTTTCAAGAGATCTTGGGACGCGTCGGCATCCCCAATCGTATGCTTTACTTTTACCTCAAGGACGAGGTGCCTGAAGAAGCTCTTGATGCGACCGTTTCTAAAAGGATTTTGACGGGACAGTATCACAATATTGAAATACATTCACTTGAGCAAATGGTGGAAGTGCTTTCAGATAACGCGGGGAGATGTTATAGCCTTTGGAATTATACCTTTGAGGCGGTCGGAGGGTATGAAGGGCGCTTGGTGTGCGTATTTATTGGAGAAAAATTGAACAAGCTTGATGTGCAATTTGAACGGCATGACGCACTTTCGTGGTCTGAATTTGAACACGTGACGCAACTCCCAATAGAGACCCGCTCATGGAATGAACTCTTTATAGACTGTCCGCCAAGAACGATAACTGTGTCGTATTCACAGAAAGAGGGGGGAGCGGTCGCGTTCTCATATCACCACAAGAAGCGGCATTGGACCATTCATGGAGATTTTGAACGGCCAAAATCAGCCTTCTCGTATTTTGAGGCGCCACTTTAATGTTGCTAATGGTGTTACCTGCGAGTTTGCTTAAGAGAAGCCGGTGTGAGGAGGTAGGAATGCTCAAAAAGATGTTGCAATTTGATCGTCTCTATTCTGATATTAGACGAAATGTGTGCTTATTCATTTCCTTCCCTGTTTTAGCCGCAGGTTGTTCAGTTACGATGGATCGTGCGACGCTCATGTCATCTTTTTTATTTACGTCAGAGCATGAAGAAGTGGCGTTTGATGAAACGCGATCAATCGGTTTTTCTGCTACAAATGGCTATTGGCAATTAGCGTTAAAACGGTTAGTAGGTGAAGCGTCAATCTATCAGGTGCGTTTGGTTGATAGTTACTCGCAACCCTTTGAATTTACGCTGCACGACCTCGCTATGTGTATGCAAGACTCGTGTTATCCAGGGTGCACACGAAAAGGACTCTTTATGGGTGTGCAGATGCGAGCAGCAGATGAAGTCCTCAAGAAGCGGGTTAACTTTTCCTGTGAGTGCTTGGTCTTTGACTCGGAGGGCGCATTGGTAAACTTTTTGAGTGCTCCCTGGCAAAATACGCGTTCGCGGAAATTGCTTTCTCCAGAGGGACTTCTTATTTGCGTAGATTCCTCGCGAATCGATACAACACATGAGGTTATTGTAGAGGTGACGCAACTGTTAGTAGGAGACAAATCTCCCTCGCTTGAACTCCTAAAACCCTACCTGTGTGGAACGTTTCGGTGGCAGAACCCTGAAAGCAATCTGCACCACTTTTTCATGAATATTCACGCACTTGAATATTGAAAGTGATGTTTGAAAGGTTTTTTTGGGAGAATTTTGGGGGTAAAACCTTAAAAAATCGGGATGAGGGTACATTTAGGGTGTTGAAGAAGGGTGAAAATTTTGCTAAAGTAAATACGTTGCGACGGAGTAAGTGCTACGTCATTGATGCGTATAAACAATTGAACATGAGAGTTTACTATGGCAACGAAAAAAGCAGCAACTGTAAAAACGTCATCCAAAAAGGCTGTTAAACCCGCCGTGAAGTCTGCTCCTGCCAAGAAGACTCCCGCTAAGGCACCTGCAAAGAAGCCGGTCGCTAAGCCTGCCGCAAAACCCGCGGCAAAGCCTGCACCTGCAAAGAAAGCACCTGCTAAGCCTGCGGCAAAGCCTACTCCTGCAAAGAAGCCTGTGGTTAAGCCCACGGCAAAACCGGCTCCTGTGAAGAAGCCCACGGCCAAGCCTGCTCCTGCGAAGAAGCCCACGGCCAAGCCTACCGCTAAGCCCACGGTCAAGCCTGCTCCGACGAAGAAGCCTACGGCTAAACCTACTCCTGCGAAGAAGCCCACGGCCAAGCCTACCGCTAAGCCCACGGCCAAGCCTGCTCCTACGAAGAAGCCCACGGAAAAGCCTACTGCTAAGCCAACGGCTAAGCCTACCGCTAAGCCCACTCCTACGGAAAAGCCTACTGCTAAGCCCAAGGAACCGAAGAAGCCGACCACTCCTTCCAAGACGCCCGTAAACCCTGAGCCGTCGACGGGGATGCGTACACCGACCACGGAACCGACCTCAATTAAGGTGTCCTCTCCATTGACGCCACGCTATGCTTTGTTGCGTCCGAAGAACAATGGGAAGAAGGGAGGCTCGGTGCGTCAGGTGATGCGTTCGCCCTTCAAGGATTCTGATCTCGAAGAATTCAAGCGTCGTTTGCTTGAAGAGCGCGAAAAGAAGGTGAAGCTGCAGAATGCGATGTCGAATGATGCGCTGAGCCGTCCGGACGAAGAGAACGTTGAAGAAGACGGTTCCAATTCGGCTAATCGCGCAGAGATGTTGAGTCGTGCTGAAGATACGCGCAAGAGCCTCTTGGCGATTGACGATGCACTGCGTGCGATTGAAAACAAGACCTATGGTATTTGCACGATGTGCAAGTGTGCCATTTCGCGTGAACGTCTGCGTGCCGCACCCTTCGCGATTCGTTGCGTCAAGTGCAAGGAAGAGTATGAACGTCAGGTGAAGGCCTCGAAGCGTTCGCTCAACCTCTAATCATTGGGCCACTATGAATAAAAAACGTCTCCGAATTCGGAGACGTTTTTTTGTTTATGGTGTTTGCGTACAGAATGCTTATGCGAGCAACTTTTTCTTTTCTGCTTCGGTCAGTAAGCAATCCACATTGCCAACGCCGAGACGTTCGCAGCCCATCTTGAGGTAAGCCTCTGCATCTGCACGGGTGCGGATGCCACCAGAGGCTTTGACCTTAATTTTGCCCTTGGCGGCGGTAATCATGGTTTGGACAGCTTCAGGAGTGGCGCCATGTGCTGCAAATCCCGTGGAGGTCTTAACAAAGGCGGCGCCCGCTTTAATTGCACAAGCGACCCCCTTGCGAATCTCTGCAGGAGTCAAGAGGGCGGTTTCAAGGATGACCTTGACCGGATGCGGCCAAACAGCGGTGACCACAACGCGGATTTCGTCGGTAACCCCCTCGGTATCGCCATCCTTTAAGGCGGAGATATTGATCACCATATCAATCTCCTTCGCGCCATGCGCCACCGCCATTTGGGCCTCAATTGCCTTCAAGGCGGGGAGCGTATTGCCGTGTGGGAAACCGACCACTGCCGCAACGATGGTTTCGCTATCGGCGAGGCACTCTGCCGTAAACTTGACATCGCAACTCTTTACGCAGAGGCATCCAACGCCGAGATCCTTGCAGTATTCGGCAGCATGATGGAGGTCCAACATCGAAGCTTCGGGCTTCAGGATGGCGTAGTCCAACGTTTTGAGGAGAGCTTTCGCGGTCATCTGAGGAATCCTTTCGGCTGATTAGGCATTCTTTTCTTTAGGAGAGGTGGGCTGAATGCGCATGGTTAAGACGTGCGCAGAGCCTGGGGCGAGGGTAATTTCGCCGCCCGTGTGGTGAGGGTTGGCGGGTTCAACGCAGAGGAAGTGGCGCGGTCCGCCCAAAGAGACATCCGAAAGGCCGCACTCTAATGCGGGATGCCAGACCACAACGGCGCTGGAATCGTCTGCGGTCAAGGCCAAGATGCGCTCCATATCGGGGTCGCTAATCAAGGCAACAAGATCGGTCTTTGGATAAACGACATCATGGGTGTCGGTATCGTTGAAGGATAAAGCCTCTTCGGTAATGCCGAGCAGACGGATATTGCGGGCATCGCCGACACGCAGATAGGTGTGTAATGCTTCGCCATAGGTGAAGGGTTCGTTGGAGAGATTGCGCGTTTGCAATTCCAAGGTCAGGCAATCCCCTAAAGTAATCGTCAGGGTGAGTTGGTAGGCATAAGGCCAAGCGGGGTCGGTCGCATCGTCATCGGTTAATTCAAGTTTGAGCACCGTTTCACGAGCGGCATATTCTGAGTGGACCACGCGCCAGAGCGAACGCCGTGCAAAGCCATGGGAGGGCGTTCCCTCCGGCATCCCTGCGGGCGCTTTACCAAACCATGGCCAACAGACTGGAATGCCCCCTCGAATCGCCTTTCCATCGGCGAATTCCGCCAGCGGGCTCAACCAAAGGGCGTCTTGGAAGCCAAGGGTACGATAGGTCAAGACTTGGCCACCGTAGAGCGAAACCTCGCAAACACCTTGCGGTGCAACGAGGGCGGCAATGGGGTGTCCGCCAGGGCCTTCACGAAAGGCAATGCGTCCAGCGGCGCCAAAGTGGGAATTGAGTTGGTCAATGGTCATGGTGATAAACTCCTTAGTAAAGTTTTTCAAAGGCGCCTTTGTCCACGCGCTTCAGTTTGTGGAAGCCAGCGGCTTTCGCACGATCGTCCAGTTTGGACTTGCTTCTGCCAAGGGCGGGCGCGGAGATGAGTTTGATGACAGGTGCACCACATTCGGGGCAAACTTCCAAGGGGGGCGCACTGAGAAGGCGCATCATCTCAAAGCCATCCTTGCAATAATCGCAAGCATGGGCACTGTCTTTCGCACGATAATCATAAACGGGCATTGTTTTCTCCAAAAAAGGGTGGGGGCTTAACGGACTTCGCCGTAGCCCGCTTCCATATCATCGCCGAGCATGCACTCTGCAGTTTCGTCTTCGCACGGCTGAATCCAGCCGGTCTCAAAATCTAAATCTGCCACCAAATCTGCGATGGGTTCAAATTCTTCTGGGGTAATACGACGATTCCACCTAGGCGTTACGGCGGCTAAGCCCACGGGATTGTATTGCGCCATGACGCTGACCGCGACCTTTTTGCCGAGGGTATTGCGCAACCAAATCAGATTTTCTGCCACCTCATTGGTGCGTCCTGGCAATGCTAAGAGGCGAACAATGAGGCCACGTTTGGCGATGCCCTCATCGTCACATTCAAGAGGGCCGAGGTGGTTCCACATCCATTGGAGGGATGCACGAGCCGCTTCAACGTAGTCGCGCGCTTGAGAGCCTTCATAGGCACTCGCCGCAGAGGCATAACGTAGGTCGGCCAACCCGATATCGATGAGGTGTGCGTACTGGGATAAGGTCTCTGGGCGTTCATACCCAGAGGTATTGTAAACAAAGGGAAGACGGATGCCAGCCTCCAAGAGCGGACGCACCGCCGCGTCAATTTGTGGCAACCATGGGGTGGGGGAGACCAAATTCCAATTGTGGCATCCCTTTTCAACGAGTGTAGTAAAGCGCTCGCGGAGTTGCTCAATGGTGAGGTCTTCCCCGCGACCGCCGTTGCTCCACTTGGCATTTTGGCAGTAGATGCACTTGAGGGTGCAATGGGAGAAGAAGAGGGTGCCACTGCCCTTGGTGCCCGCGAGGGGTGGTTCCTCGCCGAAGTGTGGCCCCCAACGGAACATTCGCGTATCGAGGGCGCTACCGCAGTAGCCACGTTGGCCTTCCAAGCGATTGACGTGACATTGACGAGGGCAAAGCGTACAAGCTGTAAGCGCATTCATAGGGATTAACCGACCGTAATAATTTCTTCAGGGTAACGAATCCGATGGGTTATTTCACGACGTGCCATCATAAAGGCGATTGAAATCGGTCCAATACGTCCTACGAACATCGCTAATGCAATCATCAGTTTCCCGACGGGCGAGAGCAATGGTGTGGCATTGAGCGAGGTACCAACGGTACCAAATGCGGACGAGACTTCGTAGAAGAGCACGAAGTCACCACGTTGGGTGATGAGATTGCGTTCGGTCAAGAGAAGCAGGAAGTAGAAGGTGAAGACCATCGAGAGGTAGTAGAAGATAATCACCATCGCCTCACGGCAGATTGTGTCGGAAATTGTACGCTTGTGCAGTTGGACCACAGGCGAACCTTTGAGGTAGGCGCGGATGGTGAGAATCAAGACAATCAAGGTGGTGGTCTTAATGCCGCCCGCCATGGAACCAGGCGAGCCGCCCACCAACATCAAAAAGACCGAGAGCAGGTTCGCAGGCGGGGTGATAGCATCCATCTCAACAAAGTTGAAGCCGGCGGTGCGGAACATTGAGGCTTGAGAGATGCCTGCGCAGATGCGCTGGGTCATCAACTTCAATGAGGTGAAGCAGGAGGCCCAATTGCCGTCAGTCAATGCTTGCCAGAAGTTGGGGATCTCGTGGATGTCCAATGAGTTGGACCACTCCAATGCCGTGAAGAGGAGGCCACCCCCGACGCACATGTAAAACGTGGCCCACAAGACAATGCGCGAGTGCAATGAAATTTTGCCGCGGCTGCGGAGGTCCAGATTCCATGGGCGATAGTGGAAGACATTGGCAATGACTAAGAAGCCAATGCCACCCAAAATAACCAAAAGTGTAATGACGGAGATATAGATCAAGTCACCGCGCACGTCAATCAAGTTGTTGTCATACAACGACACACCGGCATTGCAGAAGGCGCTGACGGCATGGAAGCAGGCGTACCAAACACTCTTGCCCAAAGGGTAGCCATGGGTCCAGAAGTGGCGAATGAAGAGCAGTGCGGCACCAAGGATTTCGAATGAGAAGGCGTAACAAATCGTTTGGCTTAAGAGACTATTTGCGCGTGAGACAGATCCTGCACCATAGCTCATCATGACCTGGTCTTCCCCACCCGCAGGAACGCGTCCTAAGAGGATGGTCACAATCAACGTACCTAAGGTCAACAAGCTAATGCCACCCAATTGGATACAACAGAGTAGGACGGCGTGGCCGAAGGTGGAGTAGTAGGTGGAGACCTGGACAACGGTTAATCCTGTGACGCAGGAGGAAGAGGTCGCCATGAAGAGGTTGTCCAACACCGCATGGAAGAAGGTCGACCACGAGAAGACCGAGGTCTCTCGGTACCACGCCCATGTTCCAGTAGATTGCGCCCAAGGGGTGGAGAGCAAGATGGTGCCAAGTGCGATGAGAAGGATGAAGGTGAACGCCATCATCCGACGCGGGTCAAAACGGTTTGTGCGCTTGCGATGCGCACTCAGCGACGCGTGAACGTCCTCAAGCGTGTCTTGAAGGCGCTCGCGTTCGTTCTTTAATGCGTTGGGGGCAACCGTATTCATAATTTCAACTCTTCTGGAGAGGGCGGCGTAAGGTCGGCGCCACGATAGGGAATGTTCAACGCTTCATACTTGTGAAGGCCGAGCTCATGGTAGGGCAAACGGTCGATCCGTTGGACATTGAGGCCTTCAATCATGCGGCGCGTGGCTTCCTTTTCCGCCTCGGTATCATTGAGACCATGGGCGACCACTTGGCGAATCCAAATGGGCTTTTGGGTGGCTTTGAGGTGATTAAAGATGTTTAACGTGGAGGAGATCTCCAACCCCGTGACCTCCTTAAAGCGTTCAGGGAGCGGATTTTTCACGTCCAAAAGAATTAGGTCTGCTTCATCTAATACGGCACGTGCAGCGGGGGTGTCCACGGCACCAGAGGTGTCAATCGCCACATGGAAGCCCGCTTCACGAAGTGCTTTCACGGCAGGCAGAAGTGCGGCGGCCTGCATGAGGGGTTCGCCGCCAGAGAAGGTTACACCGCCACCGTCTTTGCCAAAGTAGGGCTTCATGCGTGTGGCACGTTGAACGAGTTCTGCGGCCGTGACCTCTCTGCCGCCATCGGTCGCCCAAGTGTCCGGATTGTGGCAGAAGAGGCAACGTAAAGGGCACCCTTGCAAGAAGACTACTAAGCGGATGCCAGGTCCATCAACTGCACCAAAGCTTTCGTAGGAATGGAGGCGAAGAGGGGGCGTGTCAGACATGGAAAACTTCTTTCTTTAGTTGGCTAAGTGCTGTGGGCGAATCAAAGGTGGTGTCTCCTGCGCGTGTTTCAAGCACGCAATGGGCTTTGAAGCCACCCCAGAGCCACCACTTGCCTGGCGTAACATTGCGATAGAGGCGCACTAATTCGCCAGATTTGCTGAAAAAGCGAAGATCAATCGCAAACTTCATAAAGTGTGTATGCACCGCATTACAAGGGGTAATGAGAAGCCCGTGGCCGTCTTCCAAGGTGGAGCGTCCAAGGAGACCTTTCATCCGTTTGAGGGGGGTATTCGCGACTTCAATGAACATCGTGAGGGGTTTTATTGGGCCGTTGCGGTGAAAAGGGTGGGATAAAAGCGGAGCATAAATGCGCGAAGGGCGGCTTCGCCTTCGGGCGTTTGGAAATCGTAATGGGGCGAACGAACTGTAATCATTGCCCAACGTTGAATGCGATTGTGCACTGAACGTTGCCAACTGTCCCCCAAGACGCGGTGCAGGTTGGAGGTGGTTGCAAGGCGGGAGTTCAAGAAGACATACCCAAATCCACTCGTATGGGTGTGGCCTTCGCGACGCAATGAGAAAGTGGCCATCGGTAAGGCATCGGAGAGGTGGAGGATTTTGCGTTCGCTAAGGACGTAACCTTGAGATGGAAGGCAGAGCTCAGGGCGGTGGATGGACATACGATTCTTGCCCGCAATGACGAGCGAGACGGTGAAGACATCACCATTGTTGAAGGTGTAGGTGACCTTTCGGCTCTGCGTATCGGCGGGTAGAATGTCTTGTTCGGCACGGGAGACCTTGCCAACTTCGCCACCGCATTGGGGGCAACGTTCCGGGAAGGGGGCGCCAAGGGTGAGGTTTTGGGAGGCGAGGCAGGTGCGATCTTGGCAGAACCAAGGGAAGGCCATTGTCGCATTTGGCAGTTCGACGAAGTTTGAGCAGAGGAAGTCATCGGATTCAAAGACTAAGGGCGGCATTTTGTTGGCATAGCCACGGAAGGTAACGAGGAAGAGCGCGATGAGGCCAAGCGCGCCCCACCTGAGGTGCGTGAGCGCACGGGACGCAGTGTTTTCGGTGGCGACTTCGGGTGCGGGCGCAACGGTTTGCTTCTTCTTGAGGAAGTCTGTGAATTGGAAGACGATAAAGGCATAGAAGGGTGCCACGATGAAAAGCGCATGGTCGTGGAGGGTCATCCCCGCTTGTTGACTAATGAAGTGGCAGGTGAATGCGGTTAAGAGGAGGCGAAGGATGTTGCCCAAAAAGGCAATCGGCACGCTGGAGAGGAAGAGCACCCAACGCCGTTTGACGCTCGTGAGCATAAAGGCGCCATAGGCAGCCGTGCCAACAAAGAGAGCCACAAGGGAACGAATGCCGCTGCAGGGGTCTGCCACGTCTAATTGGAAGGGGGGCGTTCCGGTGGAGATGATGGCGGTGCCGAGTTGGCGCACGTTGATGCCTAATCCGTTGAGGATGAAGGCGGTTACGGAGACCGAGGCGCGACGTAAGGGCACGGTGAAGTTGTCCAAGAAGCCGACGGGCATCACAAAGGCTAAGAGCAGAATCGGAAACCACACCACGCGGAAGAGACGCTTACCATAAGTTGCGAGCGGTAGGGCTAAGAGGAGAAGCACTGCCGCAGTCTGTAGAAAGCGATCTTGACCGCCACGCAGCCCGAAGAAGAGGAAGAAGCCAGAGGCTAAAACGAGCGGTAGGGCTAAGAATGGGGCCGGCTTCGGGGCACGAATCGCGTCAAGAATCTGCTTTCTACGTTGCCAAAGCAGGAGCGCACTTAAGCATGGAATCAACCAAATGTACTCCATGTGCTGCGATGCGTCGGTCATCGTGCTATGCATACTCGTCACAGCGGGCGTTAGCCACGGCACCGCGAGGAGCGCGAGAAGCAGAAAGGGAAGATGGCGGAAATACTTGGTCATAACGTTTTAGGCGGTGTGGGAGCGGGTGTCGTGACGGGGTGCGTTGTGTAAAGGGAAAGGGTTTCTATCCGAGTGACGGGGCGGGAGAAGAGGAGTTCGGCGCGTACGTCTTGCGGGAGGGGGTGGTCGGTGAGCAGACGATCAACGCGTGAAAGGGTGGCGTGAGGTGTCGCTTCGCCAGAGACTAACCGCGTATGGCGGATGGGCCAAACAGAGAAGGCGCACCACTCGGGATCGTTGAAGCGGATGGCCGTGGTGATGGGGGTGCCTTTTTGCGCTTGGGTGTGATGGATTAAGGTGCGCGCAAAGTGCCGTTGGGCCTCGCGTGTGAGGGGATGGTGGTTGAGCTCTGGAACGTAGAGTGCCAAAACCAAAAGGGTGATGCCGCCCATGATGATGCGGATGCGTAGATTGGGAATCGCAGAGAGCGCCATCGCCAAGAGAATCGGGGAGATGCAAACCAAGGGCACCGCAAACCCACCGCCGCGAGCAAATCCAAAGGAGGAGATGAAAAGTAAAGGAAAGATGAGGGTGAAGAGTTTTGCCCAACGTTTATCTGGATGGTAGGCGCACCAGAAAATCATGCTAACCCAAGCAATCAAGGAAAAGCCACCTAAGGCAAACCAATAGGCATGCAGTGTGACGCACCCCGCAGGGAAGGTGAAATTAGGCAACGTAGGGGCTTGAATGAGATCAAAGTAGATGCCGCTCCCAAGGCTTGCGGCCAAGACGCCGCAGAAGGTGAGGAAGTGGCCCGTGTGCCAATAGAGGCAAATGCGTCTCCATCCCACGCTGATTGCAATCGCTGGCACGAAGAGGAGGGAGACCCACGCCATGTCAGCATTGATGCTAATGCCGAGGGAGATGCAGAGGGCAATGACGATTGCCGAGAGATAGCCTGGCCATTGCACATACGCTCGAAAAGAGATAAGGAGTCCTAAAAAGAGGAGCGCTTGGAAGGAGAGGGGAAGAAAAAGCGAGCCATAGCTTGAAAAGGCAGGCGAGAAGATGACGAATAAGGCCGTCCAAAAAAGCGCATCATCCGTCTCAAAACAGCCCCCGCGACGTTTCATCCCCAATGCCGGCAAGGCGAGGAGAAAGAAAATCGAGAGGAGCATCGGGAATAGACGATAGGTACGTGTGCGGTAGCCATTGGGACGACTTTCGCTAATAAAGCGGACAAAGGCGGCGGCACATTCGTGAAAGGGTTGGCGTGTTGCGAGGCTCGCCTCGGGCAACATGGAGAGGTTACATGCCTCTGCTTCCACTGCCGCAGTCAGCAAGTGGGGGGCCTCATTCGGGAAAGGGGTGGGATTGGAAAGCGTGTGATAAAAGGACCAACACCCAATGCTTATGATGAGCGCATAGAGGCCGATTTGAGTTAAGAGTTTGAGTTTCGAAAACATTACATTAATTATAGCAAAGGTGCAGTGGGATTGTAAAAGTGGCAAATGAAGTCTTTTAAAAAGGGCGTGTGTAAGTGCGTGTGATTTTTGAAAATGAGAGAGGTAAATGGAGAAGCGCTAATCTGTTTAGTTCATAATTTGGTTTAACGCGATGGTCACCCTTTATTGAACGTGTGGGTGAAGCGGATTGTGGCATTTCGCCGTGGCTTAAGCTCCCACGTTTGGAAGCCGAGGTGTGACAGCTTGGTGTAAATTGTTTAGTGTAAAAAATAATCACGCCTCGCGAGATGCGAAGCGTGATTGAGAGATGTTTTGGGGACTTACTTGGAGAGGTCCTGGTACATCTGATAAGCTTCTTCCGGCTTCATGTTCTTGTGAATGACCGCAGCCACGGCGCGGATCATTGCAGCAGGATTTTCGGACTGGAAGACGTTGCGACCCATATCCACACCTGCGGCGCCTTCGTTCATTGCGCGGTAGGCGAGTTCGAGCGCGTCGCGTTCAGGGATCTTCTTGCCGCCAGCAATCACGATCGGCACGGGGCAGGAAGCGGTCACGGTTTCGAAGCCTTCGGTGTAGTAGGACTTTACGATGTTGGCACCGTTTTCTGCGCACATACGGGTGGCCAAACGGAAGTACTTAGCATCGCGAGCCATCTGCTTACCCACAGCGGTCACGCCCATGACGGGGATGCCATACTTCTGACCGATATCCACCGTGTGGTAGAGGTTAGCCATCGTCTTGGCTTCCATGAGTTCATCACCCACGGCCACCATCACGGCCATTGCAGAGACGTTCATGCGGATGGCGTCTTCAGGATCGATCACCACGTTGTCATTGAGGTTGGTGAGGATCGAGGAGCCAGCGTCAGAACGCAAGCAGACGGGAATCGTGTTGGTCGGAGGAATGACGGAACGGAGAATGCCGCGGGTGCACATCAAGCAGTCAGCATACTTCATCAAGGGGACGATGGAGAGATCGACACGTTCAACGCCGCCAGTGGGGCCCATGATGAAGCCGTGGTCGCAAGCGAGCATGAGGGACTTGCCGTCCTTGGGATTGAAGATGCGGGAGAGGCGGTTCTTCATGCCCCAGTCAAGATTGGAGCAACCCTTGAGGGGGAAGCCGATGGTCTTCTGAGGGGTGCCCACGCCGAAAGCGGTGGCTTCTTTGAAATTATCCATATCTGCCATGGTAATAACTCCTGTCGTTAAGATGAAAGGTTGGATTAAATTAGGCGAAAGCTGCGAAGATCACAGCCATGGAAGCCGAACCAGCGTCGATTGCGCCGATGGAGCGTTCGCCGAGGTTGCGAGCACGACCGAACTTAGCCTGCATCTGAGCGGTAGCTTCAGAACCAGCCTTAGCGGCGGCGGCAGCAGCAGCAAACATCGCTGCTTCACCCTGATCCTTAGCCGCGAGAAGGGCTTCGGTGGCGGGCTGAAGTGCGTCCATCATGGTCTTGTCGCCCTTGCGAGCCTTGGTCACGCAGCAGATTTCGTCGAAGCCGCCTTCGAACATCTCTGCGAGTTCGTCAGCATCAAGTTCGGTCTTGCCAGCGGCCACTGCGTCTGCCATACCTTCGCACCACGCACCATAGAGCGAGGAGGTGGAACCAGAGGCTTCGGTTTCCAACTTTTCTGCCATGTCGGTGATGTAGGTCTTGAAGTCGTCGCCTTCTGCGTGAACGATTGCGTTCAGAGCAGCAACGATTGCAGTGCCGTGGTCACCATCACCGCCGGTGGCGGCATCGAGTTCAGAGAAACGCTTTTCGTTTTCGTTGATAGCGACCTGGGCATTCTTCCAGATGGTCTTGAATTGTTCGAGTGTCATGATTTAGAGGGTCCTGTTGAAAGGTGGTGTGGGAGGCGCGAGGGCGCCTCCCATGAGAATTAGCCATTGCAAACCCAGTAGGGAGCGTTGGACTTCGCCTTGAGCAGGGCGTCGGTTTCAGGGGTGACCTTAGCGAGGGTCATCTGGAAGCCAGCCATTTCCTGCACGGTGAGGAGTTCGGTGGCCAAACCATTCACGAGCGAGATGCCCATGCCCATGAGAATCTTAGCGGCTGCACGGTAGCAGATGAGCATTTCCATCGCGGTGGTCGCACCAGAACCATTGATGATGAGGAGCGCGCGATCGCCAGACTGAAGCTTGGTGGCGGCCACGAGGCGTTCCACCATGATCTTAGCGGTTTCGTCAGCGGTCTGAATCTTCATCACGCCGCCGCCGCCTTCACCATGCTGACCCATGCCGATTTCCATTTCGTCATCAGCGAGTGCACCGATTTCAGCGCCGTTCTGCGGGTGGGTAGCCACCTTGAGTGCCACGGAGAGGGTTGCGAGCTGAGCGTGGAAAGCTTCACCGATGGCGAGCACTTCGTCAATCGACTTACCTGCTTCGCAAGCGGCGCCCATGACCTTCATCAAGGGGATGCAACCGCCGAGACCGCGACGATCTTCCGGATCTGCATCGATGCCAGGAGCGATATCTTCCTGAACGATGATTTCCTTGATGTTTTCGATGCCAGCCTTTTCAGCGAGGCGGAGGGCCTTGCGAGCGGCCATGCGGTCACCATTGTGGTTGAGCGTAAGCAAAATCACGCCTGCGGGACGCTTGAACATATCAATGGCTTCAAAAACCTTGGGACCACCAGGAGCGGCGAAGACGTCGCCAGCCACTGCTGCGTCAGCCATACCTTCACCGACGAAACCGTGCATGGCGGGTTCGTGACCGGTGCCGCCGAAGCAGATCAAAGCGACCTTGTCTTCAGCCTTGGGCTGGGTACGCACGACGATGCGTTCGTTGACGATTTTCACCTTGTCAGAGTAGGCGAGTGCGAGACCTTCCAACATTTCTGCGGTGAGGTTCGCGGGGTCATTCATAAATTTCTTCATCGGCATGATTAATGCTCCTTTAGTTAGAGGGTGAAAGCGAATTACTTGCTCTGGTAGAATTCAACAACCGTGCTATTGTCATAGACAAATGCGATGTAGGCATTGCCGATGTCCATCTTGTTCCAGAGGATGGCCTTGCCTTCAAGTGCGGCGTCGATATCTTCCACTTCGTAAGCGACGTGGGGCTGTTCCTGAATAGCGGCAGCCATCGGAGAATCGGGTTCAAAATAAAGGAATTCGATTGCGTACTTATCCTTGGAAGCATCGGTGATCCAAACCTTCAAGGGTTCCACATAAACCATGTCGGGCATCTTTTCGCCGACGAGCATGCCGGTGTGCATGTACTTCATTGTTTAACTCCTTAGTGTTAGTAGAAAGAGACTCCTTAGAGCCGGAATTGCACCGGCTCTAAGGGTTTTGAAATTAGAATGCCACGTTCGGGCAGCTGAAACGGAGGCCGTTGCCATCGTGATAGGTGGCATATTCGGAGACGATTGCGCCTTCCGGACCGCCCATCATGAAGTGCCAAGTTTCATCCTTAGCTAAACGATGCACCTTGCCATCAGCTTCCCACTTTTCCACGTGGACGCTGTTCATGTGCGGAGCCTGGCACTTGGCGAGCATTGCCTTCGCTTCAGGATACTGGTCGAGGTTGGGCTCGCCCACTTCGCTGAAGCCATAGACAGAACCATAACGCACCTGCCAAGCTTCGTGTTTGCACTGCAAGGGACCCTTATCATCGGTCGTAGGCTTGTGGCAGTGTTCAGCAATCGACTGACCAGGGAGCAAGAAGATTTCGTGTGCGAAATATTCCTTTTCGCGGTTGTTTTCCCAGAAAACGCCACCCATACCGAATGCAGCGAAGTCGCCCTGTGCGAAGTCAACAGCCCAGAGGAAGCCGGGTTCATCGGTGTAACGAGCATAAACGGGTGCACCGAGTTTCTTCATCAAATCGATATAAGCCTGCTTGCCCTTTTCAGCATCGAACTTACCATCGGTGTAAAAAGCATCATTAGTCACTTGAACAATCTCCTTTGCATTAGCAGTTGGGCAAGTTGCCGTACCGCAGCAACCTGCAGAAAATCCCATAAACGTCGCAGCGAGTGCTGCCAGAGCGCCGAAACGCATCATTTTTACCGTATCCATTGTTTTCTTAGTCCTTTCAATTAAATGACTGACATCGCAAAATGTCAGCACGAAAACCAACACTCCAAATTGTAGTAAAAAATAGACACTTTTACAATGAATTTGTTGAAAAAGTGAAAGAAAAATGATGAAAATGATAAAAAATAAGCGAAAAGTGAACTTTTCTACCCGTTCTCCATTGAAGCGCTCCGCTTTCTTCTGAGCCTCGCCGAGGTACCGTAATCTTATCTTTAGGAGAGGTAAAAAAGAAGACCGCGGATTTATTAAGAAAATCGTCGCGGTCGTAGCAATGTACACTTTAGAATGAATTAGCGTTTGCCGAAGAAGCGTTCGTATTCCGAAGCCCAATAGGAAATGATGAGGTCGGCACCCGCCCGCACAATGCCCATGGTGCTTTCGCGCACGAGTTCATCTAAGTCGCCCCATCCTTGACGGGCAGTTGCGATGAGCATCGAATACTCGCCACTAACGTTGTAGGCGGCCACCGGCAGAAGGGTTTGTTCGCGAACTGCACGAACCATGTCAAGGTAGAAGAGGGCGGGCTTAACCATCAAGATGTCAGCGCCTTCTGCTTCGTCTAAGACCGACTCCATGAGGGCATTTCGGGGGTTGGCATAGGAGGCTTGATAACCCTTTCGGTCAGCGGGCATGCCAGGGCGCAGTTGCGGTGCGCTATCTTCTGCGTCGCGGAAGGGCCCGTAACAAGCAGAGGCGAACTTGGTGGAGTAGGCCATGAGGAGTGTTTGATTGAAATCGTTTTCCGTTAAAGCGGCACGGATGGCGGCGATTTGTCCATCCATCATGGCAGAGGGGGCTACTACATCTGCGCCTGCCGCTGCGTGGGAGAGGGCCACCTTTGCGAGGCATTCGCAGGCCGCATCGTTGTCAAGTGATCCATCTGGACGTAACGGCGCACAGTGTCCGTGGTCGGTGTACGCGCAGAGGCAGACGTCGGTCATGACGGTTAGGTGAGGGAAGGCGCTTTTGAGAAGACGAACGGCTTGTTGCACTGCACCATGGTCATGCCACGCCTGTGAGCCGCCATTGTCTTTTACGCCATCGGTTTGACCGAAGAGGAGGACAGACCCCACGCCTTGTTGCACGACCTTTTCAACTGCACTGACGAGTGTATCTGGCGAGTAACGATATTGCCCTGGCATGGAGGCAATTTCTTCCTTGATTCCCTTGCCGGGCACTACAAAGGTGGGCCAACACCATTTTGCGGGTGCGGGGATTTCAAGGTCAAACATTGCGCGGATGCCGGCGGTTCGCCGTAAACGACTCAGTCGAAGGTCAGGAAACGTATTCATGGTGGAATTATACCATGCTTTTCTGATAGATGCACTTGTGGAGCCTCTCTTCTTGCAATTTCATTCAGGTGGATACAAAAAAGAAACGGATATCTCGGGCTGAGATATCCGTTCGTACAGTGAGGCGAGGCGGAGAATTATTCTGTCGCCTTCTCTGCCAAAATTTCGCGGGCACGACCCAAGGCATCCACGATGTGCCCGTGGACGTTGGGCTGGCCGATGCGATCTAAGAAGCCCGAGCGCACCATCAACATGAGCGGTTGCGCCGTCACGCCGGAGAGAATCAGGGTGATGCCGCGTGCCGCTGTGTGGGTGTAAACTTCTTCCAATGAGTGAAGCGCCGTCGCATCTAAGACCAAGACGTGACGCATACGTAAGACGAGCACTTTGGGGCGATTGCGACGATTGGAGAGAAGGGTGTCTTTGAACTTATCCGCTGCGCCGAAGAAGAGTGCGCCATAGATTTCAAAGACTTCCACCCCTTCGGGGACTTCGGTGCCGGGTTGGCCTAAGTCATCTGCACGTGGCGTTTGAGGGGCACCTGCTAAGAGGCGAGTGATGTTGCGCGCTTCAGTGGATTCACTCATACGGCGAATGAAGAGGAATGCTGCCAAAAGGACGCCCGCCTGAATGGCGACCGTCAAATCAATGAAGACGGTGAGCAGGAAGCTGGTGAGCATCACCAGCACATCTGAACGGGTGCTTTTGAATAACCCCTTTACCAAGTGCAGTTCGCTCATGTTGTAGGCGACGATTGCCACCACGCCGCCGAGGGTTGCCATTGGGATGAGGGCGGCATAACGGCCCAGAAAGAGCATGATGAGCAGGAGGAAGACGGCGTGCAGGATGCCTGCGACAGGTGTCTTACCGCCATTCTTGATGTTGGTTGCCGTACGGGCAATTGCGCCCGTGGCGGGGATGCCGCCGAAGAGGGGCGAGAGGATATTGGCGATGCCTTCACCGATGAGTTCGGTATTGGAGTTGTGACGGCGGCCAATCATACCATCTGCCACAACAGCTGAGAGTAGTGATTCAATGCCTGCGAGCAGTGCAATTGAAATTGCGGGCGAGACCAATTCGCGAATGGCGCTCCATTCAATGGTGGGGAATTGTGGAAGGCTTAAGCTCATGCCTTGGGCTACGGCGGGGAACTTGCTGCCGATGGTCGCTACTTCAATTCCGAAGGATTCAAAGACAATCGCCACGATGGTGGTAATCACGATGGCAACAATTGAGCCTGGCACCTTTTGGGTGACGCGCTTCCAATAAATGCAAATGAGAATCGTAATGGCTGAAATGGCCACGGCACCCCAATTGACGGTGTTTAACGCATGGGCATAGACGTTGAGCTTTCCCACGAAGTCGCCGGGCATCTTTTCTATTCCGATCGTTGCCAAGGCGTGGGTGCAGTCAAGTCCGAGCAGGGCTTCAATCTGCCCCGCGAAGATGATGAGCGCGATACCTGAGGTAAAGCCCACCGTCACGGGATAGGGAATGTATTTAATGATGGAGCCTAAGCCACAGAAGCCCAAGATAATTAGGATTGCGCCCGCCATAATGGTGGCAATTGCCAATCCTGACATACCAAACTGTGCGTAGATGCCATAGATGATGACAATGAATGCGCCCGTTGGTCCACCGATTTGTACGCGACACCCGCCAAGGGCTGAAATCGCAAAGCCCGCGATCACCGCAGTGATTAAACCCGCCTGTGGGGGCAGTCCTGCAGCAATGGAAAAGGCGATGGCGAGTGGGAGTGCGACCGCAGCAACGATTAATCCTGCTACTGCGTCAGCCATAAAGGTTTTTAGGTTATAACCTTCTTTGAAGCATTGAAGCACCTCAGGGCGAAAACGTTCTGAGATGTTT
The DNA here is from genome assembly GCA_017558005.1 of Kiritimatiellia bacterium. GTDB lineage: Bacteria > Verrucomicrobiota > Kiritimatiellia > RFP12 > DVOR01 > Spyradenecus. Next base: position 9,124 of record JAFYWN010000032.1, on the reverse strand, counting down.
TTACCGATACGTTTCCAACGAATGTTCAACATAATTGGTCCTTCTTGTATGAAACGACGATAACTTTTAGTGTAACACAAAACAGCATTTTAGAAAATCATTTTCGTAAATTGTCTTCAGTCTTGATTGCGCTTGCGGGGATTGTTTAGCGCATCATTTGAACTGTTGACTCGGCACGTGTGATTCTAAGTGCTTGCTAAGGTGTTTGGCGTGGGAATTCGTTGCTTTGCTTCACGATTGAGGGCGACCACCTTCGCGCGCGTACAATTTTAATTAAGGTATATAAAAACAAAAAATATGGTGTATAAAAACAAAAAACCGGGAAGTGTAAAACTTCTCGGAATTGATTTTGCCTTCAAAAACTGGCGGAGAGGGAGGGATTTGAACCCTCGGTACCCACGAGGAGTACACAAGATTTCCAGTCTTGCGCCTTCGACCACTCGGCCACCTCTCCTGAAAATGTGGCGCATATTATGCCATATTAACTGATGAATGGCAAGCCTTTTTTTCAAAAATGATAGAAAAAGTTGAGATTCGCTCCATTGGAGGCTTGGGGGTGGGGGACAATGCGCCCAAGTGAGGCTTTACCTGCGTGAATTGTGGAGGGAAGGAGCAGAGGTCCGCGTTAACCGCCGATAAGAATATCAAGGATGGTGCGTCTGGCGCCGGGCAGAAGATCAAGGTGTTCGGTCATAAAGACGCCGAGGAAGCGTCGAAGGCCAAACATGCCCGAAAAGGGTTCGGGTCGGCCCAGGTCATCGGTGCGCCCTGTCTCGCGTGCGGTTTGGAGAATTTCTGGGAGGGGTGTTTGGATGAATGTGGCGAAGAGTGCGCGCATGTCGGCGTGGAGGGACATCGCAGGAGGCCGATGCAAGCGCGACGGTCGGTGTTCGCAGAAGGCACGCCCTTCTTCCATTGAGAAGGTGAGGAAGTCGCTTGCGGGGCAGTGTGGGCAGGGGGTGAAATCTGGTGCCACCCCGAGGAGGTGTAAGAGTGTGCACTCATACCAGAGGAGCGCCAATGCCGCCTCGTGCCGTTCGCAGTGTTGGAGGGTTTCTAAAAGGGTGGAGAGGGTGATATAGAGTGCTTCATTTGCCTGCTCGCCGTGTGCGGTGCGCAGAGTGAGGTCGCAGGCATATCCCGCGGCGCAGGCGCGATGCCACTTGAAGCGAAGGGCTTCTCTAAAGTGGAGGGGCGAACACTCACGGATGTGGTGCACGCCATTGCGCCCCCGTGCATAAAAGATGAGTTCGCAGGTGTAGCCGATGTCATATTTACCGAGAAACGCACTTTTGGGGCGTTGTGCGCCCTTGACGGGGGTCGTGAGACACCCATCTGAGCGCGTGAGCCATGTAACCATGTGCGAGGTCTTGGAGAAGGGCCGCACATTGAGGCAGATGGCTTCGGTTTTGATCAGGCTAATGGGCATGTTACTTGGTGGCGAAGCAGTCGCGATAGATTGAGATCCACTCTTCAAAGGCCATGTCTAAATACTCTGGCGCGAAGGCTGATGCGTGTGGCATTAGGTAGCAGTGCGGTGTCTTACGAAGGAGTCCATCCACGGGATAGGGTTCTTCGGGGAGCACATCTAAGAAGGCGGCATAGAGGCGATGGGCGACGAGTGCCTCGGCGAGGGCGCGTTCGTTGATTGCGTTGCCACGGCCGACGTTGATCACAACGGCATGGGGCGGCAAACAGGCGAGCGCATCGGCATTAATGAGGTTGGTCGTTTCGGGGGTGCCAGGAAGGGCTAAGAAGAGTGCATCAGCGTCCTTCAGATAGTCCTTGAGGTTGGCCAAGTTCTTACGATTGACGCCAATGCACTGCACGCCAAGCGCCGTGAGTTTGCTATCAATGGCCTTGCCGATATTGCCATAACCCAAAATGACCGCCTTACTTCCTGCGATGATACGACGGCCCACTTGGTGTTCGGGCCACGGGGTTAATTCAGTGCAGAGCCCCACGCCCGGTAAGAGTCCGCGGCGAACGGCGAGCAACATCCCTACTGCGGACTCTGCCATAATCGCACCATGGAAGGTGCCAAAGGTGACTTTGAGGCGTTCAGGGAAGTTTTCACCCAAAAGTTCACGCCCCGCCGCAGGGGTGGAGATCCACTTGGCGCGATAGGTGAGTTGCAACCACGCATCGCAGAAGTGGTAGGTCATCACATAGGTCGCACGCGAAAGGTTTTTAATGAAGTCCTCTTGCGTGGTGACGTGAAGAAATTCCAATTCGGGCAGACGTGCTTGCCAGCGCGCAACTTGTTCTGCGGTGGCGGTGAATTCAGCCACGCCACGTAGGGTTAACCAAACAAGAACGATCGGTTTGTCCATGTTGACCTCACAGTTTCTGACGGCGTTCTCGCGTTGAGGGAATGCCGAGTTGTTCACGATATTTGGCGACAGTGCGCCGTGCCAAGGGGATGTGTTGCGCGGCCAATGCTTCCATGAGCGCTTGGTCGGAGAGGGGGTGGGTGCGATCTTCGGCATCAATCAATGCCTTGAGCGCAGATTTGGCTTGTTGCTCTGAGACTGCAGTCGCCGAACCATCGGCAGAGGCGGGGAGCGCATGGGTGAAAAATGCCTTTAGCGGAAGGAGTTTGTGGGCGTTTGCCACGCGCACAACCTTCTCCTTTACGGCGCGGGAGATGGTGCTTTCATCGTAACCAATGACCTCTGCGATGTCGCGTTGCAGGAGGGGTTTTAGGGTTGCAGGGTCGCCACCGCTATCCAAAAAGTCGGTCTGCCGATCAAAGACTAATTGCGCCACGCGTCGCAGGGTCTCATTACGCTCTTTGTAGGCCTCGGTCCAAAGGCGTGCTTGTGCTTCCCATTCGGAGATGAGGGCACGCTCTTCCTTCTGATGGGCGTGTGTTTTGGCCGCCTCAAGCGCCGCTTCATCCATCCGAAAAAGGGGTAAATCTTCTTCGTTGCAGCGCGCTCTCCAAATGCCATCGGGCCCCTTAAGTGCGATGACCTCAGGGGGCTCAGGCGGCGGTTCGTTCGCGAAGGCTCGCCCTGGGAAGGGATTGAGCGTAGCGAGGTAGGCACGCGCATCGGCGAGTTGCTCGGGGGTGCATCGCAAGGTGCGGGCGAGTTGCGCAGGGGTGTCGGTGAGCAACGCATTGAGGCGCTGGCACAATTTTAATCGCACGGTACGCTCTGGTGAATAGGTGGGGTCAGCGCGCACTTGGAGTTCAAGGCACTCTGCGAGTGAACGCGCCCCGACGCCTGGCGGGTCAAGGCGTTGCACCGACGTAATGGCCTCAATGATGTCGCGCTCTTCTGCACGCTCAGGACGCGTATGGTGCATCTCCCACCAATCGGAGAGAAGCTCATGGGGCGAACGGCGTAAGTAGCCATCGCTATCTAAGGCATCGCAGATGAGGAGGAGTTGGTCTCGTTCGGCGCCAGGGGGATAGCTCTCAAGGACCTGTTTTTCAAGGTGACGATAGAGGGTTTCTGGTTCGGTGAGCGAGAGGAGTTGGTAGTCGTGCCGACGGGTTGCCTCAGCTTGCTCCACGGGGTCGGGTTGGTCGCCAAATCCTTCTCGGCCAGAGAGGAAGTAGTCGGGGGTGTCCTCATGGCCGATGTCTTCGGCTGCCGCACTCTGAAAGTCGCCTGCAGCGGTCTCTAAAAGAGGGGGAGCGAATTCTAAGAAGGGATTTTGTTCGGCGCGTTGACGAAGTTCTGTGGTGAGCTTCCCGACTTGTAACCCGAGCAGTTCCAACCGTTGTTGCGCACGCAACGAGAGCTGCAACTCCTGACTTTGGCGTTGCTGCTGACGTATTTGTGTGCTTTGGCTGAGAAGGCTCATAGGTTAGACAACCGGTAGAGGAGGGTGCATAAGGTGGCGTGATCCTCGTTGCTCAAGGCAAAACAGGCATTATAGGCAACGTCTTCTGGACTGACGTAGGCTTCGCTAACGACATGGATAAGGTCGAGAGATGTCAAAATGTTGCCGCTTGAATCAAGCAAGTTGAAGGTTTGGATTTGGTCATATTCGGCTAAGATAATTTCGGTTTTGACCGAACGCATGCGCGTAATGAGTTCCCGAACCGTTTTCGCGTCACTGGGCGTTAAGGTAATCGGGGTACTTTGACCAATTGGGCCGACTTCCGCATTCAGTTGCTCGACGGCGAAGGTGATGGAGGAAGCCTTAACAGCAAAGGCTTGCAACTGCTTGAGGCTCTCGCGGTTTTCATGTTCGTACGCACCCTTCTCGTCTGTTGAGGGAACCTCACTGCTAAGGCGCGTATCACGGCTTTCAATGTATTGGCCGTCGGACTGAAGCAAGGACACCCGCAGGCAATAGTCATAAGGCCCCTCTACGACGGACCGTAAGTCGTCGTTGTCCAACTTGAAGGTGTACGCGTTCGGTTCCGTAATGGTGGCGAGGGTGCGCGACCACGCCTTGCTAGAATCGGTGCGATAGGGGGCTGCACAAAGTTGCACCTGAAGGGGATGTCCCTTGGAGAGAACCTCCGCGGTAACGTTTAACACCACCGTGTAGCCCTCGTTATCGCGAACGGTAAACAAACTGAGCCAATGCTCTCCAATGCAGAACCCTACGTGTGAGACAGATGGAGGCTGGAGGAGGCATGCCGATGGTGCGCGACAACCTGTCAATGCTATCAGCGAAAGGGCTGAAAGCATAAGACAGGTTCGAACGAGTCGCAGGTGTTTGAGCATGCGGTTGGAATTGGTTAGTCCTTGATCAATGCAGCCTTGAAGACGCCTTCCGAGGTGCCCGGTGCTACGGCATCCATAATTGCCTTAGCAAAGTCGGTGAAGCATCCAGGGCCTGCGGCGGTGATGAGGTTGCCCTCTGTGTGTGCCTTCGCAGAGAGGTAGTTATCGCCCAATGCTTCAATGAATTCAGGCGCGGGATAACAAGTCACCTTGCGATTCTGAATGATGTCTGCGGCGGTCAAAACGAGGGCAGGTGCGGCGCAGATAGCGCAGATGGTTTTACCTTGTTCGTTGTAGTCTTTCAAGAGTTCCAAGACACCCTGCGTTGCGGCCAAGGCTTGCGAACCGCCCATGCCACCAGGGAGGATGACGCCGTCATACTGCGTGCTATCCAGTTCCGTCAGGCAGAGTTCTGCCTCCACGGCGATGTTGTGCGCGCCTAACGTGAGTGGAGTCTGGTTTAACGTGCAGGTGGTCACCTCTACCTCGCCACGACGTAAGAGGTCAAGCGTGCCGAGCGCTTCAATTTCTTCAAATCCGTTTGCTAATAAAAGTAAGAGTTTCATAAGTGTCCTTTTTATTATCGTATATGCAAGTAGTATACCAAATGCAAAGGTTGACGGTAACAATTTACGATTGACTCTTTTTGAACCCTGCATACTCGTGGTTAAATTCCCACACGTCATCCTGCGCCGCAGGCGCTAACTCGTTTGGCAGACAAAAAGCCCCGATCCAATTGGACCGGGGCTTTTGTTGAGGCGATGTGCCAGGTGGGTTTAGAGTGCCGCCTTGCGTGCTTCAAGCGCGGCAATCTGCGCTTCCAGTTCGACCTTGCGGTCGCGCTGATTCTGGATAATTGCTTCAGGTGCCTTGGAGACGAAGGCTTCATTGGAGAGCTTGGCATTGATACCCTTGAGGAAGCCCTGCAACTTTGCAATTTCCTTGTCCAACTTCTCTGCTTCTGCCTTGGTATCAATGAGCCCTTCCAACGGCAAATAGACCATGCCTGCGGTGAGCAACTTAGAAGGCATTGCCTTGGCAGGTGCTTCCGTGACGAAGGTGATGCTTTCGGCGCGGATGGCGGCCTTGAGCGAATCAATGTCACGTGCGAGCTTGGTTTCCATGGCGGCGGTTGCAGGGTGGAGCAGGAGGTTGACGGCCAATGCGGGCGGCACGCCAGAGTCTGCGCGGAGTGCGCGGCATCCCGTGATGAGTTCGCGCTTGGTTTCCACGTAGGTGAGCACCTCTTCGGAGAGACCCCAAGCGGTCTGCTGGTCGGCAGTGTAGCCAGTGGGATAGGGGGCGCGCATGATGGAGTCTTCGTCCTTGCAGTAGCCCAACTGGTGCCAGATTTCTTCGGTGACGAAGGGCATGTAGGGGTGCAACAGACGCAAAATCTTGCCATAGACATCTGCGAGCAGGGCGAGCACTTGGCGACGGCGACCTGCGTCTTCTGCGTTGAGGTCGCCCTTGGCGTACTCAAGGTACCAGTCGCAGAAGTCGGTCCATGCGAAGTCGTAAATCGCAAGGGCGCCTTCTTGGATGCGATACTTTGCCAATGCCGAGGACATCGCCGAACAGATGTGGTGCGTCTTCAAGAGCAAGTGGCGGTCATCATCATGCAATAAGGCGGCATCGAGTGCCAAACCGTCACCCGCGTAGTCAGCGAAGGAGAAGTCGCCAAGTTTTTCTGCGTTCATCTGCAGGAAGCGGGCGGCATTCCAAAGCTTCGTACCGAAGTTGCGGCCAATCTCAAACTTGCTCATGTCCACCTTGGTGTCGGTTTCCATCGAGGTGATGAGAGCGAGCGAGAAGCGCAATGCGTCAGCCGAGTACTGGTCAATGACTTCCAAGGGGTCAAGCGAGTTGCCCAAGCTCTTGGACATCTTGCGGCCCTGCGCGTCGCGCACAATCCCGTGCAAAATGATGTTTTTGAAGGGGGCCTTACCCATAAATTCAAAGCCTGCCATCATCATGCGTGCCACCCAGAAGAAGAGGATGTCGGCGCCGGTGACGAGGTCAGCCGTGGGGTAGTAGAAGTCGAGTTCGGGCGTCTTTTCGGGCCAACCGAAGGTCGAGAAGGGCCACAACCACGAGGAGAACCACGTGTCGAGTACATCGGGGTCTTGCGTGATGGCATCCTTGCCCGCACCGCACTTGGGGCAGGTGTCAGGCGCAGTGGGGTTGGCCCACTCATGGCCGCAGGCGCAGGTGTACACCGGGATGCGGTGGCCCCACCAAATCTGACGGCTAATGCACCAGTCGCGGATGTTTTCCATCCAGTTGAAGTAGACGCTTTCCCAACGTTTCGGTTGGATTGCCACTTCACCCTTACGCACCGCTTCGATGGCGGGCTGCGCCAAGGGCTTCATCTTCACGAACCACTGCTTCGAGAGGCGGCTGTCCACCACGGTGTGGCAACGGTAGCAATGGCCGACCTGGTTCTGGTAGGGTTCCACCTTCACGAGGTAGCCGCCCTTTTCCAAGTCTGCCACGATTGCCTTACGGCACTCAAAGCGGTCCATGCCTTCATAACCCGAGAGGGCATTCATCGTGCCATCGTCGTTCATCACGTCGACCTGCGGCAAATCGTGACGTTGGCCCACGGCAAAGTCATTGGCATCGTGTGCAGGGGTGATCTTTACCACACCTGTACCAAATTCCTTTTCCACGTAGTCATCGAAGACCACCGGAATTTCGCGACCCGTGAGCGGCAAAAGGACCTTCTTGCCCTTCAGGTGTGCATAACGTTCATCCTTCGGGTTCACCGCCACCGCCGTATCGCCAGGAAGGGTTTCCGGGCGGGTGGTTGCGACCGTCACATACTCGCCTTCGCTGCCCACGACAGGATAACGGACGTACCACAAATTACCATTGTTGGGTTCGTGCTCCACCTCATCGTCAGCAAGCGCCGTACCGCAGCGCGGACACCAGTTCACGATATAGTTGCCACGATAGATAAGGCCCTTGTTGTAGAGATCGCAAAAGACCTTCGCCACTGCCGCAGAAAGACCCGCATCCATCGTGAAGCGTTCGCGCTGCCAGTCGGTGGAGTTGCCGAGTTTGCGTTGCTGGCGCACAATCGTGCCACCATATTCCTTACGCCATTCCCACACGCGATCAATAAATGCCTCGCGACCGAGATCCTGACGACGCTTGCCTTCTTTGCGTAAAGCCTTTTCAACCACATTCTGCGTGGCAATACCCGCGTGGTCCGTACCCGGCATCCAACACGTATTGTCGCCGCACATACGATGCCAACGCACCAACACATCCTGAATCGTCTGGTTCAACGCATGGCCCATGTGCAGAATACCCGTCACATTCGGCGGCGGAATTACGACCGAGTAGGGCTTCCCTCCGGCAGCAGGTTCATCATGAAAGCACCCCTGTGCTTCCCAACGCGGATACCACTTCGCTTCAACGGCTTTAGGGTCGTAATGTTTGTCCATCATGGAGCTAAATCCTCTTCTTTATTAAAAAACGCGCGAAAGTATACCATAAAATCACTCCCTCCGCGCTCTTGAAAATGTGCAAATGTGAAAATGTTGACGTCACTCCACACTCTGACTTGAGTGGATATAACCACGAAAACTCGAAAAGCTCAAAAAAAGGAAGGCATGTGGGGGCTAACTTCGCCCCCACACCCCCAAGGCAGGGGTTCGCACCCCTGCACCCGCGAAAGCGCAGGGCGCTTTACCCCGTGCTCGTCCTGCAGACTCGCCTGTGAAGATGGGAAAATGCAGGGGGTAAAGAAGAGTGGATGAGAGGGAGGAGATGTGGATATTACGTCGTAAATGGTTAATCTATCATTAATCTATCCATAATCTATTTGAGCGATGGGCGGTTGCCCGTCTAATCTATCCACATGCAGTCCTTTACATGCTTCGCGTAGCGCAAATCCGTCATACTCGGGAAAAAGCTTGCGTAGCAAGGTTTTTCATAGCGCCGAGTTGAGCGGATTTGTAAGATTAGCGTTCTCGCGTTAAAAATACATGCAGTCCTTTGCATAAGCAGTCCTTTTTTTGAGTATTTTGAGTATTTTGTGGTTTTAAAATATTCGTGAAATTCGTGGTTAAAATCCCTTACGCAGGTTTGTCACTTTTTCGAAAATTTTGACGATTTTTCGCCTGTTGAAAACTTTTTTGAGTTATCAACAAGTTATCAACAATTCACATTTTCCGACGCAGTTTTTTGAAAATTTGTCGGCGGATCGGCAGTTTTTCGGCACTTTTGCTCAACCTCGTAAAAACTGCATAACTCCTTGAAAAATAAAGAGATAAGTCAAAAACAGGGCAAAATCAACTCCGCTACAGCGGCTTCCTTGCGAAATTTTGGACCCAGAGTGATAGAAAAGTTATCAACAAGTAGCAGCTTTTTGGGGGAAAGCTAAAGCAATTCCGGGTCAATATCAGCGAAATTGGGTCGCAATA
>JAFYWN010000006.1 GCA_017558005.1 Kiritimatiellia bacterium | reverse complement strand
TAAAGGTTGCAGAATGGAGGAAACGTTTTGGCGAGTGCGGTGGGAAATAATCACGCTCAATTGATAGGCTTTACCCACCAAGGGTGGCGCAGTTTTATCCTTTGGTTTACGCAGAATTGGTAGATTACCCCTAAGAGGGTGGAGTAAACAAGGTTATTTTAATCTTTTTAAAATTGGCATAACTTATTGCAATGACAATTAATTATGTTGTTTTAATCACACCTTAACGCGGGGATTGATTAAAAAAATGTTGCCATACGGAGGGGGGGCATTATAATAGCATCACTCTTTTAATGGTAAATTAGTGCGTGCTGGTTCCATGAAAGGGAAAGAATTTGGAGGCGTTTATTGCCTTCAATCGTTAATCTGATCAATCCTAAGTTAGATTAATGTGGATTACTGGTTAGGATATTGTTAGTGAGGTGACTATGTCATTTATCGCAAACTTGTTATGGTTCATCCTTGGTGGCTGGGCTTGGGGTTTGGTTATGGCTCTTGGTGGTGCGCTTTGGTGCATCACGATTGTCGGCATTCCCTTCGGCTTGGCTTCGTTTCGCTTGGCTGCATTTATTTTCTTCCCGTTTGGGAAAGAATTGGTAGATGCACGTGATTATGGCGAACAGCGTATTGCAGGCACGGGTCTGATGTCCTTCCTGTGGATTATCTTCTATGGTTTGTGGACTGCAATCGGCTTGGGCCTTACTGGCTTGGCTTGCTTCTGCACAATCGTAGGTATTCCTTTTGGTTTGGCCTACTTCAAGATCGCTGCTGCGGCATTTAATCCTTTGGGCAAGCGCATTGTGACGACAGAAATGGCGGATGCGATTCGTGCTCGTAAGGCAAATGCAACATTGGATGCAAAGCTTGGTAACTAATCCTGCAAATTTGAGCCCCTCTAGAGGGGCATTTGTCTTTTATCCCCTTTTTTTAATGTGAGGTAGTTATGTTTATTAAGGTTATTCCTCAAGGACATTGTATTGTTGTTGAACGATTTGGTAAGCCTGTTCGTGTGGCGCATTCAGGTGTTCGCTTCTTTATCCCGATTCTTGATAAAGCGAAGAATGTAGCTATAGCATGGGGAGATGATACCAATAAAGAAGGAATCTTCATTGAACTGTCGGAACAGTTAATCGATACAAAAGTGCGTGAATACATTACAAAAGACAATGTTGCCTTAAAGACAAATTGTGTATTCCGTTGGCGTTTGGTAGATCCGATTAAGGCTATTTATGACGTGGACAACTTCCGTCGCTCATTGATTGAAGCTGTCTTAAATGAAATTCGCTCTGTGATTGGTTCTCGTGAGTTGAATGATGTCCTTTCTGCGCGCGCCCAACTTTCAGACGAAATCGTTGCGAATATTGCGGGTACTTGCAAACGTTGGGGGGTGAACATCACATCTGCTGAAATTCAAGAGTTGAAGGTTGCAGATGAAGGTGCAGCGGCAGCCATGAGCATTCAGATGGAAGCCACGCGTAAAGCAGAGGCATTTAAAGTTGAGGCTAAAGCGAAAGCGGATGCGTTAATTTTAGTTGCTGAAGCAGAAAAGGCTGCAATGGCACTCCGTGCAGAAGGTGAATTGACTTACATTGAAACACTTGAAAAAGTAATTTCAAAGGAGGATGTAGCCAAGATATTGTTGGCTCAAAAGACACTTGCTGCTTATGGTGAAATTGCTAAGGAGCCTGCAAACAAGGTCTTCTTGCCACCACCGTCGGGAGCTTCGGCTGTGGTTGAAGCTATTACAGTTTCGTAACGTTATTACTAATACAACATCCATTTCGTTGCGACGAAATGGATGTTGTATTTCTTCTATAGAGGAGGCATAAAATGGTTCCAGAGTGGTTACTTGCGATTGCACTAACGTTGTTTATTCTTGATATTTTTATTGCAACGGAAGGGTTAACGTGGCTTTCCCTTATTGTATTGGCTTCCTATTTCACTTGTAAGATTGGTCCGTCATTTTGGTGGGGAATTTTGACATATCTTGTAATTTTGTCGATTTTAGTTACATTGTATTATGCATTTCTTCGCAAGGTTGTAGGGGTGGTAATTCGGAAGACGATTTTGAAAAATGCACCAGATGAGGTTGTGGAACGAATTGTGGGCAAGCATGTGATTGTGCGCATCGTGAATGATGTTGTTTTTGTGAAGTGGGAAGATGAATTGTGGAAGGTTGCCGATGCTGAAACTTTTGGGTGTAAGGAGGGGGATAAGGTTAAAGTGGTAAAGATGGTTGATGGCGTAGTTGAAATTGAAAAGATATAAGAGGTGTATGTTGGGTTAATGTTACTTTTATATTTTTTCTAATCCTATTACATATGTGTGATGGGATTCTGGGTTTAATGTATTAGTGAAAAGACATAGAAAAGAAGTTTTTGATAAACAAGAGGTGTTTTATGTTTAAAAGATTTGTGTTTGCTTGGATGGCTTTAATTTGCTTGTCGGGACAGGTGTATGCTTCTTCGGATATTGAGGCGGCACGTGATACAATCGCGCAGATTAATCATATTAACTGGGTGGTGAGCAAAATAAAGACGTATAATAATGTACTTTTGTTAGAGGAGGAGTATAAGCAAATTTCTCCAGGGCGTTTGAATTTGAGTCGTATTCCAGACCAAAAGACTTTGGACAAAATAACGGAAATGTTGGATTTGCTCCACAGTATGATGCAGGCGGAGCGAGATTTAGAACATTGGAAGCGGACGTTTGAAGTACGTCGTAAAAATGCTCAGTTTGATTTTTGGACAGGACGATATCAATCCACAGGAGATGCGGTTTTAAATTTGTCGTGGGCTAATTTAGTTTCAAGTTTTAATCCCGTTTTTTCACTCTCTAATTCTGCATTAGATTCTTATCGCAGTTACACACGATATGTGCAGGAGTTAGAAGATGAGGCAATACAAAAGAAGTTCAATTTTAAGTCGGCGCAATTGGAGCAGTTGCATCAATTGAATAAGGAGTTGCTCCAAGCGCAATGGGAGATGATTCAAGAGTATCACTTTGATGACTCTTTACGCGTGTCAGATGCGGATATTATTCGTTTTGTAGATGCGTTAAAGGATGCAGATCGCACTCGTGTGTATGCTCGCATTGAAGCGATGAAGGAGCGATTTAAAATCTTCCCTGTGTATTGGTATTATCTTTCAAGTGTTGCATTGGAAACGGGCCATTTGGACGAGGCAATGGAGGCATGCGACATCTTCTTTAAGGTTAATCGCGGACTCTTTAGAGATGATCCGATGGCTGCATCGGTGGCGATGAACAAAATTTATTTATTGGAAAAGACCGAGGAGAATAAGGCGCTCGTTCAAGAGTTGTTAGGCATTATTTGGAAGTATAATGCGGGAGATGTTGATTGGCGAAAGGATTACTTTGCCGCAACAATCTACAATTCATATTTAGGTGATAAGGCGATGGCAGAGAAGGTGCTCTCACATGCGATTGCCACATTAGAATCTTCTTTAAGTTCACAGCTAACGCATGTAAATGAAATTTTAGATAAAACGTTGATTCAGAGCGACGAATTAGAGTTCGCAGACGGAATGTGTTTGTGGATTTGTCGGCGTTTGATGGAGGAGATAAAAGACGGAGTAGCAGTCTATAATGAGGAAGGGCTGCTCCGAATTTGTCAAAACGAAACAACTTCTAATATTGAAAAATTGGCCTATGTTGGGAAAATGACAACGTCAAAGTTCTGGGAGATTGTAGGCTCAGAGATAAAAACAATTAACTTAACCACAAAGGGTGCGTTTTCGTGGGACACTTCTTGGAATGATGCTTGGAATAATAGCCTTGGACAAACAGTTTATGCTTCTGTTCCAATTAAATGGTTCCTTTCTGGACATTTGGTGGTGACGTTAGAACTTTTAGATGGTTCAACGGTTTGCCAAGTAATTGAAGAATCGCGAGCGAAGCGTAAGATAAATGATAAGCGCGAAGTTATTTTACAATTTGATGTGTTAAATGAAAAAATAAAACAAGTGGATGCAGTCCGTCTCGTATTTCAACATGCGGACTATCCACTTTGCTTAACATTTGCATCGGTAACGCCTTATACATCGAGTCAGACCGCAGGTGTGGCGGGATTGATTGTAAATGATGGTGACTTTGGTGATGACAATGCTTTAGAAGATCTTTCTCTGATGGAAGTGGGATTCAAAAATGCGCTTTATCGAATTGATTTTAAGTCAAATGACTACAAGCGCAATGTGAAGATTCAGGCATGGGAGGAGAAGTTTAAGACGAAGTTCCCGAATCTTCAGGCATTTAAGGTTGGGCGTTATGAGGTGAGTCGAGGATGCGTTAAAGAGATTGAATGTAATGCAGAAGGTGCATTTAAAATCTATTATGAGAATCAGACCTCAGAGAAAAAGCGTCCTGCGGTGAGTATTTACTTGCTTAATCAATATGGTGTCATTATGAAACGTATTGATGACGTTTGGCGGTTCAAACGGTTGCCACCTAATGGCACAAGTGAATCCGAGTGGCTTACGGGTGATGCCTCTGCGATGTACATTGACATTGAGGTCGCACCATAAGACTTACTGAATGCGTTTTGTTTCGAAGTGATGTTTTGTTTTATGAAGGTCGTTTAAAGCGTTGACAATGTTTGGAATGTGTACAGGCGTGTTGCGACGCATGTGTTCATGCTAAACAGAAGTAAGTTGGAGGTTATAGTTATGCTAAAAAGTTTAAATGCGCTTGTCGGTTTGACTCTTCTTGTCGTCATTCTCGTCGTTGGATGTGATTTTTTGGGAATGTCCGATACGCTAAAGCTTGTCGTGCAGATTGACGAAGCAAAATTAGTGGAAGATCTCAAGGCTCAGAACTATGTAAAGGCAAGGATTGACCCCGCTACCGCCACTGCTGAAGAACATGCTGCTATTGAAGCAAAGGCAAAGGCTGATGCTCAGGCAACGATGACCGATGCTGACGACTTGATGTGTGAAGCGCTTCGTAAGCGCCTTGAGAATATTGGTATCAAAAGAAGCATTATTGAAAAAACACAGGGTGGTCGGATTTTGATTTCGGCTCCAGTCGTAGATACTATGCAAGCCACCCATGCAGAACAGACCATTGCGAGAGCTGGGATCCTTGCTTTCCGCTTAGTGCACAAGGATAATGATGTCAAGGTGCGTGAAGTCATTGATGGCACGCGTACGCCTGATGGTTTTGAACGCAGTACCTGCGATGGTCGCGTTTGCTTTGTGCGTAGCGCAGACTATTCCAAGCTCGCTGAAGCACCCAACTTCGCTGTTAAATTGGGGCGTTTCGCTGCGCCTTCCGCTTTCTATGAATGCGTGATGGAAGAAATCGGCAATGATCCTGCGGGGCGTATGGCTTACTTGCCGATGTTCGTCTCTCGTAGCCGTGACGCAACCATTGGTGGCGAATCCGTGGCGAAGGCTGTGCCTTCTAAGAAGCCGACCACCGGTCAAGTGGTTGTTGACATTGAATTTGATGGCGCAGGTACTCAGGCTTTCGCTCGTTTGACGGGTCGTTATGTTGGCCGTCAGTTGGCAATCGTGTTGGACGACATTGTTCGTTCTGCACCTGTGTTGCTCTCTGAAATTTCTGATGGTCGTTGCGAAATCTCTGGTAGCTTCACTTGGAAGGAGGCTACTGAATTGGCTGGCGTGTTAAATGCTGGCGCATTGAAGGTACCGATTCGTATCATTGAAACGCGTTATATTTCTTCAAGCGAGGAAGAATCTCCAACATTTCTCATGCGGATTAAAGCATTATTGCGGTGAGTATTTACTTGCTTAATCAATATGGTGTCATTATGAAGCGTATTGATGACGTTTGGCGGTTCAAACGGTTGCCACCTAATGGCACAAGTGAATCCGAGTGGCTTACGGGTGATGCCTCTGCGATGTACATTGACATTGAGGTCGCACCATAAGACTTACTGAATGCGTTTTGTTGCGAAGTGATGTTTTGTTTTATGAAGGTCGTCTAAAGCATTGACAATGTTTGGAATGTGTACAGACGCATTGTGAGAACACTCTAACGTAATCAAGTAAAGAATTTTCCTTCGGCTATTAACGTGGATGGCGAAGGTGTTTACGAAACACGTTTAAGGTTAGAAAGGTGGTTATTATGAAAAAGAGGTTAGGTTCTCTTGGCGGTCATAATTGAACTCGGCATTTGGGCATACTTTGTTTAATTAGTTCAATTTTGATGGTGACAGGTTGTAGAACACTTGCAATGGAGATGGCGTTGAATGAAACGCCACAAATTGCCGCGTCATCTTTAAATGGGCGCAACTTTGATTCAATTGTATTGTCAGATGTTTTGAAAGATGAAGTGAAAAATGTTTATGAATGGGATAGTCCATTCTATTATGAATGTCTTATGCGTGCGGGGTTTATTCAATATGTCCGCGCTAAAAGGATTGTCTGTAAAGAAGATGAAAAATCTTTGCATGAGATGCTGTCACAGGGAATGACACAGTGCGCTTTCCCAATTGAGGAGTGGTGGCGTAGTGATCAAATGCGTGCATTTGTATTGGAAAATCTTAAGGCGATTACTTCCTTAGAAGACTATTGTGAGTTTGATCACTTAATGCGTCAAGTTCAATCATCTTGGGTTTATGAGTGGGAGTCTAATAAGTCTTATATTGATTCAAATATGGACGCAGAACTGCAAAGGGTGTTAGAAGTTGTATATCAAGAAAAGTTGAAGTTTCTTCAATCTGGTGAGATTGAAAAGTTTAAACAGCATTGCTATGACGGCGATTCGATAAACGATGATTGGAAGCTGATGGAAGCAACATTGTTGGTAAACAATAATTCAGATAGACTTAAGGAAATGATTGCTTTGTGGGAGGATGAATTAAAAGAGGAATTCGAAGATAAGTGCCATATTTATTCAGAAAAGAATCAAAAGATTCAAAAACTTTACAAGCAACTACTTCAATGTGTTGATGAAACCTTGATTAAGACACTGCAGACGAGTACATCTGCAAAAGAAAAATCAGTGCGTCAAGCGGCAGTAAAAGAATTCAATGCGTGGTTGTCATTTTGGAAAAAATATAATTGGCTAGACATTTCGCCATGTTATCCAAAGTGTTACGCGTTAACATTAGGTAAAGTCGCTAAAGCGAAAAACGCGAAGACCTTTCTGTCTTGGATGAAGTATTGGGAGAAAGCATGTCCCGAAGTATTACATGCTCGAGAAGAGAGTGATACAGGTTCCCGAGATCATTACGGATATTGGCTCTGTCGTGAAAAACCATCAAGGTTACTTGATTTGGATTTAATCCGATTACATCTTAATGATGAGTACAATTCTAGGTGTGAATATTCGCAATGGAATATTCAAGAATTTGTACGGGTGAATCCAAAGTATAGCAGTAGTGAACGAGAAAGTAAGGTTGATGTTCCTGTTTCCCTTGCTCGCGAGGTTGTTGTTGCCATTGAAGCAGATAATGTGGAATTATTACGTCAACATCTTCAAATGAAAGATGTGAGCTACTCTGTGACGGATGGTTATTACAGAACGACAAGGAAGATCGCTAAGAATGCGCTTGAATTAGGTGTTCAAGTTGGCGACTCAAACCATTCTCGTGGAGTTGTTCGATATGCCTTAGAATGTGGTAGCATTGAAGTGGCAGATTGGCTTTACGAAAATGGCGCGGAGTTGCCTAAGGCCAATCATATTTCGTATGAAAAGCCGGCACATGTGATTAAGTGTGTTGATTGGTTGATTGCGAATTCAACAGAGAAAGAAATTTCAATTACGGCATTTGAAACGGCAATTTGGAAAGGCTATGTGAAGGCTGCAGAATTAATTCGCAAACGATATGGCTTAAAGTTGAAGAAGTCTTATGTGGACTATTTGAAATACTGTGAGAAACCTGTTGACGTTGTGGCGTATTTAAGTACAACATGTGGCTTGAAAATTAAAGACCAAGAGATTGGTCAATTGTTGGCCCTTCGAAAAGATAAAGAATGGGGTTATCGCGAATTGCCAGTTGAAGTTTTTGCGAAATTATTAATGTTAGACGGCGTAGACGTTAATGGATATGCGCAGAAGAATTTTGAATTAGATAGACTTCAGGTTAGTGAAATTTCACGTAGATACTGTGATCGTAACTTACATGGTTTCGCAGACTACTTAGAAACAATAGGATTATCCGCAGAAGAGGCGAATGAAGTTGAGGAAGATCTTCGCGCTAAATTTGCAGAGAAAGATGAGTCAGATGCTGAGGTTGGTGGAATGTTCTCCATGGGAGGCGCTATGGGGGCAGCATTTGCTGCTGGAGCAAGGGAAGGGAAAGAAAAGTATAAACGAAATTTAATTGCAGAAAAATTAACTGCAATTGTTGAACGTTTAGAGTCTACCAAGAAACTGAAGCCAAATACCTTTAAATTTGACAAGGTGGAGATACCATTGTTGTTTGCAGTGGTTGAAACATTTGGAGATGAGGCCGAATCATTGGTGGAGTCTATGATTAAACGTAAGGTTTCATTGCCGTGTGTTAAGAAACATGGCGACAAAAGAACCGAACTCAAGGAATATGCCCAAGAGCGTGGAGAATCGTGTAGGAAGGTGCTTATTCTGTTGCGGAAAGCAGAACGGACACGATAACGGAAAATTAATTGTTTCCAAGAGCGCGTGGGTGTGTGCCCACGCGTTTTCATTTTAGGATAAGTTGAACTGTGGGTGTGGCTAAAGGATGGGGTGGTGCTGCACAATAAGGGAGAGAGGGGAGGTTTGGGTGGTTGGAATTCGGGAGGGCGGAGGGACGCTTTGCCAAGGGAACGAGCGAGGGGGAAGCGCCATTGAGAGGAGGAGTGGCGATGCGGTTGGGCAGAGCGCTTTCGTATGAAATGAGGGGGGATTACGTAGCACTGGAGTCGTAATAAAACAGTGGTTATGCTTGATTGTGATTTTAAAGCATATAACGGCACAGCGATGTACTACAAATAAGTGCCGTTGGATGTGTTATCTCCGTGCTCCCGTTAGAGGGGGAAGTCGAAATCGGAGGTGTCAATTAGTGTTAAACCTTGAGGTAGCACTAATGGACCCCTGGATGGAACAGTCTTACTTGAAAATGGTTCGTTGCGCAGGGATGTACTTGCGTGACGGGTAGGTGGTTTGTTTGCGAATCAAGTTTAAATCATTGGGCGTGAGGGGGACTCGTTTAAACTTGGGGTTTTCGTAAAAAATGGTTGCGGCGGGGAAGAGGTCGCCAAATGCTGCATTCGCATGTGTGATGGAGCCATCCTTCTCAAAGGTAAAGGCTTGGTAGACCCAATGATTGTGTTGGCTCTTTTCGAAATCATTAAAGAAGGTGGAGTGTAAGAGGTAAATTTTTCCATTCACTTGCACCAAGTCGGTGAGTTTAATGTTGTAGCCTTCAACGACTGTCTCAATGCGTCCCTGTTTACCACCGGAAAGAATGAAATGCGCACTGTATCCGTCAGCATTTAATCCACATCCCATCCAGGGCAAAAGAAAGACATAGTCGTCGACCTCGTCGCCATTGAGGTCAAGCATCCCGCCTTCGCAATGGTGAGCACTATCAATGTATGTAATTGTTTCACACTCTAACAAACTTAAAAAAGCGGCGATCGTTTCGCTTGAAAAGGTGGTCATTTCTACAGGGGTGGCCTTCACCTTTGGCGCCCAAGGGGTCTTCCACGCAAAGAGTGTGGTCATGCAGCCCATGGCCAAAAATACTGCACTTGTACAAATAAAACGTAAAAACGACTGTTGCATCACTGTAACCTCCCTTTCAAATGTTGCTATCATAACATAAAACGTAAGGTAAGAGGTGCTTCGTAAGGGGTGGTTTGCGCTAAAAAGGAGGCGCTAAAGCAATGAGGTGTCACGGTAAAAGGGTGAAATCACATCATAGAGAGGCTAAATCTGTGTGCGCGAAATGAGGGGAAAACGTTGTAAAAAGGGTAGTGCGACCCCGTGGTTTTTCTTGATGAAATACGAAAAGTGTTGCGGAAAAGGCGTTTTGTAGGGTATAATACCTTCACCATTTAACACTAAGGAGAAAACAATGAGTTGTCCCTACGCTTGCTCGAGCGAAGTCGAGCACATGACAATGGTCGCTAAAGGCGCCAAGCATGGCCCCGCACCTATCCCAGAAGAAGGTAAGTGGGTCAAGGTTTATGAAACCAAGGATATCTCCGGCCTCACCCATGGTGTGGGTTGGTGCGCACCCCAGCAGGGCGCTTGCAAGCTCACGCTTAACGTTAAGGACGGCGTGATTCAGGAAGCTCTCGTCGAAACCATCGGTTGCTCGGGTATGACCCACTCTGCCGCTATGGCTGCAGAAGTGCTCCCTGGTAAGACCATTCAGGAAGCGTTGAACACCGACCTCGTGTGTGACGCTATCAACACCGCAATGCGCGAACTCTACCTCCAGATCGTTTACGGTCGTACGCAGAGCGCATTCTCTGAAGGCGGTCTCCCCATCGGCGCAGGTCTTGAAGACCTCGGTAAGGGCCTCCGTTCTCAGGTTGGTACCATGTACTCCACCGCTCAGAAGGGTGTTCGTTACCTCGAAATGGCTGAAGGCTATGTCCGCAAGATTTACCTCGATAAGAACGATGAAGTCTGCGGTTATGAATTCGTCCACATGGGCAAGTTCATGGAAGCCGTCAAGAAGGGCCAGGACGCTAACGAAGCGCTCGCTGCCTGCACCGGCACTTATGGTCGCGTGACCGAAGCTGACGGCGCTGTGAAGTCCATTGACCCCCGTCACGAATAAGGAGGATACTACAATGGCTTTGTTTGAATCTTACGAACGTCGTATCAACCAGATCATGCCCGTCCTCGAAAAGTATGGCATCAAGTCCATCGAGGAATGCCGCGAAATCTGCAAGGCTAAGGGTTTCGATCCTTACGAAATCGCTGAAAACATCCAGAAGATCTGCTTTGAAAACGCAAAGTGGGCTTATGTGGTTGGCGCCGCTATCGCAATCAAGAAGGGCTGCACCAAGGCCGCTGATGCTGCTGAAGCAATTGGCGAAGGCCTCCAGGCTTTCTGTATCCCCGGCTCCGTTGCTGACGACCGCAAGGTCGGTCTCGGCCATGGTAACCTCGGCGCAATGCTCCTCCGCGAAGAAACCAAGTGCTTCTGCTTCCTCGCAGGTCACGAATCCTTCGCTGCAGCTGAAGGCGCTATCGGTATCGCAATGAAGGCCAACAAGGTCCGTAAGGAACCCCTCAAGGTCTGCTTGAACGGTCTCGGTAAGGATGCTGCTTACATCATCTCCCGTATCAATGGCTTCACCTACGTTGAAACCGAATTCGACTACTTCACCGGCAAGCTCAACATCATCAAGGAAATTCCTTTCTCTGATGGTCCTCGCTCTAAGGTGCGTTGCTACGGTTCCGACGACGTTCGCGAAGGCGTTGCAGTGATGTGGCAGGAAGGTGTGGACGTCTCCATCACGGGTAACTCCACCAACCCCACCCGCTTCCAGCACCCCGTCGCAGGTACCTACAAGAAGGAATGCATCCTCGCTGGTAAGAAGTACTTCTCCGTCGCTTCCGGCGGTGGTACCGGCCGTACGCTTCACCCCGATAACATGGCCGCAGGTCCTGCTTCTTACGGCATGACCGACACCATGGGCCGCATGCACTCCGACGCGCAGTTCGCTGGTTCTTCCTCCGTTCCTGCACACGTCGAAATGATGGGCCTCATCGGTGCTGGTAACAACCCCATGGTCGGCATGACTGTGGCTGTTGCTGTGGCTATCGAAGAAGCCAGCAAGTAAGTTTTCACTTACTACAGCTAATAAAAGCCGTCTCCTTGTGGAGGCGGCTTTTTTGTTTCTTGGCGCGTCTAACTCGGGTGGCAGGTCCAACAATGGTCCTGCACAGAACAGTCACATCGTAGGGAACCTTTCAGAACAATCCATTCGTGCGAAGTGTACAGAATGAACCTAAGCAGAACAAGCATCTATCCTAAGCGATGGCATCCGCTCACTCAAAGCCGTAACGCCACGCATTTAAATGGTGTTACTCTTCAAGGTCGGCGGCCGTCTGCGAGGAGCACATCTCAAAGCCACAATGCCACGTATTTAACACGCATTTAAATGGTGTTAGTGTAGTAGATGGGGATGTCATGGGGATAGAGCAGTGTCGGCCTGCGGTTAAGCCGACACTTAAAGGGTGGGGATGTCGCGGGGATGGTGCCGTGTCGGTCTGTGATTGAGCGACAGTTAGAAGATGGAGATGGCGCGGAGGATGTCGTCTAATGAATGGAGATTCATGAGGTTGCCGCGAAGGGTGTTGGCGCCAGGAAGCCCTTTGAAGTAGCGGAAGAGGTGGCGGCGGAAGGTGAGTACGGTGGCTTCTTCGGGGGTGAGGCGTGAGAAGGCGCAGGCTTTTTCGCGGTAGCGAAGTTCTAAGGCAAGGTGGGCCTCGGCAAGCGGACGGGGTGCAACGTGTTCAAAGCTAAAGACACTGGGTGTTTCTAATGCTGCGCGTGCAATTAAAATTGCTTTCACACCCGTAGCCGCCATTGCTTCCGCTGAGGCGCGATCAACCACAGAGCCATTTCCGAAGATGGGCAAGTGGGTGGCTTCAACGGCCGCCTTTAGCGTTTCCAAATGGACGGTGCCGGCATGTCCTTGCGAGGTGTAGCGTGCGTGAAGGCTAACCGAGGCCGCGCCCGCCGCTTCCATGCGTTGTAAGACCTCCTGCCAAACGGGCACCTGTGGGTTGGGTCCGAGGCGCGTCTTTACACTAACAGGGAGATTGACCGCCTTTACAACCGATGAAATGATTGCTTCAAGACGCGGCAAATCCTTGAGTAGTGCAGAGCCCGCGCCTTGCGCGGTGATGCGTGGCACAGGGCAGCCAGCATTAATATCAATGCCTTCAAAGCGCCCCATGTCCGCAACAATGCGTGCCGCCTCTGCCAATCGTGCGGGGTCGTGACCGTAAAGGTGGGCCCACACATGACGTTCTTCAGGAAAGGTTTCCAACAAAAAGAGCGTCTTTGGTGAGCGTCGACAGATTCCCTCGGCATTGACCATTTCCGTGTAGGTGCGTTGTGCTCCATGTTGTTCGCACAAAATACGCATCGGTGGCGTGGTAAACTCCGCCATTGGGGCAAGGTAAAGAGGAGGGAGGTCTGTCATTGTGATTGATTCACGCTTAACGACGCTTAAGCCAACCAAATGTAGGTTTGGGCGGTTCTGCTTCAGGTGCGATGGGTTCTTCTACGCGATAGGGGGTGAAATTCCCCTGAGCGGTGAGACGTTCCAACTCTTCAATGCGCCGCAAGAGCTGCTCTTGAATGTGGGCATTTTCGCGGTGTTCATCTTCACGAGCGGTGCGTTCACGTTCAAGCGAACGCGCTGTTTCGCGCAACTTTTCTTCTAAATGGAGGGCGTTAAGCGTTTGACGTTCTGCCTGACCAATCTGTGCACGAAGCTGGGTTTCGCGGCCTTCGTGGGCGACGAGCTGACGTTGGAGCGCGCTTTCACGATCACGCGCATCGGCGATTGCCTTCTCCAATGTCGCGATGCGGTCAGCATCTTGCGGACGTTGAATTGAGCCCGGCAATCCACCGAGGCGCCCTCGCACGGCAGAGGCGATCATCTGTTCCGGATTGTCACCTGCGATACGACGGATTTCAAAGAGACGTTCGGAGAGCTGTACCAACCGTTGACGCGAGAGTTCACGGAGCCGTTCAATGAAGTGCTCTTCTTCTTCTTGGCTTCGCTTTAAGAGCTCTACTTCACGTTGGAGGACGGCGAAGAGCTCATCTGCGGGGAGTGCGTCTGAGGTCGGCTTTGCCTGTTGCGCCGTTTCCAATGCCGTTTCAAGGGTGTGAATGCGCTGACGAAGCATGCGTTCGCGTTCGGCGGCAGCCTCAGCCGCTTCGGCGGCGGAGGCGCGCAGGTGGTCACGTTCCGAGTGCAACGCTTCAATTTCTGCGGTTAATGCGGCAGGGTCGGGGAGGGAATTCGTGATGAAGTCGGCTTGACGAAGTTCTGCTTCTTGGCGTAATTCATCAATGCGACGATCTTTTAGACGCAGCTCTTTCTCAAGCAACACCAATTTACGTTGCGCCTCTTCCAATTCCTGCAAGTGATCATTTTGTGGCACTTCAATCGGGAGGGGCAACTCCATTGAGATGGGTTTTTCGCCAGGGTCTTGCGAGATGATTGCATCAAAGGGAAAGTGGCCCTCTTCAATGAAACGGCGTGCGGCTGTTTGTGTGACTGGACCATACGGTGCACGACCAGAGACAATGACATACCAACACATCTGCAGTTCGGGTAAAGTTTCAGCAGGTGCCCACGTAATCCCATCTGAGGAGATGGCGTAACCAGGCTTGATGATGCCACGTTCGGCCCACTCCACGAGCATTGCGGTGGGGATGTTGTTATTGCTGATTTCCGCGCCAGGATTGCGCAAAGACCAACGGCGTGTATCGATTTCCGCCATACTTACTGCTCCGCACGGATGGATTCAATTGCCTTTGCGGCGTCTTCACGCACATTGAAGACTTCATCTTCGGCAACGATATTACGCAAAAGTGCCGCACGAAGGCGCTCTTTGGTTGCTTCAAGTTCTTCTTCGGCGGTCAATAAGCGAGCCTTGGCAATAATCAGTTCGCGTTCCCACTGCGCTTTCGTGGCTGCGAGTGCTTCGGTGAGACGCGCATTTTCCTCGCGCAACTGCTTGATTTCGTCTTCGTATGCCATAGTGTGTGCTTCCTTAATCTGACGGAATAAATGGGGTTAAAGGTCGGTTTTTGTGCCGGCGGGTGCGGTGCGAATGTGACCAATCTCTTGCAAGACTGTCGCAGAACTGTCATATTCGGCGGCTAATTCAAGTGCGGCATCCTTTTGCGTTATGTCGCCAAGCTCGTTGTAAAGTTTTGCGGCGATGAGGGCGGCATCTGCATTGCGCGTCGTGGTCGCGCAACGTTTCGCTTCGGCGGCCGCCGCTTTGAGATTGCCTGCCGTATAGAGCCCGTGAATCGCAAGTCGCCAACGTGCTACAGTGTCATCACGCATGGCGGGAGTGTGCTGCTGCACCTTTGAACGCAGGAGATTGTAACGCGTGCGGTAGGCTTGTGGCCAGTCGGTGGGATCAAGATCATAGAGCCAGTCTGCCGAGTAGGCTGTTTGAAGCGTCTCGGCCAAGGTTAATTCGGCATTGATGAGATCATCGCGTGACCAATCATCGCGTTGTTCACCCCATGCCCGCAGGAGTCGACGTAATTCGCCTTGTTGCGTCCCTTCTGCTAGTGCAATTTGCAATTCAAGCGTGCGACGCCAAAGATTGGACCGTGGCACATAGTGACGATCAGCACGGGCGATAAGGCGACGCGCTTGAGCGTGTTGGCCCGTCTCAAAGGCTTCAAACGCCTGACGCTTCAATTCAGCATCCGCTTTGACATTGGGCGTGGTAACGCATCCGCTCCATCCCAGAAGCGCAATCGTTAAGCTGACGAGGAGTGGGAATTTATTCATTTGTGGTCCTCGATGACGGGGTGAAAGAGTCTGTGGATTCGTTCAATTGTTTGGCGAAAACTTGTGCGCGCGCCACCTCATTGCGTGGGCAGATGAGGGTGACTTGCGGGGTGTGGGCGATGAATAAACCCTCCACACCGGAGAGGATAACCCGATGATTGGAATCTGTCGAGAGGAGGGTGGTGTTTGCGGTATGATCGCATTGCCCACACCCCGCGATACGATTGCCCGCTGCATCTGCGGGAAGGTGACGTTCAATCGCCGCAAAGGTACCCGCATCATCCCAATCAAAGGTGCCTCGCACCACCGAAAAGGCGGGGCAGGGTTCCATAATCGCATAGTCAAAGGCGATGGCAGGTAATTGGGGATAAAATGCATCCGCCTTTGTAGGCGCCTCAATGAGGGGCAGAAATGCGGGAGCATCGGCACGAAAACGCGCATAAAGTGTCTCGGCCGTCCAAACGAAAATGCCCGCATTCCAAAGGAAGTTACCCGTGTTTAAGTAAGCCTTTGCGGTGGCAAGGTCGGGCTTTTCCGTGAACCCTGCACCCTCGCAGGTGCGGCATCCAGCGCGCGTTTCCAATGCGGCACCGCAGGCGATGTAACCATAAGCTGTGGCGGGCGCAGTGGGTTCAATCCCTACCGTGACAATTTCCTGTCGGGCCTCTGCCAATTCACAGGCGGCGGTGAGCGCCGCTTGAAAGGCTGTCGCATCTTGAATGAGATGGTCTGCGGGTAAGACCACGCCGATTACATCGGGTGATTCTTGGCGAAGGCAACCGCAAGCATAGGCTAATGCCGCGGCGGTATTGCGCCCTTCGGGTTCACAGAGGATTTGCGCTTCGGGGAAGTCGGGCACGGCTTCTCGAACAGCACCCCGCAATTCCTGCGCCGTGAGGATTCGCACGTGCTTCAAGGGGACGAAGCCCTCAAGCCGTGCCAATGTTAATTCCAATAACGACTTCCCCTCAAACAACTTGATGAACGGCTTCCGACAGGCCGCCGATGAAAGCGGCCACAGACGCTCACCGCGTCCGCCTGCCAGAATAAAAACGTAAGGGGTGCCGTTCATATGGGGCGAGGTCCTTAGAGAATCAACATACAATCGCCGTAAGAGAAGAAGCGATATCGAGCTTTGACGGCCTCTTCATAGGCGGCCAAAACGCGCTCTCTTCCCGCCAATGCCGAAATCATCATGATTAAGGTGGACTGCGGCAGGTGGAAATTGGTCAACATGACATCAATGGCCTTGAAGGTGTACGGCGGGTAAATGAAGGCGGTGCTGCTGCCTTGAGCGGCGACAATTTCGCCATTGTTGAGCGAGGCAACCGTTTCAAGCGTGCGCACCGAGGTGGAGCCCACTGCCACAATGCGTCCACCCGCGGCACGAGTTTCACGGATGGCGCGTGCCGTCTCTTCTGGGATTTCGTAGAATTCAGCATCCATACGATGCTCTTCCACACGTTCAGCCTTGACGGGCTTAAAGGTGCCGGGGCCAACGTGTAGCGTCACGAAGGCGCGACGCACCCCTGCCGCTTCAAGCTTTTCAAAGAGTTCATCGGTGAAGTGCAGCCCTGCAGTAGGGGCCGCCACTGCGCCCACTTCCTTGGCATAAACTGTTTGGTAACGCTCCTTGTCGAGGCGCGCCATCTCGGGGTCGTCGGCATTGCGTCGAATATAGGGTGGCACTGGGGTGAGACCGTACTGGTCTAATAATGCCATAAGCGGCTTGGCAGAGCGGAAGCAAACAAGAGAATGTCCTTCTTCGTCCTTGTTGAGCACTTCGGCGCGGAGTTGCTGCTCGGCGCAGAGGATGGTGTGACCGGTACGCGACTTGCGTCCACTGCCACACATACAACGCCATTGCGAGGTGAAGATGCCCTCCACTTCGTGTTCGGTTTCGCAACAATTCAGGAGCAGTAATTCTGCGGCACCGCCAGTATCTTCCCATGCACCGAGAATGCGTGCCGGGAAGACGCGCGTGTTGTTCAAAATCATCAAGTCGCCCGAGCGCAAATAGTCCACAATATCGCAGATGGATTTGTGCTCAAGTGTGTTGGTCTCGCGGTTCAACACCATCATGCGCGAAGTGCCACGCACCTCTGGGGGAACCTGGGCGATGAGCTCTTCAGGGAGATTATAATCAAAGTCTGCGGTGAGCATGGGTATCCTTTTGGAGGCAGGAGCCTTCTTCGGTGGCTTTTTTCACGGCGTCACGATAACGATTTGCGACCTCCACCCCGAGGTCTTTCTCAATAATTTCTGCATAGCGAGCGGTGGCCACTGGGTGTAAGGGATAGTACCGCAGGCAGGTCTTAATCTCGCTTTCGGGGTCAGAGGAGGGAGGGAGATCCTTGGAGAGGATATAGGTCCAAAGTCGGTACTGACGCGGTTCAGAACGCAACCATCCCTCACACACGGTGCGAGCGCGAGTGGGGTTTTCCTTAATTAGGCTTTCTAAGACGCGGCAACTAAGCTCTTGGGCGAGTGCAGGCGTCTTGGCAAGGCGTTCACGAACGTTGAAGCCGCCTACGAATTTGACCGCCTCTTCGAGTTTGTTCTCTGCCAGGAGGGCATTGACGTAGTAGAGCGCATAGGCGAAGGTGCCATCGCGAAGGAAGAAGGACTGCATCTTGTCGGCAATGCGTTCACGCAGACGCGAGTTCTTTTCGCGGAAAAGGGTGTAGAGCGCATCGTTGTCACTGAAGAAACGCTTGTTTTGTTGGTAGAGCTCGTCCGTCTTCGGGAGGTTGGGATAGAGGCAGAAGAAGAGTTCCCAGTCGGTTTCAGAGAGGGGGTTTTGGGCCAAGAGTTGTGCCACTTCGTCTGCGGGAAGGTGGAGAATCGCCACGGCACGTTCAGGACAAGAGAGTTGGCTTGGGTCTGTTCGATAGAGCGCAAGAATCTCGGCCAAGACGGCAGGCGCATTGCCTAATTGAAATCTTCTTAAGCGGCTTGCCGAACAGAATCCCGGTGCACGCACAGGGCCATAGCGGTGTTCGAAGAGAAGGGCCGTGTGTTCAGAGGGTTGGCGCAGTTCTGGGCGCGCTTCCAAGACATCGCGGGCGGCATTGCGTTCGGCCTGTGTAATTGCGACGCCTTCGTGTTCCAACGCAGCGAGGGAGAGCGGAATGCTCGGGTTTTCAGGGTCAAGTGCGTGGGCGAGGCGCAGGTGGGTGGCGGCCGCTTCGGGCTCTGCTCCAATGGCACAGGCGGCATGTTCTCGGGCGGCGAGTTGGTTCAATAAGAGCGTGCAGTGGTTGCCAATCGCCGTCTCTCCAAGCGTGGTTTCCTTCAAGAGCTTTGCCGCTTGGGCAGCATTGGTGGAGGTCTTGCGCGGGGGGAGTTGTTTTAAGATGCCGAGCTCAGGAGCAGTCGCAAGCAGATATTGGCGCAGGGGTTCCACACCAACGTGTGTCAGGTTGCGAATTAAAGGATCATGTGCCGCCACGTTTTTGAGGAAGGGGTGGTGATCCAATGATGCCGGCGTGAGCGTAGAGAAGGTTTCTGCTTGAGGTTGAATCGGTCTTCCAGAGATGTAACGGCGCGCCACGATGCCGAGTGTGTCTGGGTGATGCGTCATCCAGAGTGTGGCTGTTTCGGGGACGAGTTCATCTAAAAGCGGCGCAATGGTATGCATCGCCGTACGGGCGGGCAGGCCAGAGGCTGCAGGGGCATTTTTAATCGCAGAGTAAATCGTAAGGGAGCCAGAAAAGGCGAAGGTAAGGAGCAGGGCAATCAATCGGAATTTCGAACGAGACCAATGGACGCGTTCGCCAAAACCAGTGTGTAGCCACGATCCGAAGAGCACGCCAATGCAGAGGGTCAACATAAAGCCTGCGACCAAGGACATCGCATCGGGTTCGCAGAAGAGTTCCCATGCCGATTCGGGCCACTGCAAGAGCATCGCAATCAAAAGCCCGACGCAGGCAATTTGCCCAATAATCGGTGAGCCAAATTTGAGATAGGCATGGGGGAAACACCCGAAGAAGAGTGCCGCCGCAGAGAGGAAGATGATGAGCGGGGCTAATCCTTCAAATGCGGTAAAGCGAGGCACTAACCCAAGGAGCCCCGTCATGAAGTGTTGGCCCCAGAGTGCGACGCCATTGGGGAGGGGCATCTGAGCCGCGTTCAGGACGCGCGCCCACCCCGCCGTGACCGCGATGGAGAGCAGGAGCCCCACCACTAATCCTGCGCCAGCAGAGAGTAAGTAGGCACCGCGTCCTTCTGCTTCATTGCGCAAAAAGATTCCACTCGCCAAAATAAAGGCAAAAAGTGAAACGGGCGCAAGTTCGGGCTGCGTAAAGGTGATAAAGGCAATAAATGCATAGGTGACGGCAAGCAGGATGCAGTGACGCGCTTCAGGCAAACGGCTTAAGAGGTAACATTGGGTCGCTCGCCAACGAAACTCAAGGGCAAACGTAATCATGCAGGTCACAGCCAGCGCCGTTAAGGCTTGTGGGTAGGGGCGTGTGGCGATTGCCCAAATCGGAAGCGTGGCCAAAGCAAGCAAAGCCGTGGCGATGCCTGTCTCAAAGGAGACATGCGAAATTGCAAAGAGTGCGCGGTCAAGTTCGTTGTCGCGAATGCCTGTCAGGTCGACGCACGCATGGCGAGAGGTTGCAATTGCACAACGGAAAAGGCAGGCTACAATTCCCGCTCCTATCGCAGCATAGATGAGTCCCACAAACAGTGTGAGATGATCATAGGGTAAAAGCGTTGCCAGCGAGCGGAAAACAATTGTATCCAAGGGTGCCGTTAGAATGTCGGGCGCAGAACCTGGATAACAAATCGCAGAAAAATATTCTGCGGAAAGTCCTGGATAAGGTGTGAATGCAGACGTGCCGACATAAAAGAGCAGTGCTACGACAAAAATGCCGACCGTCCAAAACAGATTTACACCATGGCGTTTAAGAATGTCAATCATAAGGCTATCTGTGTCTTCATTAAGAAAAACTAAACGCATTCATTATACCATAAAAGCGCGCCCGCGAGAGCACGCTTATTGGAACTGGAATCACTCACAAATGAATAATCTTTGACGACCGGGAATTGACAATTGTGGCAAGGCCACACCACACACTTATCTCCACACACACTTACAGTGTAGCAAATCGGAGCCAAGTAGTCAAATCGTTATTTTAGAGTAAGCTAAAATGTTGCAAAAAGGAGGCTGTTTTTTCGTCTAAAAATGGGCGAAATTGCGGCTCAATTTCGCTAATATTGGGTACCCAATTTCGCTAATATTGCCACTCAATTTTGCTAATATTGACCCAAAATTTCTGAAGACTTTCCCAAAAAACGGGCAAATTGTTGATAACTTTTCTTCCCCTCAGAGTCCAAAATTTCGCAAGGAAGCCGCTGTAGCGGAGTTGATTTGGGGCTGTTTTTGTGTTATCTCTTTACTTATCAAAGGGTTATGCAGTTTTGGCGAGGTTAAGTAAACGCGCCTAAAAAGTGCCGATCTGCCGAAAAATTTTCAAAAAACAGCGTCAAAAAAACTGCATTGTTGATAACTTGTTGATAACTCAAAAAAGTTTTCAACAGGCAAAAAATCGATGAAATTTTCGAAAAAGTGACCAACCTGCGTAAGGAATTTTGAAGGGGATGAAAGGGATAGAAAGGATAAAAGGGATGGAAGAGATAAAGGGATGGTGTGGGGGCGGCGCCGCCCCACGCCCCTGCGAGAGCACAGCATATCGTAGCCCCTGCCCACCGCGGCAAGAGCACAGCTTATCGTAGCCCCTGCCCACCGCGGCAGGGGTGAGTCCTGCACGTTACGCATCCTACGGATGCTTTGACGGATGCTCACGAGGCGGCTTTTGAAAATGAAGGTTTGACAAGGGAGGGGGCTTTTGATACCCTCTCAACGAAAGTACGTTAGATGCATTTTTATAGGATAGCGTAGGCGTGTCGCTTGATGCAGTCAACCTTGCAGGCGTTGAAGATTGAATTCCGCAGACGCCTTATGACTTAGTGACGAGGAAGTAAGTGGGATGGATGACTTTGATGAATATTTTGTAGCAGGAGAGCCGGATAAGCGTGAGCGCGCATACGGATGGGCTACCGCCATCGGTCTGCAGGATGTTGATGGGTTGAAGGTTTCTGACTTTCTACTCAAGACAGCGAGGCGCAATATTGAGGGTGAGATAACTCAGGTAGAGGCCGAGCAGATTATTGACACTTACTATGAAACAAAGGAAGGGCATAATCAGCCAGAAGGCCAAAAAGAGGCTGATAAGGTGGCGTGTAGAATTAATGAAACGATCAATTCACCAACGTTTCGTTTTTCACCAGAATACTACATTGGATTGCACGGCAGACTTTTTAAAGATGTGTTCGCTCACGCCGGAAAGATACGTGAGGTGGAGCTTACGAAGCGTGAATGGGTGTTGAACGGTGACACGGTCAACTATACGCCGTCGTATTTAGTGAAAGACTCGCTTGCGTATGATTTCGCAGAGGAAAAGAAGTTTAGTTACTGTGGACTTTCTGAGGAAGCTTTTACGGAACATTTTGCGTCTTTTATTTCGGGACTTTGGCAGATTCATCCATTCAGAGAGGGGAATACACGGACTGTTGCGGTTTTTGCTATTAAGTATCTGCATGCGATGCGTTATGATGTGACGAATGCGCTATTCAAGGAAAAGTCGTGGTATTTTAGAAATGCGCTTGTGCGGGCGAATTATGAAAACCGTCAACTGAATGTTGAGAAGACGCTGCAACCTTTGGAGAACTTCTTCAAAGTCCTTATTTACGGAAGTACTATTGAGTTGCGAAATAGATTTTTGCGTATTGGGGTTGAACATGAGATGCAAAAGTCAGATGCCGTAAAGGATTTACATCGGAATGTGGGCGGCATAGATGTCGGTATAAATAATATGGATGTCGGTATAAATGTCGGTATAAAGCAGGGGGAAATACTCTCGCATACTGAAGAAAATGCCGTCAAGGCCATCTTGCGAGACAATCGCATAACGGCCAAGGCGTTGTCAGCTGTGCTGGGAGTTACCTCGCGTCAGGCTGAACGTATAATGGTGTCGCTTAAGAAGAAGACGGGCCTGCGCCGCGAGGGGGCGCGTAAAAATGGCCGTTGGATATTTTGATGATTGGTGCAGAAAATCACGCATAACGCCTTGGTAATCAACAATTTCACATTGACATAAAATTAACAGTCGACTGGCAATTCAAGCGAACCTACTCGCGCTCGCAGGAAAATTAAAGCCTCTTGGATTCGCGACTCATCCACACCCGAATGCACCGCATGATAGACTTGTAGAAAGAAATAGAAACGATGCTTGTGTGAGAATACCGATATGCTTGATGGTGTAGAGGGGAATTTCTTTTGACGAGTCATATTTATTCAAGAAGTCTCTTTTGAAAATGAAGGTTTGACAAGGGTGGGGGCTTTTGATACCCTCTCAACGAAAGTACGTTTGATGCATTTTTATTAGGATAGCGTAGGCGATAGGTGATGAAGGACGATTTGTTTCAATTTGAAGAGCCGACATGGCAGGAGGAGGCTCCAGATAATCGTAAGACGGGGCCACTTCCAGCGCGGATGCGTCCGCGTTCGCTTGAGGAAATCGTTGGGCAAGATCACATTTTGGCGCCAGGGCGTTTGTTGCGTCGTGTGATTGAGAGTGACCGTTTTACGAATTTAATCTTTTATGGGCCGCCTGGCACGGGGAAGACGACGTTGGCGGAGGTGATTGCGCGCACGACGCATCGTCGCTTTGAGCGGACGAGTGGAGTGATGAGTAATGTGGCGCAATTGCGCGCCATTTGCGAGCAAGCACGGACGTTGCGTGGGCGGATTGGGACGGTATTATTTGTCGATGAAATTCACCGATTCAATAAGTCCCAACAAGATGTGCTCTTGCCTTACGTTGAGGATGGCACGGTGACGTTGATTGGTGCGACCACGCATCATCCTGGAATCTTTATCAATACGCCATTGGTTTCACGAAGCCTGGTCTTTGAGTTGCACGCATTGACGGTGGCAGATATTGTGACGCTCTTAAATCGTGCGGTCGCAGATAAAGAGCGCGGGCTGGGTGAAGACCCGGTCGTGTTAGAACCTGCCGCGGCGCATTTCTTGGCGGAGATTTGCGAAGGGGATGCACGGCGCGCGTTGACGGCGCTTGAGATCGCGGTACGCTCGACGCCCCCGGCGGAGGATGGGCGGATTGTGATCACGCCCGAGGTGATGGGGGAGTGTGTCCAACGTCGCATTATCGCTTACGATAAGGATGAGGACCAACACTACGATACCATTTCGGCGTTCATCAAGTCCATTCGTGGGTCGGATCCTGATGCGGCAATTTATTGGTTGGCTAAGATGCTTGAGGGGGGAGAAGATCCACGCTTTATCGCTCGTCGCCTCATCATTTCCGCAAGTGAGGATATCGGTAATGCCGATCCGCGTGGTCTAACGGTGGCAGTGGCGGCAATGCAGGCGGTGGAGTTTATTGGGATGCCTGAAGCGCGGATATCGTTGGCGCAAGCAACCACCTATTTGGCTACCGCGCCGAAGTCCAATGCGGCCTATCTCGCCGTGAATGAGGCAATGGCAGACATTCGTGCAGGACGCGTGCAACCTGTCCCCGAGCACCTTAAAAATGTCCATGTGAAGGCTGAGGGGAAGACGCGCGCCCCAGATTATCTCTATCCGCACGATTATAAAGATACGGCCGTGGAGCAAGCCTATTTGACGGTGCCGAAGACGTATTATCACCCGAAGGCGGCGGGTTATGAGGATACGATTGCCAAACGTTTAGAGTGGCTTCGCAACAAGAAGAAGCAGGGTTAATTTTGAACACGTTACACGAAAGAGGTGAAGGATGAAGACAACGATTTCAATTTTACTTGCGAGTGGATTCGCCATGATGCTAACGGCTGGCACCTTTGAGAAGGGGGCGCCGACGGCATCGTTGTTCGTGGCAGGGAATAACTATCTGGCGAAGATTGGGCCAGATGGGGCGCAGCAGCATCGTTGGCCCGGTGGAAATAATAATGATGCGTGGATGTTGCCGAATGGAAATATCTTGATTGCGGATGGCCGTGCATGGGAGGCAGATGCCTCTGGAAAGTGTGTGTGGGAATATCGTTCTGAAGACACGACGGGGGGTGGGTGCTATTCGGCACAACGTCTCCCTGATGGCTCAACGCTGATTGGTGAGAATAGCACGGGGCGAATCTTTGAGGTGACGCCGACTGGCGAGAAGCGCAATATCATCCAAGTGCCGCTGAATAATGGGAATCGGCATCAGACATTACGCATGGTGAGACGTTTGGCGGATGGGAGCACGTTGGTTTGTCGTTCGGGCATGGGCATTGTGGAACGCTATGCGCCAGGGATTTTGGATAAACCCGCTTGGTCGCAGAAGGTGCCAGGGCTTGCCTTCGCCGCCATCGCAGATGCACAGGGAAATATTTACATTTCAAGTTTGAATCAAGTGCAGAAGTGGTCGCCCGATCATCAGTTGTTGTGGGAATTAAAGGCGAGCGAAACGGGACTTCCGATTAAGAACATGACGGGGCTTCATTTGTTGCCCAATGGTCACTTAATTATTGGTTGTTATGGTTATGGCAAGGGTGTTGGCGCCTTTGAGGTGACGCCCGAAAAGACGATTTTGTGGACGTATCGCTCTGACGAACCGTGTAATGATAGTCATATGGCGGTGCAACTCTTAGCAGAAGAGGTGACTACGCCGAATCGTTAAAGCACGCAAGGGGTGGAAGAATAAAAGCGGCAGGGTGACCTGCCGCTTTCGTTTAAGTGGGGATTTACGTCTTAGAGCGTCACTTCGCCGATGAGGTGTTTTTCTTTCGGCGTGTTAAGGCGTAGGGTCATGGTGCGCTGCTTCTCCTTAGCCGTGCCCCAATCGGTGTAGAGGGTGACGGTGATGACGGTCGCACCCGTGAGGGCGGTTTGATGGGAGGCGTAGTAGTTGGAGAGAATCTTGTAGGTGCCATGTTCAAGGTCTTTCTTCAAGTATTCCTCTGGACCATAACCCGTGGTGACGTCTTCGGAGACAAAGCCGCCTTCTGCGGTGCGCCGATTTCGGTAAAATGCCTCTTCGCCATTGGGCTCTAAGACATGGATGTCGATATCGGTCTGGTCGGCGTCCCAACTCATCACAATGCGCAGGCTCACGGGGAGGTCGCGCCGATAGGCGGCGTCAAACGCAGGGATGGTGGGGCATTCGCCCTCTGGCCACTCATGCGCTTCAATCCAAGCAATCAACCCATTGAGTTCTTCCAAAGCAATGATGGCGACTTGGAAGTCATTGCCACGGCGTCCACTCTTGCGACCATGTAAGTCGAAGGCTGCGCGCTTAAAGAGGGTCATCGCCTCTTCTAAGAGGGGTTTTGCTGCAGTGGGGGCCGTCATTGCGCGTGTTTTACCTTCCTCCATGAGTACGAGGGCTAAGTCGCGGTAGCTTTGTCCCTCTTCACCACGCAGGGTCAACACCTTGCGGAAGCAATGAATGGCGAGAGAGTAGCATTTGGCTTCTCGCAGACGCCATCCCATTGTACGCCACAAGGCGGGATCTTCCAACTTGAATTCGGCAAGGTTGGTGATGATGCGCTCGGCAATCTCAATCGTGCAGGCGATTGAGATAATCTCGGATTTGGAAGGCTGTTCTTTGCCGAAGGAGGGCTTTTGGTTTAAGAACCATCCGGCGCAGTCAAGGTAGAAGGCTGGGGAGTCAGCGTAGGTCTTGCGTTCTTTTAAGTAGATGTTGTAGGCATCTTCAGGATTGGCGTCCATGGCCTTGAGGTAGGGCGTGTCAGGATTCCATGGTTTGAGGGTAATTGTAGCAGTGGGCGTGTCGTCTTGAGCCGAGGCACCTTTACGTTTGAGGGAACGGCGTACGCCACGCTGACCTTGAGGTGCGGGGGCATTTTGAGGTGCGCCACTTCCTAAGAAGCGATAGGAAGCCGTTTCGGCCACGGGTGACGCAGCATCAACATCGTACATGGGGACAGGGGCAGGGGCCGCCATGTCGACTTCGGCTTCCATTTCGGCTTCCTCTTCGGAGTCGTTGTCACGAGAGAAGGCACGCGCGAGGCCATTAAAGAGGCCGCTGGAGGGCGTTTGCTTCTTCGGCTTTGGATCGTTCCACCACTTGACGCGTTCTTCCCAATAACGGAGTAACTGCGCTTCGTGTTCGGCCGTTGCCTTTTTGTCCGCAATGGGATCATCCATTGCGGCGCGACGCTTGACCCATTCGGCATGAATTTGCAATTGCTTGGGCGGTTCAATCTTGTATTCCAACCACTGTTCCAGCGTCTCTAAGACGATGAGGGAGAGCCCTGGCCCCGCCACACCATATTTGCGACCAAGGGCCAAGAATTCATCCTTTCGGGCATCTGCTTGGTTGGCTAAATCCTGCATGCGACGCGCGGCCCACACGGTAGCGAGGAGCGTGCCTTCCGTGACGGGGAGGCCCGTGGCTTCGGCTTGGGCACGGGTGAGCTTTTGAATGGTGACATCGCGTGCAGGTGTTTCCGCGCGGCTGGCGATCGTCAACCCCTCGCGTGTTTCATAATCGGGCGTTGTTAAGCCTAGCGTGTCGATTTCATCGCTGAAGAGGAGGACGGGTGTCTTTGGGGGAAGGGCTTGGAAGGCCGCGCCTAAGTCGGTGCCCCCATCGTAAACGAGTGCGTCAATCGCTGCAAGGAGGTCGGCCTTCGTCTTAAAGGTCGACGGCATGCCTGGCCGATTGCGGAAGCAGTAGAGTTGCCATTCGCCAACGTCTGGGAGCATGGTTAGGCGTTCGCGCCACGCCGCAGCATGGGGCTCCGCACTGAGGCTCGCATCCCAGAGGATGATGCCCGTAGTGAAGGCTCCGAGGGTGTCGCGAAGGGAGGGCCGCGCCACGGTCGCGTTCTGCTCGGCAAGGAAGAAGTCTTCGCCGTCTCGTTCCAAAATTGCGCTTTTGAGGGGCGTTTGAGGGAGAAGCGGTGCGATGTAATCGATCTCTGCTTTGCGCGGAGTTTTGGGGAGTAAGGGATAGATGCGTGTACGCCAAAGATCCCCTTTGACGTGTTCAACAATGCCTGGGTCAACGCCTTTTCGTTCTTCGTTCTCAAAGGCGATGCGCGCTTTCTCTTTTTCACAGACCACGCCGGGCACCATTTCGCCATTAATTTCAAGTGCATAACCGCAGACAACCGCGCCGTCGGGGAGGGGAAGTTGTAACTCGCCAGACATTTCTCGCGAATTGGGGTTGGTGAAGGTGATGGAGACCTTGGTCCGTTCAAAGTAGGGATTTGAGGCAACAACCGACTGAGTTTGCGTAATCGCAACTGCTTTCTCATCGACACGCAGATTGGGAACAACGATAACCGGCGGGCGTAACGGTGGACGGATGTGCGCATGCACAGGCCTTGCTCCAAGGAGAATCATCGGTAAAAACGAAAGATAAAAAAGAGACTGCTTCATAAAACCTCCACGAGGGTTGCGAAATGAAAAAGCGGGGTGTCCAATTCACACCATTTACATCGTAACAAATCTTTTTCGTGAAGAGAATTGAAAACTGGAGGTGGGGCGTTGTGTAATCTGGAATGCGCATTGATGAAAGGAAGTGGAGAGGCGCGGCAGGTGTGGTACAATGGAAGGCATGAAAAAGACTGCGTTGACGATTTTGTATTACCTCTGGGTTGTGATTCGAGAGGTGTGCTATGCGATTGCAAGTTTCTTGTTATGGAGTTATGGCTGCGTCATTATTGTGTTTACCATGCACTATCAAGGTGTGATGGTGCTCGCATGGACGGCATTGTGGGCCTTGCTTTACGGTGCCCATATCTTCAACCTCTTTGGAAAGAAACGTGTTCGTAAGGGATTGTTGCTCTTGAGTTTGGCTGCGGTCGCAGTTTTAATTGCGATGCCAATGTATCGATGGTACACCGTAGATCGCCATCGTCAATTGTCTGACCAGATTCAATGGTGGCGTTATGATCCTTTCCGTGTGGGGACATTGGCGAAGCTGGTTGTAGCAGAGCCACAGTATCACCTGCGCGGAGATTTGCCACGGATTGACGGCGCTTATGCGCTTTATCCACTTTATGCTGGGGCTATTCAGTCGCTTTGTGAACCTAATGCCGAGATTGAAATAAGGACAAATGGGTCGGATCGGACCTTTGAGCGTCTCTTGGCGGGGAAGGTGGATTTGATTTTTAGCGCGCCTCCATCACAATTGCAAGAAAAGGCCGCACAAGAGGCGGGGCTCACCTTTGAGATGACGCCAATTGCGCGTGAGGCCTTCGTCTTCTTTGTGCATCGAGAGAATCCTGTAGATAACTTGTCGCAAGAGGATATTCGGGCGATTTATTCAGGGAAGGTAAAGCATTGGGAGGAGATTAATCCCGCGTGGAGTGGTGAGATTAAACCCTTCCAACGCAATGAGGGGAGTGGCAGCCAGACGCGGTTGCAACGCATCATGGGCGACATCCCAATTCTGCCGCCGATTCGTGAGGATCGCGTGGGTGGTATGGGCGGCATTATTAATGATGTGGCGGCTTATCGTAATCACCGCGAAGCGATTGGCTTCTCATTCCGTTACTTTACCGAAGAGATGTTTAAAAATGGCGACATCAAGTTGCTCTCCATTGACGGTGTCGCACCCTCAGTAGAGAACATTCGCAACGGCACCTATCCCTTCTTGAGCGACTTCTGCATCATTACCGTTCGCCCGCGGAGCGAAAATACGCGTAAACTTGTGGACTTCTTCTTCTCCGAGGCAGGTCAGACCCTGATTGAAGAAACTGGCTACGTTCCCCTCCCACACAAAGAGTAAGCCGTGACACTGTAGAGCATAAGTCCGCGATAACTTAAAAGCGCCCGACCTCTTGTGAAGTCGGGCGCCTTTCTATCAAATGATGCCACTTGCGTGAGCTGTGGCGATGGGGCCCTTCATCCATCGCAAGGATAACCGTCGCCGCCCATTTATTTAGTGTAAGAAAATCAATAAATCAAGGGCCGCAGTATTGTGGTTATTTGAAAATATGGTATAGTGTAAGTATGAAAACGTTCAATGAGCCGATTTTGGTAACGCGTCCATACTTGCCATCGTTGGAGATGTATAAATCTAAGTTGGCAGAGGTTTGGGCTAATCAGTGGTTGACGAATAATGGTCCTGTAGTACGACGATTTGCTACTCGACTTGCTGAGGTTCTTGATGTTGCAGAGGCGCGAACCTCGTTGTTTGTGAATGGCACCTTGGCACTTGAAATTGTTTACCAGGCGTTAGGATTGGATACACCTGGCGCAGAGGTGATTACCACGCCGTTCACCTTTGTGGCAACGTCACATGCCTTGCGTCGCGTGGGTGCAACACCTGTTTTTGCGGATGTGGATCTCGATACTCTTTGTATGACACCAGAGTCTGCCGAAAAGTTAATAACGGAAAAGACGAAGGCGATTGTTCCGGTGCATGTCTATGGGCATCCGTGTGATTTGGATGGCTTTGAACGTCTTGCTAAAAAGTATGATTTGCGCTTAATTTACGATGCGGCGCATGCATTTGGTGTGAAAGTGAACGGTAAGTCCATCGCGGATTATGGTGATGCGTCAATGTTCTCTTTTCACTCCACCAAACTTTTTCACAGTATCGAGGGTGGTTTGTTGACATTTCGCAAGCCGGAATTAAAGGCTGCGCTTGAACGACTGAAAAACTTTGCCATTCGTTCAGAAACCGAGTGTGATAACATTGGTACCAATGCGAAGATGAATGAACTCGCAGCCCTTATGGGAGAATGTTGCTTAGATGTTTTGCCAGAGTTAATCTCGCATCGTAAGGCAATTTATGACACCTATGCCGAAGTCTTTGAGGGGCAGGATAACGTTCGGCTGTTGCCCCGCCCTGAAAAGATGTATGGCTACGAGATTACGCATAACTATGCATACGTGCCAGTACTCTTCAAGGACTTCGAAACACGTGAACGCGTTTACGAAACGCTTAAGCAATACAACATCTTTACACGTCGCTACTTCTATCCCCTCTTGAGTGACTTTGAGCCTTACCGCACCACGACTGGCGCCACTCCCATTGCGCGTCAAGCGGCAGATTGCGTCCTCTCCTTGCCGTCCTACCACGGCCTTGATCTCGCCGACGTCCGCGATGTCGCCAAAAACATTTTGGAGAGTGTCAAGTGAGTAAGCAGAAAAAGTTAATGTTGCTTGGAGGTATTCGATACCTCTTGCCGGTGATTGAGGCGGCTCACAAGTTGGGTGTGTATGTGATTACGGCGGACTACTTACCAGACAATATCGCTCACACATATTCCGACGAATATGTTAATGTTAGTATTATTGACCGAGATGCGGTTTTAAAAGTTGCCAAAGAAAAGCAAATTGATGGAATTCTTTCATTTGGTGTTGACCCAGGAGTAGTAACCGCTGCTTATGTGGCAGAAAAGATGGGATTGCCTACACCTCCGTTGGAATCGGTTGAAATCTTACAAAATAAAGATCGTTTTCGTGATTTTCTTTCTGAAAATGGTTTTAACTGTCCATTCCATAAGGGCTACTCTTCAAAAGAAGATGCCGTGAAAGAAATTGCAGAATCGCCACGTTTCCCTGTTATTGTTAAGCCTGTGGATTCCGCAGGGTCAAAAGGGTGTAAACGTGTTGATGATTTTGAAGCATTGCCAGAGGCAATTGATGGCGCAATCGCAGAGAGTCATTCAAAAAGATTTATTATTGAACAGTTTCTCGAGTTAAAAGGGCATCAAACAGGTTCAGATTCATTCTCTATTGATAATGAACTTGTTTTTTGTAGTTTCGATAGCCAATATTTTAAAGAGGATGCCGCAAACCCATATGCGCCGATTGCGCATGTTTGGCCGAGTGATATGCCTACAGAAGCCCAAAATGAGTTGCGATCGGAGCTTCAGCGGTTGATAAAACTGTTAAATCTTGGCACATCCATTTATAACGTAGAGGCGCGTGTCGCAACCGATGGTAAGGCATATATCATGGAAGTTTCACCGCGCGGAGGTGGCAACCGAATTTCCGAGGTGTTGAAATTGGCCACGGGACAAGATTTGATTGAGAATAATGTCCGATATGCACTTGGCTTGCCACTTCTTCCAATGACGCAACCAGAATACAATGGATGTTGGGTCGATTATGTGATTCATTGTGAGAAGTGTGGGCAATTTCAAGGCATCGGCATGGAACAGATGCCAATCCCGGATGCGTTAGTTGATTCCACACTTTATGTAAGTGTCGGGGACCATGTTGAGGCATTTGCAGGAGCAAATCGGGCGATAGGGTCTGCATTTCTTAAGTTTGAAACGTATAAAGCGGCAGAGGCCATGGTTCAAAATTCAAAAGAGTGGTTTTCTATTCAGGTGGTGGAATGAAAAGCATCGGCGGTTATTTTGAATTAGAATGTGGAACGGCAGAACCATATCATGAAGGGATTTATTTAAATTCAGCTCGGAATGCACTAAGATTCATCTTGCGTAGAGAAAAATGTGCTGTTGTATATGTGCCCAAATATACTTGTCCTGTGGTGTATGATGCATTAAAAGCTGAAAAAGTTGATATTGTTGAATACGAATTAGACATCAGTTTTTTGCCTAAAGAGAAAATCTCAAAAGACGCCTATTTGATTTTTAACAATTATTTTGGGTGCCTAGGTGTGTGTGTTCACGAATTAGCTAAAAAATTTAAGAATTTGATTGTGGATAATGCGCAAGCATTTTATTCGCAACCCATGGGGTTAGCCGCTTTTTATAGCCCCCGTAAATTCTTCGGTTTGCCGGATGGGGGGATTGTTGCGTTTAGTGGTAAGAATTTGAGTAAAGATGAAGAGATTTTAGAACAAGATGTATCATGTGAACGGATGTCACACTTATTGAAGCGAATAGACTATACTCCAGAGGCAGGGTACAAAGAGTTTAAGGAGAATAGTTGTGCGTTGGAACATGCTCCTATACGGAAAATGTCAAGGTTGACGTTACGATTGATGGGTAACATCAACTATATGAACATTGCAAAGAAAAGATGGGAGAATTTCAACTATTTGCATGAGCGCCTTCATTCATCTTTCCCATTTGCAATGGCCGAAGATGATGTGCCGATGGTGTATCCACTTTTTACAGAAGATTGGACATTGCGTCAACGATTAATTGACAATAAGATTTTCGTGGCACGCTATTGGCCAAATGTAGAAGAACAAAATAATTTTGCAGATAGAATTCTTCCGTTACCAATTGACCAGAGATATAATCTTGAAGACATGGGACGAATTTGTGAGGTGATTAAGAATGCTTAAGCAGACGGTTTATTTGAGGCCTCTTCGAGTGGAAGATGCGCAAGTTTCGTGGCGTTGGCGTAATGACGTTTCACTTTGGAAATACACAGGTTCACGTCCAAATTGTGAGGTCACGGAGACGATGGAACGAGCTTGGGCAGAACGCGTAATCCAAGATCCAACGCGGATTAATTATGCCATTTGCCTTTCTCCTTCAAATGATTACATTGGGAATATTTATCTTGTAAATATTCACGATGGTATTGGGGAATTGGGAATTTTCATAGGAAATAGAGATGCACATGGTAAAGGTTATGGTACGCAGGCTTTGAAAGCATTAATTGAGGAGGCGAAGACTTTGCACAATCTTAAGAAAATTAGGATTGGAGTGAGTTGTGAAAATAAGTCGGCCATGGCGGTTTATCTCAAATGTGGTGGTGTAATTGTAGTGGATGCGCCGTGGTCAATTCTTGAAGTTGTGCTATAGTTTTTTAGAGTATAACAAATGAGTTGGGTGTTTTGTCGTGTCAGAGACATCGTAATTTGAATTCGGAGCACAGGTGCGTAGTCGTTGAGGGCAATAGGGAAAAGTGCCTGTTGGCTTAATTTGTATAGTAGACGTCCAAAGAGGTGATCTAGTGTAGAAATTAACACGCGGGTTCAAATGTTTAGCAATGTGCTCGCTTGATAAGCCAACATTTCCCCGTTTTGATGAAAAGCCAAAACTGGAAACGGCGTAAGATGGGAATTCGTTGATAGAGAGGGAAATTTCGCTTTTCAAGAAAACGTAAAGCTTCGCAAATCGCGGAAAGTGATTCGGGGTCATTGTCACTTCGACGAAGAGCTCCATAGAAGTAAAGTTTGGTACGGCTTGCCATCCACGTAGCGAATCGCTTACGTTGTCGTGGCGTGAATGGGTTTTCAGCAAGTACGGCGTCATAGAGGTTCGCCATTGTGGTGGCGATTTCAATCCAATAAATCGCAGGTTTCTTACTGTAGGTGGTTGAACCCAATCGAGTCCTATAGAAAATAACAGGGGTCTCTAGTGCCGCTGCGATTTTAATTCTTGGAATTAGGAGTAGGCGAAAGACGAGGTCTATTGCACGTATGAATTTCTTTGGATCGGCATGGTGTTCGGGGTGGCGATAGTTTCCTAATGTTGAAACCTTGAAAATAGAATTCCAAACGGTTCCATAACAACACTTTGAAAAGTTTGAGACACGCTCAAGGAGCTCTTCATGGGAAAAGCTTTCAAATTGAAGGGCGGCGTTTTCGTCAATCGTCTTAATTGAAAGGAGTTCTTCTGTTGGTATCCAGTCTTCGGAGATTCGCTCAATGCTACCATCAACCATATCCGCATTGGTTTGTTCTGCCACGCGAAGTAAGTTTTCCATCGCTCGAGGATGGAGATAGTCGTCAGAATCAAGAAACATGAGCCATTTACCCTGAATGGCGTCATGTCCACGATTACGAGAGACTTTTAAGCCGTTTTGCGAAAACCCATTTTTTTGACAAATTACTTTGAATCGCGCATCTTTTCGAACAAAATCGGAGTAGATTTCCCAGCTATTATCGGGGCTATTGTCATCAACAATGATGCACTCCCAATCGGTGAATGTTTGTCGGCGAATAGATTCAAGTGCATCACGCAGGAAACGCGCAGTGTTATAAACCGTGATGACCATTGAAATGGTTGGTTGTGTAGAATCGCTTGGTGTTGTCATACGGAACACTCTTGATGGGGTTGATAGTGTCGATGGGATTCAGTAATGCAAATGTTATAAACGTTATGGCGTGGTAAGATGAGGATTGGAGCAATCTTCACTCATGAGAATGATTTTCCCGAAATCTTTACAGAAAGTATTCTTGTCAATTTGTTTCCGAAGTTTAAGTAAGTATGGCTCTAATGCGCGTGTGAAAAGGGTGGCTCCACTTTCACTTAAGTGATCCATATCATTCCAACTTTCTGGAGATAGAGGGAATTGAAATGCGTCAATTACAGGGAGGCCTTCAGCCGCTGTGCCGAACTTTGCCCATAACAAATCGCGTTGTGGAGATTGATTAAGGGCATTTAAGTAGTCTTCGCGGTGAGGTGGCCGCAAGAGTATGAGTGTACGACCATCTTCCGCGACCCTATTTCTTAATTCTTGAAGCCACTTTAATTCAGTCGGTTCAAAGGTTAAAAGTTTGAGATGGCCTTGAACTCGAGCCTGTACTTTTTCTTGGGGAATAGCCTTTGTTTCTGACTCCATAGGCATTAGACCACGGAATTTCAGCTGCGAGTTCCAGGATTCAATATGACGCACTTGATTTATGATTTTTCGACAAGTTTTTTCTGCATGACGCATTAACCAAGAAGAACGATAAGAGATGCCGAGCAGTTCATGTAGAATTGTCGTTTGAAAATACTCATAAGTGTATTCGGCTTGGGTCATCGGGAGCCAAAAGTCTTGTCCAAGAACTACACACTGGCCTTCACTCTTTGGCCATTTTTGACGAAGTGCCTTGTAGATTTCTGTAGAAATTTTTAGGTCGCCAGACGATACACCTGCATTCCAACCGCGAAGTGTTTGAAATGCTGCAGGCGCAATATTTTTTTGGATGTGAGAACTGCCAATGAATAAGACGTCAATGTGAGGATCAAGGCCATCCACAATTGCAACAGCACGCTCAATTGCTTGTTGTAAAAAATCGTTTGACGGGAGTTTCTTACATCCGCGTGTTCGCAACATTCGTCCAATTTTGGATCGACGTGAAACAAACAACGTCAAGGGTTTAAGGAGCTCTCGACGAAGACGAATAAGAATAGGCTCATCAGATTTGCGTCTTTTTTTTGCAGTCATAATGATCCTTGCATTCGTTAGATGGCGTTGCGATGTTGATACACAGGTTTCCGCTCTGCTTGTCAAATGTGAAGCATACTTACTTTGTGGCGAGGTAGG
Source organism: Kiritimatiellia bacterium (assembly GCA_017558005.1). Lineage (GTDB taxonomy): Bacteria > Verrucomicrobiota > Kiritimatiellia > RFP12 > DVOR01 > Spyradenecus. The sequence goes on along the minus strand of JAFYWN010000006.1, from coordinate 106,025 downwards.
CATTGATGGCCTTGGCGGCGCGGCGCCCTTCACCCATCGCAAGGATAACCGTCGCCGCCCCGAGTACAATGTCGCCGCCGGCGTAGACGCCAGGGAGACTAGTAGCTTGGCTTTCGTCCACAACGATGTTGCCACGACGATTGATCTCTAGGCCAGGGGTGGTCTGAGGAATCAATGGATTGGAGGCATTGCCGATGGCGATAATGACTGCATCCACGGGCAACGTGAATTCGCTTCCTTCAATGGCGACGGGGCTTCTGCGGCCAGAGGCATCGGGTTCGCCGAGCTCATAGCGGAGGCATTCAATCGCATTGACCATGCCATTGTCATCGCCAAGGATGCGTTCAATGTTGCAAAGGAATTGGAAGTTGACACCTTCTTCTTCTGCGTGTTCCACTTCTTCTGCTCGTGCTGGCATTTCGGCGCGGCTGCGACGATAAATCAGATAGACTTCTTCTGCACCGAGTCGGAAGGCCATGCGAGCGGCATCCATAGCGACATTACCGCCGCCGAGCACTGCAACACGTTTGGCAGGGTAGTAAGGCGTAGCAGAGGCGGCGCGGTCGTAGGCCTTCATGAGGTTGGCACGCGTGAGGTATTCATTGGCAGAGAAGACGCCAACGAGTTCCTCGCCTGGAATGCCCATGAAGCGGGGCAGGCCTGCTCCAGAGCCAACGTAGACTGCGTCGTAGCCGTCTTTTTCCATCAAATCTTTGAGCTTACGGGTGCGACCCACAACGAAGTTGGGCACGACGGAGACGCCCATCTGCTTGAGCCCTTCAACTTCCTTATCCACGATTGCTTTGGGGAGGCGGAATTCGGGGATGCCATAGACCAAAACGCCACCGGGCTTCTGGAAGGCTTCAAAGAGCGTAACGTCGTGACCTTCGCGGCGAACGTCCGCTGCCACGGTGATACCAGAGGGGCCAGACCCCACAACGGCGACCTTTTTGCCAGTGGAGGGCTTTACGGTGTTGTCAATCGGCGCTTCAGCTTCGTGGGCGCGCTGCCAGTCTGCAACGAAACGTTCCAAGCGACCGATGGCTACACTCTGATTGACGTCCTTGTGAATCACACCGACGGTGCAGTTCTTTTGACACTGATTTTCCTGTGGACAAACGCGACCACAAATTGCGGGGAGAATGCTACTCTGTCGAATAATCGTGAGCGCCTCGGCATAGTTGCCTTGCGCGATTTCACGAATAAAGTCTGGAATCTGAATGGAGACAGGGCACCCCTTCATGCAAGGCGCGTTCTTACATTGCAAGCAACGGCTCGCTTCAACGCGTGCCTGTGCTTCGGTGTAACCGCAGGCCACCTCGTCCATGTTGTGCTTGCGCACTTCGGGTGGTTGCACAGGCATGGGCTGTTGGGCAATAGCGGTGCGATCTTTTGGAGAGAGGGGACGATCTTTGAGGGTTTCCCAAGTGGCGAGTGCCGCGGCTTCAAGGGCTTCTTTGGTGACAAAAGACATTGACGTGACTCCAGTACTTAGCGCGTTGCTTCGGCTTGTTTGGCATCTGCCATCTTGAAGAGGTTGCAATTGTCTTCGCGTTCACGTTTAACGAAGGCGCGATTGCGCTTCATGAGGTTGTCGAAATCAACCTGGTGGGCATCAAATTCGGGCCCATCAACGCAGACGAACTTGATTTTCCCGCCGACAAGTACGCGGCATCCGCCACACATTCCTGTTCCGTCAATCATGATGGAGTTCAATGATGCAGTGGTGGGGACCGCGAAGGGCAAGGTCGTAAGTGCGCAGAATTTCATCATGATAGGCGGACCAATCGTGACGCATTCGGCAACCTGTTCGCGTTCGCAGACCTCTTTGAGCGGCTCGGTGACGAGTGCTTTACGCCCATACGAACCATCATCGGTGCAGATGATGAGTTCATCGGCAATCGCCGCCATCTCTTTTTCGAGGATGAGCAACTCTTTGGTACGGGCGCCCATAATCACAATGACCTTGTTGCCCGCCTTTTTCATTGCCTGAGCGATGGGATGCATCGGTGCAACACCGATACCGCCGCCGACGCACACGACTGTGCCTTTTTTCTCGATGTGCGTGGGTTTTCCTAAGGGACCGAGGAAGACTGGCAATTCATCGCCAGGATTCATCTGGGCGAGCTTTCGCGTTGAGGCGCCAACGGCTTGGAAAATGATACGTACAGCGCCCTTTTCGGGGTCGGCATCGGCGATGGTTAAGGGGATGCGTTCGCCGAATTGGTCATCAATTTGAAGGATGATAAACTGGCCTGCCTGACGCTCTTCGGCGATCAAGGGTGCGTGAATCCACATGGAATAGACATCTGCGGACAACTGTTCTTTTTGAATAATCGGAAACATTACGTTCTCCAATAAAACAATGTTAGCTCAGCTACAGTATAGCAAAGTTTTTTACCAAAAACCGTACGCATTGAAGAGAAGGACGTGTAGACCGAGCAAAAAGTTGGTAACAACGTGTGCTACGATGGAGGCGCGCAGACTTCCCGTGTGCACGGCGAGGGCTCCGTAGGCTATGCCTGCGAGGAGTCCGCCCACATAGCGGTCGTGCTCGAAGGCAAAGACGGCGACCGTGACCCAGAAGGCATATCGGGAAACTTCGTGGAAGGGGAGGGTTTGCCACTGTTTACCATTGAGCCAACGCATTAAGAAGCCGCGAAAGAAGAATTCTTCAACCGGTGCAATAACAAAGGCTGAACCGATTAATTTAACGATGGCGAGCACAGGATGTTTGCTATAGGCGTAACACCACGAGGCACTATAGTCCGGCAACGCCCCAGGCATCATCACGAACCAACGTCGATAGTGTTCCGTCACGCAGGGCCACGGAGTGCTTTCGGGTAATGCCCAGAGTAGATAGACCGCCAAGCCAACGAGGCATCCGAGTGGTATGGCGCCCTTAACGGCATGGAAGGGTACGTATTTCCATGGTTTTAAGGCAAGGGTTAATCCCGCGCAAAGCACTGTCTTTACGGCATAGACAATCGCAGGGAAATCAAAGTTGTGCGGTAATAAGAGCAACGCCAACCCTGCAATCCAAAGCAAGAAGGGCCAAGTGAGTGCGCGTGTCGCGGAAGCGTCGTTGGTCGGTGCGGTCATAATCGGTGGGCAATCGGGTTGCAGTTAATTGCCTTTGAGGTGAAAGAGGGTCATTAGGAGAATGCGACAATCCAGTAAGAAGGAACGTTTAGCCACGTATTCAAGGTCGTACTTTACCTTCTCGGCGCGTGTAATGGCGTTGCGACCATGCACCTGTGCCCACCCTGTGATGCCAGGACGCACATCATGACGGTGGTGTTCGGCTTCGGTATACTCTGCGAGATATTCCATTAAGAGTGGACGGGGACCGACGAGCGCCATCTTGCCAGAGAGTACATGGAGTAACTCTGGCAACTCATCAAGCGATGATGCGCGCAAAAAAGCGCCCAACTTCGTGGTGCGTTCGGCATCACTTTCGGTCCCCTCTCGCATGGTGCGGAATTTAACTAAGGTGAATGGTTCGCCATGAAGCCCAGGTCGCACTTGGCGGAAGAAGACGGGTTTCCCGTCAAAACAACGCACAAGCACCGCTAAAATCACCAACGTGGGCAACCACAATGGTGCTGCGAGGAGGACGATGAGCAGTTCAAGTGCGCGCGGCATGGCAATTAGAGCGTCAGATTTGCATCGGAGGGCAACATCCATCCGCCGCGGGGCGAGAGTGCGATGCCACCTACGGCTGGACCATCCGGACTGCAAGAGCGCTTGAATTGTTGCGTAATCACGCGCCGACAGAAGATATCGAGTGTTCGAGTGCGTTCTGCTTCAGGGATGTCTCCGTGTAGCAATGCGGCCAATGCTGCGAGTTGCGCGCGGTCGCACCCATAACGCAGAAAATACCAAAGGAAGCAATCGTGCAGCTCATAACGGCCTACGATGGATTCGGTGTGCTGCACGCCGGGTACTAATTCTGGCGAAACTGGCGTATCGCAGATATCTTTTAAGACGGCCGAGAGGGTGTCTGCAGCCACGGCATCAGAGGAAGAAAGAGACTTTGCAGCGGCATCAAGACAGTGGGGAATGAGCGTCTTCGGCACAGAACAGTTTACCGAGTACATACTCATATGGTCGCCATTGTAAGTGCTCCACCCCAAAGCAATCTCCGAGAGGTCACCCGTGCCAACGAGGAGTCCGCCCGTCTTGTTGGCGATGTCCATCAAGAGCCAAGTGCGGGCGCGAGCCTGTGCATTTTCGTAGGTGACGTCATGCGTTTGTGGATCTTGCCCAATGTCCTTAAAGTGTTGTTCCACACAAGGCGCGATTGGGACCTCACGCAATTCTGCTCCGAGCGTTTTGGCGAGGGTGCAGGCATTGGTGTAAGTGCGATCAGAGGTGCCGAAGCCGGGCATGGTCACAGCGAGTACGGTCTCGGAGGGCAAGTTTTTCCGACGGCAAAGTTCGGCACAAACGACAAGTGCAAGCGTAGAATCTAAGCCGCCTGAGAGCCCCAAGACCAATCGTTTGGCGTTGATTTGCTTTACACGGCGCCAAAGGGCATTGATTTGCAGGTCAAGGATTTCAGTACACCGTGCAGCGCATGCTTCAGGTGCGCTCGGGATAAAGGGCGTGGCGCGCAACTTCGCATAGCGGCCATCGCTCTCAGTCGGGAGGATGTTCGTAGCAATCACGCGCCACTGTTCTCGCGTGCTACAGGGTAATCCATCGCGCATCCGTCGTGCTTCCACCCATGCCGGCGAGAAGTCCAACAGGGAGGTGCCCACTTCCCAACGTGCCTCTGCGCGGACACTGCCTTCCCATGCGAGGAGACGATGGCCACTGTAGATGCCATCTGTGGAGGATTCACCTTCGCCAGCCGAAGCATAGACGCAGGCACATCCTGCCGTACGAGAGAGCACTTTGAGTGCGTCGCGACGCACTTCGGCTCGTCCAGTGCCTTCAGGTGTGGCATCTAAGCAGAGGAGTAAGTGGGCATCACGATAGACGGTCGCATCCGAGGGTGTCCCGAACGTCACCGCTGCACGCAGATTGCCGACCGCAAAACGGAGGTCCATACCGAAGGGGGTGCCGTCAGGCAAGGCTGTGAGCGTTGTCGCATGGGCTGGCGAAAAGGCGCGCAACCGCGTCTCGCCGTGTGGAAATGCCGCGCGGGGTACGTAACCTAACACACGTCCACGTTCCAAAACAACGGCACAGTCAAAGAGTCGTCCTCCCACAAAGAGAGGCGCTCCGCAGACAAAAAGTTGGTTCGCAGGGAGATTTTCGCAGAGCTCGCGCAGGGCTTGTTGCGTCTGCGTTTGCAAAGATTGCGTGAGGAAGAGATCGCCACAGGTGGCGCCAGTGAGGGAAAGTTCAGGGGCAAGGACAATCGTTGCGCCATCAAAGCGGGCCTTTTCTGCCAACTTCAAGAGCGATGTTACATTCGCAAGCGGATTGGCAAGTGTCACTTCTGGCGTCAATGCTGCCACACGGATAAACCCAGTCATGTGCTTCTTCCTCCATTATTGAGAGACATTATAGCACATTCAGCAATCTTGAATGCAGAATACAATGCGGCAGATTGCGCGATTAAGGGGTAAAACACGCACTTTTGTGAAGGCTTAATGCCGAGTTGCGGCGGCGCGAGCGAGGCAGATGGGGCCGCCGTTAAGTGCGTTGTAGCGTTTACTTGCTGCAAGGGCCGCGGGAAGGTCGCAGTTGAATTCGCGGATATCTCCAAGCGGAAGTTCGTAGAAACCGCAGGGTTGGAGTTTGCCTGTGTGGCTGAGGAAGAGAAACCCAGAACCAGCCATACACCCATTGAAAGGACTCTTTGGAGGCGTATCACGGGTAGCCGCCACGGAAAGAATGCGCGGCTCGCAGGTGACATGCATGGGGAGCACCCCCTCATCATCAAGCGCTAAAATCTCGTTGAGCGCAGTTTCGGTTTCGGCATCGGTAAGGCATTCTGCCGAGAGCGCAGTGCCTCGCCCAACAGGTACCAAGAAAAAGACATCCAAACGGGTGGCGCCTTGGGCCAAAGCGAAGTCACGCATCGCGCGGAGATTGCTTAAGCCTGCGCGGGTGAGGGTGTGGTTGATTTGAAAGGGTAAGCCCACCTCGCGGGCGGCTTGCATTGCATCAAGCGCTATTTGGAAGGCGCCAGGGATGCCACGAAAGGTGTCATGGGCTTCAGCCGTGGCGCCATCAACGCTCAAGGAGATGGCGCGGATGCCAGCGGCTTTAAGGTTGGCGAGGCGATCAGCGCTTGCAAAACGTCCGCACGGGGCTAATACGGAGGGAAAGCCACGTTGGGTCGCGTGACGGATGAGCTGCTCTAAATCGTCACGATACATTGGTTCGCCACCGGTAAAGATGATAATCGGCGGACGGGCAGGGGGCTGGATGGCATCGGCAAGACTATCAATGACGCGAAAGGCTTCTTCGGTGGAGAGTTCGCCTGCATAACAGTCATTGCGCGAGGCGCCACGACAGTGTTGGCATGCCATTGGGCAACGGCGCGTAACCTCCCAGGCAATAACACGAAGCGGTTTGGTCATGCAATGAGCCTTTCAATCAAGTTCAAGACATTACTAAGGTCACTGAAATCCGCTACCACGGCCTCTGCGCCTGCTTCACGTAAGGCATCTGCAGTGATCCATCCAGTTGCCACCGCAAGACACGGAAGTCCTGCGGCATGCGCCGCCTGGATGTCTTTCGGCGTGTCACCGATGAGCAGACGCGCTTCTGCGCCACGTTGGCGGGCGCGTTCGCAAGCGATGCGTGCGAGTTCGTCGCGGTTGCAATGGTCGCAGGCATAACTGCCAAAGGTGAACCATGGGGCGAGTCCTGCGTGAATCAACTTACTCCAAGCGGTGGTGCGGATATTTCCTGTAACAACACCGAGCATTTTACCATCTGCCGTGAGTGCCTCCAAGAGGGAAGTCACGCCAGGGTAGACGTGGATAGCGTTGTCACCACGGAGGCGCGGGTCGAGGCGTTCGGTGAGGGCGATAAAGAAGTGTTCTTCTTTCGCGGGGGTAGATTCCACGCCAAAATGCTTTGCCAAATCGCGGATGATGGCGGTGTCGGTGGCACCTACAAAGGAGATCTCGCTAAAGTCTGCCGCAATCCCATAGGCTTCAGCGAAGGCTTCGGCAAAGGCGGGACGGCCAAGCCCTTTGGCATAGAGGAGGGTGCCGTCGATATCAAAGAGAATCGCTGGTTTCATATGGAATCTTTAAAACGGCTTCTACATTTTCCTTCCAGTCCACTGCATTGGTGAGAGCATGGCTTGAGCGTGGATTGGCGGCAAGCAGATAGTGAGCATTGGGAAAACAACGGCGGACTGGGCGATTATTGACCACGGTGTCTCGTTGGGAGAGAAGAATGATTGGGGTGATTTTTTGAGGAAAGCGATGACGAAGGTGGGTGATGGTGAAGGGGAGCGAAAGTGCGGCAGTAAAGGTGCGCGTGGGGATGACGCGACGGACGCGATAGAAGGTCTCGGGTTCTCCTTTCCCGTGACGATTGATGGGAAACCACGTGAGTGTGTAGGGCCAAATAAAGAGAAGGCGATGTAGAATGTAGAGTGTCGTTGAGGCGAAGGTGCCCATGTAGGGGGCGAGGAAGGGTGCCCACAGTACGAGTCGATCAATGGGGGCGATGGTTGCCATAATGATGGCGAGTGCGCCCCCCATGGAGTGTCCCCACAGTTCAACGTGTTTGGCGGTTTCGCGAGCCTCGAGAATTTCTACAAAAAGGCGAAAGACCCAAATCTTCGCGTTGACGTCATGGCTAATTTCAGGAACGGTGACTCGCCATCCCTTTTGGGCAAGGTATTCTGCTTCTCGTCGCCATGCTTCGGGGGTGTCTGCAAACCCATGCACCATGATGATGCATTTATCGGATTTAGGGTCGCCGAAGGTAAGGTCTTCCACGGGGGAGAGGTTGCGGTCGCGTCGACACCATTCAATGATGGCGATGTAAATCACCTGCAGTGCGGCGAAAATAGAAAGGCAAATAAGGGGCGTACGCGAGGCGGTGTAATGCCACCAGAGAAAGCAACTGATGGGAAGCAGAGACCCTGGTAACAGCTTGAGCAGGACGATGAGAAAACGCGTGAGGTGTTTCATGTTGAAGCGGTTGGAGTGTGTGCGACAGATAAAGTAAAACAACCATCACGTGGGCGACGGTTGTTTGTGGATGCGACCTTAAAGGATGCCTGAGGTGGTGTCGGCATCAAGTGTGGGGCGGGTGATTTTCGGTCGTGCGCCGAAGAGCGCTGTGCCGATGCGAACATCTGTCGCGCCTTCTTCTACGGCGACTTCAAAGTCTCCCGTCATGCCCATGGAAAGATGCGGCAGGTCAATCCCAAAGCGAGTCTGCAGTTCATCGCGCAAAGTACGAAGGCGTGCGAAGTGCGGACGTGCGTGCTCGGGGTCTGTGTCAAAGGGGGCCATGGTCATCAGACCCGAGAGGGTGAGCGCTTGTGCATGCTCAAGGATGTGCTCAATTGTCTGTGGCAATGCTTCGGGCGTCAAACCATATTTGGAGGCTTCGCCAGAGACGTTTACTTCCAGGTAGATTTCAGGACGTGTCCCAGCCTGACGGGCGGCCGCCTCAAGGGTGTCAAAGAGTTTGATGCTATCCACCGAATGGATGGTTTCAAAGAGGCGCACGGCATGACGAGCTTTATTGCTCTGTAAGTGACCGATGAGTTGCCAACGTGCACAAGCGGGCGACATCGGAATCTTCCATGCCGCTTCTTGCACTTTGTTCTCACCGAAGATGGACATGCCTGCATCCACTGCATCGCGCACAACGTCTGGCCCGTGGGTTTTCGTTACGGCGATGAGGGTCACCTCATCGGGATTGCGATCGGCGCGCTTGGCGGCGGTCGCAATCCGGTCTAAGATGGCATCGTGAAGCGGAATAAGGTCGTTCATTGGGAGCATTATTTGAAGAAGGTACGCAGGGCGAGTGGCGGACGGCAGGGTTGGTGGGTGTCTGCCGTGATGAAGGCGAGCTCGGTGATACCATCCAAGATGGCTTCGCCCGCTTCATTGACCACCTCGTAACGGAATTTAATCTTCGAGCGTACGGGCTCTTCCACGTAAACGTGAATCGTGAGGAGGTCATCATAGAAGGCTGAATGGTGGTAATTGAGGTTGATCTTAACGATTGGCGTCATAACCCCCGCAGCTTCCATGTCGGCATAGGAGCCGTGCCCAGTCGCACGCAGGGCTTCACCGCGTGCTTCTTCGAGGTAGAGCAGATAGTTGCCGTGCCAACACACGCCCATTTTGTCGGTCTCGGCATAGCGTACTCTGACATGATGTTTGTAATGGTACGGCAACATAACTGACTCCTTTCTACTTACTTCGTCTTTGCGGCGCGCTTCTTAGCAGGTGCCTTTTTGGCGGCAGGGGTGCGACGCGGTGTGACTTCCTTGATGCCAAACTTTGCTGCGACCTCTGCATAATTGGGAATCTGCTCATGGTAGCTACGAATCAACTTCTTGAGCGCTTCAAATTGACGTTCGGTCAAGAAGTGCTTTTCGGCGAGCTGCGACTTTAAGCTTTCCACGAATTCGCGGTCGTCATAGGTTCGCTTACCACGCTTGATGGGCGTATTCCATGTCACGACGGCATTGAGGTGACCCAAGAGTTCGGTCGCAGGGACTTCATTCTCCGGGCGTTCGCTCTTTGCTTCGCCATCAACAATCTTACGCAAGATTTCCAACTGCTTGGAGGAGAGCGTCCCCTTCGTCGTGTACTGATTCATGAGCGAAGCGACGAAGCGCTTTTCCCAATCGTTGAGCGACATTTGCTCGGCGGTCTTAAAGAGCTGTTCCACTTCATCTGGATCGGTGGATCCAGGCAAGGGGCCAATCACAGAGCCGAGGTTGGGCAATTGGTCGCGATAGGAGATGGCCATGCGGATGAGCGTGGAGAGTTGCGGCTTGGTCACTGCATTTGACGGTGTCGCATCGGCGCAGTACTTTTCATAGGTGTCGAGCATATCCTTGTAAAATGCTTCGTCACTCCAATTGATTTTTCCGTTCTTGCCGTAGGAGGGTTCCTTCCATGCAGTGATGGTGCCGAGCTGGTCCAGGATCGCCTTGACGCGCGTCGGCTGAGCGGCGAGCCATTCAATCAACTTGGTGTAGAAGGCATCCACTTCGGTAATCCACGGCAGTTCGCCGCCTGCAATCTTATCGAGTGCATCTTCCATCAAACGGGTGAACTCAACGTTCACGAAGTCGGGCACTTCACCCAAAAGGTAGTCCGTGGCGGAGACGCCCACTTCCGTCGGCGTCAGGACGTGACCCTTGCCGCTATTCACGTAAGCACGGTCCAACAGTGTACGAATGGTTGCCGCATAGGTCGAGGGACGGCCAATGCCCTTTTCTTCCAAGTCGCGCACGAGCGAAGCTTCGTTGTAGCGTGCGGGCGGCTGGGTTTCCTTGCTGATGCAACGCCAATCTTTGCAGGTGATAACATCACCCTTGGCCAAATTCGGCAACATCTTCACATCGCCATCTTCAACGTCAGCACGCGTATTCGGCCAAACAGCGAGGTAACCCTTAAAAATGGTCTTGGAGGCAGACGCAGAGAAACGGTATTCACGGTTGAGCGTCGGCGGTTCTTCTGGGGCGAAGAAGATGGTGGTGCGTTCAATCTGGGCAGGGGCCATCTGGCTCGCCATGAAGCGACGCCAAATGAGATCGTACAACTTTGCCTGGCGCGGGTCGGCATCGGGGCCGAGTTCGTTGCGCGTGATATCGGTCGGACGAATCGGTTCGTGTGCTTCCTGGGCGTTCTTCACCTTGGTTTTGTAGAAGTTCGGTGTTTGCGGCAGGTGATTGGCGCCGAAGAGGCGCGTAATCTCTGCCATCACCGAGGCGCGAACCGTATTGCTGACGCTCATGCCGTCGGTACGCATGTAGGTGATGAGACCGTCTTCGTAAAGACGCTGGGCCAACTGCATTGTCTGGTCTGGCGAATAACCCAAATGGGTCGCGGCGGCCTGTTGGAGCGTAGAGGTGATGAAGGGTGGCTGCGGACGCTTGGAGAGTTGCTTGCGTTCAATGGCAGTCACCACCGCATTGCGACCACGGAGGTCTTCAAGGCAATTTTCCGCTTCGCCGAGTTCGGGGAGACCATAGATTTCCTTGCCATCCACCGTGAATTTCGGCACCTTGCCATCCACCGAGCAAAGCTGCGCTTCGAATTCAGTGCTCTTTTCCAATAAGGCGCTCACGACGTGGTAGGCTGTGGGGCGGAAGTCGCAAATGGTGCGTTCGCGGTCCACAATAAGGCGCAATGCCACCGACTGCACACGGCCAGCACTCTTCGCACCTTGCACGGCATTGGCAATCAACTTAGACAAGCGGAAGCCAGAGAGGCGGTCAATGACGCGACGGGCCTGCTGGGCGTCTACGAGGTCTTGGTCAATCTCAGAAGGCTTTGCCAATGCGGCCTGCACGGCGGTCTTCGTGATTTCGTTGTAACGGATACGGTAAAACTTGCGTTCGCCTGGCAGATCCTTTAAGACTTCATAGAGGTGCCATGCGATGCTTTCTCCCTCACGGTCAGGGTCGCTTGCGAGATAAACGGTGGAAACTTTCGCCGCAGCCTTGCGCAAATCATCGACAATCTTTTTCTTGTCTTTCGGAATTTCATAATTCGGCGCATAGTTCTGCGAGATATTGACGCCCAAAACGAACTTCGGCAAATCGCGAATGTGTCCCACGGACGCCATGACCATCGTGTCGGATGCAACATAAGAGGCAATTTTCTTTGCCTTCGCAGGGGATTCCACGATAATCAACGAGGTGATTTTCTTGGCCATAAAGGTTTCCTTTCAATTAAATTCATTAAAAGAAATAGCATTGCCGAGGAGGCTTTGGCAAGCATTTTTTTATGTCTCGTGGCCTATACTATTTATAGTATAAAATTTTCAGGGGGTGATTCGTGTCTCCTGCTTTTGTTTAAAACTGCGTCAAAAGATTGCCACCCAATGGTGCTTGGGTGGCATGGGGTGGAGAAGGGGTGGGATTAAGCGCGGAGTCGATTGCCCGAGTCGGGGTCGAAGAGGCAGAGCTTGTCTAATTTCGGACGAAGGGTCTTTATTTCGCCGTGGCGCGCCGACCAATTGGGTGCCGTGCGAGCGGTGATGCGCGTTCCGTCAATGGCGAAGTGAACGTAGGCTTCTGCGCCCATTTGCTCTACGATATCCACGGTTGCCGTGAGGGTATTTGCCGAGGCGTCGGACTCATTTGCATCAATCAAATCCTCGGGGCGAATCCCAAGGATGATGGGCTTTCCAATCGGCAGGTCGGGGAGAAGCCCCTTCGGCGGCAACAACGTCCCTGCGGCGCCTTGTAAGGTGCCATTTTCGCCCACGGTCATCTGTAGGAAGTTCATCGGTGGTGTGCCGATGAAACCCGCGGAAAAACGGTTGTCGGGGTCGTTGTAAAGGGTGACAGGGTCGGCCACTTGGCGAATGTTGCCACTTTCCATTACAACAATACGATCGCCGAGCGTCATTGCTTCGGTCTGATCATGCGTCACATAGAGAATGGTTGCATTTAAGCGGAGGTGTAAGCGATGAATTTCTTCTCGCATTTCCACGCGCATCTTTGCGTCAAGATTGGAGAGGGGTTCGTCGAAGAGGAAGACTTTGGGTTGGCGCACAATGGCGCGACCGAGGGCAACGCGTTGGCGTTGTCCACCGCTGAGTTGCTTCGGTAGGCGCGTCAGGTAATCTTGCAACCCAAGCACCTCCGCTGCCTCTTCAATGCGCTTGGCGATTTCCGCCTTTGGCGTGTGGCGCAGTTTGAGGCCAAAGGCCATATTTTCACGCACGGTCATGTGCGGATAGAGCGCATAGTTCTGGAAGACCATGGCGATGTCACGGTCTTTCGGGGGCAACGTATTGATAACGCGCCCATCAATGGCGATGGTGCCAGAGGTAATCTCTTCCAACCCCGCCACCATGCGCAGGGTAGTGCTTTTGCCACATCCAGAGGGCCCGACCAAAACAAGAAATTCGCGGTCGCGAATGGCAAGGTCAAAGTCTTCTACCGCCACTGCGCCATTGGGGTAGACTTTACGAACGTGAGAGAGGGTAACTGTGGACATGGAGGTGTACTAAAAATGCACTACATGCGGAGCCGTAAGTGCATACGGCCCGCATGAGGAGGTGAAGGGGAAAATACTTACGAACCAGGATGCACGAAAGGCTCATTTGCCTTGCACATCGGGCAGTCTGCAGGTTCCCACACCTGAGGCTCAATGTGGAGCAACGCGTAGGTCGGGTAGTCAAACTTGGCCTTGCCACCAGAGCGGTCCACCAAAACGAGCACGGCCGCCACTTCGCCGCCTGCCGCCTTCACGATGTCAATCGTTTCCTGCACGCGACCACCGCGGGTAATCACGTCTTCTGCGACCACATAGCGCTGGCCAGGAATAATCTTGAAGCGACGCATCTGCAACATGCCTTCGGCATTCTTTTCAGCGAAAATGCACTGCGTGCCGAGTGCCTTGGCCACTTCGTGACCCACCAAGATGCCGCCTAAAGCAGGCGAAATCACGCCATCCACAGGACCGATATCGGCTTCTTCCTTCATACGGCGCACTAATTCTGCGCAGAGCGTCTGAGCGTGGTGCGGCCAACGCAACACTTCGGCGCACTGGAAGTAACGATTCGAGTGGAGCTTGGAGCGGAGTTCGAAATGACCTTCAAGGAGCGCTTTCGTGTCTTTGAAAATCTGCAAAACATCATCGTCAGTCATGGATATGGCCTTTCAATTAATAAAGTAAACCAACACCTAAAAGTATATCACCCCCCGCCAAAACACGCAAGCAGTCGCGAATAATTTTGTGATAGGGGGAAGAGAAACGAACTGCGGTGACTCACGATGCGGGGACTTGATTTGTCCATGCGCGGGGTGACTTTGTCAAAAGTTTATTTTGTAAGTCTTGTGCGATTCGCCGAGGATGATGCCCGCCACCACAGAGTTTGTCAAAAGTCAAGTTTGTAAATCTTGTGCGTCTGGGAGCGTTGAGCGTGTTTAGCCTATTAGTTTAATTGTAAGGGGAGTGGCTGCGTTTCAAAGGAGGAGGGGAAAATAAAAGATAAAAAGGTCAAAATAAAAATGAAGCGCCCCAGATGGGACGCTTCATTTGTGGAAACTCCTTTAAAGGAGAGTCACTTAGTTCTGGCCGGGCTGCCATTCTTCGGAGGAAGCGAAAGCTTCTTCGAAGGCATTGGCGAATGCGCCGAGCTGAGCGGAGGCTGCGGGATCGCTGTCGGCTTCAGCCGTGAGACGAGCCACTTCGCCTTCGTCCATGTTGACCGCCTTGATGGAGAGGCCGATACGACGTTCGTCGCGATCGATCTTCACGATGCGGGCTTCAACTTCCTGACCCACCTTGAGAGCGTCGCGCACCTTTTCGATGTGCTGGTCAGAGATTTGGGAGATGTGCACGAGGCCATCCACGCCGTCTTCGAGTTCGATGAATGCACCGAAGGAAGCGATCTTGGAGACCTTACCCTTGACGATCTGGCCGATCTGGTAGGTGGAAGCGATGGAGTTCCAGGGGTCGGTCTGGGCCTGCTTGAGGCCGAGGCTGATGCGCTGGTTAGCCGTGTCGATTTCGAGCACGATAGCTTCCACGGGCTGACCCTTCTGGAGCACTTCGGAAGGATGATTGATCTTGCGGGTCCAAGACATGTCGGACACGTGGATCATACCATCAATGCCTTCTTCCATCTCGATGAATGCACCGTAGGTGGTGAAGTTACGGACCTTACCGGTGATGCGAGAGCCGACCGGGTAACGATCCTGGACGGTGTCCCACGGGTTGGCTTCGGTCTGGCGGATGCCGAGAGCGATCTTCTGGTTGGTCGAGTCGATGTTGAGCACCACGACGTCCACTTCGTCACCGATGTTGAGCACGTCAGAAGCGCGAGCGATGCGCTTGGTCCAGCTGAATTCGGAAACGTGCACGAGGCCTTCGATGCCAGGTTCGAGTTCAACAAACGCACCGTAAGGAGCGAGGTTGACCACCTTGCCGTGCAAGCGGGAGCCAACAGGATAACGGGTTTCGATAGCATCCCACGGATTGGCCTGAGCCTGCTTGAGACCGAGGGAGACGCGTTCGCGTTCCAAATCCACATCGAGAATCATCACATCGAGTTCCTGGCCGACCTTGAGGAGTTCGGACGGGTGCTTGATGCGGCCCCAGCTCATATCGGTGATGTGCAAGAGACCATCCATGCCGTCGAGGTCCACGAACGCACCGAAATCGGTGATGTTCTTGACCTTACCATGCACGATCTGGCCCTTAGCGAGGGTTTCGAGGAGCGCGTGCTTCTTTTCAGCCATCTGGCTCTCGAGGAGCTCACGACGGGAGACGATGATGTTGCGGCGTTCGTCGGAAATCTTGATGATGGTGAAGTCCTGAGCCACGTCGGAGATGTAGATGTCCAAGTCGCGGGAAGGATTGACGTCCACCTGAGAACCGGGAAGGAATGCATCCACGCCGTCCACAGCCACGATCAGGCCGCCACGGACTTTGCTCTTGATAACGCCGGAAACCGTGTCGCCTTCCTTGTACTTGGCGAGGATAGCTTCCCAGCGGATCTTTTCATCGGCCTGGCGCTTGGAGACCACGACCATGCCGTTTTCACCTTCGAGATCGATGAGCAACACGTCGAATTCTTCGCCGATGTTGACTGCATCAATGTTTTCGAACTCATTAGCGGGCACAGAACCAGCCGACTTGCAGCCGATGTCCACGAGCACTTCGTTACCGCGCTTGCCGGTGACTTTACCCTTAACGATCGAACCTGCGGCAGGAACGCTGTTCTGCGTGTTCAATGCAGCAATGAGTTCATCATAGAGACCACCGGTCTTTGCGACCGCCTTCTGAGGTTTGCGAATAGCCATTTGGCTTTGCTTTCTGTTTAACGGGCGCGCTCCTCTTCGTCGAATCACGCATGATTTAAACCGACTCAGGGGTGGTTAAAACGCCCGGTTGTTAATGACAAATCCTCCTCCCACGCGGGAAAAGGAACCATCAGTATACCAAACTTCGCCCGCGTACGCGAGAAAAACTCCCTTTTTTCACTTTTCTTTCATCTTTTTTCAAACCCTCACCCAGCGGCTCTTCACCCCAACCATTCGCAGTCTAGGATGCCGCAGGCGGTGTGGGGCGGCTCGCTCCCACATTTCTCCCTCTTTTATCTAATCGGCTGCATGCCAGAGCGTCCCACGGCCGCAGTGGGCCGTGGCTACGATAAGCTACGCTGCCGCAGTGGGCCGTGGCCACGATAAGGGAGGAGCTTCGCAGTGGGTAGAATCTGCGAGATTCTTTTCTTCGCAGCCTTTGTAAAGGCGAGTCCGCAGGACGAGCACGGGGTAGAGCGCCCTGCGCTCTCGCAGGGGTGTGGGGGCGGCGTCGCCCCCACATCATCCCTTCTATCCCTTTTATCTCTTTTATCCTTTCTATCTCTTTTATCCCTTCAAAATTCCCTTTATCCCTTCAAAATTCCCTTCAAAATCCCTTGCGCAGGTTTGCCACTTTTTCGAAAAATTTGGCGATTTTTCGCCTGTTGAAAACTTTTTTGAGTTATCAACAAGTTATCAACAATTCACCTTTTTCGACGCAGTTTTTTGAAAAACTTTCGGCGGATCGACCCATTTTCGGCACATTTGCTCAACTTTGTTAAAATTGTATAACTCCTTGAGAAATAAGGAGATAAAGCAAAAATAGGGTGAAATCAACTCCGCTACAGCGGCTTCCTTGCGAAAAATTAGGGTGGAAGTGATAGAAAAGTTATCAACAAGTAGTAGCTTTTTGGGGGAAAGCTAAAGCAATTTCGGGTCAATATCAGCGAAATTGGGTCGCAATATCAGCGAAATTCCCGAGCAAAGTCAGCGAAATTGGGTGACCAAAGTCGCCGATTTTCAGGCGGAAATTTCGCCTACTTATCGCGAAATTTTCGCTTACCTGGGTCGGTAGAGTTGACTACTTGGCTCCGGTTTGCTACACTTCTAGTGTGCGTAGAGAGAAGGTTATTTGGAGTTCTTGGTTCGGTATTCGGGGTTAGTGCCTGCGGCGCAGGATGATGTGTGCAAAGGACTGCATATATTTTTAACGCGAGGACGCAATTGGGGACGAGCCTGTCGAGTCAGCGAGTGCCTGCGAACGTCAATATTTTCACATTGGTAACATTTTCACATTTCCAATTGCCTGCGCCGCAGGACTCCCTGTGTACTTTCTCACCAACTTTTCTCAGTTTATCTTAATGTTTCGTGATGCGAATGATTACGCAGAAATATGCAACCACCATAGTCTATTGTTTTTTTAAGGTATGGAGGTGATTTTTAAGATTTAACATAACCCATTGAAAAATCAATCTATAATCTTTTTAAAATTACATCTTAGAACGGGTAGTGTAAAAAAGGCTTGTCATACGGGGGGGGGCACTATAATAGCATTTATAAATTGAAAAAGGTTTTCCTTTTCAATGTGGGCCAATTTTCCCGGTTGTCCGGGCTTTGTATACAAAAGGAACAAGAAAATGAAGAAAGCAACCCTCCTTGCCGCGCTCGTTCTCGCAGGCATGACGTTCACCGGCTGCATGAGCAGTATTAATGTTAACAATGGCATCGCTTCTTGCCCTCCCGGCTCGCTCTTCTCTGAAATGAAGGCTGCGACGCTTGTGCAGGATCGTGCTGAAGGCCGTTCTTACACTGTGGTGAAGAAGGTTTCGGCTCAGGCTACGACCACCAACTTCCTCGGCTTGGTCTCCCAGGGCGATGCTTCTTACGCTACGCTCAAGGCTCAGGCCCTTCGTGGTACTGGCGCAGATGACATCATCGACCTTGAAATCGATTACACCCACAACAATATCCTCGGTATTGTGAACAAGGTGACCACGGTCATCAACGGCACTGCTGTTAAGTACACCAAGTAAGGTGTTTTCCACCTCTTGCAAGGGGCAGTTTTTGTGTACCCTGTCCCTGCAAGAGCGTGGCTGTTAGGCCTTTAATCGGTTGTATTATTTTTAGTCGTTGTCAGATACATAACGTGTAGGGTGAATACTCAAAAAGATATGGCGTTCTTTAATTTGATAAACCTGTGACTGTGTTGAATGACGATGGAGCAACATGCTTCCTGATTGATGAAGAGGTAATAGCAGAGGCTTTTAGGTAATTTTCGTTTTTGATTGCGTAAAGCGAACGGAGAGTAGAACATGAAGAATTCAATTCCTTTGATTGTGGCCGCAGTGGTTGCGGCGCTTGCAGTGGCGCTTGTTTGGCGCCGAGGCAACAGTGCACAGGTGCAGTCGCGCCCGATGAGCGAATACTGCGTTTTTATTAAGGATATGAAGCAGGGGGATACGGTCGCTGCGACGCAGTTGACGGTGAGAAAGGCGCCTGCGGAATATGCACCGAAACGTGCATTGTTGCGTTCAAATAATACCTTTTTGGTGGGGCGTCAGCTTGTGCGTGATGTGCCTGCCGGGGATTACATTGTGCCGGCAGACGTGGAGGCTTCAAATGATGGGCGCTTGGAGCCTTCGGATGTGGCGAATACGTTGGTCGCGATTAACTTTTCCAGTGGTACGACGGGTAAGCTCTTGAGAAAGGGGTGCTCGGTGGTGATTATGGGAGTCGGGACGAAGCAGTACGTTGAGGCTGGACAAGAAGTGGGCTCTGAGACCGTTCGCGAGGATTACATCTTAGCGCCGATTTTGAAGCGCCCTGTGGTGGTAGAGCAGGTTTTGGGGAATGGCGCTTCCATATTGGTTGAACTTCCTATGACCGAGGCGCAGACCCTTCTGTGTGCTCAGCGAGAGCTTGAACTTTTCCCTTGGGTGGTACGTGATAACTGCCATGAGGCCATCATTCCGAAGGAAGTCTCTTGGTCAGAACTACGTGCGCGTTTGGATGCGGCGGGGAAATAAGAATCGTACAGAACGTAGTGAATTTGCAGAGGATAAAGTATGAAAACGGTAATGAAAAAGATGATTGCCCTCGCAGGATGTGTCACCGTGGCACTTCTTTCTGCAGCTGAGATGACTCTATTTTGTGGTCAGCATGAGACGATTTCTCGTCCGTATACCTTCCGTTATCGTTTGGAAGGTGCGCCTGTGATTCGCGCGGAGGGGACGGGGCGTAATACGGAAGTGTGTGTAGTGGCTGGTGAGACAGCGGGGGTGGCGACGGTCGTCTTAGTTCGACAGAATGGCGCACAGGAACGTATTCAAGTGAAGGTGCTTGATGCGACAGGGCGTTATCGTCTTGCCTTGGCAGAAGCCATTCAGCAGCGTGGTTTCTCGGTGGTGATGCGTGAACGCGATGGTGCGCTCATCGGTTCTGTAACCTCTTCGGAGGATTGGCGCGCCGTGCGTCAGTTGAACGAAATGCTTGCCGAACAGTATGGCGTAACGCCCGTAAGTAACTTTGTGAAGTTGGATACCGCTGCGGCGGCGAACAAGATTCGCACGATTTTGCAAGAGATGGGCTATGTCATTGTGCCGTCGGTTTCTGCAAAGAGCAAAGTTAATGAAATTGCAGTGCTTGAACAGGAAGGTGCGATTGTTTTGTCGGGTAAGACCTACTCCGATGCTGCACTGAAGGCAATCACAGATGCGGTGGCGGCCGTTCCGGTGCAGTGCCAAAACAATGTCATGGTTGATAAGCACATCCGCTTGGTTATGACGGCGTGGCTTTTAATGACCACGGATGGTCAAGATGAGAGTTATGGCACAGTCAGTAATTTGTCGGTTGGAAGCGTTGTTAATTTGGTGTGGAATCGTAATACGGGGTCCTCTTCCCATGGTTATGGTGGTACAAATCCGAAATTAGGAGGGACAGGGAACACGACGTTTTCTGGAACTGTGGGTGCTAATACGAGTGATTTTTATATTGGAGAATCAATGTCACGTAAGATGAAAGAAGTGACCATTCTCTTTGTGAATCATTCTGATAGAGACGCTATTGGTAATGTTGGTGGCAACATGTATGTTAATTCTGGAGGAAATACGGAAGATAGCGAGGATGATAGTGGCTTAGAAGCGGTGCGTTATGGCTTTACAATTACGGTAAAAGGTGGATTGGAGACCCCCGATAGAGTCTTAATGGAGACCTTTTCGGTGACAAGTAATGACCCGCCAGCGGAGTTGGGAGGCTCGGCGTATATTTCTGGCGGAGAAATTTCATTAGACTCACCGAATATGCCTTTGGATATCGGTAAAACGATTGTTTTGGTGAATAATAAAGATCGAAAGGTTGATTGGACGGAGCCTTCGGGAGTCCCAATTATTCGCCATATCCCCTTGATTGGCCGCTTTTTCAGCAAAGAAGAGCATCATACGCAAGATATTACGATGCTTGTGTTGGGTCAGGTTGATTTTGCATCAGACGAGGCGATTCAGCTCCAGCGTACGAATGACGCTGATGAGGTGATTCACAAAGTTGAAAGCAAGTTGAACGAGCAATAAGCATGAAACTGATTTTAATTCATGCCGATGGGTCGAAGACGACGGTTGATGCCGCTCGGGAGATGATGTTAGTCGGCCGGTCTCCTGAATGTGATGTTCAGTTAAAGAGCTCTCGCGTCTCTCGAAAGCATGCAGAGATACGCTGCTTTAATGATTGCTTTTACATTAAGGATATGGGAAGTGCGGCGGGGACCTCTGTGGCGGGACGTGCACTTTCTGCTGGAGAGGCGTGCGAGTTGACACCTGGGACGACGGTGACCTTGGCAGATTGCCAAATGGTTTTGCGCGATACAGCAGAAGAAGTGGTCGCAGCACCACCTGTAGCCACTCCTGAAGAGAAGCCAGCTTTTGCCCCAACGCCAATTGCAGAGACCCCTGCGCCTCATCCACCAAAGTACGAAGGCATTCCTCCAGAAGTTCAGAAGGTCTTATCTGAAACGTGTGCCTTTTACACGGCATCTACCACAAAGTTGGTGGCAGAATTTCGTGAAGAGATTCGTGAACGCTTGAATCTGAAGGACGACCAAGGGCAGTCTTTGGAGGAATTGCGCGCGAAGGTAAAGGTGGCGATTCATCAGATTTTGGTCGATGAGGGACATCGTTTACCGCTGGATGTCGCCAAGGATCGTTTTGCGAAGGCATTGATGGACTCGGTCATTGACTATGGTCCAATTACGCCTCTTTTAGAGATGGATGTCGTTAGCGAAGTGATGGTGAATGGGCCCGATTGCATTTTCATTGAAGCGAAGGGAAAGATGTACGAGACAGGCATCACCTTTAGCAGTGAAGATGAATTGATGATGGTGATTCGCCGTATTGTGGAGCCGATTGGGCGCCATGTAGATGATGCAAGTCCAATGGTTGATGCGCGCTTGCCTGATGGCTCGCGTGTCAATGCGGTGATTCGCCCTCTCTCTCTTGGTGGGGCCGCCTTAACGATTCGTAAGTTTAAGAAAGACAAATTGACGGTCTCTGAGTTGTGTCAGTTTGGGAGTTTGACTCCTGCGATGGCTGAATTCTTACAAGAAGCGGTGCGCTCAAAGCAAAATATCGTTGTTTCGGGTGGTACAGGCTCGGGTAAGACGACCCTGCTCAATGTCTTGTCACACTTTATCCCCGAAGGGGAGCGTGTGATTACGGTAGAAGATGCGGCAGAATTACAGTTAACGCATCGCAATTTGGTTCGCATGGAAGCGCGTCCTGCGAATATTGAAGGAAAGGGCCGCGTGACGATTCGCGATTTAGTCGTGAATACCTTGCGTATGCGTCCAGACCGGATTATCGTGGGTGAATGTCGTGGTCCCGAAGCGCTGGATATGCTACAGGCGATGAATACGGGGCACGATGGTTCGCTTACGACCTTACATGCCAATAATCCACGTGAAGCTTTGACGCGTTTGGAAAATATGGTCATGATGGCAGGTTATGATTTGCCAATGAAGGCCATTCGAGAACAAATTGCCTCAGCCGTTAAACTCATTGTGCAACAGACGCGTTTGCCAGATGGCTCTCGTAAGATTGTTCGTATTGAAGAAATTGATGGCATTGAAGGCGAAACAATTCTCACTACGCCAATCTTTGAATTTGTGGAGCAGCGCGGTGGAGATTCGATGGGATATCATCGCGCGACGCAGAATATTCCGAAGTTTATCACGGCACTGAAAGAAGCGAATAAACTGAATATTTCGTTGAGTGTATTCGCACAATAAAGGGTAGACTTTATGGACGACCTCTTCCTCTATCTCATCCTATTCATTGCCGTACTGCTGGTTGTATGGCAGGCATTAGCTTATTTGCGGAAATTTAAGCAACGTGCCGCTATTCCTACAGCCGTGAAGTTGAAGCATGGTGACAAACCAATTAATGCGTTTATCACAGATGAGGCTTTGTCTCGGCTTCGAGTAGGGCTGTGCATTGGTGGAGGCGTGGTGGGGCTTCTCTTTTCACTTTTGGTCGCAATGCCAGGCTTTATGGTGGTGCTGCTAAGTTTAGGAGGCGCATTGGGGGGATGGTTTGGTCCGTTACGCTATTATCAACGGAAGGTGGAAGAGCGCCGGGCGAGCTTTGAACGGCAGATGTTGAACATTGTGATGGGCTTTGCCTCAAACCTAAAGGCTGGCATGGGCATCTCTCAGGCACTTCGTACGCTCGCGGAACATATGCCAGGCGTGGGTGGCGAAGAGTTAATGTTGATGTTGGAAGAGTTGCCGCTCTGCAAAGACATTAACGAAGCCTTTGACTTGATGTATGAACGCGTCCCCTGTGAAGACTTATTGTTGACGAAGTCTGCGGTTCGTCTCTCTTTAAAGTCGGGTGGTGGGTTAACGGAAATCATGGCGCAATTGTCCGAAACGATTCGTGAACGCAATGATTTTCGTGAACGCTTGGCGAATCGCGTTGAGCAAGGAAAGTTTGAAGCCAAGTTGATGGCTTGTGCGCCGATTGGTATCTTCCTCATTCTACTTTTGATTGACACAGAGTTGATGCTGCCCTTAGTCACCACGCCAATGGGGTGGACTGCGATAACGATTGTGGCGGTGTTAGAAACACTGGGCTTCTTGTGGATTCGCAAAATTGTGACGATTGAGGTGTAAAATGTCCTTTTCCTCTGCACTTTTTGTTGGTCTATTGATTATTGGAGCCTATTTTGGCACCCAATATGTGCAATATAGTTTTAAGACCTCTAAAATGCGTGGTGCGATTGCCCCCAATGCGGATACAGAATTGCCGCCGTGGTATCGCCCGTTTGCACCGCTTTGCGCAGCCTTTGATGGATTAGGCAAATTGTTTGCCGCATTGTTTGGTGCACGCTCTCAAACGATTGAGAAGTACTTAAAGGTGCTTGCTTTAACCAATCGAATGAGTGTTTCCAATATTTGGACGCTAAGCGTGGTATTGATGGTGATTTATGGCGGTCTTTTTTCAATGGTTGGCTTTTTCTTAGACTCTGCTGCGGGTAAAGAAGAGGGCATCTTGTGGTTGTTCGGGTTAGTGCCTGGATGTCTTGCGGGATTGAATGCGCCAGTCTCACGTCTTAAAAAGGCGGTAGAGGCGAGAAAACGTCAAATGTCTCGTGAGTTGCCTTTTGTCTTTGACCTTTTGAATGCCGCAGTGGGTTCGGGACAGAGTTTTGGTGCGGCAGTGAAGAGTTACCTTGAGTTAGGATTGCCAGGGCCTCTCGCTGAAGAGTTTGCACTGATGGATAAGGAACAGCAAATGTCCTCACGTGAGGTGGCACTTCGCAACATGGCTGCCCGCGTGGAGTTGAATGACTTTACTTACTTTGCAGAAGCTGTCATTAATAGTGATAAGACGGGTGCGACATTGGGTGAAACCATTCGTGTTCAGGCTGAAGAGATGCGAAAAGCACGCTTTAATATGGCAGAACGTTTAGCCGCAAAGGCCCCCACGAAGATTTTGTTCCCCATGATTTTGTTCATTATGCCGTCCGTTTTCATCATTATTGGTACGGCGGTATTAATTCGCATTTTAGATGCTATCCGAGGAATTAACTGATGGACTTGTTATTAGAGTGTCTTAGCGGTGATCTTGCTGGTCAGTCAATTGCAATTTCAGGCGCGGAGTATTCCATTGGTCGTTCGCGTTCGGCAAATCTCCGCTCTCAATTACCAGATGTGAGCGCAATCCACGTCTTGCTTCGAGAGGTGGGCGGGAAACCAATGCTCCACGTGGTGAGTTCGCACACCACCATGCTAAATGGGGTCGCCCTCTCTAAGGGGGATGAACGTCCTTTGGCGCATGGTATGCGTTTGACGTTAGGGGCTCAGTTGAGTTTTAAAGTCATTCTGCAGGATGATGTAACAATTGTTTCTAATGATGCGACGGTAATCTCGTCACCTACGATTGTAGATGAGCGGACAATCCCGCCTGCCGCAACGCCAAAGGCAACGCCCAGTGGCGCGCCAGAGGCCACGCTTGTGCGTGAACCAGAGATGAAAACAGCACCTGTTGCACCGCAACCTGCCACTTCTCCAAGCGCAGGCGCGGCGACGCAGTTTTTAGACTTGAGCCAACAGACACAAGCTGTTACACCTGAAGAGTTGCAACAGATTGCAAATCGAGCAACTGAAAAACGTCAACGTCGTCTAAGAGTGTATGGCATTTTAGCGGTGGGCATTGGTCTGTTCTTCCTCTTTGCCATTGCTTCTTCGGCGAATGAAAAGCAGAAGGTGATTGAGCCGATTCCGCCAATGAAGGGTTATACCCTTTCTGCTGTGAAAAGTGACAAACCCTATACATTGGTGCGCCAACTTCCAGGAGCTACGGTGCGTATTCGAGTGGAATTTTCGGAAAGTTCTGCAGAATTGTCTCGCACACGTGCCGCATCTATGGCGGCGTGGATGGCAGAGAAGAATCGTTCGAGGGCTGATGGCGAGTACACTGTTGATACCGCATGGGTTAATCGGAATGGGAATTTAATTGTAGATGAAGGCAAGGTGACGACGGTTCGTCCCTATTCTTTACACTCCGCTTTAGGACGTGGCTTGTCAACGGTGAAGACGGGTTATCGTCGCTTAGATAAGGATGGGAAGATTTGGAAAGGGGAGGCCGTGTTAGCGCGTAAGGGTGAAAAACGCTGGGTGCTAACGCGCGAAGTGGATGAATCTGCTGAAAATCGTGCAGGTAAACTCTTTACTCAACAAACAAATGGCTACTTCGCAGACGGGAATATGACCGAAGAGCAGGTGGACTCCTTCTGGGATTACTTCATTCTTGAAAATCGTGAGGTTTTGGAAAAGTATTCATTAGAAGATGTAAAAGCGCTATTGGCACGTGCACGGAGTGAAGAGGGCTATGCATTGTGGCGAAACATTGAAGGCGCTATTCTTGCCAATTTGTTCAAGACGCAAGCGGGGACACCTCAGCGTGAGGCATGGGAGTCGCTGCTTGCGAGTTTCCGAGCATTTCAACGTGAGCGGTTTTGGTTGAATCCTGTCTCTACTCTTTCTGCCGTGGAACGAAATCAGGCGATGCCTTATCTTGAAACAGACAATCGCAATCGTTAAGAGAGGATTGAATGATGCAACTCTTTTCTATACCAGATTTTAAGATTATCGTTTCTCATAAGGACGTTGAACTGCTCGCGTGTAATCTGTCTGCATTAAAGAAACAGACGATTACCATTGGGCGTCACGGATGTGACATCGTCTTGCCAGAAGCGGACTCATTAGTTTCTCGCCATCATGCCACTTTGGAATTTCGTAAGGGGCGTTGGGTCTTGCGTGATGCCAAAAGTCGAAATGGTATTTGGTTGGATGGACTGCGTCGTGAAAAGCCAATCGCATTAGAAGTGGGCCAACGCTTTATCATTGGGGCTTGTCGCCTTACGATTGAAAAGCCTGAGGTGAAGCGAGATATGACGATTCTCTCGCCGTATCACATCTTAGTGCGTATGAATGGCCCGCGCCAGGGAGAACGGATTGCATTAAAGACCTTTCCGGTTGTTTTTGGTAAATCACCTGAAAAGATTGCGGCAAAGGAGACTACACGCGACTATCAAGTGGTGCCCTTGTTAGAGGCATTAGCCTCTCACGTCCATGCACGATTGGTTGAACAACCGCAAGAAACGAATCATGAGCTGGGGCTCTTTTTGCAGGATTGCAATAGCACGAATGGTTCGTACGTTAACGATACGCAGCAGCACGCTGAAATGAATATGCGTTTGCTCTCAGAAGGGGATGTCCTTCGCTTCGCGACAGAAGAGTTTCGTTTCTTAGATAAAGCCTTTCCACATGATGACCCCAAGAAAACAATGCGAAAGGGGTTGATTGCAGGAGGAGTTTTCCTTGCGGTCTTATTCGGCTTTGGAGCTTGGTGGCACTTCTGTTGTGCCCCTGCGCAACGATTGTTGAATCAAGCCACTGCATTAGGAAACAATCGCCAATTCGCGGCGGCGACGCAGGTCTTGGATGAGGCTTTTCAATCGCCGGGCGCGACCCTCGTTTCGGGTGGATTGAATGCGTTAAAGGAGAATCTGGACCAGTGGCGTAGGACTTCCGTCGCGTGGGAGGCATATCTCCAAGCATGGCGTAAGACGCGTATGAATGGTGATGTGACGCCTCAGACTGAATTGGATCCGGAACAGCGTTCACTTTGGCCGAAGGCACTTGAAGCACAGCGTCGAGCAACAATTGTGCTCAAACGTGCCGCCCTTCGGTATGAAACGCTTCGCGCGGTGATGACGACTGCCACCGCACCGCTTTCAAACGAAGATTTAGAGTTTTTGTGCCAACCGCAGATTTTCACGGAGGCTGAGGTTAAAGATTTGGCCACGGCAGGTCTTGGGACGATGCATGAATTGTGGCATGCTAACCTTCAACTCTGGACTGAGCAAGCGAAGCAAGATGCCGACTATCTCTTAAAGGTCCGCACGGTTTCCTTGGATGACTTGGATGAGATGCTTCGCACGAATCGAACGATTGGCATTGGGAAGCGGGGCTTCAAGAAGAGCGTCGCACAGTCAAGTGTGCCCGCATTACGTGACGAATTCGCCGCTTGGGCAAAGATGTCTGCGTGGGTAAAGGATTGCCGATCACAAGCGCATCGTGTGGTAGTCGGTAATTTTACATTGGCTGGAGCTGATGTGCCGGAGGCAAAGTTGACCGACGCACCTTTGGTAGGACTTCCAGAAGGTGTCGCGGAACGGGCAAACGCATTCTTACGCCTGCGTAAGGGTGAGATTGCATTGAGTGCACAGATTGGTGTTCCTACGAGTCAGGCGCCTGCTGAATTAGAACGTTATTTGAATTGGATCCGTGCTTTAGCGACAGAGTGCGGCACCTTTGTTTATACGCTTCTTGATGAGTATAAAGATACCGATGCAGGTCAAGCTTATCGGGAGGCATTAATCCATGAACAGACTCGGTAAGCAGATGAAGCCAAAGACTATGCGGCAGGCGATTCAAAGTCGCAAAGGACAGTCAATGATGGAGTACGTCCTCTTGATTTGTTTGATTGCCGTACCGCTACTCTTACTCTTTGCCACCTTTTTTCTCCCCGGAAAAGGATTTCAGGAACCGATGGGGACTGCTTTCATTACTTGGTTTCAAGGTCTTGGTCGCGCGGTTTCGCTGCCGATTCCTTGAGACAAAACCTATAAGGAGATATCCATGATGACTACTAAGAAAAACCGCCGTAAAGGCCAGACGATGATGGAATACGTCCTCATCCTCTGCTTGATTGCTGCAGCTATCGCAGGTGCGATTTACTTCTTCGGCGGTAAGATGCGTGCCGCCATTAACCAAAATACAGACATCATTGAAAAGGCCGCTGGCGAACAATCAACCTCAGATATTACGATGCCGCCAACGCCAGAGAACGATTGGAAAGAGTAATCGGCTGCATGTGAATGCTTGTTGAGATTTAGAAGATAAGCATCATTTCTTTTAAGTAGGACGAATTAATGACTATGACACTCTTCGGTTGGTTACAGATGGCGACATTACCGTGGATGGTGGTGTTGTGCATCAAAGATTGGCGCATACGGCGATTGCCAAATGTATGGGTCTTGCCGATGGGTGTCGTAGCCCTCTTGATTCGTTGGATGACAGGAGGGCTTGTCGCAGGACTCTTCGATGGCTTAATCGGTGGAGCACTCTGCGGCGCCTTCCTTTTAATTCCCTTTCTGGCGCATCGTGCTGGGGCAGGGGATGTAAAGTTACTCTTTGTCTGTGGGTGTTGGCTTGGGGTAGGCTCAACGATGCTAATGCTTATTTTGACCTCCTTTGCGGGATTTGTCTTAGCCCTGGGATTCTTGTGTTGTTGTGCGGCGAGTCGGCTGGGGGTACTGCATGTCGTGCGGTGTCTGTTTGACCGACACTATGATCGGAAGGCGGGGCGAGAGGCGTTACAGCAGCGCCCACCTGAGGCAGGTCGTGTTCCCTTCGCGATAGCCATCGCTGTGGGGTTCTACGGCACGATTTTATTAGAAGGAGGTCTCTTATGAAGATTTCCAACCGTCGCGGAACAGTGATGATGGAAACGGTATTAATTTTGCCGTGGTTCCTTTTGGTGTTGTTTGCCGTGGTGCAATTTTCCTTTTTGTGGGTGGGCAAGTTGATGACGGAATATGCAGCCTTTTGTGCTGCACGTGCAGCATTGGTCTATCCAGATGTAGATGTCTTTGACGTGGAGCAAAACGTGGACGGAGTCCGCCAAGGCCCTTCGCAAAAAGACCAAGTCGCCTATCAAGCCGCTCGTCAAATTTTAGGTTGGGTGAGTTTTACCTCTAATAATGTTGAAACAGCACCAGTTCATGTGCCGGGCTGGGGCTATGTGCCGATGTCTGGCGGTGTGAATCGGCAGCTACGTGTGCGTGTGCTTCGTCAAGACCCCAAGGGTGACACACCTGGAAGCGTAACGGCACATGTTAAATTTTACTTTCCCTTATTTGTTCCAGTGGTTTCTACGTTGGTGCCTGCAATCATGACACAAGATGCTGATGCGCCGAAATATTCGGTGAAGATTGAAGCCACCTGCATGTTGCCACAACCGTGGGACACCTCCCTGTGGCCCTCGCGAAAGACCTGCACCAAGAGGACGGCACAATGAAGCGCATCTTACACTACATTTGCTCGGAAGCCCTGCGCTTAAAACGTGAAGACCAGGGTGTCATCATGGCGATTTCATTAGCCGTGTGGATGTTTCTCTTTGTTTTGATCTGCGGTGTTTATACTTTGGGGACGACGATTCAAGAACGTGAAGCACTGCAACACGCTTCTGATGCCGCCGCAATCTCTGCTGCCGCCATTCAGGCGGATTCCCTTTCACGTATGGCCACCATTAATAAAGCCATGTCCTACACCTATATGTCCATGAGCCGCAAACAGATGGACTGCATCTTAATGGAGTGGCTCTGGTTAATTGATAAACGATTCCGAGAAGATGAACAAGCATGCGCAAACTGGGCATCAGTCCTATTTATAACGCGAACAGTGCCTGTTGATTTGGCGACACTTATTAAGTGTGTTTGGGAAATTCTCGGGGCCAATGTAGGAATTTTAGCCATCCCTCCAGTAGATGAAGTAAAAAGTTGTTCTTTATTTCCAAATGGAATTCCAAAAAATGGTCGTTCATATTTTTGTGGAGTTGTTCAACGTAAGTTGGAAGAGATACCTCCACCCACTCCCCCGAGTGGAGGCCGTCTAGAGCTTGGACGTATGGCAGAGTGGCTAGATTGGGTTAGAGCCGGACGTCCGCAACGTTACAAAGAAGTTTCTACGGAAACAGGAGGGACGGTCTTGTTAAACGGTCGCGTGACAGCATTGTCAAGATTTCCAATTACAAGTATTAAAGATTCAATTAAGACCTTAAAGCAAGGGATTGCTTCTGACAAGTTATTAATGCGTTCTTTGAATAGCATGTATGCGCAAATTCATCGCTCGGCATGTGAGAGTATGGAGCGCACGGTGCCGATGGTGTTACGTCAAAACCTAAGTGCGGTTTTTAATCAAACAGAACTTGATAAAGTGTATTATTCAGCGAAGTTGCCTAATGGCGCATGGGACCCTTATCAAACGTCTTTAATCGTTCAAACGGGTGGCGATGGTACACAAGGAACATCTTCAAATGATCAATATGCGGGAAATAACGGCTATTTTTCAACACTTTCAAATATTGAGAATGATGAGCGCCTTTTTCTTAACATGATGGGAAGTGTGAACTGTAATATTAACCCTGTTCAAGGAGAATCTGCATATACCTTAGATTATCTTTCTTCACTCACCGAGTATTTTATGCCTCCTCCCGCATCAGGGAATGGCGGAATTTTTGCGTTCCTACAAGGAAATGAACATAGCACATCAGGGGTAGATCAATGGTTTGTTCGTGGACGACCCTTTTATGGGAATACACCAACGTATGTTCGTCGAGATGGAGGTGAAGGGCTACAACGTGTCTTTTGGGACACGAATGCGAATCCTCAAAATGAGGAGTTTCGTGGAGGAGGAATTTCATTGCAAGGTAAAGGGCCTACGCGTGGAAACCATATGGTGAATTTATCAAATGTTGCAATTACTCAGCATGGACTAGTTGAAGATGTGTTAAGTGAATTATTAAGTCCACTGATGCGTCTTTTAGATATACAGCCGAGTGTTTTTAATAGTGGAGGGGATATTAGGTCTTGCTCACAATCAGAAGATTCTATGGCATTAGTTGCCGATTACGAATGGTGGTCGGCAAAATGGTTCTGTATTGCGGAAAGGAAGAGGAAACGTAGATTTGGGGTTACTATTCGCTATTATTATGTATGTAAAGGTAATCATCCTTTTGGATTTCCTAAATATTATTGTGGGAATTCTGGGAAACGGAATTGGCGATGGTTACCGCCATGGAGAGTGGGAATACCAGATGAATTAGAATTTATGCGAAATTGTAATGATATTGCAATGTTGGATACAATCAAAATCTCCGATGCGCCTCCCATTGGCAGCCCATCCATCAGAGGTCTACCTCTTAAAAATTGTCATGGCTATGAGGTGGAGGATGGTGAGAATTACATCTTAGATGTTGTAAATGGGATAACAAAAGAAATTCAAGTCAACTCTAACATTGGCAATGGGACTCCTCGAACAAAATATCGGCAATGTGTTATTGGGCCCCGCGGGGGAAAACCATATATTGGTGGCTTTTCACGTATTTATGCGGATGACCACGAGATTTGTAAGACGCGTAGCCCTAGCGAGGATGATGTCAAGTTTGATGCCAACGGGAAATTGGTAGATGTAGACATTTATACAGGTGCATGTGCGCAACCGTGGATTTTGAATGAACGTTTCTTTGGGACAGATGGCACGATTACCGTGGCGGTGGCAAAGCGCCGTGCGAATCCATTCGCACGATTAGTTGGACGTATTTGGGATGTGGAAAAGACGTCGCCCACGTCCATTGGTAATCCCGCAGGAGAACCTGATAAAGAGACCTATATGTGGACGATGAGCTCAGCGCGTGCGGCCTTCCGTCAAAGTGAGGGTGCGCCATTAGAGACAGCATATCGTTATTTGAATCCTGAAGCGGGGAATGATTGTTTGAGTGATTCGGTTAAGCCAGGGGAGAGTGGATGCGTCTGTGGTGAAACAGCTAAGAGACGTTTGGCAAAACAGTGGAATCTCTGCACCACCTATTGGGAGCCCGTACTGTTACCTGTTGCGCTCGCAGATCAATATCGTGCAGTAGATGGGCGTTTGCTTGAGGAGCCCTGGGTGGGTGATCCAACGAAGGCGACATCAGCATTGTGGAAATTATTCTTTTGGGATTTCGAATTGTCATCTGCAGATGTGGCGGAGGATGACCATGGTGGTTGGCAATCATTAGGTCAAGAAGAACCCAAAAAGATTAAAGATTTTCTTTTAATTACGCCGCCCTCAAACGTTAAGATGGAGAGAACTGAAAATCAAAAGCAAGAACTTTCCATTTTAAAGTTATACGAAGACCGCTTATTGTAATGGTGTTTTTCTGTAATGAATTTAGTCCATAGAGAAGGAGTAGAACAGTGAAACGTTTGTTATTAACAGGATGTGTTTTATTTTGCGCAGTCTTTGGATTTGCCCAGGAGGTAGAGATGAAGCCATTGATTGAAACTTCAGCATTGACTGAGACTTTTCGCTGTTTGATAGCAGGAAAGACTGAGGTGGTTCAGTCAAAGGGTGTGGAGACGCAAAAGGCATTTTTCACCTTACTCTCTTGGGAGCAGTGGGAGGCTGCACGAAAGCAGTATGACTTGGCAGACGTGCCTCTGGCTGATTTTATGGCTGGAGCAGTCGCGATGATTGGGCCGGCGCAGGATAAAGGCGCAATATCTGCTTTGTATAATCCGTGGCAGGATGCAGTGTTACTTTTACGGTGGTCTGCTGCGCGTGAATATGGTGAAGAACGGAACCCACAGATTGTGCAGCATGTTTTTCTCTGTGGAGAGGCTTTTCGTGGTGAAGTGCGCGATCCGCTCTCTGTCGCTACCGTTATCCCTCCTGCAGATAAGCCCCTCTCGGTGGTGATTTGGGAAAAGGTGAAGGCGACGGTTAACCGTTTCGACACACTTTATCCGCAAGGGGGCAAGTTGGCGCTCCATACAGCCGCATGGGATTTGGAACCTGCAATGGCACGTGCCGCCTTACGATTGAAGTGGTGGGCACGCTTAGGGGAGCCTCAGTCGCAGGATTTATTGAGAATCCAATTGATTGCTCGCCAACTCCGTTTTTCAGATCGCGCACGGTTGGACAAACTCTTCCCTGATCCAAATACAGACTTCTTCCGTCGCACTTGGGCAGAGCTCCCCGCAAAGGTTCGTCAGGATTTAGCACCTTACGGATGGTATGCCGTGGAGGGTGAAAAGGGTCGAGAGATGATGATTGTCTACATTCTCTCTTCCTTACCCTCTCGTTATCTGACGGTTTCCCTTCGTACAGGGCAGACTCCCGTGATGGAATGGTTTGATTTGACGCAGGCTTCCGAAGCGCTTGCGATTTGGAATAGCAAAGAGCGTAAATAACCTCGGAGGATAAAACAATGAAAAGAATGCTTTTTGTTCTACTGGCACTCTGTGGTTTAACCCTTTCCACTTACGGTCAAGCGCAGACAAACACTGTTACGGATTTTGCAAATTTAGATTTAATCTCAAGTTCTGCGAAGACTTTAGAGGGATTATTTTCTGGATTGCCGTCTTCTCCTCAAGTGGAGAAAGTAATCCAACTTACGCGTAATTTAGCTACGGCGACAACTCAGCAAGATCAGGAACTCATTCGTGTTCAACTTGAGCAAGAGGCAGTAAAGATTCAGGTGAATGATCAGGCAACAACCGCGTTGCTAACCCGTGCGATTGAGAGTATTGGTTCAGAAGCATGCGCAGAAGTTGCGAAAGCCGCAGAGAAGGCGGTGCAACTTGAACGCACGGTGACTGAGGTGGCTAAAGCGATTCAGATGCTTCAAGACGAGGACTCAACTTGGAACTCGGTGGAGGACTTGGTCGCTGCGATTAAAGATCCATTGAATGAGAAGGTGAAGGCAAAATTATTAGAGCAAATAAATGAGTTAGATTGGCCTTCTGACCGTGCGAAGGAGACGTTGCTTGGCGTCGTGAATTCCTTTGGTTCACCAGAGATGGTTGCGACGGCCACGAAAGGAAGTTTTATCCTCGCTGCAGAATATGTCCGTCACAGTGTGGACGATGGAGATGAGACACTTCAACAAGTCGCACAAAAGGCGGCAGACTACATTGAAGCGATTGGAGCCGGGGGCGGTGAAGGGGCTCGTCAAGTCGCAATCGATGATATTAATGATAAGGTGACCAACGAGAAGGCTCGTAATCAGATGCTGGAGATGGTGAATGGCATCGGTAAGGAAGATGCCGATTATTGGAAACTGGCTGGTGGTGCGATCGAAGGTTTGGTGGCAGAAGGCATTTTCCGTTCGTTTGATGACCCAGAGAAGGGGCAGGCCGCCGTCGATGCTTTTTATGCTGGTGAGTATGGCGAAACGCTGGAAATGGGAGTGGGAGAACTTTACAATAAGGTAGGGCGTGAAATTGCAGGCAAGGTAAGTGATATATTTCATGAAAAATTGGATGAGCCCTATGCTTCGCAATTGAGTAATATCACAGATAAATTAATTACTGCGGGGGATGAGGAGGCATTAGCCCAAGCGAAAGCAGAATTAGAGGCATTTATCAAAGCGCATGCGCCTGGGGATTCTGCAGGCGATGTGATTACATGGATGAATTCGATAACGGATGATAACATTTCGGATGAAGCAGAAGATGCACTTCGAACGAAGGCGTTTAAATCCGTCACAAAGGCGTATGCCGATAAGGTCATTGATGGGGCAGACCACCTTTCAAAGGAAGAGAAAGAAAAGTATAAGCAGCAGGTTGCCGATCAGATTCAAAAAGGTGACTACGGTGGCGCACTGGTAGATATTGGTCGAGTGAAGGCAGGCGAAAAGATTGAAGAAATATTGGGCGAAGGAGCAGGGGCTGAGTTTGATGAACTTTGGGGGGCCTGTGTTAATCCTGAGGCAGACTTGGGTGATGTTGGGATTGAGGCTTTACAACTTGGCATTGTCGCTGGTAAAAATTGGCTAAATGAACATATCGGAGAATGGGTGGATACCTATTTGGCCAAACATCCAGAAGTGGTACAAACGCTTGCGTTCTTTGGGATTGATGGTGCATCAATCAAGGCCGGCGTGAGTAATGTGCTCAACGTGTTGACAGATTTTAACACTTCGTTAAAAGAAAAATTTGAGGCCTTGGCGAATATGGCCGTAGAGGCTTTAAAAAAGATCGCAACGGCTGTTATTCAAAATGTAATTAACGCAGTAAAAGAGATGCTAACCAAGCTGATTCAAAAAGGGATTCAATTGATTCAAGCATTTATCACAGAGGCTGAGCGTAAGATTAACAAGTGGTTACAAGAGCATGGAGGGCTAATAACCGTTGGCTTCTCCAATACGCTCAACACTTGGGTCCAGCAAATTGGCACAGGGGTGATGAATGGAGTAAACCAAAAGTTAGATGCGTTTGGTGGGTTCTTACAAGGCGAAGTGAATAAAATTCCTTCTCCTTATAAACCATCGCCCGACAATAAACAACAGTCCGGCAATAAGGGTGCTTCATCTTCCACAACCAAACCGCAGACGGGCGAGAAGACGACGCCTTCGCCTTCGTCGTCTCCATCTTCACAAACAAATTTACCCTATTATCGTGATGAATATGGCAGGATGGTTTACGACGCTGACATGATTGGTAAACCGCGTGTTATGACAGAAGAAGAGAAGAAGGAACGCGGTGCTAAGTATGACGCGGATGGAAGATTGATTGAGATTGATGGGAAAAAACTCCATTACGAATACAAATAAATGACACGAGCACGGAAATGAAAGGAAGTTGTCAGTTGTTACAGTCGCTTTACGCCCTTCTATCTCAGGGGCCTCTGGATAGAAGGGGAGGCGGACTGCGTCACTGTCGCTCTCGCAGGGGGGCGGCATTGATGGAGTTTTTATTGGTCTTTCCGGTGTATGCGGTTTTATTAGGCGGTCTCTTTCTTTTAGGGGAGATGCTACTTACAAAGGTACGGTTGCAACGCGCAGAGCGGTTTTTGCTCTGGAGTACAGAAGCCTTTGGGAGTGCAGAGCAAGGGGAGAATGTACGTAAAACTGCCGCAGTTAAGATTCTTGGGACAGGCGAAGATGGCTACGGGAAGGTGCTCGCCGCAGACCCTAAATCAATGGATGTTTATGTAGATAAAGGGAACTATGATGAAAAAGGGTTTTATCGTCGCAGTCGTGGTGTGACAGAGATGACAGGGGGAATGCGCGACGTGGAGTTAGTCGCCCTGCCTGGCACAGTGAAAGCTTTTTTGCAGATGCAAGAGAAAACATTGCCACCTCCGAAAGAGGGGGAAACGCGAGCCTCACAGGGAGGGTTTGTCTTTGAGCGCGCGTTGGAAGAGGTTGAGGGCGAGGCGCCCAGAGCCGTATCCGTGACTTTATTGCGTTTGAACAACAATGCATTACGGTCAATTTATTATGGAGAGCCTTATCCGTGGATACATGCGAATGGAAAGATTTTGTATCTATTGAGTGGTTCTGCGATGACGATTGCGAGTGATGTGTGGCCTTATTTGGAGGCTGAAATGGGAGATTCGCCAATGAGTGTGGCGACGGAGGAGCAGTATTCAACTCCTGAACAGGTAGAACAAGACAAAGGAGGGCAGGCTTATGAACGAAGCAATGCTTTGGCGCCTTTTGCGGAGTAGTTTTCTTTGTCTCTTCCTTGGGATTGGCATGCCTGCTGTGGTGACAGCAGAACCCTTGTCATTGCCTGCGATGGGATGGAGTGAGGAAAAGACGTTTTCAATGTCTGTGGAGAAGGCCGTAGAGAAGGTGAAGTCCCGTTTCTTAGCAGAGGGGTGGACGTTGGTTCATGAGATTCCTTTGGCAGATGCGAATAGTGTGCTTCTGTTATGGGAAAAAGAGGGGCGTCGCCTTTTGGCGCTCTTGCGAAAGGTACATGACGACAGTTGTACACTTGTTTTAGGAAATGGGTGATGGATCCGATATTTTCAACATTTCATGCAATCGCACGTACCGATGTGGGCAAAGTTCGCCATCGGAATGAGGATGCTGTCTTATTGCTTCCCGAGGCAGGGCTCTTGGCGGTTTCGGATGGGATGGGTGGAGCTTCTGCAGGGGATGTGGCGAGTCGTTGGGTGGTGGAGTCTGTGCAAGATGCGTTTTCAGAGGATGCTGTGTCGCCGCAGGGATTGCGGCGGTATGCTTTGCAACAAGGAATTCTGGCTGCGAATCAAAAGATTTTGGAGTATGCTCGACATCAAGGCTATCGTTCAATGGGAGCGACACTTGCGGCTTGTCTTTTAAATCCTGCTCAACCTGCGCAGGTTACGTTATGTACGTTAGGTGATAGCCGAATTTATCTTTGTAGAGCAGGGAAGTTGACGTTATTAACGCGTGACCATAATGTAAAAAATGAATTCGCGCAACAGTGTGCGGTCAAACCTGAAATGGCGCGATTGTTAACGCGTGCAGTGGGAATCCATAACGAACCCTTGCCGCAGTGGTATGACGTTGCATTGCAGCCATGTGATCGTTTATTGCTCTGCACGGATGGAGTGAGTGGCCCGCTTTCAGATGAAAGGCTAAGTCAGCTGTTAACACGTCAAGCGCCGTTAGAAGAGGTGGCCGATGGTGTGATGGCGGCTGTTTTAGAGACTCCTGCGCGTGATAATGCGTCTTTGATTCTATTGGATGTGCCAGAGGTATTTCCACCTGCAATCACTTTTCCCCTTGATCTTTGCGAAGAGGCAAAAATTCTTGAATCCCTTTTAGAGAAAGTGTAAAACCAATGAGTAATGCAGATTTTTTAACCTTTTTGCTTGAGCCTGTGAAGACCTTTCTGGAGGATGACGAGGTCTCAGAAATTCTCATTAATGGTCCCGAACAAATTTATGTGGAAAAGCGTGGTAAATTGGAGTTGACTCCTGCGCGTTTTGGAAATGAGACTGCGCTAAAGGCCACGGCAGTAAATATTGCTCGTAGTGTGGGGCGCTTATTGGATGATGCTAATCCACGATTAGATGCGCGTTTGCCAGACGGCTCTCGCGTTCATGCGGTGATTCCGCCGTTGTCGCGTTGTGGTACGGTGATTGCAATTCGTAAATTTAAGAAAGATACCCTTTCAATTGAGAAGATGCTCTCATTTGGTAGTGTGAGCCCTGAGATGGTGCAATTGATTCGCGCCGCGGTGATGCTTCATCGGAATGTGATTGTTTCAGGTGGCACCTCTTCGGGTAAAACCTCTGTTTTAAATGTGCTGAGTTCTTTCATTCCATCGGAAGAGCGTGTCTTGGTTTTGGAAGATGCGAGCGAATTACAGTTGCAACAGAGCCATGTGGTTTGTTTTGAGACGCGTCGCCCGGATAAACATGGTCAGGGTGAGGTAACGATTCGTGATTTAATTCATTCGTCGTTACGTTTGCGCCCGGATCGATTGGTAATTGGTGAAATTCGCGGGGGAGAGGCGCTTGATTTGTTGCAAGCTTTAAATACGGGGCATGCAGGGTCAATGTCTACCATCCATGCAAATTCGCCAATTGATTGCCTTTACCGTATTGAAACGTGCGCATTATTGAGTGGTGTAAATCTTCCGCTTCCAGCATTACGTTCGCAGGTGGCTTCAGCCATTGATATCGTTGTGCAGACGGCGCGTCTTTCGGATGGCTCGCGTAAGATGATTGGCATCGCGGAAGTCTTGCCTCTGCAGGGTGGTGAATATGCGGTGCGTCAGTTGGTGAGTTGGAAGACGCTTTGCCAGAATGACGCAGGTAAACTTGAGGGAACGTTTGAGATGCTCGCCGCGCCAACGTTCCAACAAGAGGCCGCGAATATGAATATTGAATTACCCAAATTCCCCGCATAAGGAGGTTGACCATGGCTAAGAAAAAACAACCACATGAAGGAATGGTGCTGGGGAAGTGGTGCTTAGAGCGCAAACTCGGCGAGGGCGGGATG
Organism: Kiritimatiellia bacterium; assembly: GCA_017558005.1. GTDB lineage: Bacteria > Verrucomicrobiota > Kiritimatiellia > RFP12 > DVOR01 > Spyradenecus. The sequence continues at coordinate 67,481 of JAFYWN010000006.1, read as the reverse complement.
GCCAGTGTATGGTTGGCTCGCCACATGACGTTGCAGACGCCCTTTGCCGTTAAAATTCTAAATCCAGAAATGGCGGAGAAGAATCCGCGCTTGGTTACACGTTTTCTGCGAGAGGCTCGCTTGGCGAGTACGGTACGTCATCGTCATTTAGTTAGCGTCTCTGATATCGGCAAAGATCGTGCGACTGGATTTCATTACTTGGTTATGGAATATCTGCCAGGTGGAAATGTTTCTTCTCGTTTACGCACGATGGGGCCTATGTCAGAGGGTGCCGCCCTTTTGATTGTTCGTCAGGTCGCAGAGGCACTTGAAAAGGCGGCATCCCAAGCGATGGTGCATCGTGATATTAAGCCAGACAATATCATGTTTGATGAATCTGGCGATGCGAAGTTGACCGATTTGGGGATTGCAAAGTGTGATGATGCTTCCTCGGCTCATCTTACGCAGACGGCAAGTGTTTTTGGTACGCCGGCATACATGTCCCCAGAGCAAGCGCAAGATTCTGGAAAGGTGGATGCACGAGCTGACATTTATAGCTTAGGGGTGGTTTTTTATGAGATGTTGACCGGGCAGTGCCCCTATCGTGGGGATACGATTGGTGAGATTTTAGCGCGTATTGTTGCGCAAACCCCTCCACCTGATGTACGCAAAATACGTCCAGATGTTTCAAAAGAAACAGCAGAATTGATTCATCAAATGATGGCGAAGTCTGTCACAGAGCGCCCTGTTTCTGCAACGGTTTTAGTGCAAAATCTAAAGCGCTTGGAGGAGGCGTTTAAGTCAAATCATTCAAATAATACTTCAACGTGTGCAAATACTGAAGGTGCTCCAACGATTGTTTCCTCAGAGACTTTGCCCACGCAAGCATTCGCACCGACGGGGACGCTTCCCACACAAGCGCTCTCCGAAAATGAAACTTTGCCCACTCAGGCGGTAGATGCGATGGGGACGCTTCCGACACAGGCAGTTTCTGCAGTGGATACACTTCCGACACAGGCCACGCAAGCGGCACAACCTTCGTCAGCAACGAATAGGTCAAACATACCAGGGGATGAAATCCCTGTAGATGTGAAGGATGGGCAAGACGGGAGTCTCAAAAAGAAATTGCTCATTCTCTTACCTGCTGTGATGGTGATGTTGGGCTTTGCGTTTCTTTTTGTGATGAAGCAGCCTATGCCACCAGAGGGGAAAAATAACCCAGTCGTGGCAAAAGAGGTTCATCAAAAACACATTGAGGTCGCACAAGTAAAACAGGCGCCTGAGGTTTTGCCATTGGCGGCAGATCAGAAGAAACCCGTTATGACAGCGGAGAAGCCGAAAGAAGCGGCGCCAGTTACAGTGCAAAATCAAGTGGAGGTTTCTAATCAAGTAGAGGAGGTGCTTCCCAAAGCTGAAGAGGTGATGCCACTCTTTGAACAAGAGAAGCCTACCGTGAAGCCAAAACAGAATGCAAAGGTGGCGCAAGCAATACCTCAAGATGTGCCGAGTAAAGAGGAGTCCTCGAAGAAGCCTGAAAATGCTATTGCGCCACCTTCTTCTCCTAAAGAAACGGAGGCCCCATCCGTAGAGAACGTGGTGCAACAGACTCCAGTGGTCGCAGAAGAGGCGGCGAAAACGCCTGTGATTCAGACGCCTGCTTTGCAGCAAGTGCGGTTGCGCTTCTTCTCAACGGAGGGGCGGGCACTTGAAATTCCATCTTTTACGATTTATCCAGAGCAGGGCCCCGTGCAAGAGGTTGTGGCAAGCGAAGCGGTTGCATTACCAGAGGGAACAACCTTTCGCTTGGAAATTCCAGGCTGGATCTTGCCGGCGGATGCTATTTTCCAGGTGAAGGGGAGCTGGGTGCGGATTGATGGGTTGAAGCAAGAGCCGATTGTGAAAACCGTGACCTTTGACTTGAGAGATGAGCGAGGGGTCTCCTTGACTTCTGCGCGTGTAAGAATTGCAAATCGCGTGTTTGATGCTGCTCCCTATGCGATGGAATTGCAAGAGGATACGGTTGTTGCCGTGACCGTCTTCGCTGGAGAAAATGAGTCGCGGCGATGGGCGTTGCAAACCATGGAGAACATCCTTATTGGTGCCGATTCAGTAATCTCTATTGATGTGAAGACAGCGCCAATTCCTTATGAACAGTTGTACATCCGTGACCGTGATGGCACGCTCTTGACCACCGTTAACGGATGGATGGATGCGGGATTAGGCCCAGAAACGTTCCAGTCCAAATCGCCTATAGCATTAAGAGATTGGTTGGAAAATACACACGCACAGACGCTCCCTTATCAATTAACGATAGAAACGCCATTGGGCAAGAAGAGCTTCAACTTCGCTGCAGGAGAGTTACCTGAAAAGATGTTACTTGATTTGAAGACTGGACGTAAATTGTTGAATCGTGATGAGATGTGAAATGAGAAAGGATGAATACAAAATGAAACTTCACTTTGGACTCTTATTGGGTATTGGGATGCTCCTATGTGGATGTGCTGCGCGAGCACCTTATATGCCCGGGCACGACTATGTATTACCGTTTGAACAGGGGGGGCTTCCAGAGGATGCCGTATTTGATCAAGGGGTAACAACTCCTCACCAAGATGCAATCGGTAGAGTGTTACGTGAGCTTGAAAAGAAGGCGACAGAAACGACCTTTAAGGCATTTCAGTTGAAATGCCAGGGTGTTATCGTCACCAATGCGAAGGTTACAGTTTCTTGGCCAATGTGTCAAAAACCTATCGTGCTTGAGGGGACTCCGCGCCCAGACGGCCTTTATTTCGTTGGTATCCCTAAAGAGGGGCATCAAGTGACAATTGAAGTTGCTTCTGGGAGTTATCGAGATGCAACGTATAAGGCTCAAACGATTTCAAAGCCAATCGTGGCATTAGGCACAATTGAAACCATTGAGCTCAAAGGTCGCGTCTTTGATGGCGAATATTTTTATAGAGCACGCCTGAATAATGTCAATGATCATGCCAAGGTTGAACAGACCGTAAAAGCATTACATCGATTTGATGTTTGGGAAGATGAGTCCTCCCGGACAATGATTTATGACAAGAGCTTGCAGTGCACTTGGTATCTCCCAGAAGTCCGCGCTCGAAATTTCTACGAGGCACAAGAAGAGGCTCGTCGGTTAGGGGGCGAGATTCCTGCGCTTGAAGAGGTTGTTTCACTGTATACATTGAGCCGGGATTGGGACGATGTGCCGATGAATCCTTGGATGGCTCAGACATTTTATGATGCGAGGAGTAGCAAGGTTTGGGTCACAAATAATGCGAGCGCATGTGCAGTGAATCTCTTTGGGCGGTGCACGCCGCCGACAACGGCATGGCAACGCGAAGCGACCGTTCTTGTTAAATTCCCGGGAGATCGTCGTGACCGATCTCAAGATGAAACCTTTTAATGTGCAATATGGTGTTGCGCATAACTCCGAAAGGAAAAAGTAATGAAAACGAAAACCCTCAAAAATGTTCTTTGCATGGCAGGATGTGCACTGATCGCGATGACCTTTGTTGGTTGCGCGGGCGCACAGCGCTCTGCACCTCGTGCAGTGCCTGTTGTGAACATGAACTTTGAACGTGGTGACTATGAAATCCAGAAGAATGTGACTGCAAGCTCTGAAGTCACTTCTTATCTCAACATCATCCACGTGATTGATGGCGACCCTTCAAAGATGATCATCTTTGGATATCGTACCTTTGAAGACCAGTATGAAGAAGTTCCCAGCCAGGGTGTCTTTGCTGACGCACTCGCTTGGATTGGCGAAATGTTCTCTGGTGGTTCGCCTTTGACACGTGCTGGCTATAAGGCTTTGACTGAAGCTGAAGCCAATGGCGCAGACGTGATGATTCCGATGCGCACCCAGACCACGATCAGGGGCTTTAAACCCTTCTACACCGTTCGCACTGCCACGGTGAAGGGTAAGGCTGCAGTACTGAAGGAAGATGCCGCTAACTTGACCAAGTAAAGTGGTTTCCACCTCTTGCAAGAGATAGTTTTGTGTACCCTATCTCTTGCAGGAGTGTGATTTTAATGTGTGATTTCATTCATAGGTCACACGTTCATAGATGGTACATAACCATTATCATTTTTTTCGTCCGTCCACTATGAGGTGTTGTATGAAAAGATTGTTCTATTTAATGTTGATGTTTGTGATGGTGGGGATTCATTCGTTTGCGGGAGCAGCAGATGATATCCGTTACACTACCGATGGTTTTGTTTTCGGGGCGAATGGATATCGTTGGTCACTCGCATCGCACTGGAAAATTTACCCCAGCGGAAGTATGCTACAAGACTATGGAGAAATTTCCTTCCAGCCTTTATATCATGAAGAAACTGAAGAATGGATAAAATGTCGTGGACATGTGACCATTCCGAGTTATGCAACTCCACCAAGCGACACTGCTAATCACTACGCAGCTACTGTCACCCGCATTGGTAATAGGTGTTTTTTAAATGAGGATGAAATGACCTCTGTTACGATCCCTGAGACCATCACGGAGATTCGTCTGCTTGCATTCCAGAGGACGGGATTAATAGAGGTTAATATTCCAGATAGTGTTATAACAATTGGACCTGGTGTTTTTGATGAATGTACTTCCTTAAAGGCCGTAAGACTCCCGAAGATACAAAATGAAGATTGGGATGGGCGTGAGTTGTTTTCGGGGTGTTCATCTTTACAAACACTTACGATTCCAGATGGGTGGACGTTTATCCCTTCCTGGATGTGTGAAGGATGCACGTCGCTCACTTCGGTTTCCATTCCAGAGAGTGTAACAGAAATTCGCGACGCTTTTAGTGGTTGTGTTTCGCTTACCGAATTTAAATTGCCATCGGGGCTTGTTTCTATGGACCCAGGCACGTTTTCAGGTTGTATGAATTTGCGTAAGGTCAATGTCCCGAAAGCACTTACTGCCACGGAAACAATGGCCGTATATTTTGGTAATGCTGCCTCTACATTAACCGAAGTTTTTGTAGATGAAGGGGCAACTGCGCTAAATTCGCGATTCTTCACCGATTGCACCTCTCTTACGAAGTTAACGCTTCCCGAAGGAATTAAGACAATCGGTGACTATTGTTTTGGTAGGTATAACAGTGGCGGGTGTCAAAGTTTGGCAGAACTTACATTACCTTCAACGGTTGCCTCGATTGGGAGAAATGCATTTGAAAATTGCGTATCGTTACAATCTATTGTAATTCCAGAATCGGTCACAGAATGTGGAGAAGCTACATTTACTGATTGCAAGAGGTTAGTTTCCGTCCAATTGCCCTCGTCTTGGACAACGTTGCCTGGGTGCATTTTTGATGGTTGTACATCACTGGCATCAATGACTATTCCTGAAGGTGTAATTGAAATTGGGCCGGTTGCTTTTCGTGGATGCGAATCGCTTACAGAGGTTAAACTGCCGGTAGGATTGCGAAGTATCGGCGCAAGTGTATTTAATGGATGTACAGGACTTAAAAAGGCAAATGTTCCTAGTGCATTGGCGACATCAACGTTGTCTTCAATTTATTCACATGCTACAAACTCGCTTGAAGAGGTCGTCATTGAAGAAGGTGTAACGACACTTCCTGATAATTTCTTCTCGGGCTATACAAAATTAAAAAAGATAGTTTTACCTGCAAGTTTACAAAGCATTGGTAAAACGTGTTTTCGCGGGTGTACTTCGCTTGTGGAAATTGTTTTACCTGAAGGATTAACGACAATTGGCGATTCTGCATTTATGGGATGCGCCTCTCTTCAATCGATTCAACTGCCAGAAACACTTACCGAATGCGGTGAATATGTTTTTCGCGATTGTACGTCTCTTACGTCTATAAAATTACCATCTATGTGGGCGACGCTTCCACGTGCGATTTTTTACAATTGTACAAATCTTTCAAGTATTACATTACCAGAAACTTTGAAAGAGATTGGGATAAATGCGTTTTCTAAGTGTTCTTCGCTTACAGAAATTAAACTCCCTGCTGGTCTTGAAAAGATAGGAAGTGGGGCATTTGCGGAATCTGCTATTCAGAAGGTGAATATTCCAAAAGCTTTAGCAAGTTCAACAATGCGGACCCTCTTTTCTGACAATTCCATAACAACATATGCAAACATTAGGGAAGTGACTCTTGATTTGGGCATTGAATCACTTGCCAAAGAATTCTTTAGTGGTTGTACAGCCTTGTGCTCGGTAGAATTTTCTGAAACGGTAACGTCTCTTGAATATCGTTGTTTTTACAATTGTACAAGCTTAACTGAAGTTACATTGCCAAATGGACTGAAGAGTCTTGGCGATAGGGCCTTTGAAAAGTGTTCATCACTTAAAATGGTGCAAATCCCAGAGACAATTGAAGCGCTAGGTCAATATCTGTTTTCGGGCTGTACATCATTGACTTCAGTTGTGTTACCGAACAGCTTAACAACTTTTGGCACTGGACTGTTTGATCAATGTTTAAATTTGCAAAAGGTTCAGTTGCCTGCGAATTTGCAAACAATTCCGCAATATGCATTTCAAAAGTGTACGGCCTTACAGAATATTGTTATTCCAGAGACGTGTACGACGATTGGCTCATATGCCTTGCGTGATTGTACGGCATTAGAACGTGTAACGTTTAATGGTAATCCACCTACATCTGTGGGTTCATCAGCATTTCCTGCTACAGTGGGTGTTTACACAGTTGAGCATGCGGATGAATGGGAAGCTGTGTTAGACAAGGAGGGGAAATGGAAGAATTTAACAATGAAGGCTCCACCTCGAGTCCCCGCTGTTTCTTCTATTACCGCAGGCTTGGTTGATATTACTGTGTCTTGGGAGGATTCAAAAGGTGCGACGCATTATGATCTTTATCGTGGTACGACACCAATCCGACCTGCTACGGCATACAAAACAAATGTTACGAGCTCTTTTGTAGATTCTAATGTTACTGTTGGCACAATGTATTACTATTGGATTGCTGCAGTTAATGACATCGGAACATCATATAGTGCTGTTGCAAATGCTTGTTGTGAAGCGGTTTTGACGGTGAGTGTTTCTGAATTTTCTGTCAAAGAGGCAGGACAAACGGGAATCATTTCAATTCAGTCTAATGATGCATGGACTGCATCTTCATCAAGTGCTTGGATTGCAGTTTCTCCAACGAGCTCGTCTGGCAATGGGCAGTTGTCTTATGTAATTGCTGCGAATACGTTAACTACGCCACGCTCAGGCACGATTACTGTAGCGGGTGCGACAGGCATTGTTCGTACAATTACGGTAACACAAACTGCTAAAACAGAAGAAGAGCCAGATGATGACGATACTCAAAAGCCTGACTTAGACTTTGCCGTCTTCTCAGATTGGGAACATGGTAATAGTCTTTTTATGACGGCTCACTCAGAAGACGAGTCGATTGATGTGATTCGTTCGGTCATGATTGGTGAAGCCTTTGATTTTGTCTTTGGTGTAGGTAATTTTGGAACAGTTGCAAGTAGCTCAACTGCTAAATTCCGTGCAACGATTAAATCTGAAGCCACAAATGCGAGTGTTTGGTCATACGAATGGGAAGACGATGTCACACTTGAAGCGATGCAAGGCTTTAGCGTTCGTCTCAATAATGAAAAATGGAAAGATTTTACAGCAGGCATTTATCAAATGACTGTAGAAATTGACATTGAGGATGTCATTGAAGAGGATGATGAGGATAACAGTAGATCGTTTAATTTTGAAATTGTTGATTCTTTGTCTATCGCAGAAGGATTAGGTTGTTTAGCATTGACGATTGATGAGACAATTGGATGGCATAGTACGTATGATGCAAATTCACCAAATGCACCAGTTGTTCGTACGCAATACTTGGGCAATGGTAGTACGAATACGCTCAAGGCGTCTATAGCGCAGCCTGGTGAACTTTCGTTTGATTGGCAAGTCTCTTCAGAAGAAGGATATGACATATTAGCCTTCTTAGTGGATGGAGAGGTCGTGACGAAAATCAGTGGAAGTGGTGTAGACTGGCAAACGGTGAAAGTCTTTGTAGAAGCCGGTAGCCACACGTTTGAATGGCGTTACATCAAGGATGAGTCGTATTACGATGGATACGATTGTGCATGGGTTCGTAATGTCACATGGACACCTGCGGCATTAGCTCCAGTAACGGATGACGAGATTCGTAAGGCCTTTACTTATACCATTGATCGAAAGCGAACGAACGTAACGATTACAGGGTTAACACCAACGGCGTCTACTTTCGTAGGTGACATTGTAATCCCGGAACGCATTGAGGGGGGCTTGGTTACAAGTATTGCCAAAAATGCAATCATGAATGCGGCACTTACAGGTGTTGCGATTCCAGAATCTGTCACAACGATTGGGGCAAATGCGTTTAGTAATTGTCGCGCGCTTAATCCTAATAGTGTACGACTTCCTGCTTCAATTAAGAAGGTGGATAAGGGGGCATTTATCGGATGTGCCGCAACGGTTTACCCATTTGTGCCTGGTGAGAAACGTGACTATGCTGGGTACGAGGGCTACAAGGCGTCGTTCATCTCCTCTGGCTTGAAGTTGAATAGTAAAACGGGTGTTCTGGCTGCATCGTTTACGAAGCCTGGTATTTATGAAGGAGTTTTCATCTTGAGAGGCTCAACGGTGAAGGCGGTTCGCTTTGAAGTTTCTGCTATTCCAACAGTAACGCTTACAATGGAAGGTGGCGATGATAAGTGTAAGGTAAAAGGCGCAGGAACTTATCTTGTTGGTAAAAAGGTTACATTGTCGGCAACCGTTCCTAAACATGCAGAATTCTTAGGCTGGTTTGAAGGTGAAACAAATATTTCTTTAGCGAAGAAGTACACCTTTGTGATGGAGCCAACCTCCAGAGAAATTGTTGCACGGTTTAAGACCGAGAATGTGATCTTTAATCCTCAAAACTTGCTTGATGCAGAATTGATTGTTGGTGCTACAGTCTCGTATCCATTGGAGATTACGACAGAAAGTGGCATTAAATCTGTCTCTGCGAAGAAGTTGCCGACGGGACTTAAGGTCGCGAAAGAGAAGACTACGGGTCGCTGGCTTCTTTCTGGTATACCCAAGAAAGTGGGAGTGTCTACTGCCACAATTACGGTTGTTTCTACACGTGGTACAACGCGCTCATGGGAAGTTGTGCTTGACGTTCGAGCGGAGCAGTTAGAGGTCTCATGTGCACTGGGTGAGCTTAAATTGCATACAAATAGCACCATTAATGAGTCTATTGGTGTTACCTTGTTTGATGCACATTCAAAGGTGAAGTCTATTTCTGCGTCAAAATTGCCCACTGGGGTTAAGCTTGTCAAAACTAAGGATGGCAATTGGATTCTTAGTGGTACGCCTAAAAAGGCGGGATCATACACCATTGTCTTGAAGGTGACGACGGCTGCAGGAACTGTGATGACACTTGAAATTCCGTTGACGGTGACACTCTTGCCCGAATGGTGTGAAGGCTTCTATTATTCAAGTGATGTTGAGAGTTATATTCTTAACTATGGCCTGCTTGAAATGACAGGAGAAGGTCTATTTAACATTGCTGCAGATGGGACTCTCTTGGGAACGCTTATTTTGGGTAATGGTGCACGTAGAGCGGAAATTGCTTCCACTGCGAAAATCACCCTTTATCGAGAATGTACTGAAGAAGTGGATGGATTTACGAAAGATCAAGTATTTCTTCAGGCAAAGGTGAAGTGGTATGATAGCCGAGGAAAGTCATTAGGCACTTGGAATACCGAGATGATCCTTGCGACGGATGGTGACACCAAGGTGTTGATTTTTGAAGACTACAACAAGAAATGGCAAGTTTATGGCTATTTTGAGGAATATTGATTAAGAGGAAGGGATAGAATAGATTAACGATATTCAAGAGTTACTCCATTTTATTCTTAGCGCGCAACGGGATTTCGTTGCGCGTCTTTTTTAGATGAAGTCTCAAACGCTTTAGTCAGACGTAACAAGGTCGCCGTCTTGAGTAACAAATATTCTTGAAAATAAAACAGAGAGAAACGTAATGTGTCAAATAGAAGGCACACCGAAGGGATGGTAAGTGGTTGAAAATGTGTGGCTTCGGCGCACATGATGATGAAACATCACGGTAACTTCGTATTTTTTAAAAAAGGCTTGCGCTTAAGATGGGTATTTGATACTATTTTACCACTTTCGTATGGGGCGGTAGCTCAGTTGGTAGAGCATCACGTTCGCAACGTGGGGGTCAGGGGTTCGAATCCCCTTCGCTCCACCATATGAAAAATGGCGATGGGACCTTGATTTGATAGGGTTTTGTCGCTTTTTTGTTTTTATGGATTTCCCTCAAATGAGACACTAAAATACACAGTTTTACAACGTGCATAGTACCAACACAAGTGCCAACACGCAAATGTTAGTATTTGAAATAGGGCAAAATCGGTATACGCAGATTTTATTTTTTTGGGGGGATGAAGTGGGGGACAGATTGGGGCACACGCAAATGTTAGTGATTGAAGGTGGGTAAAATGAGGGAGCGCATGGGGTGTGCGCTCCTTGTTTTTTAGCAAGTGTTTAGAGATTCACCAACTTCTGTTTTTCGTAAGGGGTGTGCTTTAACAGGTGTGTTTAGGGGCGTGTTTTAGTAGGGCCAGTGGGCTTGGGTGGTCCAAGGGGTGCGCACGGTGTGGAAGGTTTTGCCGAGGAATTCGAGTTTTACGGCACGGAGGGCTTGGTTGGGCAGGCGGAGGTGAGCGCGGTCGGCATCGGTGAGAAGGTCGTCTCTAAAGCGTAAAAAGCATTCGGGGTCGCCGCCGTAGATTTTGTCGCCCACAACGGGCCAACCTAATGAGCAGAGTGAGGCGCGGATTTGGTGGGTGCGTCCGGTGACGAGTTCTGCAGAGAGGAGGGTGGTGTCTGGCCAGGGGCCTTCGCCGATGCGTTCAAACCAGGTGGCGGCGCCTCGGTCTTCGGGTAAGGGGGGAAGGTGGGTGGTGAGGCGTGCACCAACGAGGTGGCGCATGGAGTAGACGGGGGGCTCGTTGGAACGTTGGATGGAGCCTGAGGCGCACCATCGTCCTTCGGGGAAGCGGCCTCGCACGAGGACGTGGTAGTATTTGCGTTTTGGGGTTTTGCCAAGGATGGCAGCCATTTGGGGATCTTTGGCAACGAGGACTAGACCGCTTGTTTCGCGGTCAAGGCGGGAGACGAGGTGAATGGTGTTGCCTGGGCGATAGCGTTTGAGGAGCCAATCGAGTGTGTTGCGCACGTAGCTGCCACTGCTATGCACTGGAAGGTCAGCGGGTTTGTCGATGACAATCATCCGCTCGTCTTCATAGAGCCAACGAATGTCTTTGTCGACCGGCGGATCAATGCGCACGGGGGAGTTCTCCCGGATCAAGGGTTGGCTCGTCGGCTTCATCGCGAAGGGCAAGCACCTCTCCTGCAAGGTAGAGTGAGCCGCAGATGACGACGGTGCCATGGCAGTCTTGGGCCCAATTGGTGGCGGCTTCAAGCGCTTCTGAGACGGTGCTCATCGGAATGGCGGTGGCAATGCCTGCAGCGCGTGCGGCGTCTGCGGTTTCTTGTGGGGAGAGGGAGCGCTCGGTAGCGATGGGGACGGTCCATGCGCAACTCACCAAGGGGGCAATCTCTCGTAAGGCATCCACGATGGCTTTGTCTTGGCAGAAGCCACAAACGAGGGCGATGCGTTTGCGGATGTGCATGGATTTGAGGGATTCGCGCAGGGCTTTGAGTGCGTCGGGATTGTGTCCGCCGTCCAAGAAGACGGGTGGGTCGTCGGAGAGGAGTTGGCAACGTGCTGGCCAGTCCACGGTGCGAAGGGCTTCGGTAAAGGCTTTTGGGGGCACGACAATGCCGTGTTTGGCAAGTGCTTCTAAGGTGACTAATGCCGTGGCGGCATTGATGACTTGGTAGCTACCCGCGAGTCGCGTAAGTGCGGCGGGGTAGTCGCAGGAGGGGGTGGAGCATTGGAGTGTTTGGCCATGGACGGTGCGACGAGAAACTGTCACACGCACCTCTTCTGCTGCATCGCGAAGGGTGGTGTGTTGTTCTGCGACGACGGTATCAATGACGGCTCGGGCGCGGGGATCCATTTGGCCAATGACAACGGGACATCCTTCTTTAATGATGCCCGCCTTCTCGGCGGCGATCGCTTCAATGGTGTCACCCAAAATCGCACAGTGGTCAAGCGCAACGCGCGTAATGACGGTGACGAGGGGCGCGGGAATGATATTGGTGGCGTCCCAACGGCCTCCCATGCCGGTTTCGCAGACGACGATTTTGCATCCTGCGTCACGGAAGATGACCCATGCGCAGGCGGTGAGCACTTCGAAGAAGGTGGGCTCTAATGCCTTTTCGGCGCAGACGCGTTCAACTTCATCTAAGGCGCGGGTGAGGGCTTCATCTGAAACGGGTTCGCCATGGACCAAGAAGCGTTCGTTGACGCGGATTAGGTGTGGCGAGGTATAACGTCCCACGGGCAAGCCCATCGTGCGCAAAGCGGCTTCGCAAATGGCGGCTACGCTTCCCTTGCCATTCGTGCCTGCGATATGAATTACGGCGCAGTCTTGTTCTGGATTGCCTAAGGCATCGCACAGCTGGCGCATGGTGTCCAAGCCTGGATGGATGCCGAATCGTCTCCGTGCGGCCAAACGTTCAAGGAAAGCTCTCATGGGAAGCGTCCTCTATTTTAAAAGGAAAAGGGGGAGGTGGAGAGGGGGTGTCTGGATAAAGCAAAGCACACCCGCAATGCGGATGTGCTTTTGCTGAACCGTTCCGGTCACGCAATTACTTTGCGAAAGCGGCCTTGGTCTTAGCAGGCGTGCGCAGATAGTCGCGAATCTGGACTGCATTGAGCTTGGCAACGGTAGCTTCGTCCATGCCGAGCGCGATCAAACGCTTGCGCTGAACGGCATCACGACGGCGGCGTTCGCCGGCAGACTTGACCGGGCGCGTCGCCGGCTTCTTATTGAGGGTACGTCCTGTTCCCATTTTAAATCCTCCGAATCTCTGATGCGGTTAAAAGTCCCATAAAGGTATCAAATCTCCTGCAAAATGGCAAGTCTTTTTAATAAAAAGTTTTTAATTGGGGTGGAGGGCATGTGATTTAGTGGGAGGATAAGGGGCTTGTGGGAGGGAGAGGAGGTGTTTAGACCTTAAAAGAAAGATTGTATTTTAATTAAGAAGGCTGTAAAGTATGCGGCGTTTTGATAATGTTGAACGCATTTGGCGAATCCATGAAGGAATGACATGGATGTCAGAGAGGGATGTAGAATGAAGTCGTTTAAATGGATGTTTGTGGCAACAAGTGTATTTGCATTGGTGCCGAATCTTTTTGCGCGATGGGTTACGCAAGAGGAGATTACGCGAGCGGCGAATGCGACGTTGGCTCAGCCGACCTTCCAAACGACCTTTTTTGGGGCAACGATTGAGTCGGTTACATCGTTGGATGGGCTTTGGTGTGTGCAATTGGCACCGAGAGGTCATTTAATCTTCTCGGGTTCCACGAAGCAGATGCCGCTTTTGGTGTATGCGACAAGTAATTACGTGGCACCAACGAAGGAAAAACCTGCGTTTCAAATTCAGGCGGGGATGCGCGCCCGTGCCAAGCGGTTGGAATGTCAGTCGGTGGCGACCTTTTTTGTGTCCCAAACGCCTCCCACACCTGCGGAGGCTGCATGGGAGGCGCTCTTAAATCCGCAGTCTACGCTTCAACTTCTGGCCGCTACGGTAACAAACGTCACCGTAGACCTCGCTTCGGAAGAGTTGAATTCGAATTGGGATCAGTTTGAGCCGTGGAATGACTTTTGCCCGCAACTCGCCGCAGAGACAGCGTCTGAAGATACTTATCGTAATCGTGCACCGGTTGGGTGCGCCGCAACGATGTATTCGCAAATCATGAAGTATTATGAATGGCCCCAACGGATTGATGCTATTTATTCCAAGCGTTTGAGTACGCCTCCTGGGCTGTTAAAGAACGAACAAGGTGAGACGGGTTACGATATGCGCTTCCATGGCGGGCTTCCGATTGAATGGAATGCGTTGTATGACTTCTATTGGAAATACATCGACGAGGAAGGATGGGAGCCACAATACACGACCGAGGCAGAACGTCTTCCCGTGGCGCGTCTCGGGTTGCTCATTGACGTCTTGTCAGATATGACCTTTGATTCTGTTGACAACAATGGGTCGGGTACGTCACTCTTGAATGTGGTGGTGAACGATTGGTATGATCTCGGTGAAATGTCTGGAAAAGAGAGTGGTGAAGCTTTTTCCGCTGAACAATTGGCAGAAATTAAGGAAGTGCTTGAAAGCGGTATGCCACTGCCAGCTTCAATCCCTGGACACGCAGTTTTTATTTGCGGTTATCAAGTCAAGAACAAAGAGACGTACCTTAAGGTGAACGATGGGTACGTGAATGAAAAGAACGATGACACCTCGGGGTGGTTCTGTCTTGCCGATGAGGCTCAACTGGATCTGTGGGTTTTAGGTCATTCCCCCAAGGCTCAAGTGCAAGTAGCACCCTTGCCGAAGGTGGTCAATGTTAATGATTTGCCCAGTGTGGTGTGGATGGTGCCGGAGTGCCGAGAAGAGGATTTTACGCAGTTTACTGTGACGGCTACGCCGTATTCGTCTGAGTCCGTCGTGGAATCTATCACATTGGACCAATCGGAAGACTCCACGGCAGATGAAGAGGTCTTTGGGTCTGCAACCTTGAGGGATGAAATGGGGCAAGAAACTGCGGCGCTCACGGTGACCTCTTCTGCGTATGACGTGGAAGTGTACACCTTCCCTGAGGCATTCATCCCCTCGCAGGAGTCAACGCTCTCCTTTGCTATCACAGATTTGCGTGGGGATGAAAAACCATTTGAGTGCGCCGTGAATGTTCAGTTATGGAATGAAATAGAGATGGCGTGGGAGACGTTGGCCACCTTCCCTGAGGTGGATGCTACGGAGCAGGCGGTGTTGCCTGACGTGCTTGAGATTTCATTGGCTGATTACGCAGAACGCTTTTGTCGTTTGCGACTGACCTTGTCTTCAATGGACGAAGAGGGTGATGAAGAAGAGGGCAACGAAGAAGCGGATGCCGAAGAGAGCACAGATGAAGAAGCACGGCTTCATTATGGGCTGAGCAATATCATGTTAACCCACGTCTATCAACAAGGGACATCAACCGCAGAGACGTTTGAAGGTAAAAATGTCGGCGTGCGAGAATTGCAGCTCTCAAGCTTGGGCTTAACCACTGAATTTGGTTCGCGTTATCGCATTGTTGTTTCTGGAAAAGCCGATGAACCTGTTTGGTTTGGTGAAACCTTTACACGCCTCACCGAGGAGCCAGTTTCGATGCCCATCATTGAAAGTGTGACTCAACTCTCGGGAGAAGCATTAGAGGATGGGGTGCTCCTTGAGGGCGATTTAAAAGGACGTGCAGGTCTTCGCGTGACGTGTAATGAGGCGGTGACGGAGGTGCGCGCACTGTCAAGTTGCTTAAGCCTAATCGCAGATGAGGATATCACGGTCTATCGTTATGATGAGCATGTCTTTGATGTCATCATTGACTCGCCTCAGACGCATGAGGGATTGGATGGTTCGCGCATGCTGATTACGCTTGAAGCGCGTACCGCACAAGGGAATGTCGTCTATCGTGATGTCACCTTTGCACTTCGCGCGGCGACAAAGTCCATTGAGTATACTGAGCCTGTGGTAATTGAATGGGAGGTGGATGAAGACTCCTTGGCAATTCCGCACTATTGGTTCCGTAAGTATGAGTTGGCGGATGTGACTACCTCTGCGGATGCGCTAAAGGCACTTGCAGAAGTTGACTCCGACAAGGATGGTTTACTTAATTGGCAGGAGTTCCTTTGCGGGACATCGCCCATAGATGCCGCAGATAAACTGCAGATTAAAAACTTAGTCTTTGACGAAACGGGTGCGTTAAAGGACGTGGAGTACACACCCATGCTCGCAGAGCAGGGCGTCATTCACCTTGAGGGTAAGGTCTCCTTAACGGACTCTGCCTGGCAAACGATTGATCTCGCCACGCACCGCTTCTTCCGTTTGCGCGTGACCGTGAAGGAATAAATCCACAAGCGCGATTGACTTAACTCGGGTAGAGCCCCGCGAAGCCGTCGCGCGAGAGAAACAAAAAGGAGCAGACGTACCGCTTGTGCGCCGCTCCTTTTTCTTTTACTGTCAAGCATTGGACGGTTTCAAAAGGCGAGCATGTGCGCGAGGGAGAGGCGCCTTGGGGTGCTCAAAACAACGCAACCGCCTCGGATAAATAGGGCGAAATTGCCGCTTTAACGATCAAGTAAAACGCACTAAAAATAATGTATAAATCAGAGGACGTGTCATGAGAGGACGGGGACAGGGGGGCATTTTTCGAAAGAAAGTGCATTTTTCATAGAAAAAGTGACGTTAGACGTGAAAATTGACTTGCACTTTCTTTCAGAATAGAGTAGCATTTTAGGCAGACGTGAGAGTTGCTCTCGCGAAGCTTGTTATAGAGTGAGGACACTTATGAAAAAATTGATCGTGGCTCTTTTCGCCTCTGTTTCCTTGGCAGCTGGTGCTTTTGCGCAAGAAGCGGCTGCTACTGTTGCAACGGATTATCAGCGCGTTGAAACGCGTACCCTCTCGCCTGTTGTGTTCTCTTTCCAGGGCGATGACACCATTGATATCATCGGTTTGCGTTTGAGCGCATGGGGTTCTTGCCAGAACCTCACGGGTCTCGACCTCGCAATCGGTGGTGAAGCAATGAATGCCTACGGTTTGCAGTTGGCCTTGATTCGTAACAAGGTGAATGACACTGCAGGTGCTTTGCAGCTCGCGATTGGTATGAACTCCGCTGGCGTCCTTACGGGTGCTCAGGTGGCTTTGTACAACGAAGCAATCGTGGCTAAGGGTCTTCAGTTTGGCTTGATCAACGCCGCAAGCGACGTGCGCGGTTTCCAGATTGGCTTGGTCAACTCCACGGACATGATTTACGGCTATCAGATTGGCCTTATCAACGTCATCAAGGGCTCTCGCGTTCCCTTCTTCCCGATCATCAACTTCATGCCTTCTGCGGATTAAGGACCGTAAGGCATGGAGGGATGGAAGCAAGAGCTTGAAAACATTTTCCTGAGCGATTCGCAGGCCTCTCGCGCCGAACGGGAAAATGCACGGTTCGCCAAATTCTTACGTGAAGTCGTCACCCCTGCACTCACTGAGATTGCGGGGGAGATGCGTCGTTTAGGGCGTACTGCCAATGTGCGTGAAGCTCCCGCATCGACGATTTTGACGGTCTATCGCAATAATGGTTCCGTGGAAGAGATTTGTTATTCGGTGACGCGCCGTTTTGTGAATGATGGTATCTTGCCATTGGCACATGCACGTGTGGTTCGTACGAATGCTCGCTCAACTACGCATGAAGAGCCCTTCCGTCCAGAAGGGTCGCAATACACAATTGATGATGTGACGTCTGATGACATCATTCGTTCTTTTTTGACCTTTTACCGCATGACCAAAGGACAATAAATGGGCTGGAAAGGTAAAGACCCTTATGAAGGAATGCGCCCGGAGGCAACCCTGGGCGCCTCTTTTTCTCAACGTCTCAGCGTGTGGCTCGGCACAGGTCTTGGCTTGGGCTTAGTGGCACCTTGTGCGCCTGGCACCTTTGGTTCGTTGCCAGGTGTCTTGCTCGCGTGGGGCTTTGCGGCGTGGGTGCCATGGCAATTACAAATCGTTTTGTGCGTGCTATTAACTCTCCTCGCAGTACCCGTCTGTACCATTTCTGAGCGGACCTTGAAGAAGAAGGATGATGGTCGGATTACGGCAGATGAATGGATGCTCTATCCGATTGCCACCATTGGCTTGCCGCTGTGTGAACTTCCTTGGATGCTTTTGACGACATTCATTGTGATTCGCATCTTGGATGTGCTTAAGTTGCCGCCAGCGCGCCAGATTCAGTATCTTCCAGAAGGTTGGGGGATCGTGGCAGATGACTTCGCATCGCAACTCTATGCACTTGCCGTGAACTGGGGTTTGCTCTGGGCATGGCAGACGTGGTGCTAATGCCGCAGCGATGATGTCCTGTGGGTTGAATCCCAAAGCGGGAGAACTGCCGACAGGACATTGCGTAATTCTTGACGATTGTAAATGCAAACGTTTTAAGTTGTCTATGTTTATGAAAAAGATAGGGGCGGTGCTGTTGGGGGCGTTCTTTGTCGGGACGTTGCTCGCAGATCAGCAGGTACTTGAACTGACAGGGCAAGCGGCGGGCGCTAAGCCCGATATTCTCTTTCTCGCGCCTAAATTGACGCAACCGCCTAAAGCGTACACCAAAACCCTCGCCACAACAGCGAAGTTGGGCACAGTTTTGCCGCATGCATTATTGACTGAAAGTGCATTTTGTTCAATGGGACCTGTCCCTGTTTTGACTGCGGCAGGGTATCGCATCTTGCCGATTCGTGATATCACGTGGGAAGAGGCCACCACACGCCTAAAAGAAATCCTTGATTTACGTCATCGGACCCGTTACGAAGATGGCATTAAACAGGCGCCACTCTGTGCGATTTTAAGTGAAGAAGTCACGCCCAAAAGCTTGGCTGAAACGTTGCCCTTACTCTTGAATTCCGATGCGTTAATTCTGCTCGCGCCGCAGGAGGAAACCCTGCCATTGACCGTGATTTGGAAAAATTACGTTTGGCCGACGCAACACTCTGAGCAGTCCATGCGCGTCGAACATTGGGTGGCGACCCTCGCTGAGATTGTGGGCTTACCGCCTCCTGCGGAGAGCGGGGCGGTCTCGGTCTTACCCTTGCTGACTGGTTCGGGTTACCAACGTCCATTAGAGCAGCCGCTCCTCTTGGGTCCGACCGCTTCTGCGGCGCAGGCGGTGGCACCGTGTACCATGGTGTGCCTCTACACGCAGTTGCCTGAAGTGTGCCCATGGGTGCCTGACTTTACGGATCAGAGCGGACTCAAACCGACCGAACGCCTCTTTGTCGCAAGTACGCTGCCGATTCCAGAAAAAGAGGTCAAGCGTTTAGCGGAGCGACGTGCTCCCCAGGGAATTTATGTCCGTACCGTGCTCTCTGAGTGGACGGTAACCTTGCCACCGCAAGTTTCTTGTGTCATTCGTGTGAAAGGCTATCCCGTCTTTTCTGTGTGGCAACCCGAAAAGGAGACGACGTGGAGCTTTACGCGGATGGAGCCTCAGGTGGTGGAGTGCTTTTTGGTGGTGCCACCGGAGATGGATCCATTGACTGAATTGCCGTTTTTATTTACGCCAGAGGCAGATGAGGCTCCAGCGGAAGAGTGAGCGGAACGCCTTGAAAGAACTCTTTAAAGCACCGCTTGTTTGAATTACACACAAATACCCAAGACAAACGAGAACACTTGAAAGAACTCTCTAAAGCACCGCTTGTTTGAATTGACAACGGTGCTTTTCTTTTTTGTACGGCGATTTAAAGCGTGGCTTCAAGGAGGGTGCGTTCCATCGCATCCAAGACTTCATAACCCCGAAGTGTGGGCGCATTGATTGCGGAGAGAAGATGGTTCTCGCGGTAGGAGGCGAGCAACTTTTCCCAGGCGGCAGCATAAGGGGCAAGCATGGGGTAATGCGATAGACACTGTGTGAGGTTAAAGCCTTCGTCTAACCTCAATTGGGTTAGCGCACGCTCTAATGCGTCCTCAAGGGTGCTTAGCGTTTCTTCAGTGCCATTACTCGCTCTACGCGTTAATCCAATGCGAGAGGCAGCACCCTTGCCGAGCCCAACGTAATCCCCGCCATGCCACGTGTTGAGATTGTGTTGGCAGCGATAACCGCTTCGGGCATAGTTGGAGGTTTCATAACGTGCTAAACCCGCCACGGCAAGTCGTTCGGCCGCTTCGGCAATCGCATCACAGACAGCGTCTCCATTGGGTGGAGTTCTTCCCTCACGCGCCCAGATACTGCCTTCGTCAATGGAGAGTGCATAGATTGAGACATGGGGTAAGTCTAATGCAAAACATTGGTCTAAGGTTGCTTGCCAGAGGGTGTCATTGACACCTGGTAATCCTGCGATGAGGTCAATGCCCGTGTCGGGGATGAAAGCTCTGGCGGTGCGAATTGCCTCTAATGCTTGCTGCGCGGTGTGGCGACGATTACACTGTCGTAAAACATCGTCGTTAAAACTTTGTACGCCAATGCTAATCCGCGTCACGCCACAGTCTGCTAAGGTCTGCATGAGCGCAGGCGTGACCGTGGCGGGGTGCAGTTCGACTGTCCACTCGTAGTTCGCAGAAAAGGTAAAGAGCCCAGAGTGCTTAAGGGCATAAAATCCTTCGCTACCGATAAGCCCAGGCGTCCCTCCGCCACAGTAGAGCGACTTTAATGGCGCGAGGGTGAGCTGGCGCGCATCACGTTCTGCCACAAGTGCATGGATGTAATTGATTGGGTCTGACGTAGGCGGGCCCGAGGTAAAGGCGCAGTAACCGCATCGCCCCGAGCAGAAGGGGAAGTGGAGGTAGAGATGTTCTAAGGGGCTATCGGCAGACATGAAAGCGTGCGAAGGTGGGGCCGTTAGCACGACTGGCGGCAGGGCACACAAACAGCATTAGGATTCTTGAAGCTCTTTGATATTTTTTAAGCCAAAATGTTCCAAGAAGGTGCTGGTGGTGCCGTAAAGGAAGGGGCGACCAGGGAGTTCGCTGCGGCCAACCGTACGGACGAGATTCAATTCAAGCAGTGCACGCACGGTGTGATCGGTGGAGACTCCGCGCACCGCTTCAATTTCAGCCTTGCTTACAGGTTGACGATAGGCGATGATGGCGAGGGTTTCCAAAGCGGCGCGGGAGAGGCGTTGGGGTTGCTCATGCTTTAACAAAATGCGCACCCATGGCGCCGCCGCAGGCACCGTGCGGAGGGAGAAGCGTCCATCCTCTTCGCAGAGGCGAATCCCGAGGTCTACGTGTGAGAGGGTTGCCCCAATGTCTTCAAGGTAGGTGCGCACTTCGCGAACGCCTGTCTGGGCAAAGATTGCCTCAGGCGTGTCGGGTGCCGCCCCTTCGCCGCGTAATTTCAATGCGGTGCACAATTCCTCCACCGTCATCGGGTGGTCAGCGCCAAACAACATCGCGCCGATGACCGATTGTAGGCTTTTTGGGGGTGGTAAAGGAATATCGTCAGACATAGGGAAGGTAGTTTAAGCGCATGCGTCCGGCGACCTTTGATGTCGACCGGACGCAACGGATGAATTGTATTAGGAGAGCGTTGCGCCCGTGGAGGCATTGCCCACGAGCTTAGCATAACGCTTCAACCATCCCGTCACTTGGCGTTCGGGCCACGGCTGAGCCACGGCACGGCGTGCGGCGAGTTCTTCATCGGTGAGTGCCACTTCCAGGAGGTTGTTCGGGATGTCGATATTGATGGTGTCGCCATCCTGCACCAAACCAATAACACCGCCTTCGGCTGCTTCCGGAGAAACGTGGCCGATGCAGGCGCCATGGGTCGCACCAGAGAAGCGACCGTCGGTAATCAGTGCTACCTTTTCGCCCAAGCCAGCGCCGATGATGTAGGCGGTCGGCGCGAGCATTTCCTGCATGCCAGGACCACCCTTCGGGCCTTCGCCACGGATGACCACCACGTGTCCTGCGCGAACCTTACCCGCGAGAATGCCTTCGCAAGCCTCTTCTTGGGAGTTGAAGCAGATGGCTTCGCCAGAGAACTTGAGCATGGAGGCATAGACACCTGCACGCTTTACAATGGCACCCTGAAGGGCGAGGTTACCATGCAATACGGAGAGGCCGCCATCGTGAGAGTAGGGCGCTTCCAAGGTGCGGATAACGTCGGTGTCGGTGATGGTGGCCTCTGCGGCAATTTCGCCCAAGGTCTTACCACTGACGGTGCGCTTCGTGAAGTCAATCAAACCCTCACGTTCGCTCAAACGCTTCAAGATACCAGAGATGCCGCCCGCGCGATCCACATCAACCATGTGATAGGCGCAGCTCGGCGCCACCTTGCAGACGTGCGGGGTGCGCTTGGAAATCATGTCAATGCGGCGCAGGTCATAATCCACACCTGCTTCGTGTGCGAAGGCGAGCGTGTGCAACACCGTATTGGAGCTGCCACCCATCGCCATATCCAATGCGAAGGCATTGTCAATCGCGGTGCGGTCAATGAGTTCACGCGGCAAGGGACCACCCGCCGTTGCCATTTCCACGGCACGGCGTGCAGCCGTCTTCCAGAGGGTTTCACGGCGCGGATCCACGGCGGGAATGGTGCCGTTGCCAGGCAGGGCGAGGCCGAGCACTTCGCAGAGGCAGTTCATCGAGTTTGCCGTGAACATACCCGAGCAGGAACCGCATCCCGGGCAGGAGGTGGCTTCAATTTCATCCAATTGGGCTTCGGTAATCTTGCCGTTTTTGTATTCAGCCACGGCTTCGAAGACGGTGTTGAGGTCAGAGTCTTTACCTGTGATAGGGTGCTTACCTGGTAGCATCGGACCGCCCGAGGCGAAGACGGTGGGGATATTGACGCGCAACGCGGCCAAAATCATGCCCGGCACAATCTTATCGCAGTTTGGGATGCACACCATTGCGTCAAAGCAGTGGGCGCGAAGCATGGTTTCCACGGTGTCTGCAATGAGTTCGCGGCTGGGCAAGCTCATCTTCATCCCTTGGTGACCCATAGCGATACCGTCGCAAACGGCGATGGTGTCAAATTCAAACGGCACACCGCCTGCAGCACGAATTTCCGCCTTCACGATTTCATTGACGGCGCGCAGGTGGCAATGCCCCGGCACGATGTCGGTGTAAGAGGAGCAGACGGCAATGAAGGGCTTTTTGAAATCTTCTTGTTGGACGCCGGTCGCGCGAATCAATGAACGATGAGGGGCGCGCTGATAACCGGATTTAATTGTATCGCTATTCATGTATTTGACTCCTAATAAAAGAAGAGATAAACGTACATTATTCTAACAAACTCCGCGCGTGACGGGGCTTCTTGGTAGTAAATTATTTGCGCGCGTGAGAAGATTATCATGCAGGGGCTGGTGGGAGAGGGGGAGTGCATTCGGTGGGCTGGTGGGAGAGGGGAAGGTGTTTTTTGCAGAGGGGAGAGCGAAGTTTGTGTTAAACTGTTCTTGTCCCGCGGAAGGAGGTCGCTATGATTGAAGAAGAGCAAGTCTTAGAAGAGCTGATCCGAATGGCCGATGAACGGTTGCGTGCGTTACGAGATTATCGGAAGCGCGAGGAGGCAATCGCCGCCTTTTTGAAGGAGTCTCGACCGAAAGAGGCGCGTGAATTGGCGCAGTTTTTCGTGGAGTATGGACTTCTTTTGCGGAAGTGGGGCACGGGAAAGCCGCCGTCGGATTACAAATTGGCGAAGACGGTGTGGAATGGGTATGAGGATTTCGCGCCCTTTTTGCGCGAAGTGGTGACGCAGGTGAGCCGTTTTGATGCGGAGTTTCTCTACCCTGCGGCGGGGACGCCTGGTTTGCCAAAGGCAGTAAGGAGTCGGTTGCTCACCTTTTGTGCGAAGTTGGAGCGCGGCGGTATGTTGCGCGCACGAAAGGAGGGGGAGGACCGCCTAAAGGTGGAGTTGCTTAAACGTGACATCAAATTCATCAATGGTGGATGGGGCGAACGCGTGACGTTGTATTTGGTTGACCGCACCTTGCGGAAGTTTACCGCACGTCAATCGCATGACTATCGACTTTTTTGGAATGTGCGCCTCTCGGAACCGGGAAGTGAACAGATTAAGATGGAGCTGGATGTGGTCGCGCGTGTGGAGGACCATTTTTACATCTTTGAGACAAAGACGGGCGAGGATTTGGATGTGCCAAAGTGGGTCGAACGTTCGGAGTTGTTTGGGATGAAGCAGGGGCATTCTACCTTTTTCACCTGCACGCCGCGTGATGAGATCCGCCCAAAGTACTTTAAGCCGTATCGCTTGTTGCCCTTCTCCGAATTGGAGGCGATGTTCACGAATTGTTTGGAACATGATTTCCCGCCACCGCCGCCTACGGTGTTGCACGCAACGTTGAGCGAATCGCCTGAAGGGGCGCCTCCTCCCACCGCTTAATTTCTGCCACGCTCGCACGCAGACGTTCTTGTGTGTGCGGGCGTTTATGCTATACTGTGCGGCATGGAAACGTATCTTCAGATGGTTATTTTGGCCGTGGTACAGGGCTTAACGGAGTTTTTGCCGGTGAGCTCTTCGGGGCATTTGGTGTTGGCAAAGCACTTCTTGGGCTTTAATGCCATGAGTGGCTTGGGTGTGGAATTGCTATTGCATGGCGCCACATTGGTCGCCGTCTTGCTCTTCTATCGCGGATTAATTGCTGAGGTGGTTGGCGGTCTCTTCCGTAAGGAAAAGCGCGCGTGGACCTTCGCCGTGGCGGTGCTCGTCTCAATGATTCCTGCCGCGGTGCTGGGCTTGGTCTATGAGGAACAATTAGAAGCTGCTGCTGAGTCGCCGCTATTTGTCTGCGGGAGTCTGATTTTTACTGGCCTATTACTCTTAGCCACGCGCCTGTGGGGACGAAATTTGGAGAAGGAGGTGACTCCGCTGCGGGGGTTGGCAATGGGGTGCGCGCAGGCATTTGCGATGTTGCCCGGTATTTCGCGTAGTGGTAGCACGATTGCGATGGCGCGCTTTTTGGGTGTTAAATCAAGCGATGCGGCGGCCTTCTCGTTTTTGATGGTGGTCCCTGTGATTTTAGCGGGCAATATCCTCCATGTCTTGAAGGCATTGGATGCGCCAGGTGAGAGCGCCTTTGCTGGATTAACCCCTGGTTTGGCCGTGGCGGGCTTTGTGGTTGCTACGGTGGTGGGATATGCCAGTGTCGCATGGATGGTGCGCCTCTTGAATCGTCACGCATTCTGGCGTTTTGGCTTCTATTGCTTGGCATTAGGGGTGAGCGGCGTGATTTGGTTCTGCTGCCGTTAAGGGAGAGCTACGCCGCGATAAAACAAACAGCCGCCCATTCGGGTGGCTGTTGTGTTTTTAGGAGGGAGTGGCGTTCTTAGAGAGCAACCGCATGTCGGGCCGAGGCGAGCAGTGCTGGAGCGACTTCGCCTGTGGCATGGATGAGCACGTCAAAGGTGTTTTTGGCGGGATAATCGGGATTGCCGGCGCAGTCGGTGACCACGCGGTAGAGTTTTGCCATCTTGGGGAGGGGCTTTTCCCACGGCGTTCCAGGGAGAACAATGAGCGTCACGTCCCAGTCGGGGTGTTCGGTGCGCGCGGCCCACGCATCAGGAAGGGGCGCATTTCCCTCGGCATCGGCCACGAAGGCGATGCGGCGGGGGCGATTGGAGTGCCCGGGTGCATCGCAGAGGGCGTCAGAGAGGAGGGTAAGGCGGTCGCACCCCTCTAATTGGCGTGTGTAGGCCTTCTTTAGGTAGACTCCCATCTTGGGGCCAGGTTGATAACCGAGCGCCACGAGGTCCTTTCCTGTAAGGGCTGGCGGGGGAAGCACAGGTTCGCCTGCGAAGGCTTCTAAACGCGTCTTGGCTGCGTGGTAGAGGTCAAGCTTCGCGTGGGAGGAGAGACAGTCCAGCCGATGCAGTTCGAGTTCCATATGGATGGTGGGACGGCCCAACATCCGACGGAGGGTGGACTCACGCATCTTGGGTAATTCTACGAATTGCATGTGCTGTCGCACTGCCGTGCAGACGTGTTCAATTGTGGCAACGCTTTCCTTGAATCGGCGCAGGATGGGTTCTGCCTGCTTGGCGCCAATGGTGGCGTGCCCCGGTGTGCGATACCATGGAGAACCGTCTAGTTTGGTGCTCACAACGAGCGCATCGGGCTTGCCGATATCATGCAGCAGTACCGACCAAACGAGCTCGGGGTCACGTTTGGGCGGGAGAAGTTCCAACATCTTGACGGTGTGTTGCCACACATCCCCTTCTGGATGCCAAATGGGATCTTGCCGGCACCCGCGGAGGCGAACCAATTCGGGGAAAAAGATGGTGAGCAACCCACTGAAGTGGAGGAGTTTGAGCGCCTGAGAGGGGGAGGGCGCCTCGCAGAGGGTGCGGATAAATTCGGTGCGGATGCGTTCCATACTGACGCATCCCAAGTGGGGCGCCTCGGTTTTAATCGCCGTCCACGTCTCGGGTTCAATGGTCCATCCGCACACCGCAGCGAAACGAATCGCACGTAGGAGGCGTAAGCGATCTTCGCGAAAACGTTCCAGTGGTGCTCCAACCGTTCGCAGAATGCCCGCTTTAAGGTCATCCACACCTCCCACGTAGTCAATGACTTTCATTGAGAGCGGATCATAAAAGAGTGCATTAACCGTGAAATCGCGACGCAAGGCATCGTGTTCGGCAGTGTCATAGGTAATTGTTTCTGGATGGCGACCATCTTGATAACCGCCATCAGTGCGGAAGGTCGCCACATCATAGGAGATGCCGTTCATCACGACCAACATCACCCCAAAACTCTTCCCCACGCCAATGCTCTGCGCAGGGAAGAGCTCAGCCACCTCCTCGGGGGTGGCTGAGGTGGCGATATCAATATCTTTGACTGGCGCATCGCGTAGCGCATCACGAACGCATCCCCCTGCAAAACACGCCTGATAACCATGTTCTTGCAACCGCTTAACGATTGCTTCGGCCTGGGGTACCAGGAGGGGATTAGTAGATTTAAAGATTAACGGATTCATTAAGACTGACAACTCCCGCCAAAAATGGCATTAAATGATTCATAAAAGACACGCAAACACGCACATTATACATCAGATGAAGGGAGTAAATGAAGTGCGAAAATAATTATTCTACTTTTTTGAAGCGCTACACTCCATAAGCATACGAAGACCTTGGAAAAAATTAAATACATATTAGTAGTATTTTCTGATTGAAGTGTTGAAAATAAGATGTTAATATTTAGGTAGATAGGTAAGAGAGGTTTATTAGATGTCGGATCAAGAAATAGAAGGGCTTTGTTTGCGAGCAGAACTGTGTAAAGCATTGGGAAATCCCGTACGCCTTGCAATTTTAGAGATTCTCGCGGACGCCCCGAAGTGTGTCGCAGAAATCGTTTCAATGCTTGGAAATGAATTTCCCGTAGTGAGTCAGCATCTCTCTGTGCTAAGACAGTATGGGGTCATTAAAAACGAACGAAATGGACGCCAAGTCTATTACGAACTCGCAGACACGGGTATTGTAGACCTCTGCACGATGCTTAAGACTGTCCAAGCAAAAATTTCACGTCCGCAGGATAAAAAGCGCCGAATCTAACGCCTTAAGAGTCTGCGGAGGGGGTCCGCAGGGGTGTCTATTATTTGGGGTTGAGGTTCGGGCACAAGAGCTCTTTCAGTTAGGTCGTTTCATTCTCTGGTAGTTAGCAGATTGCGTTGGGGCAGGAGGAGCCCTGATCAACGGTGCTTTGTACCGGTTAGCTCGGTCGCTCCGCTCCCGAGCGGTGAGAAGTGAGGAAGGAGGAGATGTGGGGGCTACTTCGCCCCCACGCCCCTCAGGCAGGGGGGCGCACCCCTGCACCCGCGGCAGTGGTGAGCCCTGCACGCTACGCATCCTGACGGATGCTTTTACTGGTGCTCACGGAGAAAAAGGGAAAAGGGGAGAAAGTAAGGAGTGAGAAGAGATGTGGGGGCTAACTTCGCCCCCACGCCCCTCAGGCAGGGGTTCTCACCCCTGCACCCGCGGCAGGGCTGAGCCCTGCACGCTACGCATCCTGGCGGATGCTTTTACTGGTGCTCACGGAGAAAAAGGGGAAAAGGGAGTAAGAAGGGTGGGGGCGAGGGACTGTGGGGCGCAAACGACGGGGGATACCCCCGCAAATGCGCCCCTGCCATAGGCACGGGGAACACCCCGTGGCTTCGGCAGAGGGTGGGAGCCACGGGAGAAAGCCCCCTGAGGGCACAGGTGGGGATGGCAGGCTACGCTTTTTTAAGAAAAGGTGTTAGGGATTGAGGACGGATTGCCAGAGGGCGTCAAGTTGTTTGGCAGAGGTCTTTTCAAAGCCTTGTGCAGTGGGGCAGAAGGTCGTGAGACGGAGGGATTCAATTGCCCAACGATAACGACTGAGGGCCACGGGGTCATGGCGTGGCTTTTTGGGGCGTTGCACAAAGTCAAGGTAACGATTCCAGTAGGGATGGATGCCTTCCATCTTCTTTCTGTCGCCTGAGGGGTTATTACGGGCGCGCTCAAGGCGTTCGTCAATCGCTTTGAGGAGTTGCGGATAGCGTTCTAACATCTCTCCTGGGACGATGGAGATAAAGCCGTCAAAGACCAACCAAGCGAGTTGGTCAAGGATGTCTTCTGTGGTTTCAGGGTAGACGCCTGTGGCGGTCTGCGCGCGATGTTCTAACCTTGCTGCCTCGGAGAGGATGTAGACAATACGTCGTCTCCACTCTGCGGCGGTATTGGCAATGCGATTCTTACAAGCGCTATAACGGGCTTGGAGTTCGGCTTCGGTTTGGGGGTCGTCGGGATTGCGGAGGAATGTCTCCTCAATCACACGGGTAAACATCTCCTGTCCCAGGCGCGTAACGTCAATCTCGGCTTCTTTTAAGAAGGACTTTATCTGCGGCGTAAGCGAGGGGAATTGTGCATAATTAGTCCAACGATTTCCGCCGATAGCCTTCAGTTTTTCCACGCATTCGCGATGATTGGCCAAACGTGCTAATGCGGGGTCTTCAAGGGTGGAGGCCTTGGGGGCGGGGGCATTTTTGTGGGTGGCAAAGAGCTCAATGAGCGGTTGGAGATTACGTCCCTGACCAATGAGTGCGCCATCAAGCATGACTTTAAAGTTCATGCGTAGGTGGTCGGGCATGCGATCTTCTTCCCACAGGGTCTCATCAACGCGCACCCCGCGTTCGTCACGTAAAAGTCTAAAGAGGGTTTCGGAGAGGGGGCGGACGTAGGGTTTGGCCTTTGAGAGCACCATCTCCTGTGTTTCGGTCAGATTTCCCAAGACGTGTCGCACGCGAGAGGGGAGCGCACTGAGCATCCAAAGGATTTTTCCTGGGAGCAGGCCGGGCACCAACCACTCCCCGTGCCAATGCGCAAGGAGGTGAAGGGTGTCAGGCGTAGCGATGACACTTACTCCGTCATCCACCGTCTTTGGTGCGTGGACGTAACTCAAGGGGAAGGTTTCGCCCCCGACGCTGACCGTTTCGGGGAATTCTTTTAGCGTCGCGGCGTCTACGGAAAAGTCACTTCCCTTTAAGGGGAGAGGCGGGCAGTGTTTCAACAGTTGCGGAACATTGCAGACATCTGCGGGCAAATGTGCTTCATAGAAGGCAAGTAGGGCATCGCGTAAGGCATCACGATGATTACGCTGAAGGGCGAGGACTTGCTCCAAAAGACGTTGTTTTCGCCAGTTTTCTTGCAACCACTTTGGTGGTGTGCTCACGGCATCTGGTACGCAGAGAGCATCTGCGATAAAGAAGCGTCGTGCTGCTTCGGGGTCTAATCGCGAGAGGTCGCGTAGCCGTCCCGAGGCAATGGGTAATCCAAAGAGTGTCACATCTTCATGGACTCTTACAAATCCCTTGTCCGCATCCCAGAAGGCCGAGTGGCGATGTACCTTACAGAGTGGCCCTGCGATGGGTTCAATCCAGCGTGGATCAATGCACGCGACCGTGCGACCGAAGAGTCTGGAGGTCTCTACCAATTCCCCTGCGAGCACCCATTCTCTTGATTCGGGTAGCGCATCGGGATTGAACTTTTGGCGCGCTTGGCGAGGTCGCCCTTCATCAGGACGCTCCTTTTTGGCCGCTTTTGCTAACCCACTTCCAGGGAAGAGGGTGAAGCGCACGGCAAAGGCACCGCGGTAATCTTTGGTTTCACGGTCATAGTGACCGATGCGTGAGAGTAACCCGCAGAGGAGGGCGCGATGTAAGCCAACTTCGCCACCTTTACGTTCGGTGATATGCATCCGCTTATCGCGACAGAGCTCTTCGAGTTGGGTACGGATATTCGCCCATTCGCGCATTTTGGGATAACTAATAAAGGTGGCTTTGCAGCGCTTACGGCGTTGGGTCTCGGAGGTGCCGAGGACTGTGTCATTCCACCATGCCCAGAGTTTGAGGCGACTATTGAAGTCGGAATTGGCGCAACGGAAGCGCGCATGCTGTTGGTCCGCCTGGGCAGACTTTTCAATTGGACGCAAGAGCGGCTCGTCGCAGGCCATTGCCGCCACGACGGTGAGTGCGTCAGCAAGCGCACACTCGGCATCGGCGGCAATCAGAATGCGTGCAAAACGGGGTTCTACAGGAAAGGTGGCGAGCGTTCTGCCCACTGGCGTCAGGCGCCAATCGCGTCCATCACCCTCCGAGGCGATGCGTTGCAAAGCGCCCAATTCAAGCAATTCGCGATAACCTTCACGGATGGCCGCGCCTGCGGGCGGTTCCAAAAAGGGAAAGTCTTCAATCCGCCCCAACCGCAAATCGGCCATGGTCAAAATCACCCCCGCGAGGGCTGTGCGTTTGATTTCAGGTGCGGTGTGTGCTTCGCGACGGTGGTAATCCTCTTCTGAGTAGAGACGAATACAAGTGCCTGGGCCCACACGTCCGCAACGCCCCATGCGCTGTCGGGCGCTCGCTTGGCTAATGGCCTCCACGCGGAGGGTCTGGACATGGCGTTGCGGGGAGTAGCGTTTGATGCGGGCGAGACCCGAGTCAATTACCACACGAATCCCAGGAATCGTGACAGAGGTTTCTGCGACGTTTGTTGCGAGGATAATTCTGCGCAGCGGCGAGGACTTAAAGACGCGCGCCTGCTCGCCAGGCGGGAGACTGGCTAAGAGCGGGAGAATTTCCGTGCGGGGGAGACGACGCCCTTCAAGGAAGGCCATCGTTTCGCGAATGTCACGTTCGCCAGGGAGAAAGACCAAAATGTCACCAGAGTCTGAGCCTGCCAAATCAACCGCATTGGCGACGCGCCGCGGTAAATCGTCATCCTCTTCATCTTCGGGCGCCGACCAAATCGTATCAATTGGGAAGAGGCGTCCAGGCACATCAATGACGGGGGCGTGGTCAAAGAAGTCGCTAAAGCGGCTCGCATCGAGCGTGGCCGAGGAGATAATCACGCGTAAATCTGGGCGACGGGGAAGGACGCGCTTGAGCAAGCCCAACAAAAAATCAATATTGAGACTACGCTCATGGGCTTCGTCCACGATAATGGTGGAATAACGCTTAAAGAGCGGATCATGACGCGTTTCGGCCAACAAGATACCGTCGGTCATCAATTTAAAGCGCGTCGAAGGGGAGAGCTTGCTCTCAAAGCGGTGTTGATAGCCCACGAGTGCGCCTAAGGGGGTGCCCATCTCCTCGGCCAAACGACGCGCCATCGCGATTGCAGCCAAACGGCGCGGTTGGGTCACACCGATGAGGCCGCGCGCCTCAGGGCGCGCCATCGCGGCCAACTTGGGCAACTGCGTCGTCTTACCAGAGCCTGTATCACCACAAACAATCACCACCTGGCGTTGTTTTAATGCCTCAAGAATCGCCTCTGCGTGCGCTGTAATCGGAAGTTCTGGGGGTAACGTAAATTGCATCTTCGCCTATCGCTTTTAAAATCCTCGGCACCTCTCGCCAATTGCCTAAAAGGATACCAAAAAAGCGCCCTACTTACATAGCAGTAATGGTAAGGCTCCACGAACCATTAAGAGAATAATCCCCGCAACCACCTCTTTCCCTCATTTAAATCAACCTTCCCGCCCCGTGCTCCCTAAACCAACAACCCTCTACTCTTGCCGCTTCCGAAAAGCTATTTGAAGCCGACAGTGGGATTAACAGAAAGCCGTTCTGAAATTAGCTACACTGTCACAAGTATATTGAAAATGATATAGTTGTGACAAATTGACTACATAACCTTGAACAATCACGAGTTATGATTGATTTTAGCTTGACTCAAATAGAGATTGATTGGGCACGGGCGGAATGCGCGTGCCCGTTTGGTTAGAGCCAGAAGAGGGTCCAGTCGGTTGAGCCATCTGGGAGACGTTCGTATTTGAGGAAATTCCCGAAGAAACTAAAGCTTGCGGAGTCGTTCGCTTCGTGGGAGGTGGTGCGAATAAAGGGGAAGATGAGGCGTTCGCGGGTGCCATCGGCATGACGATTGGAACGGTAAAGAAAGCCGAGAATGCCGAAGGTTTCGGTGTTGTCGGTCGGCGAGTGGCGTTGGTCAAAGAGCAACCCAAAGAGCCCTTTTCGTTTGACAGTCCCATCACGTGACCGTTCGCTGGCGTAGGGGATGCCGAGGAGCACGGTGAACCGTTCCTTAAAGCGGTCACTGACGCAGGTCTCGGGCGCATCGGGCGCTTCAAGTGTCCGTTCATAGCGAAGGGTGTCGTCAAGCGAATAGTTGGCCAACAGCCCTAAGAGGACGCGAATATCGTGGATCGTGGTGGCCGTCTTCTCGGTGACATGCCAACACTTGATTTTGCCTGATTCGGTTAAGGTTTCGCGGCAAACCTCATTGTCGCAGTATTGATTCTGGTGGCAATACATTTCCTCGTGATACAGGAGTGAACAGAGGAAATCTCGGTCAAAACGTTTCGTATACGAACCGCCATGTGGTTCGTTGGAATATTCGCGGTGTTTGGTCTTTGCAAGGAGGCCACAGAGGAGGCTATTATCGTGGCGGTGTTCGGTCTCAACGTCAAGAGTCGTGGGGTCAAGGTCTCGTGCGGTGGTGTGCTTCTTCGCGAAGGTGTATTGGGATTGCTTCCAGAGGAGTCCGGCGAGGATGGACTGTTCTTGCAAATCTCTACGGTCGGTGGCGCCATGGGGTGTGTAGCATCGCCCATCATTGAAATGGTAGGTAGATGCTTCGTGACGATAGAGCGCTAAAAGAATTGAGTATTTATTGCCAGCAGGATGGGTTTCGCCCGTAGCAGTTTGATAGTGCGAGGATCCCCACCCGAAGAGGGGTGTGCGGAAGGCCGTTTCAACCAATTGATTGCGGTGGCGATCGGTGTGGATTGTCGCTTCATCCTGCCAAAGGATCCATCCGTAGGTGTTTTCTGTCTGATGTGTTGAATTTTTAAATTTAAGATAGTCATGACTTGACCAATGGTGCTCTTTGCACTCCGAATGCTCGGTGGGGAGGTCGTGTACCGACTGCGTTAACCACTCTTCGGTGGACCATAATCCGCCAAGGAGCGAATAGGATGCGCCCGTTTTGCCTGGGTAGGTGGCGCCTTTGGGAAGGTGTTCACTGCCGTGAAGGGTGCATTTATCCTGTGACCAAAGGAGGAGTCCAAGGTGTGTTTTATTTTGTTCAATGTAGATGGGGCGTTGTTCAAGGAGGCTCTCGGCTTCGTATTCACGTTCCCAATAATGAGCGTAGAGCGTGCCGCGGAGGAGATTGGAGCGCGTGCGTTCGGACGTTGTCCCGGTATTCCGTGGACGGCAATGTGCGCATTTGGGGAGATTTGCACGGAATTCGTTTTGAAGTGGATAATGTTTCCAACTCCATAAGAAGCTGCCGAGGAGGTTGAAGGTGTCGTCATCACCATTGGCAATGATTGGCAGGAGGGGGCCAATTCCCCATGCGTGCAACTCTGTCGGGCCCGAGGGTGTGCGCGTGGTATTGGCATAGCCGAGCGGGGTCCAGAGGTTGCGCTCAAGCACGCCGTCCTTGTCTCGATAGGTCCAGAAGGCAAAGGGAAGCACCCAACGAGAATCTTCATAACGGCCACAGTTTAATGCATACCACCACGAACGGTCCGCGCCCCACCCGAAGAATGGGGTCGCGTAGGTGCCGGGAGCATCGAGTTGGTTGACCTTTCGGAAGTAGAGCGGGAGGAGCAAATCACCGCGTTCCCCAGTGAGGTTATCACCCCATTGCCACCAGAAGGGGAAGACCCACGAGAAGGACTTGTCTGTGGTAAGGGTTTGACGCGGCGTCTCTTTCGTCCCCGTCCATGCTTGGTCGTGTGTGAAGCCATAGAGGGAGAGGAGGGAATTGTGATTATAAAAGTGACGCTCCGTGCAAAGCTTACCTTCGTCTTGATAGGACCAGGTCTCTACACCACGACGAAAGAGGGGCGTCCAGAGCGCGTAATCTTCTTTATCATGTCGCGCATAGTAGGAGAAGAAGGGGAAGAGTGCCTTGCGTGAACTATTGCTTGAGCGGTTTGAAAAGTAGAGTAGGGCGTGAATCGCTTCAAAGTCACTCCCCTCGCGGATGACATTAAAAAGGAGGGGCGAACCGAAGTTTGCGTGCGTTTCATCCCAGAAGGAGTAGGCAAAGGGGAAGAGAAACCACCCATTTGGATTTTGATACCAAAGGGGAAAGAGGCGCGACTCATTAGTATGGGTGGAACGGGTGGCAATCAGGGCGATGTCATGAATGCCGTGGTCGTAGTTGTAAAACGGCAATAGCGCAAAGCACCCTGGCGACTTTTTAATGAGGGGCCAGAGTGCATAATGCGCTCGCTTGTCGCCCATGTAAAAGGGCCAGAGGAAGGTAGTGTCTTGGGAGGTCTCACCCGTGAGCGCAATTTCATGATAGGGGGTGCGTTCTTGTGAGATACAACCGCCCAAAAGGAGGGCGAGAAGGAACACGGTGAAAATGCGCTTCATGGTGAGACCTAAGGGGAGGAATTAGGGCGCGGGTGTGGGCTTCGCAATGAGGAACTGCCCAAAGGAGCCATCTCCCGAAGGCAAGTGGATGAGGATGAGTCCCCTCAAAGCATCCACGCCGAGCATGGAGGGTTCCCCTGCGTTTGCCATCAACGGCGTAAAGGCGCGCGTCTCAACGACGGGGTTCAACTGCAATGCACCGCGATTACCTTCAAAAGCCTTAATGTGTGCGGCGGCATTCACGTCGCTAATCTGTGCGGAAATCTCCTTGCCACGACCAGGTGCCCAATCGGTTTCATAGACGCGTGTGACGGAGCTGCCGGTGTCCAAGAGCAAGGGGAAGGTCTTTTCGCCACTCTTAACCGAGATGAAGAGGCGGCCATTGGGGTCGCGATTGCCTTCCAATGGGGTTAACTTTAATGCGGCGGGGTTTTCAGGGATTCCCCAATAGAATTCGTTTGCATTGAAGTCAAGGGTTAGGGGAAGTGGTGTAAGGAGATCCATACCAACAATGCCATCAATGGGTTCGGCCATCATGCTACGCACCCCAGAGAGGTCAATGGAGAGGAGTGGACGCGGATCAAAGTCGCCAGGGCCCAACAGTACAGGTGCGATGAAGATGTCGGGGCGTTGCGTAGCATTACCACTGAATTGGATGTGGCTCGTGTCCATCCATGTGATTTGCTTCAACTGCTTGGCACTTTCGCTGTGGAAGACCGTGTGGGTCGCGCCGGTGTCAAGTAAGACGCGGAGCGGTTGGCCAGCGACAATGCAGGTGGTGACAATCTGACGGCAACGGGCATCTTGCGAGAGCTGGAAGAGTTGCTCAGGGAGTGCGGGCGTGGCGACCGCAGGTGGCGTTGCTTCTTCAACGGGTGTCTCTGCGACGGGCACTTCCTTAACGGGCGTTTCCGCAACGGGTGTTTCGGCAAGCGGCGCGGTGGTGCAACCGCAAATGATGGCGCAAAGCCATCCCAAAAGGATAGGATAAGTCTTCATGGCGTTCATTATACGTTCTCCTAATAAAAGGTGTCAAGGTTGTGCATCACAAGTGGATGCTTTGTTATGTGGTGGAGGGGGGCTCAGGGTTCGTCAGCGTTAGCTTCGGAGGTCGCGTCGCTCGGTGAAACAAGGTTTAGGAAGGGAATGGGGTAGGGCCTGCCTTCGGTAAAGTTGAGCAGTCCAATTTGAAGTGCGGTGGAGTCTGCAGAACAATACGTGACGAGACCGATTTGCACGCCGCGTTGTTTTCCACCGCAAACGACACCTCCGAGTCGGAGCCCGATGTGATCTTGGTTCGTATCAACCACTGCCGCCGAGAGTCCACATCCCTCATCGGCAGCGAGAAGCCCACCCACGGCGAGGCCATTATTGGTGTCGCTAAAAGAGACCGCAGAGACGTTGGCCACGGCGACATAGTCATCGCCCAACCACACTGGCGCGATGCGTAGGAGGGTGAATTCATCCGCTTTCGGAAGTAATTTTACACCGACACCCGCCTGAACAAGGCTCGTATCCAATGGCAGTGCAACGCGTGATGGGGAGAGGGTGCACCCCGTGAACGCGAGTAACATCAACAAGGTAGAAATGTTGAAGAGGAATACTTTTTTCATGGCGTGAGGTCAATTATAAGGGTGAAGAGGCGTGGGCTTATGCTACGTTTTGTCGAGGGATGGCTCACTTTGCGTGTGTGGTGAGGCGCGTGGTTTCGGTGCGTGCGGCGAAATCGGGCGCGTACATTAGGGTGGCACGTGCGGGTTCAACGACACAATCGCCGGCGTGGGTAATCTTCCAGGTGTATTGAATTGTCGTGATGCCACGTTGGAGTGTACCAATAAAGAGATCACTTCCGCTATCGCCCGGCATTACACGGCTTCCACTGGACCTGTCCCAGAAGGGAAGGGTGTTGACCGGCTCGGCATTGGCGGGGCGAGGGGAGGAGATGTGGAGGTGGCTCATGGGTTGCGCGGCGCTCAAGGTGAGGGTCACGGTTACGGTATCTCCCACCTTGGGATTGGCGGGCGAGAGGGTGCGCTTTAGGGTAATGGCCGCATCATCTGCTACTTGCGGTACAGGGAGTTCGGCAAGGGGCAGACGATAGGTCGCCGTGATGCCACCGAAGGTAATACCAGGCGTTTGGCGCGCGAAGGTGAGGCGTTTCGCCTTGGGCAATGTCTCTTCCTGGCGGGTGAGCTCGGTGAGGGGTTGGTCCTTAAGCCCTTCGCTAATCAACGCATAAGCAGCATCGGCCGTGGCGCGGGTGGATCCCCACGCATTGAGGCGACGATGTTGCAGCAACCACAAGGCTGCGCCGCGCGCCGCTTCGGTTTCACCCGCCTCACGGAGGACTTCCCAACCCAAGACGTGGCTTTCGATGGGGGTGTGCCACCAATTCCACCAGAGGCGTTCTTGTGGCCAGTATCTGCCCCAAACCTCTGACGTATTCATGGCGGCGAGCACCTCTCTCAGGCCACGTTTGGCCACCTCGGTTACGCCGAGTCGTTGGGCGGCAACCGTAATGAGGCGGCGTTCTTGGATCCGTGTCGCAGTTTGATAGGCCTCTGCGAGGCGGTCGGTGGTTGGCACCTCTGCTGGCCAACATTTCATGGTGGCGCAACAATACGCCCACACAGGGAAAGTGATCCGATTTGGTGCGGTGGTAAGGATTTCGCGCACGGCTTCAACCAATGGCTCGGGCGCACAACCTAAGTGATAGAGTCGAGCGGTGCCGATGCAGATCGCAGAGGAGATTAAGGAGTCATCGCGTCCTCCTGCAAACCACGGCCAGAGCTTCGTCGATGTGCGGAGGGCGAGGAGTTCCTTTAAAAGACGGTCGGCTAATCCCTCAGGGGCGTCCTTCCCAAGCAAAATGGCGGCTTGTAATTTGGCGAAGGTCTGCTCTGCACAGCTGAAGGGATAGTCCAATTGCTTCTTCAAGGCGGCAGTCACCGCATCGCCGGGTTGGTGATCCCAACGTTCCTTTAGGCACACCTCAGGGGTGGGGAGGGCGACTTCAACCGTTTTCGGCGTGGTGTCAACCAAGGTCATCGGATAGACATCTTCTACTTCAATCGTGTCATCCAAGACAGGCACCTTTAATTCTGCTGCGTCGCCTTCGCAGGCAAAACGGAAGGTGCGTGGCCCCATTGTCTTTGCTGCCACCTCCCATGTGGCGATGGCGTAACCCTTGGCGGGAATCTGGAGGGGGCGTGGTTCGGCTTCATTGAGCGTGACCACTTGTTCGCACGGGGTGTCGGCTGTGTTATCTACGCGCACGGCGAGGGTTAGGCGATCTCCAACATGGAGCGTACGTGGGAGGTAGGGATTGAGCTTCACCTCCTGCGTCGCCGTACAATCGCGACGTAAGACACCGCTGCGTCCATCCGCAGTGAAGGCGAAGGCTTGCAGGCGCCAGGTGGTGAGAGAATCGGGTAAGGCAAAGGTGAAGGTGGCCTTCCCATTCTTTGTCTTCACTTGTGGCAACCACAATGCGGAGGTGCGAAAATCACTTCGAGGGCGTCGTTTAGGGGTGTTTGTCGGTGCGGCTTGGAGGCCAGAGGCGCGAGAACCCCAAACGGTGCGAGGAGCGGCTTCTTTGGCACTGTACCTGCCGATAGGACCGTTACTCGGGGAGAGGCTCTCTTTGCCTAATACCTGATATTCAAACGTATTTGGATCGCAGAAGTCGTCGGGGAGTTGTTCACTCCAAAAGATAATGTCTGGGTAAAGGATTAAGTCAACGAGTGAAGCGTAACGATAGTAGTTGCGGATTAAGCGGTTGAGGCTTTGCCAGGAGTGTTGACTTAGAGCCTCAAGCGCGGTGTCATAACAGGTGATAATGAGCTCTGCAGTGGGGTCATCCACGGTGATTTCCCACGTCTGCTCCGAACCCGGGCGGGCCTTTTCAGTGAAGCGCGTGGCTTCTACCTTTAATTCTTCCGGGGGAATGACGGCGCACGTTTGGCTGTGTTGGTAGAGGGTGCCTTGCCAAATGGTGTAGACTTCAATCACGAATCCATTACACATCTCCTGCGTCACGGGCACAGTGAAGAAGGGGGTGTCAAGGCGTTCTGGACGGGAGATGCCATCGCGTGTGGAGATGATGCGATAACAAGGTGCCGCACCTGGGAGGGCGAAGTAGCACTCAACGTTTTCCCCTACGGAAAAGGTGTGGTTTTGGTTTTTGTAATTGACGAGGAGTGTCCCTTTCCCGTCTTGGAGTTGCGCGATTCGTTCTGTGGTGTGTTCGCGGGGCCATACGGTTATTGTGGATAGGTCATTGGTGATGGGGCCGGAGGAGGCTTTCAGGTCATACACACCCGTGGGCAGGGTCAACGTAATGGGTTGGCCCACCTTAAAGGGATAGGTTTGGATAGGTTTGGGGGCGGCGGTTGTCGCAGTATCCCGCATGGATTTGACGGGATAGACGCACAGGGTGCCCGTTGCATTGGGATTGTCACTCTGAAGGGTCATTGTGAAGGGTGTTTGATCAAAGCACCATGTGGGGGAGGCACCGTCAATGAAGAAGTCATAGCCGAATGGAGGAATGCAGAAACTGAGCGTTTCGGTTTGGCGTTCGCCAGTGGAATTGAGCAGAATGACCTCTAAATAACCGTAAATAGCGTGCTGTGGATGGGGTGAATCAGAAGGTGGAAGGGAGACCTTTAGGGTTGCTTTCCCCGTCTCATCCAGGATGACTTCCCCTGAGGGCGTTTCTTCACGGTCAGTGTGTAGGCGCCAATGGGCGGTGGCACCTTGCAGTGGGGTGCCACTGAGATCGTGCGCCGTGATGCTAAATTGGAGTGGTTCGGTGATGGGGGCGCCGATGTTGTCGCGTTGGAGCGTCATCGTAAAGGTGGGCGCACGAAAGGCCGAAACGGGGAGGGAATGAACCTTCTTGCGTTCCCATTCAAAGGAAATAATCCCTTTAAAATCGTCCGGAATCTTCAAGGTGTCGGCGAGGGTGCCCGAGGCGGTGGTGGTGCAGTTGGCTTCAACGAGAACGCACGTCTCCCCATGATCGGTGCGGCCCTTAATCTTGAGCGCTCCAGAGGTCTTTGGCGCGGGAAGGTAACGACGGGTCTTGGGGTCATAGTGGAGGATGAGCAACTCCCAATTGAGGGTTTCACCAGGACGATAAAGGGCGCGATCGGTAAAACACTTCACTTGGGTCTTCTCTTCGGATGAGCGAAACGTGGTGTAGCTTTTTAACAAGTAATGCTGCAACTGAAGTGACTCTCCGCGGGCACAGAGGCGTAATGAACGATCTTCATCGGATGAATCATCTTTGGGGAAGACATAGGGGATTAAACCGTCTGCATCTGCGGTGAGGGTTTTGTCATCGTCGTAGAGCACTGCGCCTGGTACAGGGGTGCCATCTAAACTATCCACAACGGCGATGTAGCCCTGGGTGTCATTCGTAATCTTGGCTGCCAAATAGGTGCCTACATGGAACGAGAGTATCTCTTCGGGTTGGTATAAATGAGGAAAGTTGGGGGTGGCTGTAAGGGTGACCTCGACCTCGCCCAAGGGCAATTCGGGGAGGGTAATCTCGGTGGTTGCGAGGGCATAGGGATGCTTCGGCTTCGGTAAGGTATACGTTTTGCGAAGCGGTTCCTTTTGTTCCTTCGGTTTTGTGAAGGTCACGATGAGTTTCTGCGTGTTTCGATAGTGTACGGTGAGGGTGCGATGCTTGGGGTGGATGACGAGCGGGAAGTCAGGGAATTCAAAGGAGGCCTGACGAAGTTGATTGACCTTCTGCGCCGCTTCGGCCTTGACTTGATGGAGGGTGGCCTTCGAACGCGCCTCGCAGAGAAGCCAATATTTCTTCTCTAAATCTTCGGCTTTATGCAGGAGCTGTGCCTGTTTAAGGAGAATCATTGCGCGGATATCTCTTGGCCAACGGTTTCGTTTATCAAGGGTTTTCAGCGCCTCCATGCGTTGCACGTCGGTGTGTTGGTGTTGGTATCCCAACCACTCAAGTTCGAGGGTGCCTTCGAGGAAGAGGTCGCCTGCCGCTTGTGCCCAAGCAATAAATTGTGGGTAATAGGTCTCCTTCGGCAGATTGAGGTGGCGCATTGCCAAGGGGAGCAATTTGCTTAAGGCGGATTGATTGGGCCAAGAAGGGGTGCTGCTTATAGGCAAGACGGGATACAATGCAGATGGCACGTGGGCGAAGCGAAGGACATCCTCTTTGAGGGCCTCGGTAAGACGCACTTTGAGGAGTTCGTTCGCTTGGGTGTGTGACCACGACTGGGAGGGTTGCGTTAAATCAGGGAGCGTCTTCTCCGTGCGGGGTAACCGTTGGAAATCGTAGAGCGCATTGCTGAGCAGAAAGGTGGTGTGGAGTTTGAGGTAGGGTGCATCCTCAGGAGAGGCATCGCGCTCCAACTGAAGCGCGCGATCCAAGGTGTTGAAGATGTGGTCATCCTTCACGATTGGATGTGCCGGATCGGTCACGTCAACCTCTAACATTAGGGGAGGGGTAAGGCTGATTAAGGTGGCGCGCCAATCCGCCTGTGCGACCCAAGCGATGCAGACCATAAGCATTGCGAAAATGAATTTCATATCTACCTCCCAAAATTGGAGAAACAATGACGATTAAATGCTGTCAATGAGTCCTCTGACGGCGATAAAGGCACAAAGCGTTTCAAGCAGCAGATAGGTCATGCGCCACTTGAGATTGGGTGCGGTTATCGCCTTCATGAAGAGGGTGATGTACCCCACATAAGAACAAAGCGCCCCGCCTAAAACTAAGAGTGAGAGGAGCGGCGACACCGCCTCGCAACGAGGTAATAACCCCGCCACAAAGAAGACCGGCCCAATGAAAAGTCCAAGCGTGGCACCACAGAAGAACGCAAAGAGGCTCGTTAGACCGCCAGACAAAGCCCCAGGGTCACTGAGGCAAATTTGAGCGATGAACCCGGAAAGCCAAAATGCCCCCGCAGTAAGAAAAGCTCGCTTGCAATACGTCTCGACCATAATACTACGCCTCACTTAATGGTACGGCATCAACCTACATCAATAGTTTAGCACAAGGAGGTCTCAAACTACAGAAAAATGCATTGATAAAAGCCCCTGCATTACAAAGACGCAGAAGCATTAGATGGTCCCTAAGGTCATGGTCTCGTTGTAATTTGAATCACTACCGTTGAGTGAGTCTGCTCGTGATCCACCGTGGGAAAGGGAAGACTTGCGTGAAGGAGGGGAATTGTGTTACTTTTTAGCAAGTAATTACTCTCCTTGGAGGACTTAAGATGATTCGGTTTGCACACTTTAATTTTAATGTATTAGACCTGGAACGCAGCATGGCATTCTATAAAGAAGCCCTTGGGTTAGAACCCGTGCGCGAGATTGTGCCAGAAGATGGCAGCTTTAAGATTGTTTACTTGGGCGATGGGAAGAGTGAGTTTGTCTTGGAACTCACCTGGTTGCGCGATCGCACGGAACCCTACAACCTCGGCGACGAAGAATTCCACTTAGCCTTTGAAACAGACGACTACGACGGCGTACATGCACGCCACGAAGCCATGGGCGCAATTTGCTTTGAAAACCCTGAAATGGGCATCTACTTCATCAAAGATCCCGACGGCTACTGGGTCGAAATCCTCCCCACCCGCCACTAACCCCACCCTTAAAAAGCTTTTAACCCCTCCAGTGCTGCACCGCAGCCCTGAAGGGATTAAACTTTACAGCCACGGCACCAACTGAAGACTCCTACCACCTCATTCACAATTCGTAATTCATCATTCGTAATTCATCATTCGTCTCATCCATTCCGCAACAACGCTAAAATCTGCGCCTCACGCTCAGCTCCCGAACCTTTCACTTCTTCAATCAAACCCTGATTAAAGAGAAAAACTCGATCCGCCACACGCGTCGCATGAATATCATGCGTTACAAGAATAATGGTGCAGAATTGACGTAAACGCTCTAATATGCCAGCAAGATGCTCGCGCATAACGACGTCAAGGTTATTTGTAAGTTCGTCTAAAAGTAATACCTGTGGTTTACGCACCATTGCGCGTGCGATACCAAGCATTTGAAGTTCACCACCAGAGAGTATGTGTGAAATTGGCAAGTTGTGGGGATATGGGTATGTTAAAACTAATTTTTGATTGTTATTAAGGACTATGTTCAAGATAAAATCGCATGGTTGAATTTGTTCCATTTATGTCATGCTTGAATCGATGATGATAAGAAGCCGAAGAAGGAAACAATAGCCACTATCCCAGAAAGAATGATACAAATAGCGAATTTTAATAAGGAGAAACCATGAGAATCGGAGAAATAAAGAAATAGGAAGAATATAAAAAATGAAAAGATTGCAACAAATAGACTATTCTTGCCAGCTTCTCTAATTGCTTGTTGTCTCTTTTCCCTAATTGCATATTGTCGTTTTTGGTCTATAGCTAGT
The DNA here is from genome assembly GCA_017558005.1 of Kiritimatiellia bacterium. Classification (GTDB taxonomy): domain Bacteria; phylum Verrucomicrobiota; class Kiritimatiellia; order RFP12; family DVOR01; genus Spyradenecus. The sequence continues at coordinate 24,582 of JAFYWN010000006.1, read as the reverse complement.
TTTGCTTTTGTTACAAATGGATATTTCGTTTCAAATTGTAACAATAATGATTTCGTGAATGATCTCGTGTTGGATGGATCTTTTTCGTATTGGCAAAGTAAGTTACTTATTTTGATTAAATCGTGTGCGGCCGTTTGTGTTGAAGTGTGTTGAACGAGAAATTGACAGCTTGACCGAATAGCGGCAAACCATTTACAAAGAGTTTCGTAGGTGAGATTATCTTTTGCATTGATAATTTTGAGCTGTGCTTTTAATTGTTTTGTGGCTTGTTCAATTTTAATTTGAAGTTTACGTTTTGTTTCTTCTTCTTTTTGTTTGCGGGACAAATCTTCTTCTGCGAATAGTTGTTTAGCTTTTTTCTTCAATTGTGCGATTGTGGTATCACACTTTTTTAGATTATAGTCACATTGCTTAACAAGTGATTCTCCAATAACAATGGGATGATTTAAACGAGTTGTCTTAATTGATGACTTTAATGTTTCAAGTTTAGAAATTCTCTCATTAACTTCTGAGGATGTTTGCAGAGAAGCAATTGAGGCATCAACAAGTAGTACGATGATATTCGCGATATCAGTTTTAAGCGTATCGATAAGAGCTTCGGCTTCTTTTCGTTTACGTTCTAGTTCGGCTTGGATGCGAATATCTTTCGCACGTTGATTGAGATGAATAATGGCATCTTTACATTGCGCAAGTATGGAAGCGCATTCAGAGTGAAGTTTTTCACCTAAAAGATAACCATATTTTTTGTAAGATTGATGAATTTGTACAATGAGGCGATTCAGTGTAGTAGTTAAACTTGTACAGTGATCTAATGTTAAACAATGACGATTAAGATTTTGCGTTGCCGATGTTATGAGTTCGTGAAGGTTGCGAATTTCAAGTGTAACAGGCGAGTCTACTAAAATACGTAGAATGAGATCAGATAAGTTAATCGGATGGCTATTTTTCATGTCAGGAATGTCATCGCCGTAGCGATTCTTGACCGTTTTCCCAATAGCCGATATGCCAATAATATCTAGAGACTCAAAGCCTCGTTTTACGAATAACGCATTTGCATTCAAGAGTATCTGTTTTGCATTTAGCGTTTCTACAGAATCGCAATAGCGATCCATTTGTGTCAAAACAAGTGTGAATTTAGGTTTTTTAGGAAGTGTTTTGAGATAATCAACAGCTTCACAGAGTTGCCAAATAGTTTCAGTCCGTTTAACACCGCCCTCATTTCTTAAAATGTCGCTTGGGTTAATAACAAGGAAGATATTTTCAGCAGAACGAATGAGTTCTGAAAGAATTGTACAATCAGGACGAAGGTTGTTAAGAATGTCGGTTAGTTTGGATTGGTCAAAGAGTGCACGAAAGGCTTCTCCTGGATAATCTACCATTTCTATTTTTGAATATGTTTTGCCATCATATTCAATATCCCACTCAAAACGACGAATGCCGTCCAATGTTGTTTGTGCAGGCCATTTCCCAGCTGCGAGTGCGGCAGGGACGAATTCCATAAAAGTGAATGCATCTTGATTTTTTGGATTTAGGCTCCACTTTCCATCCCCAGCTGTCTCAAAATAACAACTTAAGATGCCCATCAATACTGTTTTACCAGACCCTTCATGGCCTAAAAAGAGAATTTTACTCATGGGTTACACTTTCTTCCTTATCGTTGGATGAATGTATATTGTCTTCAATAGAGTTCTCATTAACTGAAATTTCATTTGCACGCACCTCAGGCAGAGTGGAGCCAGAAGATGTTGTGGTATGATAGATGATGTAAAATGCGATTAGAAGTAGTAGAAGAACCAACGCGTATTTAGCATAACGCCATAGGATACTATCATTTCTGTTGATTTTCTTAATTGAAGGAGAAGTCGTGGAATGTTTTGGGGAATTCCAAGTTGCAAATGGTATTGTTTGTTGACTCGATAGGTATTGAGTTTGTTCAATTGCGTGCAAGTTCGCTTGCAATGAAGAGGCTGAACTATTCCACGAGGCAATATTTTGCGTGGTTACGGTATTTTGAAAATCAAATGTCGCCTCATTATTAATCGTTACACTCTTACCCTCCTCTTGATGAAGGCGAATGCCTGTGAGAGGCGTGACTTGTGCTATCCATTTTGCGATATTTGAAAAAGCGTCTTCAGAATCGAGAATTGTATCTTCTTCAATGATGTAGGTTGACAAGGAGAGTGAGAGGTCTTCTTGAAATGCGGTTAATGGTTGGGTAAATATTTTAGATTGTAATAATGCTTTTACGTTGAGATTGGTCAAAAATGATGTTTCAATCTCTGTAAAAATGAAGTAGGTTGCATCACGTCCCCTAAAATCAAAACGTGGTGCTAAAAAACAGGCATAAATGTATGCCATCTTCTCATATATCAGAATGCCACGATATGAACGTTCACCTGCATTGAAGTCTACTAATCTTCCAATTTTCTGCCTAATAAACGTTAGGCGCGAGGCTTCACTCTTAGGCCCTGACAACCACTGCATGCCATCTTTAGCAGAAAAAATATAAAGTTTTGTTTCCACAGCGTAAGCCTTATTGATGTGAAGATTTATCGACATGGGTCGTAATAGGGGCCAATCATACGGCTTGACCAATAGTCACGAAGACGAATCTCCCCCATTTCATGATACGTTTTTACTAACAGTCGAATCATATCTTGATCGCCCTTTGTCGCAAAATCAGTTATCGCATTTAAATTTTCTTTTGGGCTAGCGTAATAATATTTAAATAAATCCTGTCTTGCGGTTAAATCTCCCGAGTCAACACATTCTTTTACCATTGATAACCAAACTTGAAAGTATGCTTGTCCAAGTTTTTCATTTTTTTTACACCCTAATCCTAAACTATAAAATTCTGCAAGTTTAAATGTTGCAGAAAGAATCGGCGTATCCTTCTCCCAGTCGTTTACTAATCCAGGCGGTCTATTCGTAATCAAGTAGTCTGCAGCAGTTGTAAAGTCTGTTTTTACATTAAGCCATATTGAAGGGAGTTGACATCTGCCAGCTCCGCGGTAAAAATATAATGCATTTTCAAGCGAAGGTTTTGAAAGCCTGATTTGGAATTCTTCAACGAGATGTGTTTTCGAAGAATTCCTAAAGTATATGGCCGTACGTATTCCAAAATTTCTTTCTACAAAGATATCCCAATCACACGAACGTTGCTCCGCCCAAGTTTCAAAAAACTCTTTTTCTGTACTGTTTTCTACTTTCCCATATTCACAAAACTTACCGAGATAATACAATTCTTTTCGAGTCAAAGGAAGAGGGCTAGATGAAGTGCCATCGGGAAATAACATAATTATACCTATGTAAAAACATTATAAAAACATTAGGTTAGGAAAGGCTTATAATGCCTAAAACAATACTTACTATTCCTAAGAGAAGGCTAAGTAGCCCCAAATAAATACTCATTTTCAAAAATGGATCGGGGACATAGCGTGCGGGGCCAAGATATTTAATCCACCCAATAGGCTTAATCGTAAGTGTAGAAACATCGTTTGTTTTAAGGTTTAAGTATGAACGATAATGTTCGCTTATTACAAGAGACGGTGTGTCTCGGTTAATGGGAAGCCGCCCTGAATTTGGTGCATTGTATGTTTTTAGAAAATTGTTGTCAATTTTGCGAATTTTTACATAGATATTTTTTTGACCATTCTGAATCGAATAAAACCCTCGGCTGTGTTTGGTAGACCAAATATATGGTTGGTCAATGTCTTGCATCAGAGCAGCATAGATTTTATAATCCTCTTGGATGAAATTAGGCTTTATGAAAATGCTCCCTAAAAACGAAGGTGTTTTCCACAGCTTTTGCAGAGTTGCGTGGAGGATGGTGGTAAGTTGTTGCACTGAAAGCATAAAAAATCGCCTCCTTTGTGGTTTCCCTTGATGCGATATAGACGGGATTCGAAATCCAGTATGGAACTTCTCTGAGGCGTGCTCAAAGAACACTACAATAGTATCACGAAGTGGAGGTTTATGCAATGAAAATAGTTGCGTGTCCCGTGCGCTTACTGCAGTGTTTAATCCCACATACTGTCCTTTGCATAAGCAGTCCTTAGAGGGCGGCAAAGACAAAGAGATCTAAGGGATAAAGAGACGCCGCCCTATGTACGGTTCGCGTAGCGCAAATCCGTCATACTCGGGAATATATGCGCCCGAGCACAAAGTGCTGGGAAAAAGCTTGCGTAGCAAGGTTTTCATAGCGCCGAGTTGAGCGGATTTGTAAGATTAGCGACCTTGCGGAAAATACATGCAGTCCTTCACATGCACGGTTTTCAAGGGCGAGCAGTAATCGTGGGGCGCTGAAAGCGCCATCGCGCCGCGATTAGCTGCTGCCCGCATGGCGTGGCTGGCGGAAAACCACCTGCAGTCCTTTACACATGCAGACCTTTTTCTGTGTCATTCTGTGTCATTCCGTGGACTCTAAAAATTCGTGTAAATTCGTGAAATTCGTGGTTAAAATTCAATACATAGGGAGTTCTTCCTTTACTTTCGCATAGCTTTGGTTAGGAAAAAGGGCGAAATCAGCTTTGAGTTTGTAACAAACCGAGATTGAGTTTGTAACAAACTGGATTTGAGTTTGTAACAAACTGGATTTAAGTTTGTAACAAACTGAGATTGAAAACCGCCCTTATTGCTTAGTTATTTTGTCTCACATGAGGTGGTAATTGGGAAGAAGTGTGGATTCTCTAAAGCTAAAAGTGTGCGTTGAGTCTATACGCTTAAGTTTCTGTGCGGGGGTGGCTGAGTTCGGTGTTCGGGGTCGGTGTTCGAGGGGACGTTCGCTATGTTTACTTGGGGGCGGTGTGCTTTGGGATTTTTTGAGGGGATGATGAGAGGGCGTTTCTTTCTGTAGTTTTTGAGGTGGGGGGAAATAAAATCGGGCGAACGGTGAGGTTCGCCCGATTATGTTTTTTTGTGAAGGGGGATTAGTCTGCGATGACGGGGAGGGTGTAGTAGCGGCAGGTATTGGGGTAGTACTGGCGCTGGGGTTTGTCATAGGTGGTGGCGGTGGCGTCATCCAGGGCCCGAACGGTCACAGTGGCTTTGCGGTCTTGGCTGGCGAAGGTGAGTTCGTAGCGCTTACCTTTTTCAAGGGTGACATCAAAGCTGTAGTAGGCTTCTTCGCGCCAGAAGCCAACTTTGCCATCGTGCGGGGTAATGGCGTAGAGAGCGAGTTCGTCGGATTGGGCGAGGCACTGGGGGGCATCTCCTGCGGTCACGGTGAAGGTGCGCTTCCATGCGGCGGGGGGTGTGGTGCCGAGCTGGGGCGCATGGGCGCGGAGGTCTTCAAGGAAGGCTTCGTAGGGGCGATCATTGGTGGGGGACCAGGTCTTCTGGGCGACGACGGCGCAGTTTTTGTGGATCATGGGGAGGAGGTCGCGACCGCAGAGCCCGGGGTCGGTCATGAAGGCATTGTCATTCCAGACGGCCCAAGCGGCGCCGAGTAGTTGGGGGTGATTGGGGTCAACGCTCCAGTCGGTATTGCGACGCTTGAAGGTGCCGGGGTGCCACGTTTCGTAGTAGGGCTTCATATTGAGGTCATCGCCGTAGGCACCCACATTTCCCGTGCCATTGGGGACGACGTAGGAGTGGACATCGAGGATGTTGATGATGTCATAGCCGTCTTTCAGGGCTACGCGTGGGTCTTGCCAGTCGAGGGACCAGATGTGCATTTGGGTGCCCTTGGCAATGACTGGGGTGTTGCCTTTCTTTGCGCGGAGGGAGCCCCAGAAGCGAGGGGTTTTTTCTTTGGCAATGATGTGCTTGAGGAGTTGGTCGGTGAAGGCGCGATATTCTTCGGCATTGCCGTAGTATTCGTCGGTGCCGATGTGGATGACGTCGCCAGTGAAGATATCTTCGTCAATGTATTCATCAAAGATTTTGGCCACGAAGGGGAAGGTCTCGGGGTTGGTGAGGTCGAGCATGGCGGCGCGTTCGCAGTCGTGCTTATTGCCTACGGAGCCTTTGTACATTAGGTCAGGGCGGACGCGTACCATGGCGAGGGCGTGTCCGGGCACATCAATTTCAGGAACGATTTGCACGCCCATTGCGGCGGCTTTTTCCATCACGCCTTTGAATTCTGCCTTGGAGAAGGCGCCGTCCTTTGCGGTGAGACCTGGGATGGCCGATTCCAAACGGAAGGCGCCAGCGGAGGGTTCAATGGCGAGCACATCGGCGGCAGACTTGACACCAGGGTAGTTGTGCAACCAGATGTAGTTGTCGGTGAGGTGGAGCTGGAGGTCATTGAGCTTGTAGTAGGAGCAGAGTTTGACTAAGGTCTCAATGGTGGAGAGGGCAAAGGGTTTGCGACCGCAGTCAAACATAAAGCCGCGCACTTTGTATTGCGGCCAGTCAACCGCCTTGCCGCAGGGGAAGGTTTTGGCCTGGGTGTCAAAGACTTGCAGGAGGGTGCGGGTGCCCCAGAAGGCACCAAGCGGGGTGGGGGCGGTGATGGTGATGCCCTGCGGGGTGACTTCAAGCGTGTAGCCTTCAGGATTTTCTACGGAGCCTGGCTGCACTTTGAGGGTGATGTCGCCAGGTTTGGGGGCTGTGGTAGCGGCAACGCAGGTGGCCTGGATTTCTTTCGCGAAGACTTCGGCGTGTGTGCGCAATTGGGGGTTGTTTAAATCGAGGATTAGGCGAGGGTGCTTCGGAAGCTGATAGGTCTCAGGCGCGTCAGTCCATTGGCGAAGGTCGGGGATGACTTCAGGTTTGGCGGCGAGGGCGAAGGTGGCAAAGGTGGCCATCAGGGCGAAGCAGGTTTGTTTGAACATGGGGCAATTCCTCGTTTGCTAAGTGTTCCTTAATAGGATAGCATGCTTGACGAATAATTACAAATGAAATAGCCCATGGCGAGGTAGATACAACAAATCGGGCGAACGGAATTTCCGTTCGCCCGATTGAGTGAGGTTGGCTTACACCGATTAGGCGTCGTAGCCATTGGGGTTCATGGACTGCCACTTCCAAGAGGAGGCGCACATATCATCGAGCGTGCGGGTGGCTTCCCAACCGAGGAGTTCCTTCGCGTAGGAAGGATCTGCGTAGCATTCAGGAGCATCACCAGGGCGGCGCGGTGCGATTTCGTAGGGGATTTCCTTACCGCATGCCTTGGAGAAGGCCTTGATCATGTCGAGCACAGAGTAGCCTGTGCCGGTGCCGAGATTGACGGTGTAGATTTCACCGGGGGTCTGTTCCAACTTCTTCAGTGCGGCGAGGTGACCACGTGCGAGGTCGTCCACGTGGATGTAGTCGCGCACGCCGGTGCCATCCTTGGTGGGATAGTCATCGCCGAAGACGCGCACCTTGGGCAGACGACCCACGGCGACCTGAGCGATGTAAGGCATGAGGTTGTTGGGGATGCCATTGGGGTTTTCACCGATGCGACCAGACGGGTGAGCGCCGACGGGGTTGAAGTAGCGCAAGAGCACCACGCCCAAGTCGGGTTCTGCGGCCTTGACGTCGGAGATGACGCGTTCGAGGAAGAGCTTGGTCGCGCCATAAGGATTGAGTGCGCCCGTGGAGCAGCTTTCATCCAACGGCACCTTTTCAGGCATACCATAAACGGTAGCAGAAGAGGAGAAGACGATGTTACGGCAATCATACTGCTTCATGAGGCGGAGCAGATTGAAGGTGCCGGTCATGTTGTTGTCATAGTAGAAGAGGGGCTTTGCAACGGATTCACCGACAGCCTTGAGACCTGCGAAGTGGATCACTGCATCATAGTGAGCCTTTTTGAAGACTTCTTCCAGGCCTGCGTAGTCAAGCAAGTCGACCTTGTAGAAGTTCGGCGTCTTGCCGGCGAGCTCTGCGCCACGGCGAACGGCTTCTTCCTGGGAGTTGTAAAGGTTATCCACGATGGTCACGTCATAGCCAGCTTCCTGGAGCTGAATGACAGTGTGGGTGCCGATATAACCTGCGCCACCGGTTACGAGAATATGCATGGTGTGTCCTTTCTTTACCATTCTTGGGAGAAGGCAACGGAGCTCTCTCCCAGTTGTAGAGGGGTTGCTAAAAGTGTTTCGCCTGCGTAAAGACGTTGGATGTCTGTACTCAACGTTTCCCAATTAGGATAGCGAAGATTTCGATCTTTGGCAAGCATTCTATTTAAAATTAATGCAAGTCCGCGCGGAACTTCGGGTGCAAGGATGCGCGGATCACGTGCGAAAGAGGCTCCAACGTGGCAGTCTACGACCTGTTGGTCGGTTTTTCCAGGGAAGAGGGGAGAGCCTGTTAAGAGATGATAGATGGTGGCCCCGAGCGAATAGATATCTGCGCGGCAATCAAGGTCTTTCAAATCATAGAGTTGGTCTGGGCTCATGTAGGCGGGGGTGCCCATGATTTCCCCATCGCCATCAGGCGTTTCGCGGGTGACGGTGAGTAAGGATTTAGAGATGCCTAGGTCCATCAGTTTGATGGTGCCATCTGCATCGACCATGATATTGTCAGGCTTTAGGTCACAATGCACCACGCGGAACTTCTGCCATGCGTACTGCAATGCCTCCGTGACGGATTCTAGGATGATTAACACATCATCCACGGCCACCTGTTTCTTGCGTTCGAGATAGGTCGCAAAGGTGTACCCATTGATGAGTTCCATCACGAAGTAGTAGATGCCATCGGTTTCACCTGCGTCATAAACGCGGACGATATTGCGGTGACGGAAACGTGCACAAGCCTTCGCTTCATTCACAAATCGCGTGATATCTTCTGGCGAACGAACAAAGTCGGCTTCCAAGACCTTTACTGCCACATCGCGCCCGGTGGAGAGTTGCTTGGCGCGATAGACAGTGGCGGTGCCGCCCTTGCCCAGGACGCTAATGAGGCCGAGATTGGGAAGTTGCGTATTCACGTTAGTTCAAAATCAACGTTAAGGCAAGCAGTGCGTAACTGGTGGAGAGCGCGGGGTCTGCTTCCCAGAAGCGATTGCTTTCATTGACCCAAGTGCCATTGGGCTGTTGGCGCCGAATCAATGCTTCTGCGAGGGCTTCCTTCCAGTCAACCAAGGTGCCATCTGCCAAGGTGATGGTTTCAATTGCGGCGGCATCCAAGGCGCGTGCAAGGATGTCATAGTAGAAATAGAGGCCTTGATTACCTTGGCCAGGGTTTTCTTCGAGCGTCCAGTGTTTGCCGATGTACTGATAAACGGAGCGCACGCGCGGATCATCGCGGGAGAGGTCACAGTGAAGCATCGCCAGCAAGCCTGCGTAAGTCATGGAACCATACGCCTTTAATTGCGGCACCTTTTCGCCATTCTTTGCGCGAGGTACTTCACGATTATAGACAAAACCGCCGGCGTCGTCGCCATCGGTTTGTTGCATTGAGAGGACATAACGCTTCGCCGCGTCCCAGTTCACATCGACCTTCTTCTCACCTGCGGGGCGACTCTCTTCCAAGTCTTGCGTCAGGCGTATGGCATCAAGTGCATAAAGGGTGTTGTTGAGGTCGGTATATTCGCGAGGACTCTTCTTATCGTAACCGAATCCGCCCTCGTGCAAACCTTCCGTTTCAATTTGTGTGGAGGCGATGTACGCACGTGCCGCGAGCAATACAGAAGTGTGGCGGGCACCTGCACCTGCGGCATGTAATGCTGTTAGGCACAAACACGTGTTGTAGTTGCCCAAGCCACCGCCACGACGACCAGGAATTGGGACATAAATGCCGCCATCGGGTTGGGCACAAGCCACCAAATAGGCTTCGGCTTTTTTGGCCGCTTCAGCATTTGCTTCATCCTTCGCATTCGCCATTGCCCACAGGGCGAGTGCGCTCATGCCAGGAAAACGTTTGTCAGACCAACTCCCCTCAGCGGACTGGGTCGCACGCAACCATTCAAACCCACGGTTCAACGCGGCCTTAGCCTGCGTTTCTGTTTCGGGCTTGAGGGCCATTAAGGGCAGGGTGAGTAGAGAGAATCCAATCAGAAAAATGCGCTTCATACTCTTTTAGAATACCATAAAATGCGGTTTTAAGAAAGGGAAAGCTATTCAGCAGGGGGTGTTGAGGAGGAGGCAGAGAGCCATGTGCGGAGGTGACAGGCGATAGCTTGTAAGGTCTCGCCCCTTAGGTCAATTGTGGCGGCATAGGCAATTGGCAAGTCGATTCTGCCATGCGTGCCGCGGACCTTGGTCACATCGGTGCTGCAAGAGAAGGGCGTTTTGCCGAAAAAGAGTTCGCAAGGGTCAAATCCGGGCTTGTTGTGGATGTCAACGTGTGTGGCATAGTCGGGCGCCTCGCACGTCTTTTCCCACCACGGATAGGCGAACCAATGTCCAGACTTTGCGGTGAAGGTAAGTGTGTGTTCGGAGCAGCGAGTGGCGGTCGCATCCACCTCGGGGAGAGATTCAATCAGACGCCTTGCGGCGTCACAAGCGGTGGAATCGGTGGCATACAACACGGCCACTTGGTGATCGCAGAGCGCAAAGGCGGCCGAACGATGGAAGTCGGGATAGAGCATTCCACGCACGGTGCGCGTCTGAAAGAGCCCTGCTTCGCACAGGAGGCGATTGGGGAAGCAGGCGCTACCAGTGACATCGCTAATGGCGTAGTCGCCACAGATGAGGAGTTCATATCCCTGCTGACGTGCCGTTTCTGCCAAGATCTCGATTTGTTGGACGGCTTCGTGGACGGCGCGCGTGACTTTGCGGTGGGGGGCTTGGGCGCCGTAGCGTTGCAAATCGTAGTCCAACGTGGGCAGATAGACGAAGAGGAGTTCGGGTGCATCGCCACGATTGAGACGTTCACAGAGGGCGTGTACAATGCCACGGCCTGCCTTAATTGAGGCAAGCGGTCCCCAATACCGCCAGAGCGGAACGGGATTTTTGCCGCCGAAGAGCGTGGTGGGCTGCGCATAGGTCGCCATAATCATCCCGCCGCCATGAGTGTGGATGGGGGCGGGGGAGAGAAGCTCATCTACGCTTTCGCCGAGGGACTGTTGGAAGAAGTACATCCCAACGCGCCCGCCTTGCTCGCGAAAATCCTGCCAGATGCGTTCGCCTTTAACAAGCGCAGCGGATTGATTCCAAAAGTGGGTCTGGCGCGTTTCGGGGCAGTAGAGACCATTGGCCGTCATGCCATGCACCTCAGGTGCGGCGGTAGTGCGGAGCGTGGCCTGCGCAGTACACGTGACGGCGGGGAAAACGGTGGTTAGCGGGCGAATGGGAAGGCCCGCTAATTGCGTCACGCCATGTGCCTGCAAGAGGTCATAACCGAGCGCGGCAACATTGAGAACCAACAGTTTACGCATGGCAGAGTCTAAAGGAAAACCGCGCGTTGCCGCGCGGTCGTGACAAGATTAAGGCTTGGGGATGTCATCTTCCGAGGAGACACCATCTGAGCCCAACGAGCGGATGGTGTAAGCCCCCTGTTCATGATCCACTTCATAAACGAGCGGTCGGTCCCATCCATCACGCACGATATCCTTACCAATCAGCCCATCTGCAACGAGTGTGTCGAGCGATTCAGGCAAGACACCTGCATTGAGCAATGCCGATGTGGGGATGGCCTGCATCACTAAGCGGATGCGAGTATTGGTGAGAATCTCCGCATTGATGTCGGAGGCGGGTTCGGAATGACGCTTCCAGTGGCCGGTCGCATCAGAGGTGCGGATGGCTTCGCCCGGTTGCTTGGTCTCTTTGCCGAGATAACCAGAGTAGAATCCAATCGCCATGCCTACGGCGATGGCGACGGATACGAGGATGACATTCGCTTTGTCTTGAGCGGCCATTACGTCACTCGCTTAAGGAACGGGGAAGAGTGCGGCCAACTTGCGGACTTCTGCACGGACCGTTGCCTGCAGGGCTTCGTCTTCCGGAGCCTTGAGAATGGCGGCAATCCATACACCCAACTGTTGCATTTCGGCTTCCTTCATGCCACGCGTGGTGACAGCAGCGGTGCCGATGCGGATGCCGGAGGTCACGAAGGGACTTTCGGTGTCGAAAGGAATCGTGTTCTTATTGCAGATGATGCCGGCGTTGTCGAGGGCGGCTGCGGCGACCTTACCGGTGATGCCAGAAGCCTTCACGTCTACGAGGAAGAGGTGGTTATCCGTGCCACCCGAGACGAGACGGAAACCTTCCGCCTGCAAGACAGCGGCGAGAGCCTTGGTATTCGCCACAATCTGGGAGGCATAAGCACGCGCATCGCGATGGAGCCATTCGTTGAAGCAGACAGCCTTGGCGGCAATCACGTTTTCGAGCGGGCCACCCTGGATGCCAGGGAAGACGCTCTTGTTGATGGCGGCGATGTACTTTTCCTTGCAGAGCACGAGACCTGCACGCGGACCACGGAGGGTCTTGTGCGTGGTGGTGGTTACGAAGTCGGCATAAGGCACGGGAGAGGGATGCACGCCACCCGCGATTAAGCCAGCGATGTGTGCCATATCCACCATCAAGTATGCGCCCACCTTGTCGGCAATCGCACGGAAACGTGCGAAGTCAATCGTGCGCGGATAGGCCGAAGCGCCTGCGAGAATCAAGCGCGGCTTGACCGTTTCAGCGATCTGTTCGATCTCATCATAGTCAAGGCATTCGGTTTCCTTGTTGACGGTGTAGGGGACGATGTTGTAGAGCTTGCCCGAGAAGTTCACCGGTGAGCCGTGGCTAAGGTGACCGCCCTGGTCAAGGCTCATAGAGAGAATCGTGTCGCCCGGCTGGAGCATGGCGAAGTAAACGGCCATGTTGGCGGCACTACCGCAGTGCGGCTGGACATTGGCTGCTTCTGCGCCGAAGAGCTTCTTGGCGCGTTCAATGGCGAGCTGTTCCACCGTATCCACGGGGATGCAACCCGAATACCAGCGCTTGCCAGGATAACCTTCTGCGTACTTATTGGTCAAAACCGAGCCCTGCGCTTCGCGGACAGCGGCGGAAGTGTAGTTTTCGGAGGCGATGAGGTTGATGGTTTCATCTTCCTGTGCAATCTGCGCCACCACTGCGGCGTGGACTTCCGGGTCAGCCTTTGCGAGGAGGGAGGCTTCTGCTAAACGGCCTGCGCGGTCGCACTTTGCCAAACGGCGGACGTGGCGTTCTGCTTCGGAGAAGGGCGTATCCAACCATACACCGAGCGCACGCTGAGCGGTTTCTTCATTCAAAGCGCGTGCAGAGAGGATCACGATGTTGGCGTCATTGTGTTCGCGGGAGAGCTTTGCGACGGCTTCATCGGTCACGATTGCGGCGCGAATGCCCGTAAAACGGTTGGCCACGATGCTCATACCAATGCCCGTCGAGCAGAGCAAGACGCCACGTTCGGCCTTGCCTTCCACAACAGCTTCGCACACCTGAATCGCGAAGTCGGTGTAGTCATCTGCTGCAGTCGCATCAAAAGAACCCACGTCCATCACGGTGCAACCGCGGTTGTTGAGATAATCCACGAGTTTAGCCTTCAGCGCAACACCTGCATGGTCGCATCCGATCGCAATCGTATTCATCGATACTCCTTAAAGAAAAAGATAACGTGATTTGAGTAATACCGTATTTATTGTAGCATAAGTACGCCATTTGGCATATCCTAAAATCAATAATTCTGACCGTGCGTTCGCTAAAAAAACACCTCAGGCACCGAAAAGAGATGCCTGAGGGTGTGTTTGGAGGCAGGGGGTGGCTGCTTGGCGTTTAGAGCCCGAGACGAATCTTCAAGTCGGCAAAGACGGGCGCGAGGTCCACCTTTCGGTCGGAAATGCCTGCCGAACCATCAAAGCGATGGGCATACCCCTCGGTGCAGAGCATATCCACGAAGCGCGCAAACTTGCCAGTCGTTACGGTGAGATTATCAAGCACTTCCACCTTTGCCGAGCCAACGGCTACTGCTTCACTGAGCATGCCGGTGGAATCTGCGGAGACAAAGAGTCGCTCGCAACGCGTCACAAAGGCGGGGATGGGGTTGAATTTCTCACGCGAGAAGATGAGGCTATAATCGAAGGGGAAGGAATCGATAACCGCATCAGCCTCTGGCGAGGTGCGACGTGAAGTGGTTACCCAGTGCTCGCAATCGGGTGTGGCAGCAAAGATTTGCTCAAGTTGCGTCTTCAACCATTCGGGTGTAACATCGGCAATCGGATTCTTGCCACCGATAATCACGCCCACCGCACGCGGATTTTTGGGCGTATAGCGTTCCAAAAAGGCGTCGGTCTGCTCGCGATAGAAGTCAGGGCGAGCGGGGGTGAGATTGGTCGGGACGGCAATCACGTTGTCACGATGGGGCGGATTGTCAAAGGAGGGCGCAAGAACGGCGTCAAATCCATTGAGCGAATAACCCCCAGGGGTGAGTACGGCCACGCAAGGAATGTTGAACTTCTTGCGCAACAGTTTGAGCGAATAGAAGGTATTTGAGCCTGTACCGATGAGGAGCGCGGGACGTTCGGCATCAATCAATGCCTCTGCTTCGGGCAGAATGCCTGCGAGGTCGGGCGAGAGTCCGAGGCGGTCACAGAGATAGGAGAGCGTTTTCTTCGCCTTTTTACGGTAGACGCAGGGCAATATGCGAAAAGAAAGTCCAAGGCCCTCCGCGAGAGCCTTGGACTGATTTTCGTGCCCAGGTTTACCGTCTGAGAGAATCAGAGCAGTAGCCATGGCAGTGCTTCTTACTTGCCGAAGCGACCCATTGCGGCGAACTTAGCGTAGCGCTGGTCTACGAGTTTCTCCATGGGCACCTTCTTCAGTTCTTTAATTGCGGCGAGAATAGCCTTCTTCACCGTTTCGATTGCCTTCGCGGGGTCAGTGTGAGCGCCGCCCTTGGGTTCGGGAATCACGTCATCAACGATGCCGAGCTTCTTCAACCAAGAGGAGGTAATCTTGAGGGCTTCAGCGGCGACGGGGGCCATCTTGCCATCACGCCAGAGGATGGATGCGCAACCTTCAGGGCTGATCACGGAGTAAACTGCGTGTTCAAGCATGAGGATGCGGTCGCCAACTGCGATACCGAGTGCGCCACCCGAACCGCCTTCACCGGTGACCACGACCACGATCGGGGTCTTGAGCACGGACATGTCAGCGAGGTTCTTAGCGATTGCTTCTGCCTGGCCGCGTTCTTCTGCGTCAAGACCGGGGAATGCACCCGACGTATCGACGAGCGCGACGATGGGCAGCTGGAACTTTTCAGCGATGCGCATGATACGCATTGCCTTACGATAGCCATCAGGATTGGCCATGCCCCAACGGTTGGCAACCTTTTCTTCAGGGGTGCGACCCTTGCGGTGGCCAACGATTACGACGCGTTCATCGCCAATCTTCGCGAGACCTGCATACATTGCAGGGTCATCTGCGACGAGGCGGTCACCGTGCAATTCGATTGCATCCGGATCCCAAGCATTGAGGAAGTCCGTGAAGAGCGGGCGTTCAGGGTGACGCGCAATCTGAACGGTTTCCCAAGTGGGGTTGGTGAGCACTTCTGCAGGTGCGGCATCAGTTGCGGGAGCTGCGGGCTTCTTTGCAGGAGCCTTCTTAGCTGCAGGCTTCTTAGCAGGAGCCTTCTTGGCTGCGGGCTTCTTGGCGGCTGCCTTAGCGGGGGTTTTCTTCGTTGCCATAAAAAACTTCCTCCTTTATTACTTGGCTGCCGTCAAGAGACGGATGGTCTTCGCGAGGAAGGCCTTGAGGTCCTTACGGGCGACAATCTTATCAAGGAAGCCGTGTTCCAACAGATATTCAGAGGTCTGGAATTCGGGCGGCAGCTTCTGCTTGATGGTGGTTTCAATCACGCGACGACCAGCGAAGCCGATGAGCGTCTTGGGTTCGGCGATGTTGAGGTCACCCACCATTGCGTAGGATGCGGAGACGCCACCAGTGGTTGGGTCGGTCATCACGGAGACGTAGAGCAGACCTTCGTCACGCAGACGCTGAATGGCTGCGCAAGTCTTGGCCATCTGCATCAAGGAGACAATACCTTCCTGCATACGAGCGCCACCAGAAGCGGTGCAGAGGATGAGCGGGCACTTGAGCTTACGTGCGGTTTCTGCGGCCTGGAGGATACGTTCACCAGTACCCGAACCGAGCGAGCCACCCATGAAGCGGAAGTCCATTGCGCCGAGCACCACGGGAATCTTGTCGAGCTTCGCGGTACCAACGACAATCGATTCGCCGATTTTGGTCTTTTCGCGGGTGCCCTTCACCTTGCTTGCGTAATCGCCAGAGGCGTCGCTGAAGGTCAAGGGGTCATTTGCGATAACATCGGCAGCGATTTCCTTAAAGGAATCCTTATCTGCCAACAATGCAATACGTTCACGAGCGGAGAGACGACCGTGAGCGCCGCATGCAGGGCAAACCTTGAGATTCTGTTCGTATTCGTCTTTGGGCGTGTATGCACCGCACTTCTTGCAGACATTCCACAGCGCCTCGGTCGGGACGCGCAATGGCGCTTCAGGCGCCTTTGTAAACCAAGCCATAAAACACTCCTTAAAAAGGGTTAAGACTGAGAACAATTTACCATATTTGCGAGAGAAGCGCAAATACCGAGATGAAAAAACTGACCTAAATCAGCATTTTTTTGTTGATTAAGGGTTTTTTGAGTGGGTTTAATTGCCGTTTTCGCGTTTGTTTTTAGGCGCTTGTGGCAATGGGAAGCACGTATTGCGGAAATCTCTGCGGTGGCAGGCGATGAGATAACGCCACGGGACTTGCACGGTTACGCGCGGTAAAAAGTCGCAATCTGCGCACTTTCGGGTGAAGTGAATCTGAGGCTTTTTGCGTCGTGGGAGAACGCCTTTAAGCAAGCTGCCGCAGAGGAGGAGAAGGAGGAAACCAGGGCCGAGCCGACACCAAGTGCGCCAGGACCAATAGTCGTACGCCGTGGTGAGCAGATTGGAGAGGTAGTGATGCCAAACGAGGCGTGAGGGAAGGGTTTTGGAGGTGGCGCGCTCCGCGTGCAAGACGGGTTCGGTGGGCACAAACCAAACTTCATGCCCGGCCAACCACAATCGATGGCAGAGCTCAAGATCTTCGCCATAACAGAAGTAATCGTCACGGAAAAGGAGCCCGCCGACATCTGCTAAGGCCGATTTTCGAATGAGGCAACACGCTGCCTTTGCAGCGTAGATGGGGAAGGCACTTTCGGCATGTGGTCTGTCAGGTTGGCAATAGCCGTGATGATAGAGCACGCCGCGAGGGGTCAAGAATTCGCCACAGGTGTCTAAGGTGCCATCGGGCAGGCGTAGCTTTGCTTGGGCTACGGCGACGTGCGGATGGGTGTCAAGAAAGTGAACGAGTGTCTGGAGGGGTTGCGGCCCTGGGAGCAGGGCATCATTATTTAATAATAGGACGTAATCGCCGGGACATTGTGAGAGGCCAAGATTGTTGCCGCCCGCAAATCCGAGGTTGGTCTCGCTGCGAATCCAAGTGACGTCTGGTGCTGGGTGAAGCGCGGGGGTAGAGCCATTGTCGACCACCGTGATGGGAAGCGTCGGGTGGGCGGCGCGTACGGAGGTCAGGCACGACGCAAGAAGGTCGGCCTGATTCCATGAAACGATGAGTACCGAGACGCGTGGATTCACCGAAAGCCTTACGCTTGACGCGGTTGGCGCAGGCGACCTTTACGATAGGTCGCAATGGCTCGTCCACGCAGGGTGGCGCCAGCCCATGGGGTGTCTGCGGACTTACTGGCGAAGGCTTCGGGGTCTACCATCCATTCGTCATCCAGTGCAAGGATGGCGAGTTCTGCCTTTGCCCCTTCTGCGAGGGTAGGAGGCGGCAAACCAATGAGGTTATTGGGATTGGTAATCCAATATTTTGCCCATGTGAGGGGCGCCATACCACATTGGCGAACCATCACATCCCACGAGACGCCCACGGCCGTTTCAAGGCCGATGATGCCGAAGGGGGCCGCCCTAAATCCCTTTGATTTGGAGGCGCGGGTGTGCGGTGCGTGGTCGGTGGCGAAGAGGGAGAGCGTGCCATCTAAGAGTCCTTCGCGCAATGCTTTCACGTCTTCACGCGTGCCGAGGGGCGGATTCATGCGCCAATTGCCATCATTGCCGGGGATATCTTCGGCGGCGAGGGCGAGGTGGTGGGGCGTTACTTCTGCGGTGACGGGGAGTCCTTCTGCCTGAGCGGCGCGAATCAATTCCACACTACCTGCGCAGGAGAGGTGCTGAATATGCACCGCGCATCCCGTCTCACGGCAACGTTCAATGTCATCGCGCACCGCTTCAATTTCCGCCTCAGCGGGGAAGATGGGTAAATCAAATTCCTTTGCCACAGGACAATCGCGAATGATGCCGCCATTCTGAATGTCGGGACGGACGGCATGGTCCATCACGACCTTGCCGAGTTTCTTGGCGCGGAGCATGACGACCTTCATGACTTCGGGATTGGAGACCATTGCGCCGTCATCGGTAAAGCAGGAGGCACCTGCTTCGGCAAGGGCTTCTAAGGGGCCGCATGCCTTGCCTGCACGGCTCACGGTGCAACACGCCGAGGGATAAATGCTCACGCAGGTCTGCGCCGAACGCATATGGCGCACGAGCTCGGGCGTATCCGTGGCGGGGCTCGTATTGGGCATGGTGACAACGCGGGTGAAGCCGCCATTTGCCGCCGCAGCACTACCCGAGACGAGGTCTTCGGCTTCGGTCAAACCGGGTTCACGGAAGTGAACGTGGACGTCGCAGAGTCCAGGTACCACCGTCAGTCCAGGGCGGTCAATGACCGTCATTTTAGAGGCGGGCGGCAGGGGGTTGGGCACTGGGACAATCTTGCCTTCGGGAGTAATGAAAAGGGCGCCCATTTCGTCGCGATCACAAGAGGGGTCAATGAGTCGCGCGTTGGGGATATAAACGGCTTTCGGAGTGTCATTCTTTTTCAACATGGTATTTCTCCTTGGGCAAATTAATTATTTTTGAGTTTGATTGGGGAAAAGTGCTTCGGTGGCTTGATAGAGTGCCGTATCAAGGGCGATGAGGTCGGCTTCGTGAATGCCTGCCTCTTTACCACGCGCAACGGTAAACTGTGCGAGCGCCTTTTCCAAAGGTGCAAGGGCTTCAGGCTTCTGTTGGCGTGCCGCTTCGGCACGTAAGATGCGAATCTTTTCGTAGGTTTCAATGCCATTGCGAATCGCCGCCAAACGCAAAGAGGCGCGATCGCCAGGGTACATCATTGCCGTGTCTCCCGTGGGGAAGCGTACGTGGTCCATTGACATAAAGGGATTTTCTTCCCAAGAGTGAAAGGCCCAACGCAACATCCCGTCCAGACCATAGTGTGCCGCCATGGGAATCATCCATTCCGATTCGGCTAAGTCGGAGTACATCAAGGTATTGGGACGCAAGGGGTGCAGGCAGGTGTAGAAGGTGGTTGTCTTCCCTTGAGCCTTACGATCGGGCAGTTCTGCGATGAGTTTTTCGCAGTGATCATAGGCATAAGAGACATCTTGGAAGTTGCGATTGATAGCGCTCGGATGGTCACAGGCCGCCACAATCTTCAACATGGGGGCATACTTGCTCACGATTTTCAAGGCAGGCTTCAAGAGGTGGTCGGGGCGTTCATCCATTGCGATGCGCGTAATATCCAGCCAACCCTTTTCCTTCAAGTGGGCCACGAAGGCGGTCAAGTAGGGCCCCCAGAAGGCTTCGTATTCGGGAGTGCCAGGGACTAATTTTGGTTTGACTACGGCGCCAGTAGCGGCGTCGGTGTAGGGGAAGGTGAGCGACCACGGAATCATCGTGTAACAGTTGAGCGTGGCCTGGTTCTGCTTGAAGAATTTGAGCGCAAAGGTCGCCCATGTGTCAAAGGCGGAGAAGTCGTAGGCCCATGTCCCTTCGGCGGTCTTTGTGACCTGAATCATCGAACGGAAATGGTCGTAGGTTTGTCCCTGCCATGCTTCGTCAACCAATGTGCAGGTGATGGTCTTCTGGCCCATATTGGCGAGGTAACGCAATTGCGGTGCGAGGACAGCGAGGTGTTCCTCCGACCACATCGGTACATCGTGCCAACGTGCCGCAGCGTCGGGGTGTTGCCAGAGGTCAAGGTGAAAGGCCCAGTGCTCAGGCGCAGGGAGGGTCGCGCCTGCGGAGAGGATGGTTACAGGTAGGGTTAAGGTCGTCTCATTAACTTTGACCTCAAGGATGTCGCTTTGTGCCGTCTTTGCATCAAGCGGAATCGTGCAAGAAAGCAAGAGCGGTCGGACGACGCCCTTAAAGGTTTGTTCATCAAAGTGGTCGATGATATCAGGCAAGAGGACACCATTGCCAGTGGTGTAACGCATAGGATGCACTTCAAAGGTGCCCTTGTGACTCTTTGCCGAGAGGGTTTGAATGCCTTCAGGGGCTTCAACCAATACCTGCGTCTGCACGGTTTCTCCCTTCCATCCGCGCAGAACAATCGCGGTGGCGCGTTGGGGGAGCCCCGAGAGAACGTCGCGATTGAAGCGTTGGCGCATTGAAACGGGAATCAGACGGGTCCCTTGCGCAGTGGCGGTGGCGACGGGTTTGCCGAGGGGTGCGCCATCGGGTTCATAGGTGGGATGTTGGGCCGGTTTTGCAATCAAGGTGGCCATTGGAAGGAGGGCAGAGAGAACGAGTGGAAGGGATTTCATTGTTATGGATTCACAGGGGTGTAGGTGGACTGAGCGCGCGCAAGGAGCGCCCCGTCGGGGGTGAGAAGATGATGAAGGTAGGTGTTTTCTGTGAGCGGCCAGAGTGCCGCAGTGACGATGTCACCGGCGTGTGCTGGACGCTTGTATTCAATGTCAAAGGTGGCGGGCATCTCTTGGAAGAAGCGCTCATCGGGTAAGGGCTCGCGCAACCATGCCGCGAGATGTACATTGTTCACGTGAAGATTGGCATCAATCTCCGCTTTTCGTGCGGTAATCGTGACGGTATTTGAGGGCGGCGTTGAAGCGGGAGGCGTGGGAAACTTGCCAGCGCAGAGATGAAAGGCTACCGTTTCGGGTGCGGCTAACGCCTTGACGGCTTCTGGCAGAGGGGCAAGTTTGCCTGTGGCGAGGTTAACGCAGAGCCATTCGCTGGAGGCCTCCATGAGCAGTTCGCCTGCGGCGTTGACTATCCCAAATTGACGTTCGGCTACTAAGCGTCCGCGGATGCCACTGGGCCACGTGACCAAGGTGAGGCGATCGCCCCACACAGGGGCGCGGTGGAGACGCAGACTGACGCGCCCCAACATCCATGTGAGCCCTTGTGCTTGCAGAGTTTGAATCCCTACGCCGAGCGCGTCTGCGTGGTTGCCCGCTGCCTCTTGGAGCCAATTGAGAATGGCGGGGATTGTGACGCGGAAGCCGACCTGACAGTCGCCGGCCGTGATGCACACGTCGGTCTGCTGTAAGTTGAGTGGAGGCGTCGCTTGCCAGGGGGTCATTTTTCGCTGACCTCCAATTCTGGGTTTTGTAATTTCAAGGGATGCTTGACTTCAAAGTTGAACTGTATCTGAAGAGCTTCTGCGCCTTTGGGAATTTTTATGCCGAAGGACTGGGGCCCGATGCGTTTGTAAGTGTGCTGACGATCGCGACGGCGGTTGCCATTGGAGTCAATAAATTCTGCGCAGACCGAGAAGTTTTCCTTGCTCTGCGCCGTGGCAAAGGTCTTGAAGGAGAAGCGCAATCGTGCACAGTTTTCGGGTACCGGGGTCATGGGAGAGAGCAAGGTCAAATGGCGCGGCTCGGAGCCGTTGGGTTGCAGCTCTACCTGGTTGGTGGATGCGTCGGTGACCGCAAGCACACCTTCGGGTAAGGTCCATTGTTGCAGGGGGGCAAGGAGGTTGGTGGGGTTGTAGTAGGTTTCCGCAGGGGTGTTCGTGACCACGGATTCTGTGCGCGTTTGCAAGAAGATGGAGGTAAAGAACATTGCGAGGAACAAGACCGCGCAGACCCAGAAGGTGATCTTTGTAGAGTGGTGTTTTTTGACCGGACGGAAAGGGGAGTTTTCCGCGAGTGGTGAACGCGTGGGTTGCACGGGATTACGCAGTGCTAATTCGGTTTGACGCTTTCTTGCCGAGGGGCTGAGGAACCAATAGTTTAACGGATTGTAGCCATTGCGAACGAGGGCTAAACGGTAGGGCGTCAAATCGTAAACAACCGAACGGAAGGTGATGCGGCGCATCAATGTATCGTAGATGATGTAGTCTGCCGTTAGGGTGTCCGTGCGTGGAAAGCCGACGCTACCAGGATTGACGACATAACGGTGACCTGGGCGCAACTGCAGATTTTCGGGCGGCAGTTTTCGCACGGGTGCATCTGCTGATTCTTGTTCAAAGAGACAGGGGATGTGCGTGTGGCCCACGACTAAGAGGGTGAAGCCTGGCATCGCTTTGAGGCTACGCTCCGCATCTTCCTTCGTTTCCAAATAACGGTAGGTCTCTGGCGCATCAAAGCAACTATGTGCACAGGCAATGTTCTTCACCTCCAGCATGCTGGGTAAGGAGCGAAGGTAGTCCTTGGCTTCGTCATCTAAGGCGAGAATGGCACGCTCAGCCGTCTCTTTGGCAAAGGGATTGAAGAATTGAAGATCGAGGAGTTCGGCCGCCGCCGCATCGTGGTTGCCAAGGAGAACGCCAGAGGCCACCTTTCGGATGCGTGCCAACGTCTCTGCCGGTTGCGGGCCGTAGCCCACCACGTCGCCAAGGCAAAGGAGATGCGTGGCACCGTGTTCGCGCGCATCAGAGATAACAGCCTCTAATGCTGGTAAATTGGCATGGACGTCTGCGATAAAAGCAATGCGCATAGGGAGAAATTAGAACCGCAAGTAAAGTCAATCAAGTAAAGTCAATGTGGAAATTAGGGCGTAGCTTCAGCCTTCGGCGCTTCGGGAGCGGGTTCTGCTTTGGGAGCTTCAGGAGCGGGTTCTGCTTTGGGAGCTTCAGGCGTGGGCTCTGCTTTCGGTGCTTCAGGCGCAGCATCTGCCTTGGGCGCTTCGGGTGTAGGCTCTGCTTTCGGCTGTTCGGCGACGGTTTGGGTGGCGCGAATGGCTTCAATGAGTGTGGTTAGGCGGGTCTTGCGTTCGGCAGATTCAATCGGCGCGTTAGCGAGTTTGATGGTTCCCCAGAGCTTGGTGGTGACATTGGTGGTGTCGCCCCCTGTGGCCAACCAAAAACCATCCTCGGTCGCACCAGCATCAATGGTGGTGAGGGTGTTATTATCTGCCGTGAAGGCCGCCTCGGAGGAGTTGGTCCAGTTGGTTCCATCAAAGGCCCACAGGCGGCTAAAGCGTGCCTTGCGGACGAGTTCCTTGCTCTTGACGTTGCGACGGAAATCTTCAACGAAGGAGTAGGGCGAGGTTAATACCGGATTGCCATTGGCGCAGAGGGTGGAGAAAGTCGCCATGCGGAACCAACCGCGTTGTACGTCATCCCACACCCAGCAGGTATATGCCGTGCGGTTTGGGCCATGGGGTTCAACGGAGATCGCCATGTGAACAGTCTCATTGAGTTCCCACTGATACGGCATCATAGACTTGCCACCCGTGCCTTCGCCACCAAAACGTTGCACATGCACATTTTTGCCATGGTAGAGCGCCTTGGTGCGGATGGCCTCCTTGACCGCATTGGGGTTGGCCGAATAATCGTGTGGGTTGCTGGGTTCCCAAACGGAGAAGATTGCGATGTGCTCACCTCCAGGCAACTCCTGAAAACCACAGTACCCAACGTCAAAGCCGATCATGCTAAAGTAGGTACCAGGGGCAGATTGTTCAGGGGTGGTTTCAAGATAAAACACCTTGGCAGGCCCCTTCCACCCACGATACTGAAGATGGACACTTCGGGCCTGACGCGCCGCTTGCTGCTCTCCACTCTGCGCAAAAAGGAAAGTTGAAAAGAGCCCAACAAAGAGTGTACACGCGAGTCGTTTCATAAAAGAAATCTCCTTTAAAATTGTCCAAAAATTACGTGAGACGAAAACAGTATAAATCTTTTTACGCATATATGCACGAAAAAATACCTTAGAATTTCGCGCGTGCGTATCCTATAATGCACGCGAAAGCCACTCACCTATCTGATTGGCAGGCCGTAGTCTGCCATTCCCGCCTCACCTCAGCGGCCTTTCCCCAGCCATCCGCAGTCCCGAGAGGTGCCAAACGACGGGGACGCTGCGCTCCCCGTACCCCTCGCGCACTCGCCTTTCTTTCTTTTCTCCTTGTGAGCACCAGTAAAAGCATCCGTTCGGATGCGTAGTGTGCAGGACTCACCACGGCCGCGGTGGTGTGGGGCGGCTCGCTCCCACATTTCTCCTCCCTTTATCTAATCGGCTGCATGCCAGAGCGTCCCACGGCCGCGGTGGGCCGTGGCCACGATAGATATCGTCTTCTAATCACCTGCTGTTCTGTCTCACGCCTATCTTCTAATCGGCCGTTATTCAGAGTGTCTCATACTTCTCGTGAGCACCAGTAAAAGCATCTGTCAGGATGCGTAGCGTGCAGGACTCAGTCCTGCCGCGGGGTGTGGGGGCGGCGTCGCCCCCACATCATCCCTTCTATTCCTTCTATCCCTTTTATCTCTTCAAAATCCCTTTATCCCTTCAAAATTTCCTTCAAAATTCCTTACGCAGGTTTGTCACTTTTTCGAAAATTTTGGCGATTTTTCGCCTGTTGAAAACTTTTTTGAGTTATCAACAAGTTATCAACAATTCACCTTTTTCGACGCAGTTTTTTGAAAATCTTTCGGCGGA
>JAFYWN010000031.1 GCA_017558005.1 Kiritimatiellia bacterium | reverse complement strand
CACCCAAAATCGCTGACTTTACTCGGGAATTTCGCTGATATTGCTCGCCAATTTCGCTGATATTGACCCGAAATTGCTTTAGCTTTTCCCCAAAAAGCTACTACTTGTTGATAACTTTTCTATCACACTGGGTCCAAAATTTCGCAAGGAAGCCGCTGTAGCGGAGTTGATTTCGCCACATTTTCGTCTTATCTCTTTATTTCTCAAAGAGTTATGCAGTTTTGGCAAAGTTGAGCAAAAGTGCCGAAAATCCGCCGATCCGCCGAAAGATTTTCAAAAAACTGCGTCGAAAAAGGTGAATTGTTGATAACTTGTTGATAACTCAAAAAAGTTTTCAACAGGCGAAAAATCGCCAAAATTTTCGAAAAAGTGACAAACCTGCGTAAGGGATTTTTAGGGGATTTTTGAAGGGATAAAGGGATTTCGAAGAGATAAAAGAGATAGAAGGGATAGAAGGAATGATGTGGGGGCGACGCCGCCCCCACACCCCTGCGGCAGGACTGAGTCCTGCACGCTACGCATCCTAACGGATGCTTTTACTGGTGCTCACAAGAAGAAAAGAATGAAAGGCGAGGGGTTCGGGGAGCGCAGCATCCCCGTCGTTTGGTACAACACTGGATAGCGACTGGTTAGAAGACGGCAGGCGTGGAGGCGAGGGGTGTTCCCCGTGCCTTCGGCAGGGGCGCATTTACAGGGAGCACAGTGTCCCCGTCGTTTGGGGCTCTTCCTTAAGGCTATTGTCTTAGGGAGGCTTTTATGGTATGATATGTGTTCATTTTGTTTCTATTAAATATACCGATGCGTTTTAGATGAGGAAGTTTTGATGGTAACACGAAACAAGAAAGACGAACCGATTACAGCGACGGCCCAGACGTTGAATGCTGACCTTTTATCTCGTTATGAAGCTTTGGCACGTGAATGTGCACAAATTGATCCGCAGTTGTACCGTAAGTTCAATGTGAAGCGCGGATTGCGTAATGAAGATGGGTCTGGCGTATTGGTCGGGTTGACGCGCGTAGGTTCGGTGCATGGTTACGTGGTTTCCGAAAACGAAATCGTGCCGGTTCAGGGTGAACAGCTCTTCCGCGGCATTAATGTGCAGGATCTGGTGCACGGTTTCCAGAAGGAATCTCGTCCAGGTTTTGAAGAGACGGCGTATCTTTTGTTGTTCGGCCGCTTACCTACTCGAACGGAATTGGAAGAGTGGTGCCACGTCTTAGACGCGAAGCGTGCCCTGCCGTATACCTTGCTTGAAAAGATTATCCGTGAACCGAGTCGCGACATCATGAACTCTTTGGCGCGTTCGGTCTTGGCAGCTTACACCGATGACGAAACGCCGGATGCAGTCAATATTCCTTCGGTTTTGCGTCAGAGCATTGAATTGGTGGCTCGTTTTTCGGCAATGGCGGCATATGCTTATCAAGCAAAGATGCACTATTACCACGGCGAGTCGCTCTTCGTGCGCAACCCCATGCCGGGCAAATCCACCGCAGAAAACTTCTTGATGATGATGCGTGAAGACGCAGCCTACACCCCTCTCGAAGCGGAATTGCTTGACTTGTGCCTCGTATTGCATGCCGAACACGGTGGTGGTAACAACTCTGCCTTCACGACCCACGTGGTCACCTCGGCAGCAACGGATACCTATGCCGCAATCGCCGCCGCGACCCTCTCCCTGAAGGGCCCTCGTCATGGTGGCGCCAATCTGCGCGTTTGCCACCAGATGGATGAGATTCGCGATGCACTCCCCGACTGGACAGACGAGGGGGCAATCGCCGATTATCTGCGCAAGATCCTGCGCAAGGAAGCGGGCGATGGCTCTGGGCTCATCTACGGTCTCGGTCATGCGGTGTATACGCTTTCCGATCCGCGCGCCCAATTGCTCAAAGAAAAGGCGAAGGAACTCGCCCAGAGCAAGGACCGCATGGAGGAGTTTTACCTCTACGATGCAATCGAACGTCTCGGCCCCGCAATTTTCAACGAAGGTCGCGAAAAGCAGAAGGAACTCTGCGCAAACGTGGACTTCTACTCTGGCTTTGTCTATGACATGCTGAACATCCCGATGGATCTCTACACGCCGCTCTTCGCCATTTCGCGTGTGGTGGGTTGGTGTGCACACCGTTTGGAAGAATTGGTGAATGGCGGCCCGATTGTTCGCCCTGCATTCAAGGCAATTTCGGGTCCGACAACCATCTATTCTCCGCTTGATCAGCGCAACGCTTGATCGGAGTTCGCAATGTCAAATTCTGTGACGCCTGTCACATCAAACGCTCTGCCGGACGCCGAGAACGGCGTCGGCGGTGCTTTTTCCGTCCCAGAACCTGTGTTGGTCACGGGCGGTAGTGGATTTTTGGGCATCAACTTGATTCGGTGGTTATTGGCGCATGGCGTTCAAGACGTGCGCTCAATTGACCTTCTCCCCTTTGACTATCCCGAGGCAAAAGACCCGCGCATCACGACCCTTATCGGCGATGTGCGTGACCCCGAAGCCGTGAAGTCCATCCTAAAGGGATGCCAATCGGTGGTGCATTGCGCCGCAGCACTCCCGCTTTGTAGCGAGGCGGAGATTGTTTCCACAGACGTTGACGGTGCAAGAATTGTGGCAGAGGCTTCGGCCGAAGCCAAGGTGCGCCGATTTGTCTACATCTCCTCAACGGCAGTATACGGCATTCCCGACCACCATCCGCTCATGGAGGGTGACCGTTTAGAAGGCGTAGGGCCATACGGACGGAGCAAAATCATTGCCGAAGGCATCGTGCGCAATCTCGACAGCGACGACTTCCCTGTGTGCATTCTGCGTCCGAAGAGTTTTGTGGGGCCCGAGCGCTTAGGCGTTTTCGCGCTTTTGTATGACTGGGCCTACACGGGGCACGGTTTCCCAATGATTGGCAACGGCAAGAATCGTTACCAACTCCTTGACGTGGAAGACCTCTGCGATGCCATCGGTCTCGCCCTCACCCACCCTAACCTCACCGCAGTCCGCGACACTTACAATGTGGGCGCCGCAGTGTTTACAACCATGCGCGAAGAGTGGCAGGCTGTTTTAGATGCCGCAGGTCATGGAAAAAAGATTCGCACCACGCCGGCGGGGTTAGTCATCGCTGTACTCAAAGTCTTGGAAAAACTTCATCTTTCGCCCTTGTACGCATGGGTTTACGAGACAGCGGCACAGGATAGTTTTGTGAGCGTGGAGAAGATTCAACGTCAATTAGGGTGGCAACCACGCTACTCCGACAGCGATGCGCTACTGCGCAATTATGCTTGGTACATTGAGAATCTTGATAAGTTCCGCGGCAAAAGCGGCAAAACCCATCGTGTACCATGGAAGCAAGGTATTTTGAGTTTGATTAAGAGGTGTTTTTAATGCGCACGCTAATTCTTGACCGCTCCTCCGCTTTTACACACGTCGCCTACAATGGATGCGTGCTCACAGTGGATGGACGTGATGACACTTGGGTGGCAAAGGTGCGTGACTTCCTCGGCAACGAAACGCCTGAAGCACTCGCCGTCGGGTTAGGTCCAGGCTCTTTCGCTGGCATTCGCGCAGCTATTGCCGCTTTGCAAGGCATGGGCATCGCATGGGGGTTGCAACCCAAAGGTTTCCCCTCGGCCGCAGTCTTAGCGGCGGGCGCAGGCTCCACCGAAGTGACCGTGGTCGGCGATGCGCGCCGCAATACATTGTGGACGGTGCGCTATCGTGTGACAGATACGACCATTGAACCACTCACCGAGTTTGAAGTCCGCAAACGTGACACCTTCGTGTCGGACGAAACGATGGTCTCGCCCGATGCCCAACGTCTAACCGAGTTTGCATTGCGCGCCGCAACACTTGACCCCGCCTTACTTGAGTCGGTGGTTGAACGCCTCGGCGATGCGCTCACGACCGACCCCAAGCCCTACTATCTCCACCCTGCAGTAGGAGCCGCAGATGCGAAATGAACGATTAGAGGTGTTTGAAACCACGCTCCTAACGGTGTTGCATGAGATTGATCATGCGTTGGAAGCGCGCTATGGTAACGCCATGACGCGCCATCCTGCGCGTCCCTCCCACGGAGTTACGGCAAACCCACAGTATGACGGGCTCTTTGCGGTCATTGCCAATTTCACCGCAGGCATCGGCTCCTCCTATGGGCCAGGGTACACACTTGATTTACGCATCGCCACACTCAATGCGGTTGACCCCGCCCTACGCGAAGCCTGCGAGACCTTTATGGTGGACACCCTTCGCAAGCGCTTACCCGAAGTTTTCCCTGATCGCGAATTAAAGATTGAGCGCGACCAACATGGTTGGAAGCTCTTCGGCGACCTCTCCCTCAACTAAGCCTATCGGAAAACGACCGTGACTCAGTCCACCACACTTCAGTGTCCTCCTCCACCGCCCACAAAGAGGGAACGCGTGCAACGTTTTTTGCGTGTGCACGCAGTGACGATTGTCTCGGCAATTGCAGCGGCGGGCTCTTTTTGTTTTTCGCCAGCGGTCACCTGGTGGAAGGCGATTGACTGGACAACGCTCAACCTGCTCTTCTGCTTAATGGTCGTGGTGGCGGGCATGCGAGAGTGCGCGCTCTTTCGGACGTTGGCCGCAAAGCTTCTCAAGGGGCGACAACGCTATCGTGCGTTGGCCCACGCCTTGGTGCAGTTGACCTTCTTGCTCTCAATGCTCATCACCAATGATGTCGCCTTGATTGCTTTAACCCCTTTTGCGATTTATCTGCTCAACAAGCTCAATCTGCGTGACCGCATTCCAGGATTGATTGTCCTTCAAACCGTGGCGGCGAACTTAGGGTCAATGGCCACCCCCGTGGGCAATCCACAGAATCTCTTTCTCTACACGGCCTACACCCTACAGCCTGGCGACTTCTTCTTGGCCATGCTCCCAGTGACCCTTGCGGGCGCAGGCTTATTGGCAGTGGTAACGCACTTCGTTAAAGATGCAGACTTGGACAACGTCGTCCCGCCCCAAACACCCCCGATGCCGCGACAGATTTGGGTCTATGGCGTCCTCTTTGCGCTCTGCCTCTGTGCCGTCTTCCGCGTGGTGCCAGGTTGGATTACCTTTGTGGTGGTCACCTTGGGCGCGTTAATCTGCGGCGGGAAGGCACTCCGACAGGTAGACTTCGGCCTCTTGCTCACCTTTATTTGCTTCTTCATCTTCTCTGGCAACTTGGCACAGATTGAGTGCATTAGCACCTTCTTCGCGGGCTTTTTGGAACACCATGCCCAAGCCACTGCGGCGGCGGTCAGTCAATTCCTCTCCAATGTACCTGCAGCAATTCTCTTAGAACCCTTCACAACAGATTGGAAGGGATTGCTCTTGGGTGCTGATATCGGTGGATTTG
Source organism: Kiritimatiellia bacterium (assembly GCA_017558005.1). GTDB lineage: Bacteria > Verrucomicrobiota > Kiritimatiellia > RFP12 > DVOR01 > Spyradenecus. The sequence continues at coordinate 27,656 of JAFYWN010000031.1, read as the reverse complement.
GTACGCCTATCGCCTCCTTGGCCAGTTTGATTTCCTTCGGCATTTACTTGAAAGAGCCTGACGCAAAGCCGCTCAAGTATCTGTGGCACTTCACCTTACTCAATGTGCTCTTTTTCGTTTTTCTCACCCTTTGTTCCTATTTGTTTTAATTGAATTAGGGGCTGAGGTGGTTTATTCACCCTCTCCCCACAGAAACGATCCATTTTATGAAGACAATTCCGACTAACTTCCCCTCTCCTTTTGAAAGACTGCGTTGGGTCTTGAAGGCATTACGTGCGCCAGATGGATGCCCTTGGGATCGCGAACAGACCTTGCAGAGCATCCAACCCTGTTTGCAGGAAGAGTGCTACGAACTGCTTTCGGCAATGGTCGGAGATGATTTGGCCAATCACAAAGAAGAGCTCGGCGATGTATTGTTGCAAGTTCTCTTCCAAGCCGACATCCGAGAAGATCAAGGCGACTTCACCTTTGATGAGGTGGTGAATACGCTCGCAGACAAATTGATTCGTAGGCACCCGCATGTCTTCGGCGACATTGATGCGAAGGACACCGAAGCGGTGTTGCGCAATTGGGAACAAATCAAGCAGACCGAACACAAGACGCCAAAGACTTCGGCCCTTGATGGTGTGCCCGAAGCCTTACCCGCGCTCTTGAAGGCTCAGCGTACCCAACACAAAGCCGCGAAGGTGGGATTTGATTGGCAGAATGCCGAAGGGCCGAATGCAAAATTAGACGAAGAGATCGCCGAACTGCGCGCCGCCATCAAGAGTGGTGACAGTGAAGCCATCGCCGAGGAATACGGTGATGTGCTCTTCTCGTTTGTCAATCTCGCACGCTTCATTCATGTGGATGCCGAAAGCGCATTGCGTGCCGCCACGACCAAATTCTCGCGTCGATTCCGCGCAGTGGAAGCACGAGTAAAGGCATCTGGCAAGGAAATGAAAGACCTCACCTTGGCAGAGTTGGATGCGATTTGGGACGCAGTCAAAGCGGAGGCTAAACAATGAGTACGTTTGAACAACCCACCACCTTCGTTGCCCTCGATTCCGATGGGTGCGTCGTTGACACCATGGCCGCCAAGCAACACGGTTTCTTGCAACCCCTCATGGTCAAGACCCTCGGGCTCTCGCCTGAGGAGGAACGCATCTATCTCGCTTGCGCAGATTACGTTAATCTTTACTCGGTCACGCGCGGCATCTCGCGTTTTAAGGCGATTCTCTTAAACTTTGAGACCTACAATCAACACCCCGACGTGCTCAAGGCTGGCTTACCAGCCATCCCGACGGAGGACTTGAAGGGATTTGTTGAGAGCGGACTTCCCTTGGGAAATCCGGCCCTTAAGCAATGGCTCGCTGAGCATCCCTCCCCCTTCTTGGAGAAAATTTTGGCGTGGAGTCTTGCCGTCAATGATGCCATCGTCACCTCTGGAGCGACCTTCCCTGCCTATGAAGGAGCCCGAAAGGCTTTGCAAGCAATGCAAGGTCGGAGCGAAACGGGCATCGTATCGCAGTCGCCTGAAGCGGTCTTGCGCGAAGACTGGGGCCGACAGGGTGTCTTGGGGTACGTGCAGCACGTCGCAGGCCAGGAATTGGGACTGAAGGTGGCACAGCTCACAGCACTCACAGATGGGCGTTATCCGCGTGATAAGGTCTTGATGGTGGGTGATGCTCCTGGCGACCTTGAAGCGGCACGCGGATTTGGATGTCGTTTCTTCCCAATTCTGCCAGGCCGCGAAGAGGAGTCGTGGGCTTTGTTTAATAGCGGCGTGTATGAAGCGTTCGCCACGGGTAATTACACGAAAGAGGCCGAAGCGGAACTCATCGCCGCCTTTGAAAAGGTGTTGCCCGCGCAACCGCCTTGGGCGAATCAGGTACAATAAGGAGGTCTTAAGCTCATGAATCCTGTTTATAATTTTTGCGCTGGACCGGGGATGTTGCCACCCGAAGTGCTCGCCGCGGCACGCGAAGATCTCTTACAGTGGGGCGGTCTGCCCTGTGGCGTTTTGGAAGTTTCCCATCGCAGTGCCGCCTACGCCGAATTAAAAGCACGCGTGGAGGCCAATCTACTCCAACTCTTTAACTTGGACAATCGCTATACGGTCCTATTGCTTCAAGGTGGAGCATCGGGACAGTTTGCGATGTTGCCGTATAACTTCTTACGCGAAGGGGCGGCGGCAGATTATCTCGTGAAGGGATACTGGGGCGAAAAAGCAGTGCAGCAGGCAGGTCGCGTCGCTCGTGCGCGTCGGCTCGCATCGTGGACTGAGGGTTGGGATGAACGCGCTGTTTATGCACATGTCACGACCAATGAGACAATTGCAGGGACTGCGCTTCCCGAAGATTTTCCCGCGCCTCCCGTGCCTTTGTGCGCTGATATGAGTAGCGACATTTTGGCCCGTCCAAGAGATTACTCAAAGTATGCCCTCTTCTATGCAGGTGCACAGAAGAACCTGGGCGTGGCAGGCCTTGCTGTGGTGGTAGCCGAAAAGGAATTCCTTTCGCACGCCAGAAGAAACTTGCCCGCAGCCTTCTGTTACCTCGAACACGCCAAGGCAAACGGTCTCTATCACACGCCGAACGCCTTTGCCGTCAATGTGCTCGGACACTTGACCGACCACCTCTTAAAGTGTGGCATTGAAACCATTTGGGAACAGAACCAACGCAAAGCCGAAAAGCTCTATGCCGAAATTGATCGAACCGCCTTTTGGCGTCCTTTGGCGCCGAAGGGAGAACGTTCGCTGACCAATGTCACCTTCCGCCTGCCAACCGCCGCATTGGAAGCACTCTTCCTCGAAAAGGCCGCAGAAGAAGGCCTCATCGCCCTAAAGGGTCACCGCGCACTTGGAGGCGTACGCGCCTCCCTTTACAACGCAATGCCTGAAGCAGGTGTGGACAAACTCACCGAATTTATGAGACAATTTGAACAAACCCACGGATAAAGGAATATCATTATGGCTATCGAAAATGAAGTCTACGCAGACGGCGTCTATCAAATCCACATGTTGGAACATACCATTCGTCTTGATTTGATGCGCTTGCAGCCTAGCCCCGAAAACAAGACCCCAATCCCCCGTCCCTTTGAACGCGTCATTATGAATCCTCAGGGATTCTTGCGTACTTATGAAGCAATGGGGCAAATCATCCAGAAGCTTGAAGAGTTGGGCGTGATTCGTCGCAACAACCCCGATGAACCGCAGCAGTAAGACCTGCCGCACAGTCGGTTCAAATATGGGCGTTTCCAACCGGAAACGCCCATTTCTTTTCCCCCTCTCTTTTAAAGGGTTTTCCAATACTCTCGTTCAAAAGTATTCTAATCCCGTCCAAAGGCATGCCAATATCCCCATTCTGTGGTATTCAAAGATCTATCCACCGGATGGTCAAATGCCCCATTCAAAGGTATTCCAATATCCCCATCATTGAAAGATCAATCGCACGAACGCCGTTTACACAAAACACCCGCAGGCACCCACACCAGGGTCACACTCATCCTGTAAGTACATCGCTTTATCAGAAAAGTAAAAGAGAATAAAATAGAAACCGTGGCACCAAAGCACCACGGTTCTTCTTAACCCAATCAAGTTTACTTAATCGTGTTGCGCGTAGCCTTCACCAATGCCTTCCAGAGCGCCTGAGGCGTCTCGGCATCAATCAAAGCATTACGATTTGCTTCTTTGAGGAAGGCTTCCGTCAAGCCAGAGATTAAGCGCATATAGAACGCACTCACGGCCGCAGGAATCGTAATCAAGAAGACAATGCTCGTCTTCGTGCCAGAAGCATCCCACTCAAAAGGTTCCTTACTCACACCGCAAGCGAGCGTCAGAGAGCCACCTTCCACGCCACGAATATGCGGAAAAGCCAAACCGAAATCCATCGCAGTGCTCAACATTGATTCACGTTCTAATGCCGAACCAATCAATGCGTCTGAGTTATTGATGAATCCTGCCGCTTCCATCTTCCCAGCAAGAATTTCAATCGCATCTGCCGCACTTCCCGCAACCATGTCCGGCACCATCAACGTCTCAGCAGAGAAACGCGAAATGCCATTCTTACGCGGTTCGCCACGAGAAGGTGTCGTACCAACCCACTGGGGAGCATTCAAGTCTTCATAGAGAATACGAGAGCACCCCGGGCAATACTGAATCGCCTGGCACTGACGCACCGACTGCACTTGGCTAATCGGCAAATGCATACCACACACCGCACAAGAACCCTTGTGTACAGGAGCCATAATCACATGGTCACGCGTTATCAAACGCGAATAAAAAGAGCGAACATTATCAGGTAAGCCAACTGTCATTGATTCAATCGCTTCATTCAAACGCGCTAAATGCGCACCATCGCCCGTCAGACGATGCTCGTCACGCGCAAGAATCAGCTCTTGAAGTTGGCTCAATTGATTCAAAACACTTTTCATTTAACACTCCGTTAAAGAAAATTCAACAAAGGGAATACTCGAGAGGAAAATAACAAATACTTCCCGAAAGAAGTCGTTAAAAACACACCTCAGAAAGAAAACGAAACAGCCTTCAACTGCGCTTAGCAACATCCAGCTTTGATCAAACAACTTTTAACATATTGCGCCGTACGGTTTCGTACGGCGCAATCATTTCGTCATTAGAAGAGACGTTCAAACGGCAATGCGTGTAACGTATTACCCGTCGGAGCAGACCCGTCCGGCGATGCCGCATGCTTCTGTAAGATACCGCACAGCACCAACGTCACAATCATTGCGACCACGGCTGCTACAACGGCAATAATGGTGAACACCTTTGCGCCCGTGGATTCCTCTACGGGAGCCATCGACAAATCAGTCAACGGTGCGAGATCGACATCGTCCAACGATTCCAACTGTTCCAATTCGGGCTCAGCCTTCGACGTTTCAGGTGCAGTCGCCGCAGGCGTAGACTTCTTAAGCCCAATCGTACCCGGACGCTTCAACTTAATCGTCGGCGCTTCGGCCTTATCCTCTGCAGCAGGTGCGGCAGGCGCAGCGCCCATCGGGGCAGAAACCGTCGGCTTCGTTGCACCAGCAGGTGTCGCACGCTTCAACTTAATCGTCTTCTGCGAAGATGTATTGGCCAAGGGCACATTCGAGTTAATGCCACCCAACACCGCGTCAAGTTCAATACGCGCCGTCTTCGACTTAGCAGCTTGAGGATTTTCAGTCGTTTCCGTTGCCGTTTCGCTAATCGGCTTCAACTTAATCGTCGGCGCTTCGGACGCACCGCTCATCGGCGTCTGCGTGATTTCCTTAGGTAACTCAATGCGAGAGGTCTGACGCTTGGCCTGTTGAGCAAGTTCTTCAGGCGTGGGAGTTGCTTCCGCCGCGGGTGCCGCGGGTGCTGCAGGTGCAGTGGCAGGAGCGCCAGGTTTCTTCAACTTGATTGCGATTTTCGGCACTTTCGGAGCTTCCGCAGCAGGTGCTTCCACAATCGGCTCAAGCGCAGGCTCTGCAGGAGCGGCAGGTGCTTCAGCGGCAGGTGCAGCGGGAATTTCCTCAATCGGCGTCAAGGGAACAAGTTCGGGTTCCGCAGGAGTAGCAGGCGCTTCAGCGGCAGGAACCGCAGGCGTTTCCACGATTGGCGTCAAGGGTTCAAGTTCAAGCTCAGCAGGAGCGGTAGCTTCTGGAGCAGGAGTCGGTGCAGGTGCAGGTGCTGCGGGTTTCGCCACGCCTGCAGGTTTTGCGCCAACGGGCCTCAACTTAATGGTAATTTTACGAGGTGCTTCTGCCATAACTACCGCACTCCTTTGTCTACTTGTGAAACCAGGAAAAACGAGTCAATCAATGATTACACTGCCATAACTTCTGCTTCTTTCGCCTTGGTATCAGCATCCACCTTGGCGATCTTAGCATCCGTCAACTTCTGAATATCATCCAAGCCCTTCTTGGCTTCATCTTCAGAAATGGTGCTATTCTTCTGCATTGCCTTAATGGCATCGTTTGCGTCACGGCGCACGTTACGGATAGCCACGCGGCATTCTTCTGCCTGAGTCTTGGCAACCTTCACGATTTCCTTACGACGTTCTTCGGTGAGTTCCGGCATCGTGATACGAATCATGCGACCATCATTACGAGGCGTCACGCCGAGGTTAGCGGCGAGGATTGCCTTTTCAATATCAGAGAGCACCGAAGGATCAAACGGAGCAATCGTAATCTGACGTGCTTCAGGCGTGGAGATGTTCGCCATATCCTTCAAACGGGTCGGCACGCCATAGTACGGCACTTGAAGCGAATCCACGAGCGAAGGCGAAGCCTTGCCGGTACGCAAGCCAGAAAAACGATCCTTGAGCGCTGCCAAAGCACCGTCCATACGGGTGGTAGCGTCTTTAATTACATCCTGTGCATTTGTCATAGTGTTTAACCTTACTATCAAACTTATTCAATCAAAATCAGTTATTATCGCCGCCAACAACAGTGCCAAGCCCTTCCTCACCGCAAATAATGCGACGCATTACATCCGGAGCATGGAAGTCAAAAACGACGATTGGAATATTGTTGTCGCGACAAAGCGCAAAAGCGGCCGCATCCATTACGTTCAAACGCTTCGCGAGCGCTTCTTCGCAGCTCAACCGTTCGTAACGCGTAGCCGTAGGATCTTTCTTAGGATCAGCGGAATAAACGCCATCCACCTTTGTCGCCTTCAAGAGAGCATCAGCACCAATCTCTGCGGCGCGAAGCGCTGCACCAGAGTCGGTCGAGAAGAAGGGATTGCCAGTGCCACCGGCAAAAATCACCACTTTCCCTTCCTTTAGATAAGTATCTGCAAGACGCGCATTAAACGGTTGCGCAATCTGCGGCATCTGCTGGGCGGTCATCGTTACAGCCGCGGTCCCTGCAGATTCAAGTGCATTTTGCACAGCCAACGCATTGATGATCGTGGCCAACATACCCATTGTGTCGCCAATCACGCGATCAGTGCCATTCGCTGCGCCAGAAAGCCCGCGAAAGATGTTGCCACCACCCAATACCACGCCGACCTCAACCCCGAGTTCAACCAAACCCGAAAGTCGCTTTGCCACATCTGCAAGAATTGCTTCATCGTGACACGCCGTGGAAGTTCCCTTAAGAACTTCACCACTGAGCTTCAATAAAATGCGTTTGTATTTCGGTTGCATACCTTCGCCACTTTCTTTACTTACCTCAACATTATAGGAGATTTTCATTCTCCGTGCAAGGGTTCAAGAACAGAAAAAACGCTTTTCCCTACATTTTTACCACTTTTCACACCTCATCGTCACACATTCCCCTTACATCCGCGCCCAAGAACCTCCATCTTTATAGACTCATTACACAAAAAACGCCACCCGTTGTCACCACTTAACAACGCTTCTCAATAATATTACTGCGAGCAATGCTTTCCATGTAGTTGCGAAATTTTACTCTTCACATGGATGTGGTGTAGGTTTTGGTGCGCATTTGTGGTGGTAAACGTGTTATAATGTACATTCATTGTAGATGGATGTTTAATTTAGGGATTTTTATGATGCTTTCGCCTGCAGAAGATGCTGTCAAACGTTTTGAATCTGGGGCTTCCTGTGCACAGGCCGTTTTGGCTGCGTGTGCGCCCAAGTGGGGGATTGAGGTGACGGAGGCAATGCGGTTGGGCTCGGCTCTCGGGGCGGGCTTGGCGGGGCTGCGTGAGACGTGCGGCGCGGTGACGGCAATGGCGGCTGTCATGGGGTTGCGCTACGGTAATGAATCTCTAATGGATGCCCAAACGAAGGCGGCGCATTATGAGCGCGTTCGAGCGGCAATTGTTGCCTTTGACGAGACCTTTGGCACGCATAATTGCAAGGAACTTCTCCAAAAGGCATCCATTGAAAAACAGGCAGGTGTCCCTCCTGAAGCGCGCACCACCGATTACTATGCGAAGCGTCCCTGTGCGGCCTTTGTGCGTTTTTGTACGGCGTATGCCTCTGCAGAGGCGCCTTCCGAAGCTTAATCGTCCCAATCACGTTTCTTGCTTTATGACGCCCTTCTCCCTTCTTATCAAACCTGCAGGCGCGGATTGCAATCTCCGATGCGCCTATTGTTTCTACTTAGGGCGTGCAGAACTCTATCCTGAAACTTCTTGCCATCGCATGAGTGACGCAACGCTCACACGGTTGGTGCGGAGTTATTTAGCGCTTCCCTTTCCCTCGCATACGTTCGCCTTTCAGGGGGGTGAGCCTCTTCTCATAGGTGAGGATTTTTATCGCAAGTTAGTCTCGCTCCAAAAACGTTATGCCCGACCTGGCGCCCAGATTACCAATTGCGTCCAAACGAATGGCACGCTCCTCACGGAGAGTCTTGCGGCCTTTTTTGCGCAAGAGAATTTCCTTTTAGGGGTGAGTGTGGATGGTCCTGCGGAGATGCACAATCTCCGTCGCCCGAATCTCCATGGCGATGGGAGTCATGCCATGGTCATGCGCGGATTGGAGAAGTTGAAGGCGGCGAAGGCGGAGTTCAACCTCTTAACTTTGGTCTCACAGAGCAATGTCCATCACCCTTTAGAGGTGTATCGCTATCTCCGTGATGAATTGGATTGTCGCTTCATGCAATTCATTGAGTGCGTTGAGTTTGACGCCTCGGGTGCTTTATTGCCAGATGCCATCACGCCTGATGAGTGGGCCAATTTTATTATCACGATCTTTGATGAGTGGTATGCGCATGACAAGCGCCGCGTCTCCGTGCGCCTCTTCGATAGTATCGTTGGGAAACTCCTCACTGGCAATGCACATAGTTGCGCCATGAGTGGGGATTGTCGCGCGTACTTTGTGGTGGAACATACGGGTGATGTTTACCCATGCGACTTCTTTGTGCGGCCCGAACTTCGCCTCGGCAACATCCACACTGAAGATTGGGACGAACTCTGGGATGCGCCTTTGCACACCCGTTTTGGCGAACGCAAACGTCAGTGGAATGCCGCTTGCACGGCCTGCCCTTACCTCAAATTCTGCCAAGGCGACTGCCCAAAGAATCGCTCCGGACATGATTTTAGCGCCGACCCAACGCGTCTCTCTTGGTTGTGCTCGGCCTGGAAGCGTATCTACGCACACCTATTGCCCCCCTTACAACGTGAAGCCGAACGCCTTCGCGCCAACAGGTTTCAGTAATTCCACCCCGTTCCCTCCCCTTTTCGCTTTTAACCTCACACACTTTAATCCTATGAAACTCGACACCCTCAAACATTTTTGCTCCTTACATGCCACACCAGGCGATGAACACGAGGTCTTTGATGCCCTGATTCAGCGTTGGAAAGCGCAAGGTTTGGACACGGAACGCATCGGTAACTATGCCGTGATCGCCCAACCCGGCGAACACAAAAAGGCCGACACTGTATTGCTTCTCGCCCATGCCGATAGCCCAGGCTTCATCGTTCAATCGGTACGCTCGCCAACCGAGGTGGAGGTCATCGCCTTAGGTGGCGTGCATCCCACACACGATGCGGCGCTCCTCCTAAAGACCTCCAAGGGTACACTTCCCGCCCTCCTCCACGCACCGGAAGCAGACCAAGCGTGGAGTCGTACCATGCCGCTTCTGGTAACACTTGACCAACCCTGCACAGATGTCCAAAAGGGCGATCGTGCATGCTGGGCATTCAATTGGGAAGCGAACGAGGATGAAGTTGCCTCCCCCTTCTTGGACAACCGTATCGGCTGCGCATTGATTGCCGACTGGTATGAAGACTGCGCCACACGATTTGCGGGAATGAATGTCATTTTGGCCGCCTCTGCGATGGAAGAAGTGAATGGATTTGGCGCGAATGTGCTCGCCCAACACGTGAAGGCTGATTTGGTTTTAGTCTTAGACATCACCTACACCGACGTAAAGCAAGGCATTGAATTGGGTAAAGGTCCCGTGATTACCCTCTCGGATGCCTCTGTGCTCCTTTCCCCCAAGGTACGCGACCGCATTCTCTCTGCGCCAGTCCCCTTGCAGACCGAAGTCTACAACTACTCTGGCACCGATGCACGCGCCTTCCCTGCGCAAGGCATCCCCACCCCCGCAGTGCCGGTCTTAATCCCCACCGAGGGGAATCACTCGCCACGCGAGACCTTACACCCCGCAGATCTTGAAGCCTGGCCCGCCGCCTTAGAAGCCGTGGCACAAGCAGTTTTATCCCGTGATTAATTTTGAAAGAGACAACACCTTATGAATCCATTAGATAATATCCGCGTCATTTTGGTTGGCACCCTTTACTCTGGCAACGTCGGGAGCGTGTGCAGAGCCATGGCAAACATGGGTCTACGCAATCTCACCCTCGTCGCGCCCCGCATTCTTGATGACTGGAGTGATGGCGCACGTATGGCGGTGCATGCGGTAGACTTGATGGAAAAGCGGCGCGAAGTGGCGACGTTGGAAGAAGCTGTGGCAGACTGTGTAGCCGTGGTGGGCACCACTGCACGTGGCGGTCTCTATCGCGCCACGGTTCAGACACCACGCGTCATTGTGCCCGAATTATTACGTTTGGCGGCACAAGGACCGGTGGCCATTGTCTTTGGTCGAGAAGATCAGGGCCTGCACAACGATGAAATTGCGCACTGCACGCACCTCATTCGCATCCCTGTAGATGAACAATACCAGAGCCTCAACCTCTCTCAAGCGCTCCTCATCGTGGCCTACGAACTCTACACTGCCACGGGCACCTATGTCAGCCCCGTGGAAGAGGCAGACTCACTTGCAGATCAATCCATGAAGAATGCGTTGATGATGAAGTGGCGTAAGGCGATGTTGGACATCGGCTTTATGGAAGAACAAAAGGCCGACCACATGATGCAGGGCTTTCGCCGTATCTTCTCTCGTGGCGTAAAGACCGTGCCCGACGCACGCATTATGCTCGGCGCAGCCCATCAGATGAGCTGGGCTGGTGAAACCGCTCGCAAGGTGGAAGAGCCTAAATCAAAGTAAGGCATCGTCCCAAACAAAGGGCGTCTTCGGAACCGTCTCCCACGAAAAGCGCGGAATTAAGTCCGCCAACGTGGAGACGGTTTCATCCTTTTGCAACCACCCACATGACCGCGCCAAAGCCGACAAGATGCGCCCTGGCGAAATCCCTGCGGCACGATAGGCCGAAATGCGCGTATCTCCATGGCGTTTTGCCAAACGCGCACCATCCGCGCCAGTCACTAAGGGCACATGGAAAAAGCGCGGTTCAGGAAGCCCCAACTGACGATAAAGCACCACCTGTGCAGGGGTCGCCGGCAAGATATCATCCCCACGCACCACATCTGTCACCCCTGTCGCTGCATCATCTACCACCACGGCCAACGTGTAGGCGATTGCCTTGCCACGTGCCACCACAAAATCACCCATCACCTCCGCAGCAGGACGCGTCCACGCACCTGCAAACCCATCGGTAAAACACCCCTCATCCTTTGGTGAGAGGGCCAATCGCCATGCCGCCTTTTCAAGACGTTCGTCGGCATCTGCTGGCAAGGGTTTACCACGGCACGTCCCAGGATAACGTAAGACCTCTCCTGGATGGGGCGCAGATTGGGCACGTTGGATATCCGCTCGCGAACAAAAACACGGGTAAAGCTTTGGGCGAAGTTGTTCAAATGCCGCCTCATAAAGGGCGAGGCGTTGCGTCTGCCACAGCGGCTCCTCATCCCAATCAAAACCCAACCACCGCAAATCCTCCATCAAAGCAACATCCGCGCCAGCCTTGTGTTTAGGGTGATCCAAGTCCTCAATGCGCAACAACACCCGCCCACCACAAGCGCGCATCTGCAACCACGCCATCATAAAGGTGCGAATATTTCCCAAATGCAATGCACCCGTTGGCGACGGCGCCAAGCGCCCCGTCCGTCTCTTTTGAGTTGTATTGTCTACACACATAAGGGTATTTTAACGTATTGTTGATGAAGACCTATGCGAAACTCACGAAAAGCATCTCATTTTAACCATCCACTCATTGCACAGTCTAAACCGTTTTATCGCAAGCAGCGCGAGCATCCTTTCCACTGCCTTGCTTCGATTTAAAATTATGCATTTATCGGAATCAACTGCGCTTGACGCAGATAAGCCATCACGCCATTTTGCGTATTCGGCAGGGCACGATGCGGTGTGAGCGCTTGAATCGCAGGCAATGCATTCCCCATGGCCACGGCATGAACACCACCCTGCATCATCCCTGCATCATTCAAATAATCGCCGAAGACCATCACCGCTTCAGGCACGCAATTAAAGCGACGCATTAGGGCGGCGAGGGCATTTCCCTTATCAATCATGGCAGCCTGCACATCCACCCAGTTCGGCCCCGAAAGAATCACCCGCACTGCGGACGACTCAAAGGGCGCGAGCGCAGGATAGAGCACCTTGGCCGCATCAGGGTGATAGATGGCCACCTTACAAATCTCAAGCGATTGCACCTCATCTAAGGAATGCCACTGCGCCGTGTTTTCAAAGTAACGCGAAACCTCGGCAAAATTTTCAGGGTAATTATCTTGCACCCAAGCGCATGTCGCACCACAAAGCACTGCGGTCGCACCATGAAGCGTCATTGCCACGCGCAAGACATCTGTAAAAAGTGGCACGGGAGTGAGGTCGCGAAAGAAGGGTTCATCCTCCTCTGCGCACTGTGCCAAAGCGCCATTTTCAGCAATGATATCCACTGGCACCTTGAGCGGCGCAAAGCGTTTTTGCAGATTCGCTAATTGACGACCACTGGCGATTACCCACCGAATCCCCCGTTGGCGCAAGGCCATTACAACCGATTGAAATTCAATGGGAAGCCGGTGCTGCGCATCAAGCAGCGTGCCGTCCATATCGGTTACAATGAGTTGGAAAGACGTATTCACAACAAAATCCGTCAAAGCGTTGCCAGAGGAACGGGTTGCCCACCCGATGTGCGGGAGGCTTCCGCAGCAAAGGCCATTGCATGAGCTTGGATACTCGTGTGGAAACGTTTAGCATATGCCTCTGGCGAGAGGGTGCGCATGGAATCAACCCAATCGCGCATCAGACCATCATTCCCCAAAACATAGGAAGTCTCACGAGTCGCATTGCCCGTCTCCAAAGCCGCATCCCACTCAAAGGTTTTACGATCCGAAAAGCGACGAATAATGATTTTGCGCGCATCGCCCCAAATCTCACCTCGTGTAAGGAAGACACGCGTTTCACGATCGCGGCCCCATGTATGGCTCTCCATGCAGTGTTGCACCGTGACGCCATTCTCAAAGAGCAGGTTCACCGTCTGATGATCCACGGCGTCATTGCCACAAGCGTAAACGCATCGCCCCTGCGAACCCTGTAAAGCGCGTTCAATACCCTCAGGCGAAGCATCTGGAAGTGCATAGTGCAATTCCGTACTTTCGCGCAAGAGGCGAATGGCAGAATACGGACATTGACGTTCAATCGCCGCAGGACAGTCAAGGCAACGTGCCGCAGCGCCCGCGGGTGCTTGTTCGGGACGAAACTGATAAAGCCCACCAAAGCTCTGCACCGAAAGACACTGTTTACCCGTCCACCACGCAAAGAGGTCAAAGTCATGGCTACACTTCTGAAGAATCATCGGCGAAGCGACTTCCGTATTACCGAAAGGGCCACGACAAAAAGCATGTGCAGCCTTACGATAACCCACCGGTTCCAAATGGCGAATACTGACCAATTCCCCTAACGTGCCGCCATGAATGAGCGAGGCAATCTTTTGATAGTACGGCGTGAAGCGCAGGATGTGCCCCACCTGTACGCAGCGTTTAGCTTCGCGTACCGCCATATCCAACATGACGCACTCATCCCACGTGGCACCCACAGGCTTCTCTAAGAGCAGGTGTAACTTACGATTCAACCCCTCAATTGCCGCCGTCGTATGCAAGCGATCTGGCAAAGCGATAATCGCGGCTTCGGGTTCTCCCAAGTCTAACGCCGCCTGCCAATCCTCAACAGCACACTCAGCAGGCAAGCCCAACTTCGCAGTCCACGTCGCACGAACCGCAGGATCGGGTTCGGCGATTGCGACGACTTTGATATCCTCTGGATGCTCCAACGCCCACTGTGCATAGACACGGCCACGATAGCCCATGCCTAAGATGACCGTGCGAAAGGGTTCTTTGTGGCGAATCGAATATTCGCATCCGCAATAAATCTGACGATAAAGGCCCAGCTCTGCGGCGAGTTGATTGGAGTGTTGAAAACCGTTTTGCTTCTTAAAATCGTAAGAGAGGAAACGTTCACCGCCGATTTCTTTTCCGATTGCGTGCAAGAGTTGACTACGCTTGTGTGGCGACACAGAAAGACTCGTGGTAAAGGCTACGCAATTAAGACGCTCCAAGGCATCAAAGGCTCGTTGTAAAGAAAAACGGAAACACCGCGCACACCGTGCGCCCCCTTCTAGTGCCGACTCGTAACCCTCTGCCACCGCCACTTGCCAGGCCGCATGGTCGGGCAGATCCTCTTCAAAGGGGATTTGCTCTGCGCGTGCCAATTTCACCGCCGCCTCACGGCGACGCAGATACTCACGGTGCGGTGCGATATTGAAATTGGAGAAAAAGAGGACCGGTTCCCAACCGTCTGCCTTCAACACACGGATACAATGCGACGCACACACGCCACAACAAGTATGTAAAAGAATTCGTCCCTTTCCATCCATAACGCTACTATTTTATCAAAGAGACACCTTTATTAAAACACTAAAACCACCGCTTTCCACCATTGAATCATGCTTTTTAAGACTTTCCCCCTACACCACCGTCACGTCCATTAAAGTTCATCCCCTTCATCCTCACGGCATCCCTTCACTCAAACACCCGTCACCACGCATCCACTTTTCGCCCAATAAACAAAAACGGCACCCACGTGGATGCCGTTTTTGTTGAGTAAGGTGATGCGATTGGATTAGCGGCAGCAGAAGTAAAGCACGCCTGCGACCACTGCAGAGCCAATCACGCCAGAGACGTTCGGGCCCATTGCATGCATCAGGAGGAAGTTGGTGGGATCGTATTCCAAACCAACCTTGTTGGAGACGCGAGCAGCCATCGGCACTGCCGAAACGCCTGCAGAACCAATCAAGGGGTTCACCTTTTCCTTGCAGATGAGGTTCATCAACTTCGCCATCCACACGCCACCGGCGGTACCCACGGTGAATGCGACCACACCGAGGAGCAAGATGCCGAAGGTTTCAAAGTTGAGGAACTTTTCAGCAGCGAGCTTGGAACCCACCGAGAGACCGAGAAGGATGGTCACGATGTTGCAGAGGCCATTGGCCATGGTATCGGAGAGACGATCCACCACGCCGCATTCCTTAGCGAGGTTACCGAGCATCAATGCGCCGATCAAAGGAGCAGCGGAAGGCAAGAATGCTGCGCAAAGCAAGAGCACGACCACTGGGAAGAGCACCTTTTCGGTCTTCGTAACAGGGCGGAGCTGCTTCATCTTGATAAGGCGTTCCTTCTGCGTGGTGAGCAACTTCATAATCGGCGGCTGAATCACCGGCACGAGTGCCATGTAGGAATAGGCCGCCACTGCGATCGAACCGAGCAAGTCGGGCGAAAGTTTGGTCGTCAACCAAATTGCAGTCGGGCCGTCAGCACCACCGATGATACCGATGGAGGCAGCATCCGTGACGAAGAAGTTAATCCAGTCACAGCAGAGCGTCAAGACCAATGCGCCGAGAAGTGCCGTGAAAATACCGAGCTGTGCCGCTGCGCCGAGGAGCGCCATGCGGGGGTTTGCAATCAACGGACCGAAGTCGGTCATCGCGCCCACACCCATGAAGATAAGAATCGGGAAGAGACCCGAGCTGATACCCATTTCGAAGGTGTAGTAAAGGAAGCCACCGGGTTCAACCACGTTGCCCAACGTATCCAAAACGGGAGCTGCCGTCACGCCTGCGAAAGGAATATTTGCCAAGAGACCACCGAAACCGATGGGAAGGAGCAAGAGGGGTTCAAAGCCCTTCACAATGGCCAAGTAGACCAAGAACAAGCAGATCACAATCATCACAAGCTGGCTCAAGCCGAAGGGAAGCATCGTCTTCTGGTGAGTATTGGGAAGTGCTTCCACGCGACCTGCAGGAGCGGCTTCTTCCTTAGCGGTGAAGCCCATGATACCCGTGGAGTCCCACATGCTCGCGATGCGGCTTGCGGTCAACTGCCAGTCACCCACCTGGTGGGAGTGAATCACGCCAGAGACCTGAGGGAGGTCAATCTGCTTACCGACGAGGTCGGGAAACTTCAACTGACGCTTGCCCGTCTTCGGGTTCGTATAGTAGTTGTAAGCTTCGTACTCATCCTTGTTAGCGCCAGGCGTATCATCCGTGGTCATGAAACCATTCGTGATATGCAGATAGGCACCCTGCAATTCCACGTCCGTGTCGTTGGACTTATCTTCGTAGGCAGCCTTGTTTTCAGCCAAGAGCTGACGACGAAGCTTGACCAACTGCACCGTCGACTGAATGCTTGCAAACTTATCGTCTGCCTTTGCCTCGGCCACCGCTTCAGGTGCGGACTGAGCAGGCGTAGCCACCGCTTCAGGTGCCTGCGCAAACGCGCAGACACTCATCAGCATTGCTAAACCTAAGGTAATGTATTTCAACATTGGAACATCTCCTCTGGAAGCGACTTACATCGTTGCGAGCGTGTCACCGGCATTGATCTTATCACCGTTATTCACGGCGATAGAAGCGACCACGCCATCCTTCGGAGCCTTGATGGGCATTTCCATCTTCATGGCTTCGATGACGAGGATTTCATCATCCTTCTTCACTGCGGTGCCTGCAGGAGCGGTAATGCGGAGCACCAAGCCCGGGAGCGGGGCGGTGATTGCTTCACCGGTTGCGGCGCCAGCGGAAGCGGCGGCAGGAGCGGCGGCGATGCCATCAGCGACGGAGTAGTCATAGGTCTGACCATTGACCACGGCCTTGCCATCCTTGAGTTCCACACCATAAGCCTTACCATTGATGGTCACGGTGCAAGCGCCACCTGCGGGTGCTGCAGCCTTCGGCTTTTCGTTCAAACGAATGCCGAGCGGAGCATTGGCGGGATCCTTCAAGTAAGCGATACCCTTTTCAAGGCAAGAAGCGGCGATGAAGAGATTTTCTTCCGTCACAGGGAGACCCGCATCCTTGAGCATCTGCTCAGCGGCGGCGCGGCCCTTCTTGGTGTCAGCATCATTGATTTCGAGCACCGTCTTGGTGGTGGGTTCAAGACCGAGCTGTTCTGCGGCAATCTTGACCACTTCCGGATCAGGAGCGGCGGGTGTCTTACCGAAGTAACCGAGCACCATCTTGCCATAACCAGGAGCGATCTTCTTCCACTTGCCGAACATCACGTTGTTGAAAGCCTGCTGGAAGTAGAACTGCGACACGGGCGTCACGGACGTACCGAAACCACCGCAGCGCACAGCGTCATACATTTCGTCGATCATCTGATCGTACTTGTCCATGAGACCGTTGTCGCGGAGCATCTGGGTATTTGCCGTAAGTGCGCCACCGGGCATCGGGGACCAAATGATCACAGGGCTGGCGGAAAGTGCTTCCGGCGGGAGGAAGTAATCCTTCATAGCTTCCTTGAAGGCTTCTTCAGCGCCACGAATCTTGTTGATATCGATATCCAAATCGAATTCAGTACCACGGAGTGCGTGCCACATGGTGATGATGTCAGGCTGGCAGGTGCCACCAGAGACAGGCGCCATGGAGAGATCGATACCATCTGCACCACCTTCGAGTGCGGCGAGGTAGCAGGTCAAACCGTTGCCAGCCGTTTCGTGGGAGTGGAACTGAATGTGCGTGCCAGCGGGGAGGAGCTTACGAGCGCGCTTGATGGTTTCGTACACCGTGCGAGGAGCGGTCGTACCAGAAGCATCCTTGAAGCACACGCGATCAAAGGGAATTTCAGCCTTGAGAATCTGCTTGATACGTTCAGCATAGAATTCAGGGGTGTGAGCGCCCTTGTTATCCACGCCAGGGGGCAAGCCCATCATCGTGACCACCACTTCGTGCTTGAGGCCTGCATCGTGGATGCACTGACCCGACCACTTAAGGTTGTTCACATCGTTGAGTGCGTCGAAGTTACGGATGGAGGTCATGCCGTGCTTCTTGAACATGTCAGCGTGCAACTTGATGATGTCAGAAGGCTGGCTGTCCAAGCCCACCACATTCACGCCACGGGAGAGCGTCTGCAAGTCTGCTTCAGGGCAGTTCTTGCGGAATTCATCCATCACCTCAAAGGCGTCTTCACGGCAATAGAAGTAGCAGCTCTGGAAACGTGCACCGCCACCTGCTTCAAACCAACGAATACCTGCATCATATGCCACCTTCACTGCGGGCATAAAATCTTTGGAGAGAACGCGAGCGCCGTAGACCGACTGGAAACCGTCACGGAACGCCGTGCACATGAACTTAATTTTCTTGCTCATTCTTAAACCAACTTTCTGAATTGTAAGGTATTGTGTTAGCTAAAGGGATTAACGACGGCTATTCGCCACGGCGATTGCGATTGCGATTGCCGTATCATCAGAGGCCGCCTTTGGCGCGGGCTTCTTCGGCGCGGGTTCAGGGAAAAGCTGCCAACGAGGAGCGACTTTACCCATAAGGGATGTAACAATAGCCAAAAGCGCAAGGAATCCGACAGCGATGCCCATCCCTGCCACAAGAAGAACTAAACCTTGTTGAAGCATTTTTAACCTCTTTTTTACGTCTTTCAACGACTACAAAAAAATCACGCCTATTGTATCATAAACATTTCTTAAAATGTACTTTAATTTGTAAGAATTCGGTTAGAATCTTACACAATTTACCCATTTTTCTACTCGATTTGTTTACTCCGGATTGATGACTTTCGCATTTAAGGCTTCTTTGATGGCGCGGGCTAATTCAAGCGTAATGCCAGGTTGGGCCGCGATTTCTTCTTCACTTGCCGCCGCAAGACGCCGCACAGAGCCAAACGTGGAGAGTAGTTGTTGCTTCCTGCGCGCACCGATACCAGGCAATTCATCCAAAATAGACTCGCGTAACGCACGCAGGCGCAACGTTCTATTGAAGGTAATCGCGAAGCGATGCGCCTCATCTCGCAACCGCATCAAGATGTGCAGCGCCTTACTATCCCGAGGCAAAATAAGGTTGGGCTTTCCCTCATCCAGGACAATCTCTTCAAAGTGTTCATTTAATCCCGCCACAGGAATGCGGTCATACAAACCCAATTCCCGCAACACCTCTCGCGCTGCACGCACCTGCAGATTGGCCCCATCACAGAGAATCAAATCGGGATACTGCACCCCTTCTGGATTCGCGGCCATCTCTTCGCGCAACCGTGTATAGCGTCGCCGAATCACCTCCGCCATCGCCTGTGGGTCATTATTCTCCACCGTCTTAATGCGAAACCGCCGATAGCGTCGCTTATCTGGCATCCCATCAATCGCCGTAACCATTGACGCCACGGTATGCGTCCCCTTCAAGTGGGAAATATCAAAACACTCAATACAGTGCGGTGGTCGCGCCAAACCAAGGAGTTGCCCTAATTCTGCCAACCCCTCCTCTGCCGTCGGCTTTGCCAACGCAGGTAAATTCCGCACCTTTGCCTGTTCACGTGTAAAGGCTTTGAGGGCCAACCACGTATCGCGCAGGCGTGCTGCCTTTTCAAACTCCTGCTTTGCTGCCGCGGCCAACATTGCCTCGCGCACCTCTTCCAGAATCGCAGGCCGCTCTCCACGCAAGAAGGCACACGCCTCCTCAAAACGCTTCCGATACTCTGCTTCAGAGATGCGCCCCAGACACGGCGCCGTGCAAAAGCGAATCACGTCGGCCATGCAGTGCTTATGATCCTCTTCACAGGGCGTGAGCGCCGTACACTTACGCAAACCAAAACGTTTTTCAGTGAAATCCAGTGCCGTCCGCACTTCCGTTGATGAGGGGAAAGGCCCAAAATAACACGCGCCATCCTCACGCATAATACGACAGGTCATCAAGCGTGGGAAGGGTTGCGCAGGGTTCGCCTTTAGTGCCAAATACCGCTTATCATCGCGCAACAAAATATTGAATCGTGGCCGATAGGTCTTAATCAGATGGCTTTCCGTTAGCAAAGCCTCCGCCTCACTTCGCACCACCCGAATCTCCAAATCCTCCACATGGTGCACCAAACTTCTCAACTTCGGCGGTGCCGTGCGCAAGGTAGACGCACGAAAATAACTCTGTACACGGCGGCGTAGATTCACCGCTTTCCCCACATAAATGATCTTACCCGAGCGATCTCGATAGAGATAACACCCAGGCTTTTCGGGCAAATGTTTTAGTTTTTCCCGCAAAACATCATTCATCGTTCACACCACGCTACCGCGCTTACCACCGAGTTCAAAAAAAGGGCAGGATGCGTTGAGACGCGCCCTGCCCCATTTAGTCGCCATCCGACAGGCGCATTCCGATTAATCGAAGTGGATGCGCGGGTCAATCAGCATATAGCAGAAGTCGGAGACCAAGTTACCGAACAGCTGAATCGAGGCCGTCATCACGAGCATTGCCATGAAGACTGCATAGTCATGGCTCATCAATGCCGTCAACGAAAGCTGACCCATACCAGGAATTTCGAAGAGCGTTTCAATGATCATCGAACCCGCGAAGAGCACGCCGAGCACGCCACCGAAACCGGTTGCAATCGGAATCAAAGCATTACGCAGCGCATGGCACCAAATCGCACGACGACGCGTCGCACCCTTCGCAAGCACCGTACGGACATAATCTGCGCTCATCTGCTCCATCAAAGAGTTCTTCATCATGATGGTGAGCAGTGCGAACGACGTCATCACATACGCCGTCACGGGCAACACCATGTGATACGCGCGGTCCCAAAAGAGCGTCCAACCGCCCGCTGCTGCCGCCGCATCACTTTCAAAGCCACCAATAGGGAAGATATCCCACAATCCATCCACCGTGCCACTCAAGCACATCTTCAAAATCATACCCACTGCGAATGCCGGCACAGCGTATGCCGAGAACACCACAATGCTCGACCCGAAGTCAAAGGGAGACCCATGTCGTAATGCCTTCGCAATACCCAAAGGAATACACACTAAGTAGCTCATTAAGAAAGAGATAATACCGAACCACACCGACACCGGCAGACGGCGACGAATCAATTCCCACGCCGTGCGGTTAGGATATTCGTAACTCTTCATCTTCATGCCCAAGCGATCACGCACCGCCCAGTTGCAATACTGCTTCCAGATGGGTTGGTCAAAGCCGAACTGGCGTTCCAGTTCCTTCTTCATATCCTCACTGACCAAAGCCGCATTGGCGCCGCCGCCAGCTTCACCGCCGCCGCCACCGCCACGCATCTTAGCCATTGCCATTTCCACCGGGCCACCCGGCAGAAGACGCGTCAGCAAGAAACAAGCCACGGTAATACCGAAGAATGTCGGCACCAACAACATCAAACGTCGAATTAGGTATTGAATACGATTCATAAATCAAAAGGCCTCACGTTAAAATCAACTATACTTTAGCACATTCTGACGTGTCATAACCCGAAAACCTGCGAAAAGTTCTGCTACCCCCCCTCTTTTATAAAGGAAAGCGCATCCCCCTCGCCCCATCTTACGAGTCTACAAACAGTTCCGCCGTTGCAAACAAGGGGTCATTCGTTGCACGAATTCCCAAACGACGCAAGCCTGCCTCATCACCCGGCGTCAACATGTGCGACAAATGCATCTCGCAGTCGCGCAACTCTGCCAACTTCTGTAAAGCCGCCGCAGCATTCGCATCCGTCGCTGCACAAATTGCCAACGCCACCAACGTCTCATCCAGGTTCAACGAGCCATAACGGCCCTTCAAAATCCCCTGCTTCATCCCGCGCACACTCTCCACCGTCTCCGGCGCCAAGAGGTGCAACCTTTCAGGAATCCCTGCCAAACGCTTTACCGCATTCAGCACCACTGCCGCCGCCGCGTGCAATGAAGAAGAGTTCTTGCCCTGAATAATTGTGCCATCGCGCAACTGCATTGCCGCACCACAAGCCACCCCTTCGAGCGTCTTACGTTGGGAAGCCTCATGCGCCGCCTCACGAGCAGGATGCACCACAGGGCGATCTTCAGGTTGAAGCCCCAACTGCTGCATCAAGCGTTCCAAAATCTCCACTGGACGCTTATCCGAGGCACCCTTCGCCACCGCATCCGAAAGATGACGGAAATAACGGCGAATCACCTCCTGCTTTGCCGCCGCAATGCACACCTCATCATCCACGATACCGGCCGAAATGCAATTCACGCCCATATCCGTAGGACTCTTATAGGGGCACTCACCGCCCATGTTTAAGCGTTCCCAAATCTCCCTCAAGAGCGGGAAAGCATCCACATCGCGGTTATAATTCACGGCCACCTTCTCATAAGCCTCCAAGTGGAAGGGGTCAATCATATTGATATCGCCCAAGTCAGCCGTTGCCGCCTCATAAGCCAAATTCACGGGATGCTTTAAGGGCAAATCCCACACCGGGAACGTCTCAAACTTAGCATACCCTGCCGAACGCCCCGCAATGCGATCATGATACAGCATCGTCAAACACGTCGCGAGTTTACCCGACCCCGGACCAGGGCCCGTCACCACCACGATTGGACGCGTCGTCTGCACATACTCATTTGCGCCGTAACCATCCTTCGACACCACGAGATCCAAATTCGAAGGATAACCCGGCACTGCACGGTGCAACTTCACCGTAATTCCACGCGCCTCTAATTTGTTACGGAATTGCAATGCGGCAGGCTGACCATCAAAACGCGTAATCACCACCGCGCACACATGAATCTGCCACGCCCGCAAGCTATCAATTAACTTTAACGTATCATCATCATACGAAATGCCGAAATCCGCACGCATCTTCTTGCGTTCAATATCCTCTGCATACACACAAAGAATAATTTCAGCCTTATCCCCGAGCGACTGCAAGAGACGCAACTTCGCATTCGGGTCATACCCCGGCAATACACGCGCGGCATGATAATCATACATCAACTTACCGCCGAATTCCAAGTAAAGCTTATTGCCGAACGTCCGCGCACGCTCCATCAAGCCTTCCGCCTGATGCTTCAAATACGCCTCATTATCAAAACCGATGCAGCCCATCTAAAATCCTCTTTCCAAGGGCGAGACACCTCGCCGATTCGGGCAGATAGTTTACCAAAAATTACACCCCCCTGCACCTGAAAATTGAGGAAGGCCTATTCAAAGCGTGATGTGTCATAGTAATGTGCACCGAAGAAAAATCTAGTTATGTCACACTATTGCTCCTATGTTCATTTGTCGCCATATACCAACGCAAGAGCAATTATCAGAATAAGAAGTACAGCATAAATCAGAAAGGGCAACACAAAAAAGCCAATAGCAAAAGTCGTTCTTTTTAGCCGGTTTCTAATTGCGACAAGTATTGCCGTGGAAACAACAAAACACAAAAGCAATAGAGACTTTTCATTCATGGTCTAGACCTCATTTCCGTATATCCCCATGGATGGTATTCTCTGCCGGACGCGATTGTCCAGTATGCAACTCTTACCTCGGCGGCCCAATCTTGACAGTTATATTTTGCGATACCCTTTTTCTCATCGCCCAAAAGACTATATGGTCGTGGGCGAACGGCACGTACAGCCTTTCGCATTATGCAGTCATTCCATCCAGTACTATGAGGAGTGTTATATTGAATACCCGCCGTATCAATTCTGACTTGATTGTCGTCAAAGTATCCTTGATTGGTTGGAATGCCTCCATCTTCAAAAAAAAGTTGCTCATGCAATACTGCAACATTGTCCTTGTCCATCCAATCGAAGTTAATGGTAATTCCAAGGTGCTTAACAACAGGAATATCAAGAGGGCGGTACGCAAAATAAGCACACCCATCTCTATCAGATTTTTCTATCGGGTTATTGTCACAAAACGAATAGAGATTCTCGCCGCCTTTTTCTTCGATGGGGTCACGATTGAGCCAGCGGCCAACACACGGGTCGTAGTGACGGTAGTTGTAGTACACCAGCCCCAGCGCGTCGTCGGCGTACTCGGACGAGAAGCGGAAGGGGTTGTCGGTGGTGAAGGTGTTGTCCGTGATAGTGGAGGCAGAGATGGCACGGGTGACGGCGCCAAAGGGAGCGTAGTCATAGTGTGCAGCAATGCCATTGCGTTGTTCAAAGTGCACCATCTCCGACACATTCTTATTGCCGTCACAGGTGTAGAAGAGTTTATAACCTGTGCTGCGTTGCGTGAAGAGCGGTCGTGTGGCGATGGGTTCGGTTGGATCCCAGACGAAGAGATTTAACGTGAAGTACATCTTTAAATTCCTGCCGCGCTTTGAAAATCAATTCACAGAAAGAAGCATATACTACTGATTTAATTGCATTCCAGTATTACATTTACATGGCCTTCAGCAAGCGTTTCGATCATAATCACTCATCTTTTTGTAAAACAGATTGTCGCTCTTCAAGCGTTTGAATAGAAAGCAATTTGTGCTCTACTACATCTTTGGGTTCTAACGAAAATCGTCTTAAGTAAAGTTCTGAAGCTAAAAGTTTATATTGCCGAGTTATATTGAACAGCAGTTCAAGTTGCAATCGTGTTTCTTCGCTTCTCAACTGTATCATTTGATTCCAAAACTCCACATTTGAAAAACACCTCATAAAATCTTTTTCAGAATCTGACCATAATTGAGAATGTCTATTTACGTTTGGTCCCATTGAAAGCCAAGATTGAATAATGTCGTGATATTTTTCATATTGCTCTTTCACAGACGCTTGTCTCTTATACGCCGTCCATACTAGATAATTTTGAATTAGTTCGTTATGTTTGCTTGAGCTACAAGTTTGACAAAATATAGGCGATGCATTATTAACCTCTTCGCACGATTCAATTTGCGTCAGTCGTTTCGACTCACACCCAAGTAATAACAAGATAAATACGATTCTCCACAAAAGCTTCATTGCTTCCTCATTTGATAGTTCTTAATCATTTTGTTTACAGTCTGATGTCTTCCAAATATCTCTTCGTCTCGTTGAAAGGCGTTATTCTCCTTAATAAACCTATCTGACACTTCACGATACTTTTCTACTAACATATTATCTGCAAACCCATCTGCTAAAGAGCGGAGGTCTTCATCCGCACAAGACTTATACTCAAAAGTATGGGGACCTAATAATTCATCACGATAACGCATCCAAATGGCGACATGTTCATTTTCATGCTCTAAAACAATTTCTCTAATCTTTTTGAAAAACTGCTCATCTTCTTTGGATGTCGCCTTATACCAATTTGGAACAATTGCCGATGGCTTTGAATAATTCTCAAATGTAACCTCAACAGTAACCTTTAGAATCGATAACCTTCCATTAACAGGGCATTCATCCCAATCCAAACACCTCGTTACATCTTTCTTTGGTTCACCTTTTATTGTAGGAATCGGAAGTACTAAATTATCGTTTCTGTCCGCAGCTTTTGACATTACAAGCATTGTGTTTATAGCTCGAAATACATCGGTATCAAAAATTAAAGGAGACAGTCCTAGCCAATCGTAGAAGGAACAAAGCGAATTTTGACATTGCAAATATAAATTAATTTCCTCTACTAAATCTCTTTCACACCATCTTCCATCAAGGGGATTGTAATGACGGTAGTTGTAATACACCAATCCCAAAGTGTCGTCGTGGTGTTCGGAGGAAAAACGGAAGGGGTTGTCGGTGGTGAAGGTGTTGTCGGTAACGGCAGAGGCGGAGATGGCACGGGTGACGGCGCCGAAGGGGGCGTAGTCGTAGTGTGCAGCGATACCATTTCGCGTCTCAAAGTGGACGAGTTCTGACACATTCTTATTGCCATCGCAGGTATAGAAGAACTTACGGTTGCCGCGTTGGGTGAAAAGCGGACGCGTGGCGATTGGTTCGGTCAGATCCCACGCGGAATGAGTCCACGAAATATCTTTATTTGAAACACTTACGGCATACATGCTTCTATACCAGTCATTCAACTGTCACTACTTTAACACATACCCCTAAGCATTTCAAATCTTTTTGCGAATATTGCAAAATATAACCGCGGGGGTCAGAAGATATCCGACAAAAGGAACGAAACGTCAGCGGGAAAGAAGAAAAGACCCCTACACCCGCCCGTCCAGCCTGCTTTTGAGGGCACGGACGATCTAGCGCATCTTCACGACTCAACATTCTTTCTCCTGTTAAACTGCCCCTTACAACCCACACTCATGCCCGAAGACCCCCAATAAATCCCTATAATACATTGACTCCTTATTATTACACTTATCATTTGCAAGAGGTAATAAGATGTTTTCGGAAACAAAATTCCCATCCTTTATAATTTCAAAAAAGTATAAATATTTATGAGTATAGAAATTGACATCATTATTAAATTGGACAATCTTTTTAAATTTACGAAATTCTTCAAATGGAATTATCGGAATCGCAACAATCAGCGCATCGCATGCTTCAATTTTACAATCCATCGGAATCTCTAACTCAAACATTCTTTGAAAACCTCCTCTCGCCCCCATATTACCTGAAATAAAACACCATGAATTGAGTCCGTGAAGATATCTTGGACTTCCTGGACAGCCATCTACCTCTCGTCTCCCGTCCACATCCTTCGCATAAACACAATAAGAATAATCCTCGTCAGGAAATAAAATGTCCTCAGATGATACACAGTTAAAACTAAACCTAATAACCGCAGGATTTGTATTAACGATTTCAAATGATCCGCATAGACGCAACGCCACGTTTACCTCATAGTTATTAATAGAACGACATTGCTCAAAATTTCTGTTAATACACCCAATATTAACATGTAGAAAAAATAAAACAAGAAAAACACTTAAGCATTTGCATAACATAACACTATCCTTACGATTTATGTCCTAAAGTATTATAGGCATCTTCTCATAAAGGTTCACTAGGAAACGCTTTCTTCTGCCCATTCGTTCTAAATTGACGAAACGCTTGCATTCGAGTAAACTTAATTTCACATCCCTTTTTCCCTTCAACAATTTCCCCCCTTGCGCTCCTAAAATACACACCCTCTTCATATGCTTCCATTGGCATATTCCCAAGAGGTTGAGATTGGTAACAAGAAATTAACGCAATGCGTCCACGAGTCTGTACTTTCGAGAGGAACTCTTTTACATCGGCAGTTAATCGATCATCAGCACCAATCATGAACTCATTGTCGGAAGCAAATTCAATAACAGGTGGCTTATCTCCATACTCTTGACGAATAGTTCCATGCAAAGCAATCACAAGCAAATCTTCACGTCCTGCAAGCTTTTGAGACTGCTGCTCAACATCTTGCTTAAATTGCTCATATGTTGGCACTGGATTAAGCTTATGAGAACTATGCTTTTCTTTTTCAACCGCCTGAATATATGCGTGTATATCACCTCGAAAGACCTCTCCGTCAATTGTTACGCGCCCTGAATCAACAATCTCCCGAAACCTTTCTTCTGAAATCTTCTTTATTTGATCAACATGTTTTTCTACAGAATTCTCATTCGTTTTAAAAACGCTTAAAACAATTTGTGACTCCAACCCATATTCAAGCACACTTACACGTAATCCTTTGCTGTCATTAACATCTAACAATCGATTTTGAACGAAAAGGTAAATATTTATTCCTCCCATTTCACGAATCAAATCTCTTCCACACCAACGACCATCCGTAGGGTTATAGTGACGGTAGTTGTAGTAGACGAGGCCGAGGGTGTCGTCGTGGT
>JAFYWN010000005.1 GCA_017558005.1 Kiritimatiellia bacterium | reverse complement strand
CACGAAACTTCACTCATTCCTTGCTCGTTATCCAAACGAGCAAGGAACCTTTTACTTAGCTTAACCACGTTTCAAAAAAATAACTTGACGGAATACATACTTGCGACTCGTGGAAAACCTAAACACATGCAGTCCTTTACACATGCAGTCCCTTTTTCTGTGTCATTCTGTGTGTTCTGTGGTTTAAATCCCCACATGCAGTCCTTTGCACATGCAGGCCTGCGCCAGAGGCGCCAAAAGGTGTGCAAAACTTTGCTGAATTGATTCTTTTTGCTTGCATTTTTCTCTATGGATTTGAGATACTTATGCGCGATTTGTCTTTAGAAATCAAGACGTTAATTGAGAGGATTTTTCTATGATGCGTTGGAGCCAGGCCCTGCTGAATACGTTGCGCGATGCGCCGCAGGATGCTGAAATTGTCAGTCACAAGTTAATGATTCGTGCAGGTTTGCTGCGTAAGCTCGGCGGTGGTCTCTACACTTATATGCCGCTCGGCATCCGTGCATTGCGTAAGGTGGAAGCGATTGTCCGTGAAGAAATGGAACGCGCAGGCGCCCAGGAAACGCTTTTCCCGATCTTGCAACCCGCAGAATTGTGGAAGCAGTCGGGGCGTTGGGAAACCATGGGCCCGGGGATGTTTCGCCTAAAAGACCGTAAGGAGGCGATGTATGTGCTCGCGCCTACGGCTGAAGAGGCTTTTACGGCTTTGGCAAAGAATGAAATTTCGTCGTATCGTCAGTTGCCCTGCATTATTTATCAAATGCAGGATAAGTTCCGCGACGAAATTCGTCCGCGCTTTGGTTTGATCCGCGGTAAAGAATTTTTGATGAAGGATGCCTACAGCTTCGATGCCGATGAAGCAGGGGCAGACGTGAGCTACAAGAAGATGTACGACGCTTATGTGCGCATCTTCAAGCGCGTGGGCTTGGATGCTAAGCCCGTGGAAGCTGACACCGGGGATATCGGTGGCAACTTCTCGCACGAATTTATGGTCTTTGCATCGAGCGGCGAAGATGGCATTTTGAGTTGCGACACGTGTGGCTATGCGGCCAACCAAGAACGCGCCGAACGCATCGTGCAGCCCCTTCCGTACACCACGGAAGCTGGTGCAGCAGAAGAGGTGGCAACGCCTGGTCAGCACGCTTGCGAAGAGGTGGCAAAGTTCCTCGGTAAGCCCATTGATCAGATTGTGAAGAGCCTCGTGGTGCTCGCCAATGGCAAGCCTGTGATGGTGTTGGTGCCGGGTGACCGCGAATTGAATCCGTTGAAGTTGCGTCGTCTTTTGGGCGGGGCAAAGATTGAAGAAGCGGATGAAGCGACAGTCTTGCAGGCGGCAGGTCCGTGCGGTTCGATCGGGCCGGTGGGCTTGGACTTGCCCGTGTACGCAGATGCAGCGCTGAAGGGGGCAGCAGATGTGGTCGTGGGGGCAAATAAGGAAGGCTTCCACTTGCAGCATGTGTCGTTGGAACGCGATGCGAAGGTCTTGGCTTATGAAGACCTCGTGACGGTCGTTGAAGGGGATGCCTGCCCGAAGTGCGGGAAGCCTTTGGTGATTCGCCGCGGCACAGAGGTGGGCCAGTGCTTTAAGTTGGGCACGAAGTACTCTGAAGCCTTTGGCGCAAGCTATCTTGATGAAACAGGTGCACCGCGCATCATGACGATGGGCTGCTATGGCATCGGCGTGTCGCGTACGTTGCAGGCGATTGTGGAACAGAGCAACGACGAAAATGGCATCATTTGGCCGGCTTCGGTCGCACCGTATCAGGTGACATTGTTGGTCCTGGATACCGATAATCCGGAAGTGGTGGAAAAGGCAGAGGCCCTGGCCAAGGCTTTGGAAGCAAAGGGCGTGGATGTCTTTATCGATGACCGCGCAGAACGTCCTGGTGTGAAGTTTAAGGATGCTGACTTGATTGGTTTCCCGGTGCGCGTCGTGGCGGGTACCAAGGGTTTTGCGAAGGGTGGCTTTGAAGTGCGTCGCCGCACGGAGAAGGATTCGGCAATTATCGCGCCGGAAGCCGCAGTGGATGCCATTCTCTCCCTCCTTGCCTAAGTGAACAGTTTTTAAGGATATTCTTTTTATGAAACAGAACGAAGCTAAAGAGGGTGCTATCCCAACCACCAGCACCCGTCGTGATATCTCTACGGTGATTTCTAAGACGTACGGCATTCCTCAGTCGGTGGCTTATCAGATTATTGATACGACCTTTGAAGCCTTGCTCGCCAATTTGATTGAAAATGGCCATGTGGAATTGCGCGGATTCGGCGTGTTTGAAGTGGTCCAACGCAAGGGTCGCAAGGGTCGCAATCCCAAGAAGCCGAGCGACGAAGTGTGGATCCCTGAACGCAAGTCGATCCGTTTCAAGGCATCGCGTTTGCTGCGTAGCGACTTGGCAGATGCAAAGTTGCCCGAAAAGCGTTTGCCCGAGGCTTAAGGTTGAATTGAGTGACAAGCGCCCGCTGCAATGACAGGGGGGGCTTGTCAGATGAGAGTTTTTCATTTATGAGCAATATTTCGTTTGAAGCGCCGCGCGGGATGCGCGACTTTTACCCAGAAGATATGGTGTGGCGTAATCGCATCTTTGATGCATGGCGCACGGCCGCAGAACACTTTGGTTTCCAAAACTATGATGCCTGCGTGGTGGAGTCCTTGGAATTGCTCCAACGCAAGAGCGGCGAAGAGGTCTCGGAACAGATTTATGCCTTTGAAGATAAGTCTGGGCGTAAGTTGGCCCTGCGTCCTGAGATGACGCCGACCTTGGCGCGTATGGTGGCGGCAAAGCAGAGCCGTCTGCCTTTCCCCATTAAGTGGTACGCCACGGCGCAGTGCTTCCGTTATGAACGCATGACCCGCGGTCGTAAACGCGAACACTATCAGTTGAACATGGATATCATCGGTTCGCAGGATGTGCTGTGCGAAGCAGAAATCCTCGGCGCGGCAGTCTATGCCATGCGCACGATGGGCATGCCAGACGAAGCATGGCGCATTCACGTCTCGAGCCGTGCACTCTTGGGCGAACTCTTGGCCGCAAGTGGCATTCCTGAAGCGCAACATCCCGCCGTCTTTATCGCACTGGATAAGCGGGGTAAGATTTCTGACGAAGAAATCGCTGCATTGTTGCGTGCAGAGGGCTTGGATGAGGGCGCGATTGAGAAGACCTTCACCTTGTTGGGCGTGAATTCGTTGGATGAAGCGGCCGCATTGGCGGGTGAAAACTCTCCCGCGATTGCCAATCTGCGTGATCTCTTCGCAACCGCCGCACAGATGGGCTATGCCGACATTTTGATGTTTGATATCGCCGTGATTCGTGGCCTGTCGTACTACACCGGCATCGTCTTTGAAGCCTTTGATGCGCAACGCAAATTCCGCGCAATCTTCGGTGGTGGTCGTTATGACTCCTTGCTCGCATTGGTGGGTGGTCAGCCGACACCTGCCGTGGGGATGGGCTTTGGTGACGTGGTGGTGGGCGAAGTCTTGCGTGAAGTGCTCGGTGACGCCGCACCCGTGCAACGCAGCGGTTACTGCATTGGCTACATGACCGATGCCGAACGCCCCGCCGCAATCGCCCTCGCCGCACGTCTTCGTGCCGAAAATGAACGCGTTGATTTGTCCTTGCTCGCGCAGAAGCCGAAGCATTTCTTCGGTAAAGCGGGCAACTCTGCGGCCCAGTTTGCGGTCTATCTTGGTCCAGATGATGTGGCCTCTGGCGTCGCTCAGGTGAAGGACCTCCAGACGCGCGAGATTACTAAAATCCAACTTTAATGCATAAGTGCTTGCTACAAGTTGAGATTTTTGGCATACTATGCGAGTTTTTTAACCTTTTCTATACATTTAAGGATTGTTAACAATGTCTATTGCGCTTGGTTTACCGAAAGGTTCGCTTCAAGACTCTACCTTCAATTTGATGAAGCGTGCCGGGTTTTCCATCTCTTGTTCTTCTCGTTCTTATATCCCCACGGTCAATGATCCCGAGCTGAAGTGCCGCTTGATTCGTCCGCAGGAAATCGCCCGTTATGTGGAATTGGGCCTCCTGGATGCAGGTATCACGGGTTATGACTGGATTTACGAAAATGGCTCTGACGTGCACGAAGTGTGCGAAATGTGCTACTCCAAGGCCACCAGCCGCCCGGTGCGTTGGGTTGTGGCTGTGCCGAACGATTCCCCCATTCAGACCGTGAAGGACCTCGAAGGGAAGCGTATCGCCACCGAAGCCGTGGGTCTCGCACGTCGCTATCTCGAACAGAATGGCGTGAAGGCTACGGTTGAGTTCTCTTGGGGTGCGACCGAAGTGAAGGCCCCCGAACTCGTGGATGCCATCATTGAATTGACCGAAACCGGTAGCTCTCTGCGCGCCAACAATCTGCGCATCGTTGATACCGTTTTGACCTCCACCACGCGTTTGATTGCAAATAAGTCCGCATGGGCTGATCCTGCAAAGCGTGAAAAAATCGAACAGGTCGCTATGCTTTTGCAGGGCGCACTCGCCGCTGAAAGCCGCGTTCTCCTCAAGATGAACGCGCCCGAAGCTCAGGTGCCCGCGATTACCAATCTTCTCCCCTCGCTTCATTCGCCCACAGTCAACCGCATTAGCTCGGAAGGCTGGGTCGCTATTGAAACGGTTATCCTTGAGGATAAAGTGAGAGACATTATCCCCGCGCTGCGTGCCGCCGGTGCGCAGGGCATTATTGAACTGGCCCTCAACAAGGTCATTTTCTAACACCCCAACACACCAAGGAGCACGAACGTGGGTTCTATCAAGAAAAAACGTCGCGCCAAGATGTCCAAGCATAAATATCGCAAACGCATCAAGGCCAATCGTCACAAGAAGTAAGCCTTATAGCTTGCTGAAAAGCCCCGGGTCGCCGGGGCTTTTTTTGTTAAGGCACGATGCGCCGTGGTTGGCGCCTGCGGCGCGGTTAACGAGCTGCGCTCGTGGAGAATTACACTGTGGATGCGGAGGGGTGAGACGGGGGCTTAAGAGGCTTCGCGGGGTGGCGGTACGTCCTGTGGGAGGGCGGTCAACTCGAGGGCCATGCCTTCGCGGAGCGAAGGCCGCAGAACCTTTGTGGGTTTAACTGTTCATGGCCGTACGGAAGGTAGGCTTGAAAGCCACCTGCAGTCCTCACCAGCTGAGGGGATAACTGTCACAAAGACAGAAGTGAAGCCCCGAGGAGAATTAACCACACATGCAGTCCTTTTACATGCTGTCCTTAGAGGGCGAGCAGTAATCGTGGGGCGCTGAAAGCGCCATCGCGCCGCGATTAGCTGCTGCCCGCATGGCGTGGCTCGCGGAAAACCACATGCAGTCCTTTGCACACGCAGGCCTGTGGCGGGAGTGTAGCGACCGAGTCCCCTGCGCAGGGGGCGAGGACAGTGTGTGAGGTGCCATTGAGGTGGAGGGTGACGCGGGTGGGGGTGGCGGCATGGAGGCGCCAGTGGGTGACGCGTCCTGCGTCCCATTGCAAATCAACGCTGATGCCATCATGTGCGCGCACCCCTTGGAGGCGACCGCTCTGCCAAGCGCTGGGGAGGGCAGGGAGAAGGGTGATTTCGCCGGGGGCAGATTGGACGAGTTGTTCCAACATGGCGGTGGCGATTCCGTAGTTGCCATCAATCTGTAAGGGGATTTTGTGGGAGGCTAAGCCATTATCTAAGATATTGTGTTGCAAGAGACCTTGGACCATTGCACGGGATTGGTCGCCTTGTTGGAGGCGGGCCCAGAGGGCGGCGCGCCATGCCCACGCCCATGAACGGCGGCTATCGCCAGTGGTTTTTCGCATGCGTAAGGAACGTTCAGCGGCATCAGCAAGGAGCGGGGTGGCGTGACGCGAGAGGGTAGTGCCTGGGTAGAGCGCAAAGAGGTGCGAGGTGTGGCGGTGGTCGGTTTCGGGATTACGATCAATCAACCACTCCATGAGGTTGCCCTTGCGACCGATTTGTGGGGGCGCAAGCCGTTGGAGGGTCGCTTCAATTTGCGGCAGGTCGGGAAGGGGGAGGTTGGACTCCTGAGCGGCGAGGCGGGTGGCTTGCAGGAGTTCGCCAATGATTTGTTGGTCATGGGCAACGCCATCCTCGCCACGCGGACCATGTTCGGGGGACCACCCGTGGGGCACGACTAAGGTGTTTTCAGGGAGGGCGAGGAGTTCGGGATAGGCGGAGGGGTCGAGGGGTTGGTAGTTTGAGTGGAAGCCTGCGCCGCCAGGTCCTAAGGCTTTTAGGCGAGTCAACCAGAAGGAGGAGAGTTCAGAGAGGACGGGCAAGGCCTCGGCCCACCGTTGGGGCGAGGGGGCTTGATAGGCGGCATGGTCGCGGAAGTGGAGGGCGTACCACGCTGAGGCGGGGAGATTGATTTGCCACCCCCCTGCGCCAAAGGGATTATGGGAGGTGTAGATGAGCCACCCTTTCTCCTCGGGATGGGGTTCGCCCCGTGCGGCAAAATATTCTTGGGTGGCGCGACGAAAGCAGGGGCGCAGGGTTAGGAGGTAATCTAAGAGTGCGCGGTGGCACTCGGGCAGAGCGCCACGTTCGGCCAACCAATAGACCATTTGGGCGTTGATATTACTGTGATAATCATTTCCCCAAGGCGCGTGAGGATAGGGATTCCAAATCCCTTGTAATCCCGCAGGAAGGCCCCCTGGACGTGAGGTCGCAATGAGTAAGTAGCGTCCAAAGGCAACAAAAAGGGCTTCCAATGCGGGGTCTGCCTCTGGGTTTTGGCGATACGCGGCCAAGCGTTTGGGCGTGGGGAGGGAATTGGTGGGGGCATTTAGGCGAAGGGAGAGACGACGATAGAGGGCGCGCGTGTCGGCCTGGTGGCGTTGGAGAAGCGTGTCAAAATCGGCATGACCAACCGCTTTAAAGCGTTTTTCGCAACGTTTTTCTGGCGATTCACCTCGAAAATTGGCCGCAGGGTCCATTACATAATTGGTCTCCACCGCGGAGAGCAGGGTCCATCTTTGAACCCCTTGTAAGCGAAGGTGATCCGCCTCCACAAGGATGCGCTGCGCATCACAGTCCAAGAGACGCGTGAGGACTCGGCAGGAGAGACCATTGGGAAGGGAGGCGTCAAGGACGAGTGCATCCTGTGAGAGGGTGAGTCGATCTTCAGAACGATTCCGTGCAAAGCAGAGGACAACCTCTTTAAGCGGCGCGTCGGCTTGGTAGCGCAGGGCAAAGAGTCGGTCGGGATAGGAACAAAAGGCCTCGGCACGGATGGGAGTCCCGCCACGGGTCGCCTCCACAGTGGCCATCGCGCCATCAAAATCTAAACAACGTTTAAAGGAGGTGGCGTCAACGGGTTGGCCAAAGTCAACCAAGAGATCGGCGACGGGCTGTTGGCCACCAAAGCCATCAACGGAGTCAGGGCCGTGTGAGCCATTGTAAGGTTTGTCGCCACGCGCATCAATTCCAGGATTTTTGCCGCCAGACCAAAAGGAGGATTCAGAGAGGGTGTAACGGTCGCGTCCAGAACCATGGAAGACGGAGACACCCGTAAAACCATTGCCCAAAGGATAGGGTTCGCCCTCCCAGAGGCGCGCAGGATTGGTGTAACGGCCCGCAGTCAGTCGATAGGTACGTTCACAAAGGAGGTCAACGCCTTCGCCCATGGGGCGTCGGGCAGGCGGAAGGGGCGCATCGGGAGGTAAGCATTCAGGGGGAAGCCCCTCAAACACCCCCTCAAAGGCATCTGAAGTGGCGGAGGGAACGATTTGGTGCGGGAAGAGGAGGGTGTAGGCGGGGCGGTCAGACCAAAACCCCTCAAAGGGACGCGTGGTGTCAGTCGCAACGGCGTGTTCAACCCAGAAGAGCGAAAGCAGAGAAAGGCAAATCAAACGCATCAAAATGTCTCCTTCCAAAAATGATTATAATGCATAGTACCACATCTCCCTCTCTTCGTCTATCTTTCCCAAAAGGGGAGAACACTTGGCGGTGGTAGGCAGGGGGCTTCTGGATGGGAAGAAGAGGTGATTTTTGTGTGAAGTTTGATACAATAATAGACGCTATGTTACGAATGGTTTGGTTTTTGCTAATTTGTTGGGCGACGACACTGTCGGCGCAAGTGTTGCAGGTGAAGGTGACACCGAAGTCTATTTACGCGGGAGATGTCTTTCGCGTGGAGGCCTCGGTGGATGGCGTGAACTTGGAGTCGGTGTCGTGTTCGTTTGCTACGCCCGCCCAGGTGATTGGTCAGTCAATGAAGATGTCGGTGGAGAATGGCCGCATCTCCTCTTCGCAGAGTTTACAAGTCTTGCCACAAGGGGTGGGCGAATGTCGGATTGAATCCGTGACGGCCGTGACGCAGGACGGAAAGACCTTAACGTATACCCAGCCGCACACCGTGCAAGTGCGCGAACTACCTCCCGATGGCGAGGTCTTTTTGGAGACAGCGCTCTCCCCTGAGGCGCCTTTGCCTGGGGATGATGTGACGGTAACATTGACGATTCGCGCGCCGGCTGTTCGTAATGGTGACCGACTCCTCTCGCCCTTTTTGGAACAAGATATTTTTGGACGTGTGCAGGAGCGCATCCCGCGGATTCAGTTTGAGGCGGTGACGGGTGAGGACTCTCCCTTACGGCAATTGGCGCAACCCCGCTTAGTCTCTCAAGAGACCGAGGGGAATCAATTGGTGTGGACGGTGGAGTGTACCTACCGAGCTGTGCGCGTGGGCGAACAGATCTTTCCTGCGCCCTTCATTCGTGACACGCGCTACCGTTTGGCACCGCAAGGCGGTTCTTTGGAAGAGGTGCGCTGTTTGGTGATGGGTTCGCCTGTTACGGTGCGCGTGTCGCCTCCGCCAACCGAAGGTCGCCCCGATGGATTTGTTGGGGCCGTTGCGGAACGTTTCGCTGCGGAGGTCGCCTTAGATACGCTAAATGCCAAGGCGGGCGACCCTGTGAAGTTGACGATTTCCTTCTTTACCGATGCCGATCCAGAACAACTTCGTCTGCCGCATTTGCCTGAATTAAAGGGCTTTAGAACCTATGGTGAGCCGGTTAGAAATACGATTGAGGGCGGAGTCTCCTTTGTTTACAATTTGCGTCCTGTGCAGGCAGGGTTGCATGAAATTCCCTCGTTATCCTTTGCTTGGTTTGAAAAGACGGGGCGCGTCTATCAGATTACGCGAACGACTGCAGTGCCGCTCTATGTGCATCCCTCGGCACAGTTGGTTCTCTTAGGCGAAGATGGTGAGGCGCTCTCGGATGTTTTGCCGCCGGCGCTCCGCTTATCCTATCCGCCCAAAGCCACCCTTTTGCCGCGCGTGTGGGTCTTGGCGGTGCTTTTGGTGGGGCTTTTGGCCCTCTTGGCGCGACTCTTATTGAATCCTGCGCGTCGTATTTGGTATCGCGTGGTGCAACGCTTGACGCGGAAGCGCCCGGTCCGTCGGGTCTGCGCAGCATTACGTCGGGTGCGTACGCCCGAGGAGGCTTTGGCCGCGATTCGCACGTGGGTGGGACGCCCTGCATTGACGGCGGTGGAACTCCGTGGGATGTTGGAGGAATCGGTTGAAGCACAGGCGGCAATCGCCGCAATGGCCCAATTGGAACACGCCGTGTATTCGGGTGGCGAAGATGTGCCAGAGGCGCGCGAAACCTTGGTGAAGCTCTTGCCACAGGTGAAGTTTAAGCGGATGCGACATGCGGGGATGCGGCCCGTGGTCGTGTTGCTCTGCTGCCTCCTGCCGAGCGCATTGATGGCGATGGAAGATGACTTCCTTTTGGAACAAGCTGAAGCGGTAACTTTAGTAGCGAGCACACCAGAGGACTATGCGGCGGCCACCGATTTGTGGTTGCGCCTTGCACGCGAGGGAAATGTTTCCAGTAGCGTTCTCTTAAACGGAGCAGGGTGTGCCATCTTTGCCCGTCAACCGCTGGTGGCGAAGCGTTTGGTGACGCGGTATGAATTACTTTACGGACGCGATCAAGAGAGTGAGCAGGCGCTTATTGCGGCGATGGATCGTTTGGAAACGCCCCTCTTTTGGGGGAGAACGCTCTTCGCACCGCACTATGACTTTGGCCTCTCAAAGCGTTTAGAGTGGTGGTGCATTGCCGTGGGGATTGGCTTCTTACTCCTGGCTGTGCCGTGGAGAGGCTTGCGAGGACTACGCGTTTTGGTGGGCTTGGGGATTCTTGCGTTGAGCGTGAGTCTGCTCGTATCCCTGATGAGTTTGGCGCAAACGAATGTGTATGATGCGCTACCCGATGCAACTGAGACGGAGGAGGTCCAATGAAGCGGATCATTTTCTCTTTGATGGCGCTATTCTGCGCGGGGACCCTCTCGGCGAAGTTGATGTCCGCCAAGTGGGGAACTGAGCCTGCGGCGCCCGTTTACGCAGGTCAAGTCTATGATTTAACGTTGACCTTGGAGACGCTCCCTGAGGAGGAAATCTCTGGTGTGCGGATGGAACAAGGCCCAGGCCGTCCGCCCGAACGTCAGTCCACCTATCAAAAGGAGGGACGTCGCTACACGGTGTTGCATTGGCAACAGTGTGAGGCGAAGGAAAAGATCGTCTCAATTCCATCAGGACGCTTGCAAGCGAATGTGACCCAAGTGCAGAATTTTGGGCATTTTCGCTCTGCGAGTACGACTACACAAATCGTGACCGTCCCCGCCTTTGATTACGAAGTGCAGGCATTGCCTGGCGAGGCACGCGGACTGCCGATTGGCAACTTTGAATTGAATTTAGGTGCAGATCGTCGCTTCTTCGCCCCGGGCGAGGTGCGCTTGCTGACGGCAACGCTGAAGGCCCACGAAGGATATGTGCCGCAAGCGTACGTCTTTACGTTGGAAGATACCGACTCGGGAGAGCTTTATCCCTTCCGTGTAATTACGCAGAGCGAACACGAAGTGAGTGCACAGGCTCACTTTGTCGTGACGGCAGAGCGCGATGTGACCTTACGATTGAAGTCGTTGAAGGCCTTTGAATTGGTTGGGCGGAGCGTGAAAGAGGTGGTTTGTCCGCCATTGACACTTCGGATGCGTCTGCCCGAAGAGACTCAAGAGGAAGACACCGCAATCACCGTGTCGCAGGATGCGAAAGCAAATCGCGGGCATCCTCTGCGCTTTGCGCCTGTTGATGGCGCACCAATCGTTGGCACCTTGGCGTCGCCGTGGCAGGTCGAAGAGACGCGTGAGACGTGGAGTCGTGTGCGCACCCCAACGGGGGCGGGTTGGATTCGAACCACTTTGCTGAAAGAAGAGAGACCATGATTGTTGCTCAGCCGCTTTATTTGTTGTTGTTACTGCTGTTGCCTTTGATTCCATTGGCGGCGGTCTGGTGGTGGAAACGCTACACAGTGCGCGTCGCACGCTTATCCCGTCATGCGGTGGGGGTGCCCGCGCGTGCTAAACTGCAAGTGGGCTTATTGACCTTCGGGGCTGGGATGTTAATCCTTGCACTGTCGGGGCCTGCCTGGGGGCGCGGCGAAGAGGAGGCGGTGCAACGGAGCCGTAATTTGATGTTGGCTGTTGACGTCTCGCGTTCGATGCTCGCAGAGGACGTTCGCCCCAATCGTCTCAGCCGCGCTAAGGCAGACTTGATTGACCTTGTGGATGCGCTCAATGGCGATCGTGCGGGGTTGCTCGCCTTTCGTGGTAAGGGGGTGCTCTTGTGCCCGATGACGACCGATGTCGCCTTTTTACGTCAGAATCTTGATGCTTTGGCGCCAGACTCTGCGCCGCCTGGTGAGACTGACCTGGCCGATGCCATTGAAAAGTGTTTGGCCGCCTTTGAAATGGCACAGAGCGCACATAATGCCATCGTACTTGTGAGTGATGGTGAGGATTTGGCAGGGCGCGCTAAGCAGTTGGCGACCGTGGCGGGAGAACGTGGCATTCCGATCTTCACGGTGGGGATTGGCTCTGCGAAGGGCGCAGAGATTCCAGATGGAGGCTCCGTGGTGAAGTATGAAGGCAAGGCGGTGAAGAGTCAATTGACCGAGTCGACGTTGCGCGAAATTGCGGAGGCAAGTCATGGGCGTTATATTCCGTTGGCCACGGCCGGAACGGCACAGACGACCTTAGGTGCAGTCTATGCACGCTATCTCTCCAAATTGGCAGACGAAGAAGTACGTGAGCGTTCGGAGGTGCTTTTTGTGAATCGCACGTGGATTTTTGCCCTATTGGCGGCGGGATGCTGCCTGATGGCGGGTATCCTTTCATTGGGGCGTATTCGCTGTGGACGGTTTCTGTTGATTGTAACCTTGTTTGGAGCGGGCGCACTTGGGGCTAAGGAGCCCGCACGTCAAGCGCAGTCGCACTATCGGGCGGGTCGATTCCAAGAGGCGGCCGCGGCTTATGCGGAGGCACGGAATGGTGCAGAGGCTTCGGAATTGGCGCATTATGCCTATAATGAAGTCCTGGCGCTCTGGAAGGCGGGTGACATCACCAATGCGTTGGATCGCGTGCAGATGGCGGTTGGCGATAAGGCGTTTACGGGGCGTGCGGCTACGTTGGAGGGCGCATTGCAGATGGTGTTTGCGGAACGTGCGCTTGATGTGGAAGCGCGCTTAGAACATCGTGTGGCCGCCGCAGATGCCTTTTCCAGAGCCTTGTTAGCAGAACCTTCGCAGACGGCTGAGCGTAATCTCTCTCGTGCGTTGGAGGGGATGGAGACGTTGAAGGCGGAGGCTCGTAAGGCAGCCGCCTTGAAGCGTTATAAGGGAGTCCCGCTTCAGCAACTTTTACCGCAGATTTTGCAACACCAACGCGACCTTTTCCGTGCCGTGCCAGAGGTGTATGGTTCATCAGACGCATCGGTCATCCTCTCGCAAGCAGAGCAATTGGCTAAGGATGTCGCCGAACAACATGATCGTTGGTATCCCGTATTGGAGCAATTGCCCCAAGCAATTACCAATGAAACGGCCTGTTTGGAGCTCTTGCAACATGCCCAAGCCGCGCAGGATTTACTGGATCGTGCAGCAAAACGTTATGAAGCCTTGGATCGGAGCGCAAAGCCTTTGATTGACGGTGAACCGATGGCTTATGACTTTTGGAAGTTGGTCGCGCAACCCGATGCTTTGATTGGTGAAGCAATTGCGGTGCAGACGAATGCGATGACCTCTTTGACCGCTTATCAGCCGACCCGTGAAGACCAACCCGAAGTCTTGAATCTCGTGCAACAATTTCGTGTACTCTTCCCGAAGTGGGCGGATGACTATCTGCGTCAACAGGCTGCCTCGACCAACGAAGTGACCTTCACGGAAGAGGCGCGTGACCAAATCGCGCGAACGGCAGATGCGACAGTCCCTCTACTGTCTTCTCAAATGACGCCTGAAACAAAGCAACAAGTGATGGATAATCTGATTTTAATCCGTGATTTGTTGCCAAAAAAATCAAATCAACAGTCGCAAGATCAGCGCCAGAAGCCACAAGAACAAGAACAACAAGAAAAGCAACAACAAGATCAACAGCAGCAAGATCAGTCTCAGCAACAACAAGACCCACAAGAGGCTCAGACAAAAGAGACTGAAAAGCAAGACGTGGCTAAAGATGACCTTGAAGCCTTGTTGCAAAAAGCGGCGGATCGAGAACGTGAGCACGAGGAAGAAAAGCGTAAACGTGCCGTGCAACGAATGTCACCAACCGCTCGCGACTGGTAACACTTACCATACGCGCCCGTACTGATACGGGCGCGTATTGATTTATTAAATTGTAAGGTTATACGCGCTTAAAATGGTGTGCGCGAAACCTTCACTTTTTCAGAAATTTTGACGATTTTTCACCTGTTGAAAACTTTTTTGAGTTATCAACAAGTTATCAACAATTCACCTTTTCCGACGCAGTTTTTTGAAAATTTTTCGGCGGATCGGCGGTTTTTCGGCGTTTTTGCTCAATCTTGTTAAAAATGCATAACTCATTGATTAGTAGAGAGATAAAGTAAAAATAGGGCGAAATCTACTCCGCTACAGTCGCTTCCTTGCGAAATTTTGGACCCAGAGTGATAGAAAAGTTATCAACAAGTAGCAGCTTTTTGGGGGAAAGTTAAAGCAATTCCGGGTCAATATCAGCGAAATTGGCAAGCAATATCAGCGAAATTGGCAAGCAATATCAGCGAAATTGGGTGAGCAAAGTCGCCGATTTTCAGGCGGAAATTTCGCCTACTTATCGCGAAATTTTCGCTTACCTGGGTCGGTAGAGTTGCCTACTTGGCTCAGGTTTGCTACACTTTAGTGCGCGTGGAGAGAAGAGATTTGCTTCGCCATGTTTCGGGGTTCGGAGTTCGGTGTTCGGGGTTAGCGGCTTCGCCGCAGGACTGCATGTGGTTTTAACGCGAGGACGCTATCTCTTGTTCCGTCGCGCAACTCGGCGCTATGAAAAACCTTGCTACGCAAGCTTTTTCCCGAGTATGCCGACGGAACGTTCACGATTCCTAACTACCGCAACGCAAATCTTCCAATGTATCTCTTCGCCTGCGTGCGCTTACGACTTCTCACTGCAAGGGAGCGAGGCGACCGAATATGCGCTCGAGCACGAAGTGCAGAGAAACGCTGAACTGTAGGGCACATCGTACCCGAAACTGTAAACTGTAGCGAAGCTACGATGGTCTCTTTGTCTCTTTTTCTTCGCTGCCCTCAACCGTGGTGAAGCCACTAACCAGCGGCTCTACCGCTTGACCATGGTGCGAAGCATCGTTAACCGCGAGCATGGCTCATTGGGATAACATCAAATCGGCGGGGAGAAAAATTTTCTTGCAACGCGTAGTGGGTATGTGATAGGATTTGATTGTTAACTGGTTTAGAGGTATTGAAAGGCTTGGCGCGTGTAATATGTTTCAGCAGGTATCAGTCTTGGTTTTGGCGGTCGGGATGGCGGCTTCGTCTGCTTTAGGTGAAGCGCATTTTGTCTTTGATTTGGGAGATTTGTCGGATTTGCAGTATTCGATGAATCTTGGTCAAGATTCGGGTGCGGCATTTCGTGTGTTTGGGGATATTCCTGCGGAGATTCGCGAGGATGTATTGTCTCACTTGGCTGCGGATGATTTTGGCGCATTGAGTGACTTACTCTTGGCTGAGAAAGTCGCACCAAATGCGTTAGATGTGATTTTTGCGGAGGCGATTTCTCAGGAGCGCGTGGGCTGTATCGCGGGTTTGATTGAAATGGGTGCGGATGTGATGATGCAGGATTTTCAAGGGCAGACGCCTTTGCATTACGCGGCATTTCGTGGCAATACTGAGGTGATGGAGGTCTTGCTTGAACAGAAGGCGCAGGTTGATGCGTGGGATGGGATGCGGATGCGTACGCCGCTGATGATCGCGGTCGCAAAGGGGCAGACGGCCTGTGTGGACCGTTTAATTGCAGCTGGCGCTAATGTGAATATTGAGGGTGCTGATGGCATTACGCCGCTGATGATGTGCGCGGCGAAGGATTTTGCGTTAAACGCATTGATTGAGGCGGGTGCGGAGATTAACCGTGCATCCAAGCGTACAGGCGATACGCCACTCTTGTTGGCTGTACGGTGCAATGCGAAGCAGATGGTTAAGACATTGCTTGAAAAGGGTGCGGATGTCACTGTTGCGAATCGTTCAGGCGAAACGGTGTTGTCCATCGCGCTTGAGAAGGAGGCTTATGCCTTATTTGACGAATTGTGTGCGAAGGGGGCTACTCTCCAAGATGATGCACTCAATAAAGTTCTGGCGGCTGGGTCGCCTACGTTGATTGACTTTTTAAAGGAACACCAATTGCTCCCAAAAGATGTGTGGCCTGCTTTGCGGTGTGCGATTCAGAATGCGCCTGAGGGGGCTGCCAATGCCAGTATGGTTCTGCCCTTATGGAATTTAATTCCAGTAGAACAGCGGGATGTTGCGGCTTTACAAGCCTTTTGGCTGCAGAAGGGTGCTCCACGCGATAACATTGTTACTGCGATTGAAACGTGCGCGCGCACAGCGGGTGAATTCAAACCGCTCGTATGGAAGGTGGTTGATTTAGACTTTACGGATAGCGAACGCGCCTTTTCACGTTTTCGCGTTTTAAAGGGGCGTCGTGCGAATTTGATGGTGCGTAATGAGAAGGGGTGGACGCTTTTAGACAAATTGGCGCTTGATAAGTCTGTGCCAGGATTTGGGACTGCGCGTTATGACCGCGTGGTCAAGCGCATTGCGCAGATTTATGCAGAGGAGCGTTTGAATAGCATTTTAACGAATTGGGTGAAGCCGATTACAGATGTTTCTAAGGTGAGCGTGGTCGGAAAGATTGCCCCCATCTTAACGCTTCACGTCCCCGCGAAAGGCCCGGCGGCATTAGAGATTCGCTTGAAGAATCCTTCTATAACGGGTAACCTTTCAATGTCTGTAAAG
Organism: Kiritimatiellia bacterium; assembly: GCA_017558005.1. Classification (GTDB taxonomy): domain Bacteria; phylum Verrucomicrobiota; class Kiritimatiellia; order RFP12; family DVOR01; genus Spyradenecus. The sequence continues at coordinate 26,011 of JAFYWN010000005.1, read as the reverse complement.
GCGCTGACGTTGCAAGTGGGCGAGAATGAACAGTTGGTGTTGCCGCCCTTTGAATTGGTCGCAGCGCCTCTGCAGGAGGCTTACGCACACTTCCGTTTGGATGGTGGCGAAGGGAATGAAGATGGAGACGCGGTGCTGACAACATTGAATTTCCCCAAGGGAACGCATTTAGAGTGGTCTTCTGGTGGATATGGCAAGCAGGTTGCGTATTCGCAGGAGGAGTTGCCGCCGCTTGAAATTCTCTACAAACGTGGTTGTAAGGCGGTTGAAATTGAGGCTGCCGATGTGATGGAATGGGGGGCCAAATGAAGAAGATGTTACTTTTGTCGGCGCTCTCCCTGAGCGTTGGCCTCTGGGCTGAACAGGCGCGCCCGCCAGTGATTCCGTGGGAGGAAGTCTTGGAATACACGGACCAACATGATCGTCCAGATCTTGTCTTTGACCAATATTCGCGAGATTTGACGATTTTGCAGAATGACGATGCTGAATTGTTAAAAAATACGTATACGGCAGACTCGATGATTCCCTACATTCGCATGACGATGGCCTGTTATGCGATTGAAAACAACCGTCCAAAGTGTTTGGAGGTGTTAATTCAGAAGGGCTTTGATCCAGAATTCTTTTCGCAGCGCGGAGACACTCCGATGGTGTATGCGGCGCGTCGCGGTTATGTGGAGATGATTCGGGTGTTGGCGAAAGCTGGCGCTGATGTGAATAAACCTATCGCGATGGGAACCACGAATCCTTTGCTAGCGGCTGCAGAGTTTGGCCAGGTTGAGGCGGTGAAGACGCTGCTTGAATTGGGCGCCGATGTGAATTACATGAGCACGACGCGGTGGTTTCCTGCTGCAGCAGTGGCGTTTCATGACCGCGATGACGTCTTAGCCGTCTTAATTGAGCATGGCGCTGATATCAATAAGGCAGAACCGCAATATAAGAAAACGGCGCTCATGACTGCCGCAGAAAAGAACGCGGTTCGCTGCGTCAAACTCTTGCTTGCCAGTGGGGTGGATAAACATGCGAAGAGTGTTGACGGATGGACGGCGGCAGATTTTACGCATTGGAAGTATTATCAAGATAGCGCAGACTGTTTGAAATTGTTGGTGGAGGCTGGAGTAGGGCTTCGAATAACGAAAACGCCCTGGGCCTTGTTCTCTATGGCCAAGCACCACTCTTACAAGTGCTTGGAGTATGCCCTTTCGCTCAATCTCTTTGACTTGAGTAAGGATGGCGCAAACTTGTACGCTGATGCGTTGCAGCGCCCTGGTAGCGCCAATACCCTGCGCGTTCTTCGTAATGCTAAAGTGCCGACTTCAGTTCAAATCGGCACGGATTCTGCAGGTAAGTCCTATCATCATGTAAGCCATGAAGTGAACAATATTCTTTGGGTCTGGACATACGCTAAAGGGGCCGATAAAGAGTCCTTGGATTTGATTTTATCCTTCGCAAAAGAAAGTGGCGAACAGCTCAAACTGGATTTGTTTAAAGTCAAATTAGATGATAAAAATGCGGCAGATAAGGTGCGTTGGATGTTGGCCTGTGGCGCAGACCCGCGCCAACGTAATGCCAATGGCGAAACCTTCCGCGATGTCGTGCGTAAACGGGTTGAAAGCGCCAATGGCGTGGCGTCGCCTATATTGGTCAACTTGTTGGAAGAATTAAATGCGATTTGGCCAGATGACAATCTGTCGCGCGAACTCACCGTTCAATCGCTCACGATTGAAATGCGTGCGCAGCAGGGGATTGCTCCTTATGGGGAAGGCTTGCCCTTTGAAATCCAATTCTATCCTGCGAAGCAACCGCATCACGTGTTGCTGAAGATGAAGAATAAAGATAAGCACACTACGTACACCTTTGAGAACTTCCAGCTACCAATCCGAGAAGCGTGGCAAGAGGCCGTAAATTGGCATAAACAGCACCTTCTTATTGAGCGTGTCGTGGTACCACCAGAGTCGTGCGTGACGTTCTTAGTGCAATTTACCCCTAAGGATCCCGACTGGATGATGCCCAATAGTGATGCGCGCTCAAAGGTCTTCTACAACCGTGGACAAGCGTATTGGGTGAGTGACTCCTTTGATGTGTTAATTGACAATCAAAAGGGCGGCTATCGCCTCGATTGGAAAGTCCGCGTACCTCCGATTACATTCCCCAAAACATTGCCAGGCACCTTTAAAGTTGTTCGCGTATTGGAGGGTGAAGAATGAAACGTCTTTTAATGTTGAGTCTGCTCCTCTGTGTGAGCACCCTATTTGCAGAATTGCCAACGATTACACTGCGCTTCGGCCAAGAGTATTTCACGCCGAGTGGACGCTGGAGTAATGAAATCCCCGACCACTTACGCCCGTGCTTTGTACCCTTGATCTTGCAGTTCTTGCCAGAAGCGGACCTTAAAGCGCTGGAGCAGTTTTCAGGAGAAACCTATTGCGAACGCGCGGTGCGACGTTTTTGCCAATACTACGGTTCAAAGGAAACGATTCGGCATGGCGCGGTGAACTCCTACAATAACGTGTGGACACTCCTACAAAGCCTCGCCGCGCAACGCTCCCTTACGCTTGAGCCGAGCGCCATCTCTGCTGATGTCGTCGCCTATACGTGGCAGGCAGACAAAAAGATGGTAGAGGTAACAATCAAAAACCCTCATACCGACGCGTTGTTGGAAGTTTCGGGTACGCTGATGAACTACAAACTCCCATTAACGACGTTAAAGCCGAATGAAAGCGTCACCTATCAGTGGACGGCGGGCACCAAGTCACCTATCAAAAACGAGGTAGAGAAGGGGCCGCTTACGGTCATTACGCCAGTCTTTGTCAATGGGAAGGCTCACCTTTTCACCCTCTCGGTCCCCGTGGAACACACGCGTCATGTCTTTTACCCAAGGAGCGCCACCCCTCAGGAAAAACTGCAGATTGCAGCGCCCTGTCAAGACTGGGCCTCGCACCCCATGCTCTCCACTGACGACTTCGGAATCTATTTCTCATTGAGCACGCGCTTGCAAGGGAAGAAAAAAGAGCAATTGCTCTCGCTTCTCCTTTATCCAAACGCCGTTCGTGACTATGTAATGCTCTGCTGTGATGCCAATCGTCCGGCGCAGATTACCATCAATGACCAAACCACGGTCCCGCTCACTTTTAAGGATAAACCCGTAGGGTATATCGATGGGAACCCTTCTCCCAGTACGACCTTTTTCTTAAACGAGAAAGTCTTGGCGACGGGTAATGAAAAAGTCTCGCTGAAAGCCTGCTTCATCCTTCCCAATGGGCGACACCTTCGGGTTGACCGCGACACCACGGTGCTCCCCATCTATGTCCATCCGTAAAGGGACGTGCGCGGCAGGAGTGTAAGGCGTGGAGATGTGGGGGCTGCGCACCCCCACGCCCCGCGGAAGCGCAGGGCTTCAAGAATCCTCTAACTCGAGCGCAGCGAGGACGACAATCGCTGTCAACTGATAACTGACAACCATCAACTGCGGCCATAGGCCGCCTCACCCCAAGTGTTAAGAGAGCGCTACGCGGTAGGACGACGAGGACGGGTGCTTCGCATTTCCGCAAGAACGCAAGTCTTACTCCGCTTGCCCCTCGGCGCAAGAAGCGTTCGCTTCGCATCCGCTTCCCGAGGAGGCTACGCGGAGCGCTTGACGTCTGCCAGGGCGCAGACCGCTTTAAGCGTTGTGCTATTAAGCGTTCCGCATGTCGCCTGCGGTGCAGGCGCTAATCCACAAGGCCATCGGCCCGTAATTCCCGCGCTCGCAGAGCGCCCTCTACCGCGTAGCGGTCTTCAACGGGCGTCAGCCCGTCCTCTACCACGCCCCGCGTGGTCCTCTACAGCCGCAGGCGCCCTAGCCCCGAAGGGGCGGCCACTTCACACCGTACCACGCCGCAGGCGCTCGGCTCGATGGCTAAAAGGTGAAATGCAAGACAAATTGCGCAGGCGGGAGGGAAAAACATTGAAAATTTTCATGCAGCACCTTTTTGTTTGAGTTGTGATGAACGTGGGTAATGTGCGAGTTTATACTGGAGAATCGCGATGTCTTTGGCTATTAATCGAGAAAAGTCGGTGGTTTTTGGATAGAAGCGACGGATAAGGTGATTAGAGTTCTCAATGTATCCCTTTTCCCAGGCTGCACATGCATGTGTATAAAAGAGCATTGCTCGTGTAATTTTCTCAACCTTCTTGGTGTCCGTGAACTCTGTTCCATTATCGGTTAAAATATGGGTAATTGTAATACCTTCCTCGGAGGTTTCTTTCACAATTGATCGTAAGGCTCGATGCACTGTTTTACGTCTTAAGTTATCAATTTTTCAGTAAATGTACTATGACACCCGCGATGCATTTTCCCCGTATGCCGTTGCATTCCAATTGCTTATTTTGGGGCTAAATTGCATTCCAAAAAATTAGTATGGGGCAATGCATTTTGTACTATTGCATTTCTAGAAAATTAGTACAAAAACACGGAAAATTAATACCATTGGTTTTAAGTTTCAATTCCAATGGTTTCACTTCTTCGGCCCTTCGTACTATTTTCTAGAATTTTCTAAACAGGTCTAAAAAGTCCCCGACCAAAAATTGTACTATTTAAGATTTCTTCCCGAGAGGAAATTTCCCCTTAAAATAATTTGCACGGAAATATTTTGTACTGTTTAAATTTTGCACGGATAGTACAAATTGTACTGATTTTAAGCTTAAAATTGCCCGCCATAAAATATTCAAGATAAGTTATTGTAAATGAATAATTTACAGCTGGGCAAATATAGTACAAAGTATTGAAGAAGTGAAATAAAAGAGTTTAAAAAAGAGTATGGGCGTTATCCTAAAAAATTAGAAGAGCTTTCCGTTTATAAGAAGGGTGGGAATAGTCGATCGCGGAGTCAATTAGCATTGCGCGGAAATGATTATGAAGAATGTCTTGTTACATACAAAAGCGACGGGGATACGTGTAATGTAAATTATCAAATGAGAACAGAATATGGTGAAAAGAGTTACACTATTTCGCTGAATTGATTTTTAAGCATGGGGAATCAAATCATCTACAGAATTGTAAGTTAAAAGGGGGGGAGATAAAATTATGATATCACAGAAGGTTGTGTTCTTTATTTTCGTGCTTGCCGCGTCACTATTCGTGTAGTATTCACGCGCATTTATTCTATTTTGCGTGGATTTAGATGCAGATTTATGTTAACATATTGTTGTTATGGCAAATTTTGAATATCTTGCGTTGGATAGCAAGCGAACACAAAAGGCGGGTGTCGTGGAAGCGGCAGATCGTCGGGGTGCGTTGGCTACATTGCGTGGGATGGGATTGACACCGCTTTCTGTGAAAGAAGCGGCGGGTGGCGCGGCAAAGAAGCGCGCGGGTGGCGCAAAGCCTGGCCTTTTCTCGTTGAGTGCTGCGCCCGCAAAGAAGATGAAGCCCGCGGAAGTCCTTCTCTTCACGTCTGAATTAGCAGATTTGATTGAGGCGGGGATGACCTTAGGGGCGGCCTTAAATACGCTCGCTAATCAAGGTGATCCCAATTCGGGCATGTGTGTGGTGGCGGCCGATTTGAAGGATCGCATCGTGCGCGGTGAAGCCTTTTCTGATGCGGTAGATGCTCATCCAAAGACCTTCCCAGCGATTTATGGCAATATGGTTCGCGCCGGTGAAGCCTCGGGTGCGATGGTGGAGGTGTTGCATCGTCTGACGGAACACTATGAGCGTACGCAGTCAATGAAGAGCAAGATTGTCTCAGCTTTGACTTATCCGTGTATTGTTTTGGGCATTGGTGTGTTGGCAGTGATTTTCTGTATGGTGAAAATCGTGCCGCAGTTCTCGGAACTCTTCAAGAGCATGGGGCAGGAATTGCCTTTGCCAACGAAAATTCTCATGAGCATGAGTGAAGGCATGATTCGTTATGGTGTCTTCTATGCGCTGGGGATTGTGCTTGTGATTGTAGCCTTTCACAAGTGGACGCAGGGTGCGGGCCGCATGAAGTGGGATGCCTTTAAGCTAAAGATGCCCTTGGTGAAGGGGTTGATTGCGGCAGGGGCTTATGCTTCGCTCGCCTATACGATGCAGACCTTGCTCTCTAACGGCGTCAATGTGTTGAGTGCGTTGCGTATTTCTGAAGAGACGAGCGGCAATGCCGTGATTGGCGCAGAGTTGAAAAAGGCGCGCGAACGCGTGACGGATGGTACGACTATTTCCGGGCCTTTGGCGCAGAGTGGTATCTTTCCTCGTATGATGACGGATATGATGGCGCTCGGTGAGCAGACGGGTAATTTGCCGACAGCGCTCGGACACATTGGCAAGCGTTATGAGGCGGAGCTGGATCGCAACATCAAGGTCTTTACCACGATGTTGGAACCGATTTTGATTTTGTTTGTCGCGGTGGTCGTTGGTTTTGTGGCAATCGCCATCTTGTCGGCGGTCTTCTCCGCGACATCGGCCATGGGACACTAATTTAATTAGAGAGGAAGAATGAATATGACAGTAAATCGTAAACGTCGTCGTGCGGGCTTTACCCTCGTGGAACTCCTGCTTGTGATTACCATCCTCGGTATTCTGGGTACGGTTGTGGTGGTGAACTTCGCTGGAGCAGGTGATGATGCGCGTAAGGCGACAACGCTCACCTCGATCAATGCGATTAGCCAGGCGTGCGACATCTACCGCATGAAGACGGGTCGTTTGCCGCGCAATATTGAAGACCTTACCACTGGCATCAACGATGAAGAGCCGCTCTTGAAGGCGGGTGTGTTGAATGATGCTTGGGGTATTCCTTTTGAATACAAGGCAGAAGGCAAGAAGTACACGATTCGTTCTGCGGGGATGGACGGTGTGATGAACACCGAAGATGACTTGACCAACTAAGGTCTGTCCACTTTGGAGCCTCGGGTAATGATCACGTTTGAACTTTCAGGTGGCAATCTCGTGCAGACGGAGAAAGGAACTCCGTTGGCAAAGGTGTTGCCGCATGAGGTCAATGGGTTACCGGTCTTGGCGGCACTTCTGAATAATGACGTGGTGCCGTTGGACTCGCCTGCGCTTTTGGATGCAAAGCTTGAGCCCTTGACGCTCGCCGATGAAAATGGATGGCAAGTCTATCGTCGGACGCTTTGCTTCCTTTTGGCAAAGGTGCTACATGAACATTTCCCGACAGCGCATTGTCGTGTGCGCCAAAGTTTTGGTCATAATGCCTTGTATTGGTCATGGGATGTCCCAGAACAAGAGCGCGAAGTAAAGACAGCGGCCTTACGTGCCTATCTCGCGGAACTAATTGAACAGGATGTCCCGATTTGCCATCGCCTCGCGGGTTATGAACAGATCGTTTCGCTCTTCAAAGAGAGTGGGCAGATGGATAAGGTCAATCTGCTCGCACATCGTAATCCGCCGTATCTCGCATTAGTTTCGTGCGGGGACTTCTATGATTTGCCTCAGGGGGCGTTAGCACTTCGTAGCGGTGTGATTAATCTCTTTGATTTAGTCCCTTTGCGCGATGGCTTTGTCTTAGAATTCCCTGGGTTTAATACGCCGACAGAATTGGACCCGATGCCACCTTATGACTTTCTCTTTGATGTCTATGCAGAACATCTGCGGTGGGGGGAAATCATCGGGGTCCGCAATGCGGGCGAATTGAATGCGGCAATTGCGGATGGCTCGGTGGCTGATGTGATTAATACGGTGGAGGCATTGCATGAAAAACGCTTGGCCTCCTTCGCAGATCGAATCGCCACAAAGGTACCTCGGCCACATGTGGTCTTAATTGCGGGGCCGAGTTCTGCAGGTAAGACGACCTTCGCGATGCGCCTCTGCACGCATTTGCGCGTGATTGGACTCTTGCCAACCCTAATTTCGACGGACAACTACTTTGTCGGTGATGCGCTGAATCCACGTGATGAAAACGGTAATTTGGATTATGAACATCTGGATGCCGTTGATCGCAAGCGCTTGAATGCTGACATTATTAAGTTGTTAGCAGGCGAAACGATTCCGCTGCGGAAGTTTGATTTCTTCAAACACGAAGGCTATGACTCGGAAGAGACGTTAGCATTGGATGCGAAACGTGGCATCCTTGTGATTGAGGGGATTCATTCGTTGAACCCAGATTTGACGCCTGACATTCCGCGTGAAGAGAAGTTTTTGATTTATGTCAATGCGTTGACGCAGTTGGCAATTGACAATAACAACCGTATCTCTACGATCGACAATCGGTTGTTGCGCCGGATGGTGCGTGATGGTCAATTCCGTGGGCGGAGCCCGCGGGAAACGCTGCGCCTCTGGCCAAGCGTCAGAGCAGGGGAAGAAAAGTGGATTTTCCCCTTCCAACACTATGCAGATGCGGTCTTCAATACTGCGCTTGATTATGAAATTCCGGTCTTGAAAACATTGGCCTCACCTTTGTTGAATCAGATTAAGCCCTCCTATCCGGAATTTGTTATTGCGCGTCGCCTCTCTTGTTTCTTACAGAATTTTACCTCAATGCCCATGACAGATATTCCAACCAATTCCATTCTTCGGGAATATCTGGGTGAGAGCAGACTGCGGTACAGTTGATTTTAATGTAACAGAAGGAGCTACCTATGAGCAATCCTGTTATTGGACGATTAGTTGCCGGCGAGGAATCGCAGGTTTTGAAAGCGTACGAAGCATTTGCCGTACAGCCCGTGACCGACACCCGTCTTACGGATAACTTGGAACCGTTTGGGAGTCAGGAGACGACCCTTGAAGGTACGGAAAGTGCGGAAGGCGTGGGCACGTTTGAACGTCGTCGGAATGCGTTACTGCAGATTGGTCCCTCGACGGTGCCAGGATGGTGGATTCATCGAACTGATTTGAATGAACAGCTGGACGTGAAGGTCTCTGTTCGAAATGTTTGGACGAGCGCTCGAAACATTGTGTTGCGTGCAGGCTCTCCGCACAACTATTTGCGTATGGTGGAGCATATCATTGCATTGCGTTTGGGGATGGGCGTTGATAACGTTCGCCTCTCTATCGCTGGCGGTGACCCGCCCCTCTTTGATCGCTCCAGCTTAGATTTGGTGGAGGCGATTCAGCGTGCAAAAATCATCCCGACGGGCCGCCCAGCGCGTTATGTGACGGTGAAGGAACCGGTGACCATCGGTGGTACACGTGGCGACTTCTTGACGTTGTTGCCCGCAGAGAAGGGGGATAAGCGCCTTCATTTGGATGTGGCTATCGCTTGGGATACGGTGATTGGCCAGCAGCGCATTCAGGTTGACTTGACGCCTGAGACCTTCATCTATGGTGCAGGGGCACGTACGAATGCGACGCAGACGCAGTACATCTTCTCTAAGACGGTCGGTAAGCTATTGGCCGATGTGCGCAACATGGGCTACACGAAGGACAACATCCTGATTCATGGTAAGAAGGGGTTTGTCACGAAACCGCGTCCTGACTATGATTTGGAAAATGGTGGCAGCTGTGAACCGGTGTGGCATCGTACGATGTTGGACTTGGTCGCCGCAATCGCCTTGGTGGATCGCGGCCGTTTCATCGGTACAGTGAAGTCTTATCGCGCAGGACACACATTGGACGTCCGCTTGATGACGTTGTTGTACATGCTTGATTTGCTCGAAGTGGTTGAATAAGAAAGGCGAGGTTTTTGATATGGCTCAGAAGACTGTTCTTTGGTGGGGTCGCTTTGATCCGAATTATTCTCGCAACCGAGTTTACATCGCCCTCTTTAAAGAATTAGGGTGGGATGTGCAGTTTTTCCACGTGAAGTACTGCTGTGCATTGGGTGATATTGAGTATGCTTTCCGTGGCCCTAAGGGGCTGAAGCCTGACTTGGTTTGGGTGCCGGTAGCACGTCAACGCGACTGCATGGCGGCGTGCCGTTGGGCGTATCGCCGAGGCATTCCGGTGGCCTTTGACCCGATGATTTCCGCTTGGGATAAGAAGGTCCTAGAACAATTGAAGTGGAAGGCAGAAGAGGGCCGCGCAAAGAAGTTGCTGAAGTGGGAAACGAAGCTCTTCAATGCCGTGGACGTGATGCTCTGCGATACCTCTTGCCATGCCGATTTCTTCCATAAGCATATGCAGGTGCCGCGTGAGAAATTGAAAGTTCTCTTCACTGGCACGGATGAAAAGGTCTTTAAGCCCGCCGCTGAAGGTGAAGATCCGCCGCATGATCCGAAGGCTCCTCTGCGCATTCTCTACCATGGGGCTTACTTGCCTTTGCATGGTACGGAATACATCGTTGAGGCTGCCCGTGCTACGCAGCATTTGAATATCCACTGGGATTTCCTCGGTTGGGGTGCCTACAAGGCCGCCACGGAAGAGAAGGCGAAGGGTATTTCCAACATCACCTTCCTTGAAAAGGTCCCTTATGTGGACGTGCCGAAGGTTATTCGCACGGCCGATATCGTCCTGGGCGTTTTCGGCACTACGGAAAAGGCTTCGCGCGTTATCGGCAACAAGGTCTATGAAGCGATGGCGTGTTGCCGTCCGGTGATTAACGAATATTGCACGGGCTATCCGCCAGAGGCAAAGGACTGCGCAGCAATTACCTTCATCCCGCCAGGTGATGCGAAGGCATTGGTTGATGCAGTGGTGCCGTGGATTGAGAAGCGTGAAGAATTGGAAGGTTTGCGTAAAACCGCACGTGACTTCTTTGAAAAGCATCTCTCGATGGATGTTATCCGCAAGCAATTGGCTGATATTCTCGCAGAGATGGGGCTTTAATTGTCAGTTTGACAGCATATGCGTCAAGGCTTTTTCGATAAATTTATCTCCCGTTTAGATCGAATTGATGCGCCGGTTGCCTCGGCGCATATTGCTGCGCTTGCGCGAGAGCGTGGCTTTTTGGAAACCTTGTTTCAGTCGATCAATGAAGGTATTTTGGTGCTTGGCGATGAAATTCGCTTGCTCTATGCCAACCATGCGGCCGAGGTAATGATTGGTTTCTCTGCCGAACGTGAACGCGGTAATTCAATGAAGCGTTACCTTCGTGATTGGGAGATTGATACATTACTCTTAAATCAGGTCGCGGACTGGAATCGTATTGAAGCGCGAGAGATTGAGATCTCTTACCCCGAGCATCGTGTAATTGCGTATTACGCGCGCCCTGTGGAGTTTGAGAATCGGACGGAATTGCTCTTGATGTTGCGCGATGTTACGCGGGAACGTCTGACGGAAGAGGATACACTCGCCGATGAACGGCTCTCCGCGGTTAAGACATTGGCGGCAGGCGTAGCCCACGAAATCGGCAATCCTCTCAATGCGCTGACGATTCATTTGCAGTTGTTGGAACGCGAATTGCGGAAGATTCCCGAAGCCGCCACACGTGAGAGTTTGCAGGAGTTGACGGGAATTGCTTCGCAAGAAGTCGTGCGGTTAGATGGCATTATTCGTCGTTTTCTAACCGCGCTGCGTCCCTCTGAACCGCATCTCGTGCGTGGAAATATTTGTGATGTCTTGCAGACCACGGTGAAATTGCTCACGCCTGATATTGAGCAACGGAAAATTACCCTCGAGCAACTTTTACCAGAAGTCACCCCAGATATCTTCTTAGATGCCCAACAGATGGAGCAAGTCTTCTTCAATTTGTTGAAGAATGCGATGGATGCAATCCCAGATGCTGGCAAGATTGGCCTCTCTGTGACGGTGGATGATACCGCTGTTTCGGTCTCGGTGATGGATAATGGCACTGGGATTCCCGCGGATTTGTTAGGTAAAATCTTTGACCCTTACGTGACCACAAAGACGAAGGGAAGCGGATTAGGTTTGATGGTGGTCCGACGCATTGTGCAACGCCATGGCGGAACAATTCAGTGTGCGAGCCATGAGGGCGAGGGAACGTGCTTCACCGTGCGGTTGCCCCGTGCAGAACGTCAAATCCGAACGCTTGAAAGCGCTTCGTCGGAAGGGGTGTGTGAATGAGTACAATTTTGGTCGTTGATGATGATAAAGCCACACGTGAAGGTGTGGCGCGCACCTTGCGAAGCGACTACATGGTGTTGACGGCGGCGGATGCAGATGCCGCGATGGCGGCATTAAATGTGAACTCCGTAGACTTGGTGCTCACGGATTTACGTATGCCAGGACGCGACGGTCTTTCGTTATTGCGAGATATCATTGCGGCGTATCCTGGAATTCCGGTCATTTTGTTGTCGGCATATGGTTCCGTTGAGAGTGCGGTTGAGGCCATGAAGGATGGCGCCTATGACTTCCTTACGAAGCCGATTAACTTAGATCACTTGGAATTGGTCGTTCGACGCGCCTTAAAGCAAAAGCATCTCGAACGGCAAAATGCCAATCTGCGCACGCAACTCGTTGGGCAATCCGCGCTGAATCGTATGTTGGGCACCTCGGAAGCGATGCAACAGGTGCGTGAACGTATTCGTCAAGCCGCGCCTACGCCTGCGACAGTCCTCATTCAAGGACCCAGTGGCACGGGTAAGGAATTGGTGGCGCGCGCAATTCATGCGTTGAGCCCACGTGCAAATGCACCCTTTGTGGCGGTGCACTGTGCGGCATTGGCGCCCTCGTTATTGGAGAGTGAACTCTTTGGGCACGTGAAGGGCGCGTTCACGGGGGCTGATGAAACGCGTAAAGGCCGTTTTGAACTCGCAGATGGCGGGACGCTCTTCTTAGACGAGATTTCCGAAATTGATGCCGCGACGCAGGTCAAGCTCTTGCGCGTTTTAGAGACGCGCACAGTGGAGCCGGTCGGCTCTTCCGAGCAGATTCCGATTAACATTCGTTTGGTCGCCGCCACGAATCGTAATTTAGCTGAATGGGTGAAGCAGGGGAAGTTTCGCGAAGACCTCTTCTTCCGGTTGAATGTGGTGGATGTGAATCTGCCACCATTGCGCGACCGTGGAGACGATATTCCCTTGCTGTGCGATGCCTTTGTGCGTGAATTTAATCCCTTGTTGGGGCGCACCATTTTAGGATTTGAGCCCGAGGTGCTTGAGGTCTTTTCGCGCTATGCATGGCCAGGCAATGTGCGAGAACTGCGCAATACGGTCGAACGCATGATGGTGCTCGCGAAGGGGGATCGTCTGACCTTAGCGGATGTGCCAGCGAATATTGCTTCGGCTTCGGAGGTCGGTGCGCCCATCGCAGAGATGGCGCCCCCTTCAGATGAGGCAATGCGGATTCGTGCGACCTTGCAGGTATGCAAAAATAAAACGGAAGCGGCAAAACAATTGGGTATTCCCTTGCGCACGCTCTATCGTCGCCTGAAAGAGTACGGGATTCAATAATTGGAAGTCTTTTCATGGGTCTGCTGCGATTGTTACTTCTGCTATTGACGTGTTCGGCGCTCTGCTCTGGTTTATTTGCAGAGACGCAAAGTGCGGACCTGCCAAAGGGCTTTTTCCCACCGCCAGAGGCATTACCTCAAACGGCTGAACGGAGTTGCCTTGTCTGCAATGGAAAAGGCGTCGTGGAGAGCGAATTGTTTAACAAAGATAATCGTTCCATCAATCGTACGCGCCGTTCTCACCAAACGCAATTGGCTAAACCTGAGCATTTTATGGTGCCGTGTAAGGCTTGTAAGGGGCGCAAGACCTGCGTGAGAAAGCTCACTTTGCAAGAGCGTGTGGAGGCGTATCGTCAGCAACGTGCCACCTACGAAAACGCACACACGCTCGAACGTCACCAACCCATCGGTGCCGCCTATCTTGAAAAAGCGGTGGCAGATGCCCTTGATCCTGAGACCTTTGCTACGTTGGCGGCGCGTTATCCTGCAGCATGCAAAAAGTGCTACGGCTTTGGTGTGCAATCGTGTTCGCGGTGTGATAGCCTCGGCTTTACGCGTAAGGTGAAAGTTTTGCCTGAGACGGGAGAGAAGATTGAGGAGCAGGAGTCCTGCACAGCTTGTGATGGCACGGGGGAAAAAGCCTGTAAAACCTGTGAACGAACTGGACTTGCCCGACTGTGCAAACGGTGTAATGGCCTTGGTGTAGTGCAACGTGCCGCAACGAAACGAAAGCCTGGCGGTATTGAACGATGCGCTTCTTGTGATGGAATGTGTCGCCGTTAAATGGAGATGAGATGCGCAAGGCTTCGCACAAGAAAACCCTTTTGCTGATTGATTCAAGGATGATATGATTACAATTTTAGACTATGGCGCTGGAAATTTGACAAGTGTTCGCTTAGCCTTTGAACGGTTAGGGGAGCAACCCGAAATTATTACGGATGCCGCACAATACAAAGGGGGCCGCATTCTTTTCCCTGGCGTGGGGTCTGCCGCATCTGGGATGGCAGGTGTTCAAGCGCGTGGCTTTGATCAGTTGTTGCGCAATGCAGTCGCGCAAGGCACGCCTGTCATGGGGATTTGCTTGGGGATGCAACTCTTACTTGGCGTTTCCGCAGAAGATGGCGGTACCCAAGGTCTCAATTTGATTGCGGGCGATTGCCGTGAATTTGATCGCACTAAGCAACCCGATGCAAAGATTCCGCACATGGGATGGAACACCCTTCGCTATACCGCTCATCCATTGTTTGAGGGCCTCAAGCAGGATGCGGCATTCTATTTTGTTCACTCTTACTTTGTTACACCAGAAAATCCTGCGCATGTTTTGGGCGTAACGGATTACTGCGGGGAATCCTTTGCCGCTGTGGTGGGTTCGGGTTCGCTTTTTGCAACGCAGTTCCACCCAGAGCGGAGCGGCGAAGCTGGGGCATTACTGTTGCGTAATTTTCTCAATTGGGAGGGCGCATGCTCTTAAAACGTCTGATTGTGTGCCTTGATGTGCGAAATGGTCGCGTCACTAAGGGCGTGAAGTTCAAGGGAAATGTCGACGTGGGCGATCCCGTCGAGATGGCGGCCCAGTACTGCAAAGACGGCGCGGATGAATTGGTCTTTTACGATATCACGGCGAGCGCTGAACATCGTTGTTGCGACCTTGATATGGTTGCACGTGCGGCACGGGCTTTAAGCGTGCCGTTTACAGTGGGCGGTGGTATTCGTGGCGTGGAAGATATGCGTGCTGCATTGCTCGCGGGCGCCGATAAAGTGTCGCTCAATTCGCTTGCCGTGGAGTCGCCAGAGATTTTGACTGAGGGGGCAAAGGCCTTTGGACGTCAGTGCGTGGTGCTTGGCATGGATGCGAAACGTGTGCCAGTTTCCGCCGCAATTCCCTCTGGATATGAGGTCGTTATTCGTGGTGGCCGCCAACCCACCGGGCGCGATGCATTGGCATGGGCGAAGGAAGCGGTGGCGCGTGGCGCAGGTGAAATCTGCCTGAATGCGATTGACACTGATGGCGTTCGAGAGGGATATGAATTGCCCATTACGCGAATGGTCAGTGAGGCGGTGAGCGTTCCAGTGATTGCTTCTGGTGGCGCAGGCACCCCCCAACACCTCGTGGATGTGCTCACGGAAGGACGTGCGGATGCGGCGCTTGTAGCTTCAATGGTTCATACGATGGGTTACACCTGTGGAGGCATCAAGCAGGCGCTGCGCGATGCAGGAATCCCAATGAGGTGAGTATGCGCAACGAAAATTTTGAGCGTGCCGTTTCAATGATTCTCAAACGCGACCAACGCTATCCGCGTGGAGCGTACGAGTTGATGCCAGTCACATTAGATTACACCGTGCGTCAAATCCAAGAACGCCAACGCGCAGGTGATCTTTTTGATAATGGTGCCGCCTCTCGCCACGTGACAGGACGCCAACTCTCCGAAGGCTTCCGCGACTATATGTTGGAAGAGTTCGGCCCATTTGCCTATGAGATTCTCGCAGATTTGAATATCCGCGCAACGATTGACATTGGTAATCTCGTCTATAATCTGATTTCTGTGGGGTGTTTTGGTAAAACACCCGAGGATAAATTGGAAGATTTTGATGCTGTCTATGACTTCAATGTGGCATTTAATGAGCCCTTTGAAGTGCAGGATCCAAGCTATAACGCATCGTAAGAGCCATGAAGACAGACTGGCGTGACGCATTGGCAGACTTTATTGCCAAGCCGGAGTTCACCGCATTACGGGCCTTTGTAAAGGAGGCTTATGCGCGCGAACAGGTGTTGCCACCCTATGACACCATCTACACCGCACTGCAACTCTGCTCGCTCGCCGAAACACGTGTCGTCATTCTTGGACAAGATCCTTATCCCACGCCAGGTCATGCGCATGGCTTGGCGTTCTCTGTGCAACATCCTGTTGCGCCTCCGCCCTCTCTGAGAAATATGCTCAAAGAGATTGAAGCCGATGTCGGACCAGCGCACATTGAGGGGGGTGATTTGACGCCTTGGGCGAAACAAGGGGTGCTTCTGCTGAATGCCATTTTGACGGTGCGTGCGGGTGCTCCGCTCTCACACGCTGGCAAAGGGTGGGAAGCATTTACCGATGAAATCATTAAAACGGTGGCCCAAAAGAGTGAACATGTGGTCTTTATGCTTTGGGGAAGCAAGGCAAAGGCAAAGCGCTCTTTAATTGATTCGCGCCGCCATTTGATTTTAACCGCCGCGCATCCCTCTCCTCTTTCTGCGTGGAATGGCTTTTTCGGGTGCCGCCACTTCTCTGCGGCGAATGCCTATCTCACGGCGCATGGACGTACGCCAATTCTTTGGTAATCGTCTTTCTCAATTTAGGGTAGGATAGATTGCGGGCCGCTTTCTCTTCTAAACAAAGCGGCTCATGTTGTTTAGACTAAAAAATGACCGCCTCTAATTCGGGGAATCCGAGTAGAGGCGGACGTTGTTAAGGGGATTCGTGGTGATTAGTATGCCTTAGCAATGATGCGATTGTCGGCATCAAGGCGAACCACTTTCGGGCAAAGGTCGGCGGCTTCTTCGTCTGTGACTTGGCAGAAGGCCATAACGATGAGGCGATCGCCGGGTTTTCCCATATAGGCTGCAGCACCATTAAGGCAAGCAATACGAGAACCACGTGGGCCAGGGATGGCATACGTTTCAAGACGTTCGCCATTTTCAAGGTTGGCCACGAGAATTTTCTCGTAGGTAACGATGCCAACGGCATCCATCAGATCTTCGTCAATCGTGAGCGATCCAAGATATTCCAAGTCTGCCTGTGTGATGCGCAGATGATGAAGCTTTGCGTGTAGAAGTGTACGAGTCATAGTATTGAATGGGGATTACATTAGAGACGGTGATTCCACTGGAAGGTGTTCGGCACAAACGGCTTGATGTTTTCTTGAGCCTTGCTAACTTCTTCCTGTAAGGTGTCAATCGCTGCGTCAAGTTGCGGGTCGCGTCCAGCGGCGGTGTCAGCAGGCGTATTGGCAACAATAACGTCTGGAAGCGCGCCATGGAGTTCCATGTCAGTGCCATCAAGCGTGTACCACCCGTAGTGGGCCTGGCGCAGATTGCCGAGGTCCAAGAGCGGACCATCGCGAGTGGCGATTACGCCACCATTGGTCTGTACGCCGACCAACTTACCGCGGCCGAGCTGCTTGATTGCATGGGAGAAGATTTCACCATTGGAGACGGTGTTCTGGTTGCAGAGCACGACGATGGGCTTGTCAAAGACCGGGCGACCCCAATAGCTAGCAAGGTAGGCGGGGCGACCATAGCGGGCGACAGACCAAGAGTGACGCTGCACGCCGAGGATGTTCAAGACCTTGTCTGCCGTGAAGCCACCGACGTTATCACGCACGTCAATTACCATGCCATCCTTATCAAATCCTTCTGCGAAGATTTCACGCTCGAAGCGGTTGTATTCATCGTTGTTCATCTGGGCGATGTTGATGTAACCAAATGCACCACCAGAACGACGATGGACATAGTCACGGCGATTTGCATACATTGCCTTTTGAACAAGTGTACGTGCATCAGCATAGGTGATGGCTTCCAAATAGACCTTACGAACGCGATCATTTGAGCGCACTTCAAGGATGAACTTGCCGGGCTTCGGACCATTGAGCAAGAGCGTCGGGTCAATGCCATTGCGAATCGGCTTGCCATCAATGCTGACAATCAAGTCGCCAGGGCGAATGTTAATCTGCTCAGAGTCTGCAGGACCACCAGGGATGACCTTCTTAACCATCCACCCCTGTTCGCCAGAGTAGGCCTGGTCGAAGATAATGCCCAAATGCGAGGTGACGGGTTCCCACGAGTTGAAGGGCTTGTCTGCACCCCATTCTTTATTGGAGGTGGCATTGCCATAGAAGCCAAGGTGGGAGGAGTTCAATTCGCCATTGAGCGCATTGAAGATGCGTTCATAAACCGAACGTGAAGGGGCGAAACGCGCGGGTGCTTGATACTTGTCACGAATGGCATTCCAGTCAGCACCGTGGAAGTTGGAGTCATAGTAGTTATCGCGCAAGAGACCCCACGCCATCATGAAGCCGAGTTCATGATAGTCCTGCAAGTTCATTTCTTGATAAACCATGAAAGGATAGGTTTCATCAAGTGTACCTATCTTGTAATCGGCGGTCAACATGAGGAGTTTATCTGCACGAAGCGGGTCCTTGTCGCGACCAAACCAACCCAATGGGTAACCCCAACGATCACGCAAGAAGGTGGGCGTCATGTTATTCGGAATCGTAACTTCATAGGTGCCCGGACGACCATTAATCGTGGCGGGGAAGAGGATACGACGAGAGTTCGGAGCGAAGCAAGGATTGCCAAGTGCGGGGATGGGGGTGGCGTGGACGCGCTCATGGAGCCCATCAAGGTCAACGACGACATAGTTGCCTTCTTGCTTCTTCGCAAGAATGTCTGCGTCTGCATTCGGACTATGCGGGTCAGGTGTGGCCACGGCGGTTGAGCCGAGCAGAACAGCGGTTGCTTCCGGGCGGTCCTGCAGACGGAGGCCCATGTGTTCAATAGCCTTACGATAGGCTTCGGTTTTCAAGGACTCTTCATCGCTACGATTCAACCACACGTAGAAGAGGGCCGAACCCGAACCAACACGTTGGCCATTCCAAACGAGTAGCTTACCGTCAGGCGACCAAGAGGGGCTGCCATCCCACGTGAAGCTTCTGGAGACGTTGTAAAGCTTGGCACCAGGGAATTCTTCCAAGGGGACCAACCAAATGTCATTATTGGCATAATCGTCTTCCATCGCGGTCACCATCCAGCGACCATCGGGGGACCAATCATAAGAGTTGATGCTCTTTTGGGGAGGAAGACGGCGAAGGACGTTACCTTCAGTGTCGGCAATAACGAGCGAGCTACCAGCTTCCACCCAAGCGAGTTTCGTCCCGTCAGGGGAGAGGGAGAGCAACGAGCGACGTGCCGAGCCACCTGCGAGTTCACGAATCTTAAATTCGGAGTTTTCCCACCAGAAGTGCTGCGGGCGAACTTTTTCTGCCATCAACAGCGCAATGCTATCACCACGATCCGAGAGGAAGTAGAGGCGAGAACCATCCTTCGAGAAGACGCAGTCACGTTCATGGGTGCGCGAGCTACCATACACAAGGTGCGGCTCGCGTAAGACGGTATCCATCACATAGAGGTCGCCGCCTGTCGTGAAGGCTAATTCAAGACCACCACTGGTTGCCGTGAGGCCACCTGCGCGGTCATTGTTCCAAATGGTGTCATAGTGGCGACGGCGTGTCTTTGCACGAGCAAGACCTGTATCTTCAGGCGTGAGCAAGATGCGCTGAGGCGTGCCACCTTCTTCGGGATTGATGGACCAGAAATCAAATCCTTGACGGAAAACCATGGTCTTGCCGTCCTTGGAGAGGGTGGGGTGGATGATACTATCGCCGCGGAAGAAGGTGATTTGACGTTCTTCCGTGCCAGGGAAGGCGTGGTACCAAATGTTGAGCGTGCCATCTTGGCCACCGACATAGTAGAAGCCCTGACCATCGGGTGCCCAAATGGGCGTGCGGCTTTCAGTGTCATGCTTTACGACGAGTGTGAAGCCCCCTGTTTGGGTGTCATAACACCAAATGCGAGAGACGTTTTCACCCGTGGTACCCTTACGATAAAGGTCTTCACCTTCTTGGGTGAACAAGAGGTAACGACCGTCAGGCGAGAGGGAGGGCTCAGACCCCGGGGCGTCAAAGATGCGACGTTCGGCGGCGCGTTCATTGACGGGAATCCATGCTAAACGGCCAACGTCAAAGACTGAACCTTCGTCATCGCGGACAACGAAGCAGAGCAGTTCGGAGTCATCATTGGACCAACCGTAGGGGCGTTCTGCCTCAGAGTTGAAGCCGACTTGACGTGCCTCTGCACCTTCTTTAATGTCGGCCACAAAGACGTGCCAACCGCCAGAGCGATTAGACTGGAAGCAGAAGCGCTTGCCGTCGTTGGAGACGATAGGCCATGTGTCACGGCCCGTGGTGTGTTGGAGCACCTTTGCCGTGCCACCTTGGGTGGGGGCAATCCAAATCGCATCGCACCACTCAAACAAAAACTTTGAGCCGTCGGGCAACAACGAGGGGCGGGCACCCAAGTAGATGCGGTTGGGGTCGAAGCCGTGGGGCAACTTCACAGGTTCGGGTTGGCAAGGCCACTGCGTTGTTACGGCAGAGGTAATTTGTGCGACCTGTTCGGTGGCGGGCGTTGCAGGGTCTGCTGCCAATAAAACGCTTGTCGAGAAAACGGTCGCGAGGAGCGCACATGTCGTCGTGTTAAAAGAGTTCATAACAACCTTTGGTGTGTGGTGAAACAATCACGTAATCGGCGAATAATTGCACGATAGTGTCGTTATTAAGCCTGTTGGTTCTGGATGTCGCAGAGTTTGCGATAGACACCATTTTGAGCATAGAGCTCATCGTGTGTGCCACGTTCCACAATGGTGCCGTGATCCAAAACAAGAATGCAGTCCGCTTGGCGAATCGTCGAAAGACGATGCGCGATTGCAAACGTGGTGCGATTCTTCATCAAATTGTTAATCGCCGCTTGAACTTGTTGTTCGGTAACCGTATCAAGCGCACTGGTGGCTTCGTCCAAAATCAAGATAGGCGGATTGCGCAAAATGGCGCGAGCGATGGCCACACGTTGACGTTCGCCACCACTTAAAACAAAGCCCTTTTCACCCGCGATGCGTTGGTAACCTTCTGGATGTGCCACAATGAAATCGTGCGCATTTGCGAGTTTCGCCGCCGCTTCAATTGCTTCCTGGGTGGCATTCGGTGTGCCATAGGCAATGTTTTCTGCGATGGTGGCATTGAACAACAAGGCTTCTTGGGTCACGGCGCCGATGATGTTGCGGAGATCTGCGATGCGATAGTCGCGCAAGTCGTGCCCATCAATCGTAACCTTACCATCAGTGACGTCGTAGAAACGCGCCAAGAGGTTGGCAAGGGTGCTCTTACCGCTACCCGTGGAACCCACGACGGCATACATCTGTCCAGGCTTAATCGTGAAGGAGGCGTGCTTAATGATATCTTCCTTCTTCGAGTCATAACCGAACGAGACGTCATCAAAAACGAGTGCTTCCTTGAATTCGGCCAATGTCTGTGCGTCAGGCTTTTCCTGGAGTTCTTCATGGACGTCAAGCAGGGAGAAGATACGCTGAAGGGCTGCGCGTCCATTTTCGAGGGCTACCTGGAGACGGCCCAACTGCTTCATCGGCTTGTAGAGAATCAGGAAGGGCGGAATTAAGGGGATAATTTCGGAGAGACCATGACCCGTGGAGAGGCAGTAGGCCACGAAAATTGTAGCCAACAAGAAGGCGACGGTTTCAGTTAACGGCGTAACCAAGATGCTCCAACGGGTTGCGCGCATACAAATCTTGAATGCACGGAGGTTGTAGTCTTCGTATTTAGCCGTTTCACTCTTTTCAGTATGGTAGGCCTTGACCACCTTGATGCAGGTGAGGTTTTCATGGAACCGCGAGGTAATGCCTGCCGTTTGCCCCATCAAGCGCTTTGACCATGTGCGGATTTGCTTACCAATCCAAACAATGGGTAACATGCAGACCGGGAAGCCGATGATTGCAACCAAAAGCAAGGAAATCATGTTATTTTTGATTGCGAAGAAGCAGATGAAGAGAACGGCCGTTAAGATTTCAAAGGGTGCACGGCAGAGGTCGCTCATCGTCTGGCTAATTAAGGTGCGAATGATTTCGGGGTCGCCAGTCGCGCGACTCATCAGACGGCCCACGTCAGCACGACCGTGAAACGCAAGCGACTGCTCCTGAAGGTGTTTGAACATAGCATTACGTACGTCCATCACCACCTTCATGCCCGCCTTGGTAAGGTAGTACTGGTTCAAATACTGCGTAGCCATCTTAAGAGAGATGGCGAGTGCCGCCACCAAAGCAAAGACCATCAATGTCGCACTAGGACCTGTAATGCCGATTTTGGCAAGCTGTTCTTCAATGAGATCAAGATATTTTTGATATTTTTCAGATTCTTTTTTGCTCTGTCGTTCCAACTTGGAGAGCTTCTGCTGCGGCTCTGCGGCAGGGGTGGCAACGTTAGTTGTAGGAGCGGGGGTCTCAATCGTTGCGGTGGGGGCAGGGAGGGCGGCCGTGGTTTCAGTTTGTGTCTGAGTAGAGGCCGTTTGCATCCCGTTAATCATCGGCTGCACAACAGAAAAGATGGGTGCCCATGCACCACCAGTGACCATGCCGAGAAATGCACCAGTAAAAATGAGGCCTTTGTAACGACGCGCAAAGCCCCACAGTCTTTTGTAGACTTCCTTTGCAGTATATTCTTTATCAAACCACTCTTGTCCGTAAGGGGAGGTTTTGTTGAATTGCTTGTTCTTCTTTGACATAGAAGGCTCCGGAGAAGAGGTAGGGGGCAAGGAAGTAAAAGGTGTTTTTGAAACCAATTCCATCGCAAGGGATGCGATAAAAAAGGTTTTTGTTTAAGGTGCATTGACGCCAAAAGGTGGGTGTCAATGGCACATTGGCAAGGGTTAATTCTTGCCATAACATCCGTTCCGCACAATTGCGCGCAACGGATGTCTGACAAACCAGTCGCCACGGCGGATGCCGCAGCGACAGGTGGAATGATTATTCGATTTCTGCAATCGGGCTGCCCTTGGAGACGTTCTCGCCGGGCTGCACGAGGAAGCGGATAATCTTGCAGTTTTCAGGTGCCTTCACCGGGTTGAAGAGCTTCATAGCTTCCAACACGCAGACCGGGTCGCCAGCCTTCACGCTAGCGCCTTCTTCCACCATGTTCGGCTTGCCGGGGGCGTCAGAACGGTAGAAGGTGCCGGTGAGCGTAGCATTCAAGGTCTTCTTGGGTGCGGCGGCTGCGGCAGGAGCTGCTTCTGCGGCGGGTGCGGCTGCGGCATCGGTCGTCGGGACGGCTGCGAGTGCAGAGGCGTCCACCTTGATGTTGCCACCGAGGGAGCCGAAGAGGGCCACGAACTGCTTACCAATGACAGCGAACTTCGCATCATCTGCGCCCAAAGGTGCAGGAGCGGGAGCGGCCTTGGCTTCTTCAGCCTTAGCAGCGGCCTTCGCGATAGTCATTTCGGAGTCAGCAGGAATCGGGTCACGTTCGCCTTCGGGCTTAGCACGCCACTGGAAGTAGTCGAGCGCCACAGCGGGGAACATGCAGTAGGAGAGGATGTCTTCTTCGGTCTGGATCAACTTGGGATCGAGTTCCTTAGCAGCCTGAGGCAAGCCAGGTTCGAGCAAGTCTGCCGGACGGCAGGTGATCTTCTTTTCGCCAGCGAGAATCTTCTTTTCGAGAGCCTTGTCCACGGGAGCGGGGCTACGACCGTAGTAACCCTTGACGTACTGCTTGGTTTCGTTGGAAACCATGCCATAGCGTTCACCGCCGAGCACGTTGAGCACAGCCTGCACACCCATGATCTGGGAGGTCGGCGTGACCAAGGGAGGATAACCCATATCCTTACGCACGCGAGGAAGTTCTTCCAACACTTCGGGCAAGCGATCCAAAGCATCCTGCTGAGCCAACTGGCTACGGGTGTTGGAGATCATGCCACCAGGGATGTGGTGGAGAAGCACCTGCACGTCCACGGCTTCTGCATCAGCATTTGCCTGGAGCGCACGTTCGGGCTTGAGGGCCTTGAAGTAGTTGTCGATTTCGGTGATGCGGTCGGTCTTGATGCCGGTTTCATAGCCGAGACCTTCGAAGATGGCGTGCATCGTGCCGTGTGCAGGCTGGGAGGAGAAGCCAGAGAGCGTTGCAACAGCGCAGTCAATTGCGCCAGCGCCTGCTTCCACTGCGGCCATGTACATTGCAGGGGCCATGCCAGAGGTCATGTGCGAGTGCACTTCGATGGGGAGGTCGGGGAGCGCCTTCTTGAGGCCGGTCACGAGTTCGCGGGCTGCAGAGGGCGTCAAGATGCCAGCCATATCCTTAATGGCGAGCGAGTCAATGCCGAGCTGCACCTGTTCCTTGGCGAACTTCACATAGTTGGCCACGGTGTGCACGGGAGAGAAGGTGTAGCAAATCGTACCCTGAGCGTGACCGCCGTACTTCTTCACTGCCTTGATAGCAGCTTCGAGGTTGCGCACGTCATTGAGTGCGTCGAAGCAACGGAAGATGTCCATGCCGTTTTCGCACATCTTTGCCACGCAACGATCCAACACGTCATCCGGGTAGTGCTTGTAACCCAAGCAGTTCTGACCACGCAACAACATCTGGAGCGGAGTCTTCTTGCAAACCGCCTTAATCTGGCGCAGGCGTTCCCACGGATCTTCACGGAGGAAGCGCATGCAGACGTCGAACGTCGCACCGCCCCAACATTCAATCGCGTAGAAACCAGCGTCATCCACGGCTTCCAGAATGCCAAGGATATCCTTGGTGCGCATACGTGTCGCCCACAAAGACTGGTGGGCATCGCGTAACGTCGTATCGACGAAACGGACGGTCTTCTTTTCGGTCTTGGCCATATACAGTTTCCTTTCGGCTAAATCGTGTTGGCACAATTAAAGTCTAAAACATTACTATTATCCCATTTTCAAGGGGTAGAAGTCAATACGTCAGACTAAATAAATCGGTGATAAATTGAAAATTTATTGGGTAAAATGCGAATAGACAGGGGCAGGAGAGCTAAAACGGAGGAGAATTCCTCTCTTAATTCCCTTCAATACTTAATAATGTACGCTTTATTTGCGTGCACTACATACCTTCGTAAGACTGCAACTGCAGGAAATTCGTAGGCTATTGATGGACGTTATTTGCGTGCGCTACGTGCCTTCGTGAGGGTGTGAAATGACTTGTTTTTCTCTATGCGCTTACAGTTTCTTTAATGTCGTGGGGTACCTTCTTCTGTGAGGATTGTTCCTCTATCGGCTTGCAGGTTTGTGAAAATCCGTGGGGAAATTTTCCTTGTAAAGTGTTTGTCGCTAAATTGTTTTTTGCGCCAAAATCGCCTGCGCGAAAAGTTCATTTTTTCGAAAATTTTAACGATTTTTCGCCTGTTGAAAACTTTTTTGAGTTATCAACAAGTTATCAACAATGCAAGTTTTTCGACGCAGTTTTCTGAAAAAATTCGGTGTGGTGGCGATTTTTAAGGCGAAAATCAAACGGTGGCTTAAAATGCATAACTTCTTTAGGGAAAAAGAGATAGTGCAAAAAATTGGGTTAATCAACTCCGCTACAGCGGCTTCCTTTCGAAAAAATGGGTCATGAGGGGAGGAAAAGTTATCAACAATTTGCCCGTTTTTGGGGGAGGTCTCTAGAAAATTTGGGTCAATATTAGCGAAATTGGATCCCAATACTGGCGAAATTGGGGGAGCAAAACTAGCGAAATTGAGTTGCAATTTCGCTAGTTTTGAAGGGTAAATTTTGAGCCTTTTTTGCGATATTTTAGAGGGTCCTTAAATGACGATTTGACAATCGTGAAAGACTTTGCTACACTTTTAGTGTATGTGGGGAGAAGAGGCTGTGATTATTTTTTTGAAAAGCTTTTCCACGGCTAAAGCCGATGAACGGGCGGAGCGCACGCGCTCCTACTGACACATGCTGCGCATGGGATAAGGAGAGGCTAGGGGTGCATGGTGACACGCTGTGTGTGGGGTGGCGGCTGGTTTCCTTCTGTGGTGTATGGTGTGTGGTGTGTTCGCTGACACAAGTAGTGTGTGGGTGGAATACGTGTCTTTCTGCGATGTGTGGTACTCCGACTGACACATGCTGCGCATGGGATAAGGAGAGGCTAGGGGGCATGGTGACAAGCAGCGCGTGGGGTGGAGGGTGGTTTCCTTCTGTGGTGT
>JAFYWN010000030.1 GCA_017558005.1 Kiritimatiellia bacterium | reverse complement strand
AGTTGCGGCATGAATATCCGACATGACCAAATCTGCTTGCTGATACTTGGGATGCATCGTTACCTCCTACGAATAAGTTACTAAACGCTAAGTCTCTTCGCAAGTCTTATTCACGCGTTAGCGCAAATCCGTCATACTCGGAAAGTGGAATGCGAAGCATAACACTTCTAGCGCCGAGTTGAGCGGATTTGTAAGATTAGCGATCTTGCGTAAAAAATACTACTCGCAGGACTGCTTATGCAAAGGACTGCAGGTGGATTTAACGCAAGGACGCCATCTCTTGTTCCGTCGCGCAACTCGGCGCTATGAAAAACCTTGCTGCGCAAGCTTTTTCCCGAGTATGCCGACGGAACGCTCACGATTCTTGACTATCGCAGCGCAAATCCGTCATACTCGGGAAGTGGAATGCGAAGCATAACACTTCTAGCGCCGAGTTGAGCGGATTTGTAAGATTAGCGATCTTGCGTAAAAAAATACTACTCGCAAGACGGGGGAGCATGGTCTTTCATGCTGCGAGCAGATGGATTCACACTTTTTTATTGGGCGCGGGCTTTTGGATGGATGCGGGTGTATACAGATGAGAAAGAGAAGGCAGTTTTTTAATACAAACTTAGAGGAAGTCAACATACGCAGAAAATAACTCGTTTGAGATTTTATGACGATGTGAAGAAGATAGACCCCGCGGGGGGGGGGCGATAATTGCTTTTAAATCAATGAGTTATTCTTACAACCCGTGAGAAGTAGCGTGAAGATGAAATAAACCCTTGACGTTGCAGGGGGTGGGTAGTATAGTAATGGCATGCTTTAATTGGTGGGGTGGTCGTGTGACCGCCGCTAATAAAGCAAAACAAGTTATTCGTTTAGGGTATATCATTACAAGAGGTCTACGATAACAAGCGTTCGTTATTACGTTTGTCGTGGTTGTTTTGTGCTCTACGAACAATGAGGTAAGAAAATGAAGAAGGCATTATTTGGTGCTATGCTCGCGCTCGCAGGCGTGATGATTGTTGGTTGCGGAGGCAACAAGGCTGAAAATCCTGTTGCTACATGGCAGGCTGATCGTAGCAATGCTGCAGAAATCGCTGCTGCAAATGCTGCTGCACGTCCTGTGACCCTCGATGACGTCACTTACAAATCCACGATTGAACAGCCCGCATTGGCCGCTCCGATCAACGCTTTGGCTGTGGTTCCTGCAACGATTTATTTGAAGGTCGTGACGGAAGTGGACCAGATGGCCGCTGCTCAGGATGGTCGTTTGATTTACATGGGCGTGCAGAACGACATCGCTGCTGGCGCTAAGTGGGAAGAGCTGAAGGCTCAGATGACCCCTGAAGAGCTGGCTGCATACACCGCTTACCAGAAGTCTATCGCTCAGGTGAACCAGCAGAACCTCATTGACACGATTGTGATGCCCTTAATCGCCAAGTTGACCGAAGAATCTGCTAAGGTCGCAGTGACGGTGGCAGCAGTTAAGGACAATCCTGCATTTAAGGCTCTCGCTGGCTTCGAATTGATCAAGGCTACTAAGAATCTCGCTGTCGACGGCAAGGCATTGGGCGCTCAGTTCGCAGATGCTACCGAAGGTGCAAACCTCTGGCTCGAACTCCTCAAGAAGGACAAGGAAGCCAAGGAATTCATGAAGAACTATCCTGTGGAATAAGAGTTTCGCGATGCTTCACTGGGTGCTCCCAGTGAAGCATCCTCTCTTTTTGTAGGATAAACATGATTAAATCGGAGGGATGAAAATGAAAACTTCTATTTGGATGAGTAGTCTTGGCTTATGCTTGCTCGTAGGATGTGCTACACCTGAACTGAAATTAGATCCTACGTTGACGACTTTTTCTCGTGAAGATTTGGAAGAGATGGATGAAATTGTCCTTCCGTATGGTAATCGCACGGATAACTTCCGCAAGTTGCAGCTGGGTGTGTCGTTTGACTCCATCGGTGGTGTGGATAAGAAGACGGGTCAACCTTTGACCATCGATCCGAATCTCTGCACGCGTGTGCAGACCGAAATGGCGAAGTTGAAGCGCTTTACCATCTTCTCTGCACACAATCGTGGTGGTGTGATGTTCTTCCAGGATTTGGCAGATGTGGACTCTGATGTTTCCTTGGTAGAAGCAGAAGACGTGCGTAACATTGACCTCGTCTTGTCGGGTACGATTACGGTGACAAAGGAACGTCAAGATCGCTACAATGACACCGTGATTATTTATGAAGTGGAATGCGACTTCAGTTGCGAAGATTTGAAGACTCGCACGGTAATGTTTGCAGAAAAGTCAAAGGGTCGTACCGCTCGTAAGGTGCTACTCTCCTTCTCTGGTCGCAAGATGGCTGGCTTCGACGACTCCGATGAACAGCAGGCAATTACTCAGGCCACGATGAAGGCACTCGCTGTGGTGGCCAATAAGCTTGGTAATGCCTTTCCCGTGGGCGCAGAGGTCACAGGTATCTCTTCATCGGGTAACCAGATGGTGATCCCTATTGGTGTTGAAGAGGGTATTGGCAATAAGCATCAGTGCGCCATCTACGTGGACGACGGCGGCGTGCCTGTGCCGATTGCTTTGGCAGAAGCCGCACCAGGTGCAAATAAGTCCTCCTTGATGGTCTACAAGTGGAACAAGCGCAATGTAGATGCAAAGCCATTCATCCGCGAACTTCAGGACGCTCCGCGTCAGTTCCTTAAGAACAATAAAGTCTATGCCGTCGGCTATGGCCTTTCCATTCCTCCAGAATGGGAAAATGCTTACGAAGGCAGCATGGATGAACAGCTGCGCCTGAAGTAAGATGCATGTATTACAGAGAGGACGAGTGGTCCTCTCAGGAATACACTAATGTAAAGGGTGCTTGGTTCCACTCAAAATAAGGGAGAGAAGAGATGATTAAAAAGAGTTTACTGGCGTGTTTAGCGCTCCTGTCGCTTCAAGTGTTTGCATTAGACGATGCAGGCTGGCTTGAAAAAGCACGCGGATGTCTTGAGAAGAAAAGATATTTGGATTCAGACGAAACTGAAGAAGATGGTATTTATTGCATCTCTATCGCAGAGATTTTGATGGAAGGTAAAACGGATGAGCAAGCGATAGGCGAAGCGGAGCTTGAGGCAAAACAAAATCTTACAGAGTATATTCATGGCTCCTCTGTTTCGGCGAGTCGTTTGGTTGAAGCGGGAACAACAGAGACGCAAGATGACGATACAGTAAAGGCGGATTCTTTTTCCAAGTTTCACCAAAAGATTGAAACAAAAGTAGACGCTTTTATTCGTGGAACAAAAATAGTCGGCCAGGTAACACATAAAGACACGAGTTATATTGTTTGTGTAACATGTGAGCGGTTTCAAGATGATTCAACAATTTTGAAAGCGGCTCAAGCAGAATTTGGCGAAGAGGGTGTTGTAAAAGCGATCGGGGAGGCTACTAATTTTGAGATGGCCAAGCAGAAAGCTATTCGCAGTGCAATTGAACAGGTGTTGGGGTCGGTGGTTGTTGGGTATGATAAGATGAGTTCTTCAAGCGACTTTAGTAGTAAAATTTTTTCAGGAACAGATGGAGTAGTTGAAGAATATCGGATTCTTTGTGAGAAAGAGATTGCAATTGGTTCTCGTGTGGAATTAGTAGCGAAGGTCTCAAAGAAAAGTTTGTTAGACAATTATTCAAACTATATGAAGCTCTTGGGAGATCCAGAGTTCTTCATTGAATGTAGCTCTCCAGATTTGGAGTCTCATTTTGCCCAGTTCTTTAACGATTTGGGGATTCGGATTACAAAGAAGCCCGAAGCGGCGACCTACATTATTCGTTGTCATGGTGAATTCCGTGATGTCACTCATCCCGCAAATGGTCGTTCGGGGAAGCAGCTCTCGCTTCGTTTCCGTGTTCATGAAATGAATGATAAGGAAGAAGTCCTACTTGATATGAAGAATGACCCACGTAAGTCTGCTTGTTTCGTGGGTAGGGATCCCGATCGTCAATCTGAAATTTGTGCCGAGAAAGCCTTCACGCAGATGAAGAAGCCGTTACATGAAAACATCCAGAAGATGGTGGCTAAACTTGTTGGTCGTAAGATGGATGCGATTCAAGAGGCTGACTGATTGTTTTGAATTGTATTGTTAAAAATCCCGAAAGGAGATCGAAATGAAAAAAGCAATGATGACTGCGATTGCTGCACTTTCTGCTGTAGCAGTTTACGCACAAGACTTTGGCGCAGAAGCTGAAGTAGTTGAAACCGAATCTGCAGAAGTTGAGGCTACCGAGAGCTCTGTAGAGGCTACCCTTCCTCCCGCATTGGGAGAAGGAAATTCAATTAAAAAAACGCAGGAAATGCTTGAGGAAGAAGCACCTATTCAAAAATCCGCAAAGCAGACAATTAACGACTACTTCAATGAAAAGCGTAAATCAAAGGGATGGAAACGAGGGTACGATCCAGAAAACGAACGTATCATCGTTATAGCGGATATTTCGTTTGATATTGAAGCACCCGAAGTATCAACGGATTTTATCAATCAACGTAATACAAGCATGGCCAAGCTTATGCTTCAGGCAAAATCCGAAATCATTTCGCAGATTGTCTCTGAAATGAGTGGTGAACGAATTTATGAAATTCCAGGAAACCCAATTGCAAAACAAATTGAAGCCGAACGAAAAAAAGTAGAAGGTCATCTTGAGATTGCGAAGCGAAATCTTGCAGAACTTGATGCAGATTTTGCAGAAGCGCTTGCACAACGTGATCGTGTGACATCAAGTGAACTTCTTGCAACGATTTCTTCGTGGTTCACTTCTGCAGACAAGAAAAATATTGCTGCACAATATGATGCCGATAAGAAGGAGCGCTATGAGAATACGAAAAAGCGTTTGAGGGAGGCTCAAGCTGCGTATAAAGAGTTGGCAGAGAAGGCAGAAGCTGCACGAGGAAAACTTGCAGAACGGTTTACCAATGAAACATTGCGTGAATCTGAAATGCAAATTCATGGTTGCACGGTTCTTCAGCAAGCAGAGTCTATTGAAGAGAAGAATGGCTCGTATAAGTATGAAATTGCGATTCTTGTCTCATGGAGTGTAGAAATGCAAACTGCTGCGACAGAAATTTTGTCGGGTCGTTCAGTAAAATTCAACCCCGGTAAGAAATCCATTGAAGATTGGATTGAAGGGAAGGCAGAGAGTGGAGCACTTGCTCTTTGGTGCGGACCGCGTCAGTACATTGACGAAGATGGAAATATGTGGTTCCTTGGAATTGTTGCAGCGCCTGTTACTGGGAACTCTATGGTTGATCGCCATGCACTAATGGCTGCTAAAGAAAAGGCGAGAGCCGAAGTCGTCTATGCTTTATATGCTGATGCTAAAAGTACGGCAACGGTAAAGGAGCTTAGCGAAGCGCGCATGGGAGCAGATGGTAAGGTTACAGAAACGTTCTATCCAGCTATTGAATCAAAGATGCGCGAAAGCTTTAAAGGGCTTGTGGTTAAAGGCATTAGCGAGCAGTATAACGATACGCTTACTCATGAACCTTCTGGGTTAGAGATTCAAGTTGTTGTTTATGGTGTCAATTCTGGAACTGCTGAGAATCTGAAAGCGATTGCGGCACAAGCTAAGAACATTGGAATTGAAATTGATACAACGCAAGAGATGGAACGTGGTTATCAGCAACAAATGAAGGCTGCAGCTAAAGCTGCAAAGAATAACCCCGCCGCACGCGCAGCTGGTGCTGAGCAGGCAAGACAAAATTTAGCGACAGAAGCGGCAAAGGCCAAAGCGCGTCGCGATGCACGCAAGAAAAACTCTGGCTTCAAGCCTGCTAAAAGCTCCTCTGCTGGTTCTACCACTCAAAAAGGTCGTCTTCGCTCGGGAACGATCATTATTGACGATGATGAAGAATAATCTTCTGCATTAACAACGAATAGGTGTCAACGTTATGAAATTCTTAAACCTGGTGGTTTTGTTCTTTTTTTTGAACGTCATAGCGTTGGCATCATTTTCAAAAACTCAGGATGCTTGTATCGCATTTGAGCAAGCATCCTGTGATTTTTCAACGCAACCATTTGTTGTCTGCGATAAATATCTTTTTTTAAAAGTTACGTATTCGCTATTAGAGTATGAGTCTGTTGCAGAGCATTTAGGTAAAGAATTGAGCGCGATACGTTCTGCTTTGTCCGCCTTTATTCTTCCACCTTTGCCCAATTATGAAGATTCTCCATTTTGCGAGGCGTTAACCTCATGGATGATGCCGAAATACACATATAATTTCTCAAATCTTGCATCTTGTGTTGTACAAGATGAGACACTTGATAATGATGTTAGGGTGAAAGTGTTTGCATTTGATTTACCACAAGTTTTAAGAGTTAAAAATGAAGTTGCAAGTCAGAAAGTTGATTTCAAAAAGCGAAGTGAGCGCGAATGGATAAGTGCGCTATGTGAAACTTCTAGACATTTTAATAAAACGGATGAAGAAAAAAAGATTTTTTATATTTTGTTGGGTTGCCCAATTGTCAACGTGATTGAAGATAAATTGGGGAGGGGGCTTTATGGAAAGGATTTTGTTGAAACAAATCCTGTGTATACTCCTGTGTCAGAAGAAGTTGATGCGATTTTAACTCATATTAAGGGAGACGCTGGTTTTTTTGCAGAGAATAAAACTCTTCTGTGGGCTACGTCTGAACAAAAAGAAGCGCTTTTTTATTTTCCGCGGGAGATTGAAACAAAAAAAATGGAAAAGGCAAAAAGTTTGTATCGGAGAGGAAAAGACTTGCCTCAAATTATTAAACTTCTTTCGGAATCAATAGCAGAAGATCCTATAAATGCGGAAAAATGGAAATATATGGGTGGTGCACTTTATGTGAAAGGAGATTATATGGATGCGATTGTAGCATATGTCCAATCACTTCGCCTCAATCAACAAGACAATGAGGCTTGGAAGGGGCTTCTCAATGCTTGTCAAAAAGCTCAGTTGTCTCGTCATGCAGAAGGTTTAAAGTGGTATCTTCTCATGAAAGAGAATGCGACACTTACGCCCTAATCCGTGCGCATTTTACAAACGGATTGTGAAGCCTCTTGCTCAAGTTGGTCGAAAGGGTGAAATGGTGGACGGAACAGACACCTATCGCTTAGAGACAAAATACAGATTGGCGGACCTTCTAAAGGCTTGCGAATTAAAAGAGGAACTGTGATGAAACAGAAGGTCGTTATTGGATGTATTGTATTGGTTTTGGGAGTGTTAGCACCTCTGGTGGTGCTTTCATCGTCAAAGACACATGCTGTAGAGAAGGATATGGAAAGCATAAGCCTTCGCGACAAAATGGAAGCGTTTTTAGTCGAAAGAGGGAGGAACGTTGGAGGCGATAGAGATGAAACCTTTATTTTTTTAAGTGCGCGGCCGATTTCCCTTCCTCCAAGTCATCCCTATTATGAAGGTGCACGTTTTCTTGCGTATAAGGAAGCAGTTACAGCAGTACGTTCGAAATTGGCTAAAGGGTTTGGCAATATAATTCATCACTCAGAAGAGGGGAGAGTCGAGAAATTTGGGAAAGTTACTGCGGGTTCGCGCTTTGGCGAGATGGAAATGTTATTTAACCTCTTAGAGGATGATAATAAGCGATTTGAGTCCGTTATAAAACGTGAAACGCCACGAATGGTGGCTGAACCCTATGTGACTTATTTGTTTGAGACAGAAGAAGAGGTGGGCGTTATTGCAATTTGGTCACAAGAGGCGGCAGATCAAATTGAAAGTGGGCGCCCAGTGACGATTACCTTTAAAAATGTCCGTACAGAGGATGATCGTGCAGTGGTGGAGTCGGTTGTTGATATGATTAATTATTGGAGGGAGCGCAAAGGTTTCGCGCTACCTTCTGATGCAGAATTAGTTGACGAAAATAAAATAAAGTGCACGTTAAGAGGAGCGAACAAGTGGTTTTTAGATACATTGCGTGACAAGATTCCCAACTTCCCATTGGCGATTACGGTGGGTGAAAACAATATCTTAGCCACCTTTTAATTGGTTAATGACTTGATACGACGAAAGGAGTATTCTTGAGGGAACTCCTTTCGTTTTTCTTAAGAAGCTTGCGGTTGAAGCTTTGGCGGTACGATAGGCTTAGAGAGGATAACGAGATGTTGGATTATTTGGATGCGGCGGTGGTGAATGCGCTTCGACAGCTGGCTGGAGGATTTGGGCTTGTTTTTTTCTTTGCGTTTTTGATGTGGTTGGTGAGTCAAAAGCGCCGCGGTATGGGTGGCGGTCGCTTCGGAAATAGTTACTATTATTTTGTTGCGCCTGGGGTGATGTTTCATGAACTTGGGCATGCTCTTGGGTGTATCATCACATTCACAAAGGTGGTGGAGTTTGCTCCCTTTAAGATTCAGGGTGAGACGCTGGGTTATGTAAAGCATGTTAAAGCAGGGCGTTTTGGGGCATTGCGTGAGTTTATCATTGCTACAGGGCCTGTTTGGTTAGGATGTGTGGTAATCTTCCTCCTTGGGTTGCTCATGGAGGGGGTTAACTTCTTACCGATTTATAGCGAGGTCTTTCCGGAGGGGGATCCTGGCTTTTTGAGTTATGCAAGCGGATTGGTCTCGTCGGCTTTAGGGATGTTTGCCTCACTCGTGATGAATTGGCATTGGATCTCACCGTTTTATTTGATTCTGCTGTATTTACTCTTTTGTGTGACGTCTGAGATTACTCTGAGCTCAACAGATTTAGCGGGAATGTGGCGCGGCTTCTTTGTGATTGCGTTCTTTATCTTTTTAATCAATCTTATTCCAGGGGCTCATCTTGCGGCATGTTGGTTAACGGATGTATGTGCGCCAGGGATGTTTGTGGTGCATGCAACGCTGTTGTTTGTCTTATTAATTGACATTGCATTTTACCTTTTGTTCCGCACGATTCTGCGGTTTTTCTTTATCCGAAAGCACTAATGGCCGCCGAAGGGGCTTTTTACAGAACGGGTGATTGAGAGACGCGAGGCACAAATGATTTTTGTTTGGGCATACCTTGTGATGAGCCTTATTACATTTGTTGTCTATGGGCTTGATAAGCTCAAGGCAAAGAAGGGATGGTGGCGCATTCCTGAGGCAACGTTACACGTATTAGAATTTGCCTTTGGTTGGCCAGGAGCATGGGCGGCACAAGTCGTCTTTCGCCACAAAACGTATAAGCGCTCTTTCCGAGTGGTCTTTTGGTTGATGGTGGTGGCGAATCTTGTTTTAGTGGCTTGTTTGTGGTGAGCGGTGTTTAAGGGGTACGATTCGTATCACTTCATGTGATTGCACAGGTAGACCCAATGAGTAAGTTCTTTGCCAACAGTACTATGCG
The DNA here is from genome assembly GCA_017558005.1 of Kiritimatiellia bacterium. GTDB lineage: Bacteria > Verrucomicrobiota > Kiritimatiellia > RFP12 > DVOR01 > Spyradenecus. Next base: position 82,819 of record JAFYWN010000030.1, on the reverse strand, counting down.
GCTATCTTTTTCATTTTTTTGCTTGCATTGGTGGCGTGGCTTTGTTAATGTAATCAGTGATGAAACGAATTGCCTATTTCTTTTACTTTACCGGGAATCCCGCGCGTGCTGCTCGGGCCATCCGTTGATGTAACAGAACAGGATGACTTTAAGAACAGCCGCGCTCCTCGGAAGGAGTGGCGGTTTTTTTATAAAAGAAAGCGAGACGAACGATGATTATCATCATGAAACCAACGGCAACCCAGGCTGAAGTGCAGACGATTTGCGACTGGATTACGTCGTTGCGCTATCAACCGCGTGTGACGACGGGCGCTGATCAGACTGTGATTGCGTGCATCGGCAACGAAATTAATCCGCAGACGGTGGCGCAGTTGGAAGCCTTAGATACGGTTCAGGAGATTATTCACGTGAGCAAGAAGTATAAGTTGGTGTCGCGTGACTTCAAGCCGGAGGATACGGTAATTGAGGTTAAGGGCGTAAAGATTGGCGGCGGTAATATCCCTGTGATGGCGGGCCCCTGTGCTGTGGAAAGCTATGATCAGTTCCATGCCGTAGTCTCTGACCTCACGAAGCTGGGCATCAAGATTATTCGCGCGATGGTCTACAAGCCTCGTACGTCGACCTATGACTTCCAGGGTTTGAAGGAAGAGGGTATTCGCGTTTTGCGTGAAGTGAAGAAGGATTTCCCGGATGTGGCTTTCATCACTGAAGTGCCTGGCCCGAATCAGATTGAAGGTCTCATGGAAGTGACGGATATCTTCCAGGTGGGCGCTCGCAATTCGCAGAACTACGATTTGCTCGAACGCCTCGGTAAGGCTGGCAAGCCGGTGATTTTGAAGCGTGGCTTGGCTGGCACGGTGGAAGAATGGTTGCAAAGCGCAGAATACCTCATGGCAAATGGTTGCACCGAGGTGATTCTCTGCGAACGCGGTATTCGTACGTATGAAACCATCACGCGTAACACGCTTGACTTGGGCGCATTGGCCGCCACGAAGCGTTTGACGCACTTGCCGATCGTGGCAGACCCCTCGCATGGTGGTGGTAAGCTCGAACTCGTGATTCCTTTGTCGCGTGCTGCACTGGGTGCTGGCTGCGATGGTCTCTTGGTGGAAGCACACCCGGATCCGAAGCACGCTTATTCGGATGCCGCGCAGCAGATTCCTTCGGCCACCTTCGGGGATTATCTCGAAGCGATCAAGCCGTGGCATGAGTTGGCTCAGGCTATGCGCCGCTAATGTGCATGTTGCCCGCGGTGAACGGATTCCGTCACCGCGGGTGTTCTTTTAGCACCTAATGTGGGCATTGACACTGGGTGCGAGATTCTTGACGCGGTCTAACCGTGTGTTTACGGATTAACGTCTTATGAAGTTGTATTATCTGGGTCCAGAAGAGACATTTTCGCATCGTGCCGCTACGCGTATGGCGAAGCCGGACGAGATGCCTGTGCCGTGCGCTAATTTTCGTGAGGTCTTTCACAAACTCTCAATTGACCCAGAGGGTGCCGCGGTGGTGCCATTTGAAAACACTTCGCAGGGCCCCGTCACCGAGGTGATGGATCTCTTGGCAGAACACCCTGGAATGACCGCGGTGGAGTGTCGGGCGATTCCCGTGCACCAACATCTTCTTTCGCGTGACTTAACGACGCCAATCCGTCAGATTCTTTCAAAGGCAGAAGCGCTCGCCCAATGCAGAGAGACGCTTAGCAAGATTTATCCCGAAGTTCCGCTTGTCGCAGTTTCTTCTACAGCAGAGGCGGCACGTTTGGCAGCAGAGGATGCGTCGCTTGCGGCCGTGGCAGGTGAATCAACGGCGGAACGTTATAAGCTCACCTTGCGCCGTGCTGATGTGCAGGATGTGCAGGGGAACACGACGCGCTTTTTCCGATTGGAAATGCGTGGCGGGCGTGTACCTTTTCGAGGGGGCGCGGCAACATTGCCGCCGACCCATGCGCTCTTACGCGTTGAGATAGATGATCATCCGGGCTCTTTGCTTGAAGTGCTTCAGACGCTCAAGACGGTGGATATTACCTTTATCCAGTCTCGTCCGTTGCGTGGGGAACGGTGGAAGTACGCTTTCTTCATGGAATTACTGATTGGTAACTCTGGGCTTCCGCTCGCGACTGTGTTGGCCAACATTCGTAGTGTGGCGCGCGATGTGCATGTGTTGGGCGATTACTCGATTACAACACAGTCAACGGTACCAGATGCCTCGACCACGACGGCGCTCTCAAGCTTGCGTGCGATGATTGCTGATATTGATGCCTCTTTGATTCGCGCCTTTGCGGGGCGTCGTCGCTATGCATTGAATCCCACGCTTTACGTTCACGCGGAACCCGTGGACTTACATGATTTGGCGCGTGCCTTCGCGGTGGGGGATCAGACGGAGCAAACGCGTCTGTTGCGTCGCTTCTATCTCACAATGGTGGTGCCTTATTTGGCCTCTCGTGGTGAAGATGCTGATCCACGCGAAGCATTGTATGCCGACACTGAGGTGATTTCGGCCTTGGCGCGTCGTTGCCGTTTCTCTACAAAGGTGATTGCGCGTAAGCGAATTGAGCTCGCTCCTGAACTGCGCGCCGCGGCGAAGACAGGTGACCCCGCAGCGGTGGAGCACGCGCTCCTCAATGAGGCGGTGGAAGAGAAGGTGCTTGCACGTATTGTGAACTTTGCGCGAGCAGAACACTTTGATTTGCAGGGTGGACCAGAATCAGTGGTGCGTCACCTTGTGGCGCTCTATCGCGACTACCTCCTGCCGCTCTCGCGTTTGATTCAAGTCTATGTGATTCTTGAAGATCTCGTGGACTAAAGTTATCAATTGATTATTTTACTTTTTTGAAAAGAGGAGCCGTTATGGCCGAAGCTTGTAAAGATACCCGCCCAGATTGGGATACGTATTTCATGTCGATTGCCAACGTGGTGGCGACGCGCGCAAATTGTTCTCGCCGTAAGGTCGCTGCGGTTATCGTTTCGGAAAACCGCATTATCTCCACGGGCTACAATGGTACCCCGCGCGGCATTCGCAATTGTTTTGACGGCGGGTGTCCGCGTTGCTCAGGAAATGTGGCGAGCGGCGCCTCTCTTGAAGAGTGCATTTGCGTGCATGCCGAACAGAATGCCATTTGTCAGGCGGCTTACTACGGCATTCGTTTGGCGGGCTCAACGATTTATGTGACGCTTACCCCGTGCTTGACCTGCGCGAAGATGATTATTAATGCTGGTATTCGCGAAGTCGTGTATGCGGGTAATTATGCCTTTGATGAACAGACGCGTAAATTGCTTGCAGATGCCGGCGTGGTTTGTCGTAAGTATGTAGCACCTGAAGAAGCGCCTGCGCAGTGAGTTTTTCCCGCACCTTATTCGTCGCGCTCCTGATTGGCTTCGGCACACTTTGCGTTGGGGCTGAGACGGGTGTGGTGTCAAAAAATGAAGCACTCAACCGCTTAAAAGCGTTGCCGCCGCCAGTACAATCTGCCTCGGGCGCAATCTTTGTGCGTTGCGCATCGCCAGATCGCGCGAATTTGCGTTGGCCCGTGATGCGCTTTGCCGAAACGGTGCGAACGCATTTAAGTGAAGCTTTTCTGCCCTTAGGCTCCACCCTTTCGCCGCTTTCCATTGAGCTTGGTACGCAGACCAACTCCGTAACAGGGATTGAACGGCGCGTCTTCCGCACGGGTGATGGCTTCTCTCAGCTCATCTTATGCGTGCCCAATCCAGAGACCGTGGACTTAGAAGTGCTTCGCGAGGGGATCGCAGAAGCGCTTTTGCGTGAACGGGTGCGAGAGGAAACAGGTCGCTATGCTGCCTTTGCGTGGCCGAATTGGTGGCTCACCGCAGTCGTCAATGCCTCAAAGGGAAATCTTTGGAAGGTGGAGGCCTATGAACGCGTGGCCGCACAGCTTGAAGCGGTGGGCATTCCCACGGTGGAGCAAGTGCTTGTGACGCGTGAAAAGACCAGTCCAGAGATGGATGCCTTCTTTGTCATGTGGCTTTTGGAAGAGACGGCCTATGCGCAAAAGGACAACCGCCTTGCCTTGCTCACAACGCCGTGGGACTCTGAAGCGCTGTGTCAAACGCTAAGTGAAACGTCGTGGCAAGCCTGGCTTAAAGCGCAAGCAGATCGTATTTTTATGCCAGGAACGCTGACACGGAGCCAATTTAAGCGTTGGCGAGCGTCGTTAGAAACGCCGCAGGATGCAGAAGCGGCAGTTGCGATGGCCAATGGCCTTGGACGCGTGATGTTGGCACGCCCGCAACCCTTTCGTGACCTCTGCGAGCTCTATCTCAAAGCGTACACCGCTTATATCTCCGAGGGCATAGACGATTATAAAACGCTTAGAGCCCAAGCAGATGAAGCGGCAGAGATTTTACAAAATTACTTTAACCATCACGAACTCCTAACGGATGAAATCGCGGTGCCGACGTTATCTACCTCTGAAACACCCTCGGCACCCTGAAAGAGATTATTATGAAAGCCAATGATACCGCCACAACTGTTGGCAAAATCAATCCCGACGTGCTCACCTTTACGGAAGGGAAGGACCCTGTTCTTGACCTCGCACTTGCCGAAGTGGATTGTATCGGCACCGCGGCACACGTCACCATGCTCTCGCGGATGGATTACATGCCCGTGCTCTTCACGGAAGAACAGCGTATCGCAGTGCTCAAAGGGTTGAAAGAAATTATTGCAGAGGCGCGTCGTGGTGAATTTACCATTACTGCCGCAGACCAAGACGTACATCTCGCAGTGGAACGTCGCTTGACCGAACGCTTGGGTGACCTTGGTAAGAAGGTACACACCTGCCGCAGCCGTAATGACCAAGTGGCGGTGGATATCCGTTTGCACGTGCGTAACGAATTGAATGATTTGACCACCGAACTCGCCGAATTGGCGCGAGCGCTCATTGAATTTGCTCGCCGTCATGCTGACATTCCCTTGGTGGGACGCACCCATTTGCAACCCGCCATGCCCAGCAGTGTGGGGATGTGGGCGAGCGCTTATGGTGAAATGCTCCTAGATGACGCCTATCTTTTGGAAGCGGCGGCAAAGACGAATAACCTCTGCCCGCTCGGTTCTGCCGCAGGTTATGGCGTGCCATTACCCATTAATCGCCAGCTGACGTCTGACTTGCTCGCCTTTGAACGTCCGCACCACAATGTCTTTTATGCCTCCTGTGCTCGTGGTAAGGATGAAGCGGTGTTGCTCTCTGCTTGCTCGCAGATTATGCTATCGCTCTCCCGCTTGGCAGAAGACCTCATCCTCTTCTCCATGCCAGAATTCCGCTACTTCACCCTTCCGCGCGAACTCTGCACGGGCTCTTCGATTATGCCGCAGAAGTACAATCCTGACGTGCTTGAGCTCATTCGTGCGAAGGCTGGGCTGCTCGTTGGGTATGCCACCTCTGCCAACGTAATCCTTAAGGCAATGCCGGGCGGTTACAATCGTGACTTGCAGGATACGAAGGAACTTTACATGGAAGGCTTGCGCGTGACGCGCACGTCGTTGCGCATCATGAAGCTCATGGCAGACAACTTAACCGTTAACCCAGAGGCTTGCCGTGCGGCATTTGCCGAACCTGGTGTCTTTGCGACCGATCGTGCGCTTGAATTGGTGGCGGGTGGAATGCCCTTCCGTGATGCCTATCACCAAGTGCGTGACCACCTTGAAGATCTTCGTGGCATGGATCCTGATGCGGTGATTGCGAAAAAGACCCACCTCGGTGGCACTGCGGGCATCAATTACGATGGCCTTCTTGAACGCGCAGATGCCCTCGCCGCGAGTGCTCAAGCGGCGCGTCAAAAGGTGGAAGATGCAGTTCGTGAACTCTTTGCCCCCGCTGATTAATCCATGCGGGGAATGGGCGGTATTCATGGAACGTGCGCTTGTGTGGTGCGATGTTGAAGATCCATTACACGCGCTCTGATGAATACGGTTTGTAAAAACAAAGAAAAAAGTAAGGTTTTGACAACGTGTTGTGCTATAGTAAAGGTGCTATGAAAAAGTTACTTCCACTCTTGGCGGTGTCGGCTCTGCTTTCTGGATGCGCGACAGTGACGTATCAACAAACCGTTTTGCCTGAAGGTGTCAAACTTTCAAGCCACGAAACCTTGGCGCGCTTTGACGGGTTAACGGAAGTCCCTTGTCGTCATATGACGGCAGACTGCCCGAATGCCTGCGAGCATGGGGGTGTCTATGCGCACTTCTCGATCGTCGAGTATACCGCCTACGAACAGCATGAAAAAGAAGGCGATTCGCGTCAGGAAGAGTTTGCTGTGCGTGTGAAATTGCGCAATGGCGCGCCTGCTCCTGAAACTTCGGTCGCTTTACGGATGGTCATTGACGAATTGTCGCCAGGTCAGGTCGTTGGCTTAGACTGGACACATCTCTATCGTGTGACCGAACAGGGAAGCTATCCCGAACGGATTGTTACCCGCATGGCGGAATAAGCTCATGAGCACGACAGAACCCCTAAAGGTCATGATTGCCGCCGGAGAGGTCTCCGGTGACATGTATGGCGGTGCGCTCATTCGAGCGTTGCGCGAACAGTTCCCAAATCGGGCGCTGGACGTGCGCGGAATGGGTGGAAATGCCATGGAAGCCGAAGGTGCAAAGTTGTTGCACCATACCGATGCGCTTGGCGCGATGGGTATTTTTGAGGTGCTTTCAAAGTTGCGCTATTTCAAGCGTGTGATGAAAGACATGGTGGCGTTGGCAGAAACTTGGCGTCCGGATGTTTTAATCACGCTAGACTACTACTCCTTCAATATCGCACTTGCTGAAAAGGTGAAGGCTTTAGGGGTGCGGACGGTGCACTACATCTCGCCGAAGGTTTGGGTGTGGCGCCGAGGGCGCATTAACCGAATGGCAAAGGCGTACGACTTATTGCTCTGCATCTTTCCCTTTGAGCCAGCGCTGTATGAACCTGTTGGGTTGCGCGCTATCTATGTGGGGCATCCCTTAGTGGAACAGGCAGAGGCAACGAAGGCGGAGCCAGAGCCGAAGTTGCCGTGGTATGGCGAAGAACAAATTGCGCTTTTGCCAGGTTCTCGCGCAGGTGAGATTCGCTCCATTCTGCCGACCTTCTTGAAGGCAGCGCGACGGATTGAAATCACGAAGCGCGGGAAGTGCTCCTTTATCATTCCTGTGCCCACGCCGAAGATGCGCTTGGAAGTGGAGCGGTTGCTCTTCAAGTATCCGTGTCCGCGTCATCTGAATGTGGTGGATGGGAATGCGCGCCATGTGATGCGCCAAGCGAAAGCGGCAATGATTGCGAGCGGCACGGCTACGCTTGAGGCTTGCTTGATGGATTGTCCTGCAATCTTAGCCTATCGTGTGAGTATCTTTACGGAATTGGTGGCGCGCTTGGTCCTGCCGAAGTCCTCCTTCCGCTTTGCGGGGTTGGTCAATATCATCGCAGGGAAGGGCGTCATGACGGAATTGCTCCAACGCGACTTTAACGTCTTTAATGCCGCCTCCGAGCTATTGCCGTATCTGCGTGATACGCCGCAGCGTCGCGCGATTCTGAAAGCATATGCAGACGTGCGCGAAGCATTGGGCGCACCGGGTGCAACGGAGCGTACTGCTAAGGCAATTGCCGAATTGATTGCGACTTGCCCAACAGCGTAACATGTGACGTAGGTGCTATCATCACGTGAACGCCGTCCAAATCTTATTGGGCGGCGTGATTTTTTGCTCGCAGGCGCATTTTTAGGAGTATCACAAATCTAAGTGTTTTTGATAAACTATTGCTATGGAAAAGCATCAAAACTGTGTGCGTGCCGCAATGGTTGCCGTCGTTGGGCGAACCAATTCGGGTAAGTCCACGCTTGTGAATCGATTGGTTGGTGAGAAAGTGTCAATTGTCTCCGGTATGGAGCAGACGACGCGGAATCGTATTCGTGGTATTTTGACAGAATCGCGTGGGCAATTGGTCTTTTTAGACACGCCTGGCGCGCACAAGGCCGAGAATGAACTTGGGACATTGATGAATAAAATGTCCCGAACGGCCGGCGAAAGCGCAGATATTTTGTTGGTCGTGTTTGATGCGGCTTCACCTGTCCGAATGGAAGACGAAGGGTGGATGAGCCGCGCGCTCTTTGCAGAGATCCCTACATTTTTTATCCTAAACAAGGCCGATGCGCACGATTATAATCCCGTGGCGTTCAAAGAAGCATGGGCGCGTTTGCAAGAAACGAAAGGCGCCTCGCGCAAGATTCCGTGGTTGGAACTTTCTGCCGGCGAAGGGGCAGGGTGCGATGTGCTTTTGGAGGCGCTCTTTGACTTGGCGCCAGAAGTCCCAGAATTGCTTTTCCCTGAAGATATTGTCTCGGACTTTCCGCGTAAGTTGGCGATTGCCGATATCTTGCGTGAAAAGTTGATTCGTAAGTTGTACCAAGAGGTGCCACACGAATTGGGTGTGCGTATCGATACGATTGAAGAAAATCCCGATAATACGTGGACGGTTAATGCGACCATTTTGGTGAATCGTCCCTCACAAAAGGGGATGGTGATCGGGAATAAAGGGCGTACACTGCGCGCAATGCGCCGTTCTGCAGAGCCCGAAATCGCAGAAGCCTATGGATTAGATGGGTGTAAGATTGTGCCCTTCGTCCGCGTGGAGCCGAAGTGGTTTAAGAATCATTTTATTTTGAAGGAATTAGGTTACATCGGCTAATCTCCTTTGCCGAAGTGTGACCTTCATGCGTTCATTTGTTTGAATTGAAAGGAGTCCACCATGCAAGATCCTGCTTACACCTCAAATGCTTCTCCTGCGACCCCACCGCCTGCGGCGGCAACGCCGAAGCAATCGCGTCGCCCTGGATGTTTTCTGGGCTTTGGCCTCGGCTGTTTTTTCAGCTTGATTCTGCTTTTTGTGGCACCCCTTCTGGTCTTGGTTGGCGTCTGGAGTGCAGTGGAATCTTCGATGAAGCAACAGCTTGAGCAGTGGACGCCAGAGACTGTTTCTTTGACGGAGAAGGTGGATGAAGGCAAAATTCCAGTACTTCGCTTGGAATTGAATGGCGTCATTACCGGTGAGTGGGCAAGTGCTTGGTATACCGATCCGACGAGCGATGTGGCTGTTTTGGATGCGATTAAGGCTGCAGCAGCAGATGAATCGGTGAGAGGTTTGCTTTTGGCGGTGAACTCGCCGGGCGGTTCTGTCACAGCGAGCGACAACTTGTATCACGCTTTGGAGGTCTTTAAGCAGAGTCAGCCTGGCCGTAAGGTCATCGTGGTCGGTGGTGACATTGTGGCCTCTGGTGCCTACTACTTGGCGATGCAGGCAGACTGGATTCGTGTGCAGCCGACGAGTATCGTGGGTTCGATTGGCGTGATTATCCCTGGTGTTAACCTTTCGGGCTTGGCGACGCGCATTGGTCTGAGCGACAATTCGATCGCTTCTGGCGGCTCAAAGGATATTGGCAACCCCTTGAAGCCGGTAAATCCTGCTCACAATGCAATCTTGCAGACGGTTGTGGATGGCTTGTATGCACGATTTGTAGACTTGGTGGCGAAGGGCCGTAAGATGCAGTTGAATGAGGTGACGGCGATTGCAGATGGACGCGTCTTCACTGCGACCGATGCGCTTAATTTGCGTCTGGTGGATGATATTGGTTACGAAGACACCATTGAGCCACGCATTGCCGAACTCTTTGGGTGCGAAGTGAAGGATCTTTACCTCTACCGACAGAATCAGGAGAAGAATGCTTTTAAGGCCTTCTTCTCCACCTTCCCGCAGGCTTTGGGGCGTGGCTTTGCTGAATCAATGATGCGTCAAGAACGCACGGCGCCGCAGTATCTTTGGTAACGTATGGCAAAAGTAAGATTAGACCAACTCCTCGTGCGGCGCGGTTTGACCGAGTCGCGCGAATTGGCGCAACGACTCATTTTGGCGGGCGAAGTCTTTGTGGCAGGTCAAAAGGCGACAAAGGCGGGGCATACCTATGCCGAAGATGTGGAGGTCACCCTCGCTGCAAAACCACGCTTTGTTTCGCGCGGCGGTGAGAAGCTTCAGGGTGCTTTTGAGGTCTTTCCGCTTGAGGTGACGGAGCAGTGTTGCTTAGACGTGGGCTCAAGCACGGGTGGCTTTACGGATTGCCTTTTGCAACATGGCGCTCGGCGTGTACTTGCAGTAGATGTGGGAACCAATCAGCTCCATTATCGCCTGCGTACTGACCCGAGGGTGTGGAGTAAAGAACAGTTTAATGCGCGTTATCTCACCCCGGCAGATCTTCCAGAGGAACCGACCTTTGGAGTAACGGATGTCTCGTTTATCTCGCTGAAGTTGATTTTGCCGCCGATGGTCGCATGTTTGGCACCAGGAAGCCAGATTATCTCGTTGATTAAACCACAATTTGAAGCGGGGCGTAAAGATGCGCCACAAGGGGTTGTCCGCGATGAGGCTGTACGCCAACGCGTCGTGGAGGAAATCCGCACGTTTGGCACTGAAGTTTTGAAGATGGAGTGGCTCGGGTGTGAGCGTTCGCCACTGCTTGGCCCTGAAGGGAATGTTGAGTTTCTCGCTTGGTGGCGAACTCCAATGGAAAGGAACGTCCAATGAAACGATTGATTTATGTGATGGCATTAGCCGTCTTGTTGCCGTGGTGCGTGAAGGCAGACCCTGTGGTCGTAATGCCAGATGCTTCATCCCCACAGTGGGATATCGGTGGTGATTTGCGTCTGCGATGGGTCGGACAAAACAATATGCCGACGGAGACGCACGGCGAAACGCATGGCACGGACTTCTTCCGTATTCGTACACGCCTTTGGGGAAAGGTGACGACGGAGAAGTTAGAGGGATATTTGCGTGTGACGAATGAATTTCGTTACTATCGTTCGCCGCGTTCGAGCAAAGGCAAGCAGCGCTTCCCAGATGTGACGTTGATTGATAACCTCTATGTGACCTTCAAAGATGTGGGTGACTTGGTGGATATCAAGATTGGTCGTCAGGATATGGACTTTGGGAAACGCCGCATGATTGGCGAAGGTACGCCGATTGATGGTTCGCGTACGGCTTACTTTGATGCGCTTCGCTTGACCTTCAAGTTTGACAATAAGCGTACGTTGGATGCCTTTGCCCTTTACATTGCGCGTGAAGACTGGATGCCGACCTTGGGCAAGCGTCATGATGCACGCCCCACGGGTCGTAAGGGTTATCACGAGGATATCACCGCTTATAACCAAAATGAATATGGCGCAGGGCTCTACTACCAAGATCGCTCTTCCGCAGCGTTGGGTTGGGACCTCTACTACATCTTCAAGGGCGAAGAGGGGAGCAAATCTCGCGTCTTAACGACGGGACCCTTCCATTCCCACACGGTGGGCACGCGTCTCTTGCCGAAGTTCACCGAAACACTCTCTGGTGAGACGGAAATCGCAGTGCAGGTGGGCGATGATAATCTCTTCGCCGCGCAGGTCTACGCAGGGCTGACCTATGCACCGAAGTGGGAGATGGATCCGCGCTTTACGATTGCGGCGCTCTACCTAAGCGGTGACCGTGAAGGGCAACGTGGCACCCACGCATGGCATTCGCTCTTCAACCGTGAGACGGCGCTCGGCGATCTCATCGGTGCCATGTATGATGCGAATGATCACTGCAACCTCTTCTATCCGCACCTCTCCGTAGGGTTGACACCCGCAGATGGTCACACCTTCTTCATGACCACGGGTCCGCTCTTTGCGCCTGTGGCTGAAAGCGATCCAGCTGGTGGTACTTACAGCAAATATCGCGGGTATTATCTTCAGGCGCGTTATGTCATTGAAATCGGACAGTACCTCGCTGAAGATACCATCTTTGAGAAGATGCAATTCCGCGTGCTCGGCGAAGTCATGACAAAGGGCGACTACTTTGATGATGATGCAGACAATATTGGCTACTATGCAGAAGTGCAATTGGTCTGTGCATTCTAAACCTCTGGCACACTAATTGATTCAAGAGCCTCCAAGGGTTGGGGGCTCTTGGTCTTTTTAAGGGCGAATAGGAAAAGGTGCGCATGGGTTAAAGCCAAATGGAGTGGTGGTGAAGGAGGGGCACACAGTGGTGACAAGTGATTGTTTTTGTCTTTTTTTATTTTTTAGACTTGCAAACGAAGTTTGAAGCGGTGTAAACTATTAACAATACAACCACCCGAAAGAGAGGATACGAACATGGCTAAAGGTTTGATTAAGAACGCTTACATCGTCAGCCCCGGTTATGAATTTGACGGCGGCGCGATTGTCATTGAAAACGACAAGATTGCTAAGGTGCTTCAGCCCGGCACGCCCCTTCCTACGGACGCTGATTGGGTCTATGACGCTGAAGGCCGCATGGTGATGCCTGGCTTCATCGATGTGCATACGCACGGTGCAGTCGGCGTGGACGTTTGCGATGACGAAGACCCCACCGCAATTGAAAAGATTTCTGAAGCCAAGTTGAAGGAAGGTTGCACCTCTTGGTGCCCCACCACCCTCACCCTTCCTGAAGAACAGCTCGCTCGCGCACTCGGTCACGTGGCTGAATATCGCAAGAACGAAAAGTATTCCAAGATTCTCGGTGTCCACCTCGAAGGTCCGTTCATCAATCCTTCTTGCTGCGGCGCTCAGAACCCTGCGTATCTCCGTAAGCCCGACATCGAAGAAGTGAAGCGCCTCCACGCCATCACGCCCGTGTGTCAGGTTTCCTATGCTCCTGAAGCAGAAGTCGGCAATGGTCCTCAGTTCGCTCGCGACTGCTTGGAAATGGGCATCGTGCCTTCCGCAGGTCACACCAAGTGCTCCTACAAGGAATTTAAGGCTACTTACGCCGCAGGTTGCCGTCACCTCACACACTTCTGCAACCAGCAGACCCCGCTTCACCACCGTGACATCGGTCTCGTGGGTGCAGGCCTCCTCCTCGATGACCTCCGTGCTGAAATGATTTGCGATAAGATCCATCTCTGCCCTGATATGATCGAACTCGCTTTCCAGACCAAGGATATTGAAAGCATCCTCCTCATCACTGACTCTATGCGCGCTTCGCACATGCCCGACGGCCCCTCGAGCCTCGGTGGTCTCGATGTGATCGTTGAGAACGGTGCAGCTCGCCTCGCTTCCAATGGCGCACTTGCTGGCTCCATCCTCCGTATGAACGTGGCCCTCAAGAATGTGTGGGAAATCACCGGCATGCCCCTTAATGTGCTCGTGAAGACCACCTCTTACAACCAGGCTCTCGAACACGGTTTGGAAGACAAGCTCGGCTGCATTGAACCCGGCTACATCGCTGACATCACCGTCCTTGATGACGAAACCTTCGATGTCTGCGCCGTCTTCGTCAATGGTGAAAAGCGCATCTAAGCCTTTTTCTAAAGGACGATAAATAAAACCGCGACCCCATTTCGGTGTCGCGGTTTTCTTTTAATCAATGCTGAATGTAAGTGTGCGTGCTTAATCTGTGAGTGCTTAACCTTGAAGCACAGAGGTATTAGGCCATGGCTTCAATGTGGAAGGGGTGTGAAAGGTCGCGTTCGGTTAAGTCGTTAATCAAGTGCGCAGGGAGGAGATTGGCCTCCGTAAGCGCTTCTTTGGTGAGGGGAACCCAACGGAAGGCAATCCATGATTCGGTGGCGGCAGGATCACTCGCGGGGGAGATGTCAGGGATGTCGAGCGCGAAGTAGAGATTAATCTCACAGTGGGGTTCGCCATTTTGGAGGAAGCTATTTTCGGTGGCGGCGATGAAGTCGCGCGCAATGGCGGATTGTCCCATCTCTTCTTGAATCTCTCTTACAAGCGCTTGGCGAGCGGTTTCGCCAAACTCAATGTGGCCACCAGGGAGATAGGCTCGGCCGCCTTTAGCGGGTTGGCAGAGGAGGATGCGTCCGTCGCGGATGCAGAGCCCGCGGGCGATAGTTTCAATGTTGGCGTTTTCGTAGGACATGGTGGGTGATTGAGAGAATGAAAGGGTGAGAGATGCGAAGTCGGAGCATTTGAGAGAAACGTATTCTCTGCAATGATGCGGTGGGGCGCTGAAGAAAAAGGGCGGAGGGATGTGCCTCCGCCCTTTGTAATTACTTGCCGCAGCACTTTTTGTACTTCTTGCCAGAACCGCAAGGGCAGGGATCGTTTCGGCCGATTTTGGGCGTTTCACGGACGATGGGCTCGGGCTTAACGAGTTCGCCATCGATGAACTTCCATTCGCCGTCAATGCGCTGGAAGAAGGAGCGCTCGTGGTGTTCGAATTCGGTGCCATTGACACTGTAACGGGCGATGAATTCCACAAGGCCTTCGTCGTCCTGTTCGGTACCCTTTTCCGTGGCCACGATTTCCATGCCATTCCATTCAGAACCTTCGGCCCAGCGGCGAGAGGATTCTGGATCAAAGTCCGACTGCACGTCAGGACCAGCAGAGGCATAGAGGAAGTCAATATTGCAAGTGGCGTAAGCGGTGTAGCGAGCACGCATGAGCGCTTCGGCGGTGTCAGCCTTACGCGCATGGTCAAGGATCGGACCGCAACAATGTTCAAACGGCTTCCCAGAGCCGCAGGGGCAAAGTTTGTCAGACATTATGAATGGACTTTCTTTTATCAGACGAGGTTACGCTTGACGAGCTCTTCTGCGATCTGCACAGCGTTGAGTGCGGCACCCTTACGGATGTTGTCGCCAGAGCACCAGAGTGCGATGCCGTTTTCGGCAGAAGGATCGAGACGAATGCGGCCGATGCCGACGTTATCCTTGCCACCGAAGTCCTTAGGCATGGGATAGGTCGCTGCGGCGAGATCGTCAACGAGTTCCACGCCAGGAGCCTTTTCGAAGATATCACGCATTTCTTCCACGGTGAACGGACGTTCAAAGGTGGCGTGCACAGCGATGCTGTGAGCGTAGAACACGGGAACGCGCACGCAGGTGCAAGCAATCTTCAGGTCGGGAGCGCCGAGGATCTTACGGCTTTCGTAGGTGAGCTTAGCTTCTTCAGTGGTGAAGCCAGGCATTTCCTGCTTCGGGCCGCCAATCTGCGGAATAACGTTGGCAACGATCTGATGGGCAAAAGCCTTCGGGGTGGTAGGTTCGCCAGCTGCGACCTGCTTCATCTGCGTGTCGAGTTCGTCAATGGCTGCACGGCCTGCACCAGAGACGCTCTGGAAGGTTACGGCGGTCATGTGGCGCAGGGGATTCACGCGATGGAGTGCGGCGATACCCATGAGGGTGATAATCGTGGAGCAGTTGGGGTTTGCGATGAAGCGGGAGCCCTTGCGAATCATGGCCTCCATGTCATCAGCATTGATTTCGGGCACGACCAACGGCACATCTTCAACCATGCGGAAGTCGTCACCATTGTCAATGACGATTGCGCCTGCGTCGGTGGCCACCTTGCCCCACATCTTACTGGCACCCTTAGAACCTTCGGTGCCGGCGAAAAGCACAATGTCCAACCCTTCAAAGGCTTCAGGGGTGGTTTCAAGCACATGGAATGTCTCACCTGCAATCACTTCATCGCGTTCGCGAGTGGCGAGGACACGGATTTCGCTTGCAGGGAAGTTGCGCTGACGGAGTACTTTGATCATTTCTGTGCCAACGGCACCAATGCCGACGAGACCGACTTTGTACTGTTTCATGTTTCAAATTTCCTTCTATTAAAAGGTGAAAACTCACCTCTATGATAACAAAAAAGAAAAACATGCACCGAGACTTTTTTTGTTTTATCTTGGAATGTGTGCAATAAGTTTCGTAAGGGGGTAATGAAGTGGGTGTGATAGCAGAGAATTGGGAGGAGTTCTCGGCATTTTAGGGGCGCTTATGGTATGCTACTGCTATGAATAACTCTTCTGACACAGAGAAAACGCCGTCCTCTACACCGTCTTCAGATGCAATGATTCGGCGCCGGTGGATTCTTTTCATTACGATTTCAGTGGCGGCGTGGGTGTTAGCCATTGGTTTGACGCTTTACTTTCGAAAGCCTTAAGCTTCGTTTCACGAGCCGCCCATTCAGCTGAATGATGCGTAAAGCAGGTTGCGAAGAATTGCAGCACGACGTAAAAACTCAGCTTTTAGGTTAATCCATGGGGATGCCCGAAGTCATAAATGCGTTAGAAGCGCAATTCAAACCTACCATTTAATTACATTTTCTGAAAGCCCAAAGAAGATTCATTCTCAAAGGGAATGCGCTTTTCGGCAACCGAACCGTACTTTTGGGGCACATCAACAGCTTTCCTTGCAACCGAAGCGCACCTTTCTACTAAATTGAAGCGCTTATGCTAAACGTTAACTATCGAAACAAAAAGCATATTTCACTGAAACGCAAAAAGAATTTCACTGAAATACTATATGAATTTGACTGAAATTCCAAAAGAATTTGACTGAAATACTAAATGAATTTCACTGAAATGCAAAAATAATTTCAGTTAAATACAGAATACGTTTCACAGAAATGGTGATGCGAAAAGGGAGCTTGGGAAGATTAGAACTGTCTCTAAGCCGCTTTTCTTCTGAAATTCATTTACAGAGAAAGAATCCTATACGATCGCGAGCGTGTGTAGCATGGGAAAATGAATCGTGGGTATCCATGTTTAGATTGGCTTTCTGCAAGGGTGTGCCATGTTGCCAAGCGCGTGGGTGATCTGTGGCACGGTGTGTGCCACGGAGAAGCGCAAATGGCGCATTGGAGAAGCGAAAGGTGCTCTGGAAAAGGTCTTTTACTGCAGTGAAAAGGGTTTGGCATGGGGCTTGCATTGAGAAGGGTGATGCGCCATGGTGCGTGTCAAGGAGGTTAAAATTATGGATATGAATAAGATGACTGAAAAGGTGCGCGAGGCAATTCAGCTGGCGCAACAGGAGGGGATTCGCCGCGGTCAACAGACGATTGAGGCAGAGCATGTGCTTTGGGCGTTGTTGAATCAGGAGCGCGGCTTGGCGGAGGGGCTGCTTACGAAGTGTGCAGTTTCTGCTGAGATGGCGCGGGCGAAGACGGAGGAGGCATTGGGGAAATTGCCACGTATCTCGGGTGCAACGGAGGCGGACAAGGTTTATGTGTCGCAGACGTTGAATCAAGTTTTAGTGGATGCGTTTGATCGTGCGAAGCGGATGGGCGATGAATTCGTCTCTGTGGAGCATGTGTTATTGGCAATGGTCTCGCGCGTGGCGGTGTTGAAATCGCTTGGCTTGACGGAGCAGGCGCTCTTGAAGGCGCTTAAGGAGGTGCGCGGTAATCAACGCATTACGAGTGATAATCCTGAGGATAGCTACGAAGCGCTGAAGAAATACGGCCAAGATCTGGTGGAATTGGCGCGCGCAGGGAAGTTGGACCCTGTGATTGGTCGCGATTCGGAGATTCGTGATGTCATTCGAATCTTGTCGCGTAAGACGAAGAATAACCCCGTCTTAATCGGCGAACCTGGCGTGGGTAAGACCGCGATTGTGGAGGGTTTGGCGCAGCGTATCTTACGGGGTGACGTGCCTGAAGGGCTGAAGGATCGTTCAATTTTCGCCTTAGACATGACGGCTTTAATGGCCGGCGCGAAGTATCGCGGGGACTTTGAGGAACGCTTAAAGGCTGTCTTGCGCGAAATCAAGGCTAGCGAAGGACGCATTATTCTCTTCATTGATGAGATTCATACGATTGTGGGCGCGGGTAAAACCGAGGGCTCTAGCGACGCAGGGAATATGCTTAAGCCGATGTTGGCGCGCGGCGAACTGCACTGTATTGGTGCGACCACCCTCGCAGAGCATCGTCTTTACATGGAGAAGGATAAGGCATTGGAGCGTCGCTTCCAACCCGTTATGGTGGCGGCTCCGACGGTGGAGGATACCATCAGCATTTTGCGTGGGCTCAAAGAACGTTTTGAGGCGCATCACAATGTGCGAATTTTGGATACGGCGCTAGTGAATGCAGCGGTCTTAAGTGATCGTTACATCCAGGAGCGCTTCCTCCCAGATAAGGCGATTGACCTGCTGGATGAAGCCTGTGCTGCGATTCGTACAGAGATGGACTCCATGCCGGCAGAATTGGATGAGCTGAGTCGAAAGGTGATGCGATTGGAGATTGAAGAAGCGGCGCTTGCACGTGAAAAGGACGAAGCCTCGGCGAAACGATTAGAAGAGTTGCGTCGGGAATTAGCCGATGAGCGCGCCGCCGCAGATGCCTTGAAGGCGAAATGGCAGGAAGAAAAGAAGGCGCACGAGACGACAAAGGCGTTGCGCGAGAAGCTTGATGAGGCGCGTCATGCGCTTGAAACAGCTCAGCGCACCTATGACTACGCCCGTGCAGGTGAATTGCAATACAAGACAATTCCAGAATTGGAAGCACGGTTGAAGGCGAGTGCTGCTGGTGGCGATGATGCAATGTTGCGTGAGGTCGTTGGCCCAGAAGAGATCGCAGAGGCGGTGAGTCGTTGGTCAGGTGTGCCAGTCTCGAAGCTTTTGGAGGGCGAACGTGAAAAGTTGCTCGCCATGAGTGAAACGCTGAAAACACGTGTAATCGGCCAGGATGATGCAGTGGATGCGATTTCGGATGCAGTTCTGCGTGCGCGTGCGGGGATCCGAAATCGTCGCAAGCCAATCGGCGCATTTCTCTTCTTGGGCCCAACAGGGGTCGGAAAGACCGAATTGGCCCGCGTCCTCGCAGAGCAACTCTTTGATAGCCGCGATGCAATGACGCGCATTGACATGTCCGAGTATATGGAGAAACATAGCGTGAGCCGCCTTGTGGGTGCGCCTCCCGGATATGTAGGTTACGAAGAAGGGGGGCAACTCACTGAAGCTGTGCGGCGTAAACCTTACTCGGTCGTCCTCTTGGACGAAATTGAAAAGGCGCATCCAGACGTCTTTAAACTCTTCTTGCAAGTCTTTGATGACGGTCGGTTGACTGACAATAAGGGCACAACGGTGAGCTTTGCCAACACAATTATCATCATGACCTCTAACCTTGGAAGTGATTTGATCGCTCGAGCCGAACAGGAAAAGGACGGAGGCGAGGTGAAGGAATTGGTGGAAACGTTGTTAAAAAGCAAATTCCCGCCAGAGTTTCTTAACCGATTGGATGAGACGCTCATCTTCAAACCGCTCACCAAGGCAAGCCTTGAAAAGATTCTTGACTTGCAGTTGAGCGATCTGGCTGCGCGTCTTTCCGAAGAGAATTTCACCTTAGAGGTAACGCCAGAAACGCGGGCTACGCTCATTGAAGAGGGATATGACCCAGACTTCGGTGCTCGTCCGCTCAAGCGAACCATTCAGCGTCGCCTTGAGACGCCGCTGGCTCGTAAAATTATCGCTGGCGAAGTTCTTCCAGGCGAAACGATTAAAATGTAATCTGCTTCGCCCCAAAGAGAATAAACTCATCGCGCAATTGTCCACTTAGGGCGATTGCGCGATGAGTTTTAATAAAAGTACAGTCAAGAAAATAAAAAACGGTTCCCGTTTTCGGAAACCGCCAAAGAATGGTGGGCTGTGCTGGACTCGAACCAGCGACCCCTACCGTGTGAAGGTAGTGCTCTAACCAACTGAGCTAACAGCCCGGAGCGGGCGAAGGGAATCGAACCCTCGTAAGAAGCATGGGAAGCTCCTATTCTGCCATTGAATTACGCCCGCAGAAGTGCCGCAAAAGATAGCAAACTTAAACCAAAAACGCAAACAAAAAGTGAAAAAACAGTAAAAATCTCTTCTGATGGATGGATAAAATAAACTCGCCCACATAGGCGTGGGCGAGGAGTGTAGAACGCATTCGTCTAAAATCAGGCCTTTACCATTTCTTTTAAAAGTTGTGTGGAGCGTACTCGGCCTTCATCTAAAACAGAGGGATCATTGATTGGAACTAGGGTGCAAGGCTTTCCCGCACGAAATTCTTGAATTTCTGCACAGGCGTTAGCGATGCCACATCGAGCACAGAAATCCGTTAAACGTGAAGCATCTGATTTAACATTGGTGAGCTCTCCGAGGGCCAAAACAGGCTTTGAGAAGTTGACGGCAAATTGTAATCCGTGGAACCCATCAGTAATGACGCCATCAGATTCTGCCAATTGTGCCAACCATTCACATGGGCCAGAGTCAGTTTTAGGCAACACGTTTTCTGGGAAGTTCAATTTGGGGAGTTGGCCAGCGACTAAGAGATGGATAGGAAGCCCTGCACGTTGTGCGTGGGCGGAAAGAGCATCAATATCCGCTTGTGTCGGAGTGCGGACCCAATAGGCAAAGAGATAATTCTTTTCTGCAGATTCTCCGTTGTGCCCAAGGGAGGAAAGGATGTTACGCCACCCCTGTTCATTTAATAGCATTGTTGGGTCCACTACAACAGGTGGACGGGTGTTGAGAAGTTCTTCACAAATCGTGGCGCCAGTTTCTTCGCGAACAGTGATTACATCAAATTTGGATAGCGCTGCGCGGAAGGAGGCTTTAACTTCTTCAGGAAGTGTACCAATCCCAAAACTAGCGGCATATGAAACGCGCCGCTGTTTTTCTGGAATCGTAGTACAAAGATAAGGGTTGATCTTGAAATCATGATTTAAGACGGGATTCCAAATCTGATCACTCCCAACGATAACCACATCGTAGGGCTGTAACTTACCCAATGCTTCTGGTGTTTTGAAGATGTATTCGGTAGGTGTCAGCAATTTGTTGATGAATTGAATGGTCCTCTCGCGTCTTGTTTCAAAGAAGTCTGGGCGATAGAACTGTTTTTGAAATTTTCTTTTATTTCTCCAACGCTGAAACCAAGGCGTATTTGGATTTGTAATCTTTCCTAAAAGGTGATTATCACGTGGGTCCATATAGTGATTGATAACGTCAATTGTTGCATTGGGGAATTGACGAGAAAGGACCTCTTTGAGTGCGGTCGCCTGAAGAACGGCGCCGTAATTGACACATCGAAAAATGGTTAGTAGCCCAATACGCATTGCTCGCCCTTTCAAATTATCAATTGGAATATTACTGTACTTGAGTCATTTTCCGTTAGTCATCATATCAATATGGCCATAATTACGGGAAGATGAGTGTTATGCATGTGAATCGTGTTATGACTAACCGTGTGATGCGAATGTTATCACAGTGATAACCCATCCTTATGATAACAAAAAAGTGATTCGTATTGTATGTTTTATTTTGTGAGGAGGGGTAAACTGTGGGGAGAGGGGCTTACGGCTGTAATTTTGTGGTAGGTTGGAGATAGTTTTATTGAATAAAATGCTAACTTATGTTAAAGTGCTAACGTTCACATTTTGAGTGAGGGATTTATGGAACAGATAAAACAGTATGACGCGATTGTTCCAATTGGGATGACATGCGCAACTGCATCACAATTAAAAAAGCGTAATTTGCGACGGGCATCATTCCCGTTTGATTGGATTTTAATCCCTCCGGAAAATGCACTACAAACGATGGTTGACTTGATTCAAAGTCGGTTTGAAGCATTTTTTGAAAAGGATGATTTGAGATTGAATCCTAAGGAGTCTGTTTCGGGACGTTACTTGGTGATTAATCAACGGACGAAGATTGAATTCCCACACGATTTCTTTACGCCCACATTGACAGACGAGGAGTTCGCGAAGAATAAGGAAAAGTATCGTCGTCGTATTGAACGATTTTACGAAACGATTGAACAATCGTCATCTGTTTGCTTACTTTGCTCAATGAGTTGCGTTTCGGTTGAACGGAGCCAGATTCTTGAGGCCTATCGTAAAATCCGAGCGGTTTTCCCAAATGGCACATTGGATATCTTCTTTGTCCTATTTGATGATATCTCTAACGATTTTGAGGAGATCCCATTTGAGGGTGATGGAACGCTGTATTTGAGACACGTTAATCGCGCAAGAAATAACTATGATATTCAAGAACGGACACATGAATTTGCATGGTTTGATCGCGTGTGTTTAACGGACAAGTTTAAAAGTAAATCAACGTCATTGTATGGAGCGCAATCAAAGACAATGACGTGGTGGGAGCGTATTCATTATAAAATCTACCGTCATATGCACAAATGGCTTGAACGTCATGGCGTATTACGGATTAGATATGATGATTAATCTGATTTTACACGAATAGATGATTGCGATAGCATCGTACGTCTAATAGATGAATGGCTCATGTAGGTGTAAAAGTGTGTAACAAGGCTTTGTTATGGAGTGATAGATGAAAATTGCGTTCTACAAAGATACGTTCGCGAATAATCGTGGAGCTGATATTGCGGTTAAAAATCTTTCGGCGGGGCTTGTTGAACGCGGGCACCTTGTAACATTATTTACAAAGCCTGAGTTTGACGAGAAAGTTAAAGGGGATTATGATGTCATTTTATCTGCGGGGACGAATGAAATTCAAGATTTAGCAAATGTGCCTAATTTGCCCCCTGTGGTGCAGCAGTTTCACACGGATGTGACCTATCCTTTTCGTCATCCGTTGAAACGATGGTTGCGTCATTTACGGATAAAAAAGGCCTTAAAATTTGCCACTCGGATTCAGGTGTTGGTTTCTGCTCATATGACAAAGCTTCAACGCTTGCTTCGTGGCGTTACAGCGCAAGACATTTCGGTAATCGGGAATTGGAGCACATTTGAGGCACATTCAGAAAATGAGCAAGGCCTTGCATCACAAAAGGTCATCCTCTATCCTGGTGCATTGAACAAAGATAAGAATCAGGCTTTGTTGGTGAAAGCTTTTGCCAAGGTGGCTAAAGAATTCCCAGAGTGGCAGGTTCACATTTATGGGAAGGGAAAGGATCGAGATGTTCAGGCGTTGAAACACTTAATTGCTCGGTATAATCTTTCAGAACGCGTGTTGCTAAAGGGATATGCCGACCTTGCTCGCCCATACGCGGAATGTGCATTTGTGGCATTCCCGTCTAAAACAGAAGGGTTCCCGCTCACGATTATTGATGCAGCGATGTTTTCAAAGCCTACAGTGATGATTCACGATTGGATTGGATGTGGAGTTGTTACCACAGAAAAAGCGTTTGCCACTTCATTACGTAAGTTGATGGCGGAAGAGGATTATCGAACAAAACTTGGTGCAGAGGCAAAAGCGTATTGTCTTTGTCACTATTCGCGTGAAAAGATTCTCTCTTTGTGGGAGGAGGCCCTTGCAAAGGCTTTGAATGGAATGCCCATTAATACGCATGGTAATTCATAGACGGTAAGGGCGCTACGATTTGGACTGAGGAATAGATTGGAGGTCTTGGAATGAAGTGGTCTTGGGAAAAAGTTTTTGTTGTTGCAGGAATAGGTTGGGCTGCGGCGATTTTGGTGGCGTGTTGCTTGCCGGTGTCGTTTGGCGTGCGCTGTGGATGTGTTGTCGCACTGCTCTTGCCTGCGATATGGCTGTCGTTACGATGGACGTGGTGGCTCGCCCGTGTTCCGGCGCAGATTCCTGTATTCTTAATGCTCCACTCTGTTTCTGATGCAGTTGTGGATGAGTCATGCGCAAACAACTCAATTCGTCCGCAAGAATTGGATCGTTTGATTGTGGATTTGAAGGCGGCAGGGTATGTGTTTCAGACCGCTACAGAAGCAGCGGAGAAACCTCTTCGTCGTAGCGTTGTAATCACATTTGATGATGGCTATGTTGACAATTATAAATATCTCTTTCCGATTTTAAAGCAACATCAAGTGAAGGCTACCTGTTTTATTACAAATCGGGGCTCTGATGACTCTGCATTTCTTACTCCAAAACAGGTGCAAGAGATGTATGCGTCTGGATTGGTTGAGTTTGGCGGACACACGGTGGCGCATTCGGTACTTGATACGTTGACGTTGGAAGAGGCTGAAGTCGCTATTCGTGAAAATGTAAAGTGGTTGACTGAGGTTCTTGGAGTTGCGCCCGTGAGTTTTGCCTATCCGTGTGGCGGGTATAATGATGCAATTGTGGATTTAGTGAAAGCTGCAGGTTATCGTTATGCATTTACGATGCATAAACGGATGCGTCCTGTCGCACCTGCACCCTATCACATTCATCGTCAGATCATCCCTAGAGATAAGACGCCGCTCCAGAACTATCTGTTGGCCACTCGTGGTAAATACAAAGTTTAATTTGGAAGGGGAATTGTATGGGTGCTCGGAAACATTTGTCGCGTTATGCCGTTAAGGTATTGCAAAAAAAGACAAAAGTAACGCTAACGCCTGGACGTTATACTTTTGGAGAGGTATCGCTTGAGGCTCCCTGTCGTCTCTCAACGGCATGTTCGTTTTCGCGAGAATTTTCAATTGGGGCCTTTTCGGCAGTAACAAATGACCGTGTGAAGCGTTGGCCTCTTCAGATTATGACCGCGCGGATTGGGCGCTATTGTTCAATCGCTGCGAGTGCGATGCTTGCACCAGGATGTCACCCAGCGGATTGGTTGTCTTCATCTTTTTTCTTAGGAGATTTGAAGTTAAACGAAGTGGCAGATTGCACAACAGGCGCAACTTCTCGGACGCACCGAACCGTTCAAATTGGCAATGATGTCTGGATTGGCGCTAATGCGGTGGTAATGGATGGCGTGACGATAGGGGATGGTGCAATTGTGGCAGCCGGCGCAGTTGTAACAAAGGATGTGCCTCCGTATGCGATTGTTGGGGGCATTCCCGCCAAAGTGATAAAGTATCGCTTTTCAGAGTCGTTAATTGAGCGGTTGTTAAAGGCTCGTTGGTGGCGATATGCCCCAGAAGTGCTACGACCGTTGGGCGTTTCCAATCCAGAATTAGTCGTCACAGCGATTGAAGAGGGTAAGCTGGAGAATGTTCCAGAGTATCAAGGCATGATTATTACGGATAAGACGCTGAAACAGATGTGTTCAAGCCTGAATGCTTTTTGTGTGAATTTGAACTTAAAAAAGCTTCAGTTTTGATCTAATTGACATTTCGTAGAAAAGAGGGACAAAGGGAAGTGGTTCGCCATCTTCCCTTTGTTCATTATTTGGAGGTAGGTTTACATTTAGTGTGAAAAAATTAATGTGGAGGAATTAGGATAGTCTCCTTAATTAGAATGGTCGTTTACGAGGTGTGTAAGGTTTATAAACGGGGTGAACTTTCGGACTAAAGGTGGAGGGTGGGAAATCGGGTTTCGGTGTGCCTTTAAGAGAGAGGGGAGGTTGGTTCACTTAATTAATAAAGGAGTGGGAAGGGGAAATTAGCGTGAGGATTGGAAGATGCGATGGGGGTGGATAAATTTAAAAGACTTGCTCAAAGTGGCGGGTTGTGATACTTTAGTGCCATATGATTGCGTTGGTGAAGAGGTTTTGTATGCGGAAATTAACGATTCCGCACACGGTAAAATGGGTTGCCGTGTGCGTGAGCTGTATCGTCGGAAGCCTGATTTTTCAAGGGTGCGGAGGGGATGACTCTTCGCAAGAAGCTAATCCGTATGCGAAGTTAGACGCGGCCTTTCCGAATGGGCGCGTAACGATTACAGATGTCGCAACTCGCGCGCAGGATAAGGAATACATGGCAAAAATTTCCGATGGCGCGCAAAAAATTTCTGATCTTTCTGCGGCGCTTGCTAAGGTTGATGCCGAGCTGGCGCATATCCGTAAGGAAATGGCAAAGAGTTTGACTTTGAAGATGGGCGAAGCGGTTCCAGAGGCGTTATTAGAGGATGCTCTACAGAAGGTCCCCTTGTATCGTGAAACGCTGGCGCAGCGAGCCGCAGCAGCTGAGGCGCTTGAAGCGCAACGTCGTGAGAATATGGCAATGATTCGCAACAAAATGACGGCGGCTGCCGATGCATATGATGCGATGCGTGCCGAAGCGGATGCCAAAGCACGCGAAGCAGGTCTTCCTGTGCGTGGTGAACAAACCACAGATGCGCCCGTCAAATAAGGATTTTCATTACACTTTAACACACCCTCTTTCGTAGTGAGGTAACACGGTATGAAAAGAAAACAAACACTCCTGGTCATGATGACCGCATTGTTCTGCGTACTTGGCGTAGACAAGTTATGGGCACAAGCCCAAAACTTGGATTCCTCGTATTTTGCAGCAAACGTGAAAGTTCAGTCGGTGGAGAAGAAACTTCCCGCGAAGACAAAGCTTCCTGTAACGACGGAAGTTTACTTCGACGTGAAGTTGGCTGACACAAGCACTGGCGCAAAGTGGACGATTACTGGCAATAGTTATGATGTCAGTGCCACGGGTGAGCGCCCCCACTTGTTGCTGAAGATGCCACTGACAGGCGACTCGATTTTGCCAGATGGCTCGACCTCGGAGACGCAGACGGCTGTGGCGTACTATGCAGGCTCGGGTGATACTGCCGATACCTTACGCTTCATCTACAAGGTGCGTCCTGGCGATATGAGCACGGATATCACGTGGGATCTCGAGGATGGCGGTTTGGCGCTGGGCGGTGACCTTGGCGGAATCACGATCTCTGCGATTGACCCCGTGGATGGCGCAGGGAAAGTGAAGTTGGTCAAGAGCGTGTTACAAGGTAACGTGGATGATCCTGACACTGATGCGGCTGTGCCGGTGAGTGGTTACACGATTACGTTGGGCGATGGCAGTGACAATCCGAACCGTGGCAAGCTTTACGAAGGTCTTGTGCCTGTAACAGTGAAAACCATTAAGCCTGAGAGTGGCGTGCACACCGTGGTGCCTTCTGAATACGCATGCTACCTCTGGGCAGAAGATACAAATGGCAAATACTACAACGTGGGTGTAACCTCGTTGAATTCGCGTGCTGGCGAACAAGCTAAGATTATTGAAGCTGGCACTCCTACCGAAGAAACGGCATTCCCCGCAAACTATGCCGCTGAACTTTCTGGTATGGATCAGGTGGCATTCACCGAACAGAAGTTCTTTGTTAACGTTCCGAAGGGCTTGCCTGGTACGAAGGTTCGTCTCTGCTATGGTATCTATAGTGATGATCCAGACGTGAAGAGCGTCTATGCTTATACTGATTACAATGTCATTGCAACGCCGATTCCAGATGTGGCTAAGGGCTATACGGTTCGTAGTGTGAACTTGGAGCCCGGTGATACGCTGACGCTTCCTGGCGCAGAAATGAAGTATACGAATCTCGATGGCGTGCCCGTGGATGGCATCATTGAGCTTGGCGCTGGCGAATCTACGCTCGTTACGATTGCAAAGAAGGGCGAAGAGGATCTTGCTGACAAGGGAACGCTTTACGCCTCCATTGAAATGGTTTCTGCTGCGAATAACGCAAGTGCGAAGCTTGAACGTTACTACGTGCCGATTGATGCATATGACGGTGACTATAAGGTCAATTTGTCGGTAGGCGAGGTGGATGCTTCTGGTGCAACCTATTTCCGCATTCGCGTCCCTGGCTTGGAAGATGCAAATGGCGCAGGAACGGTTGATAAGCCCTATTATTTAATGGTAAAGGCATTGCCGAAGCGTGAATCGATTACGCTCCTCGCAAGCGCCACAACGGATGGCACTGGTATTGAATACTATCAGCCTAAGGATGCAACGGCAGGTCAGACGCCGGGCTCCTTCAACGTGCTTGAATACACGCTTTCTGTGAAAGCCTCTGATGATCCTCGCTACTTCTTGATCTATCCGACGGATGCCACTGGTAAGTATCGAGTGGATTCGAACGCTACCGTGGCCGGTTTGACCTACAAGCCCGATCCTGCTGTCAACACGACAAAGGATGTGAATGCTTACGATTTAATCGCATCCTATGTCACGCTTCAGGCAACGGGTGGTAGCGCGCCGCAGGGCACGGTTCCGGAAGTGCGCGTCTTGGTGCCCGCAGGAGCAACGAGCGTTAAGTTCTATGTGGGATGCAAGAACGATTACGCAGCATACAAAGATCTCTTCAAGACGAATGTGAACGTTCTTGATCCCCAGAATCCTGCCCAGCGTGTGACAGTTCCCTTGGGCGGTCTCTACTTTACGGCAAAGCGTTGCGCTGCGAATAACACCATTATTGGTGATGGTGACGAGTGCAATTTGATTACTCCGTTTGTTGAAAACCGCGATCCTTCAATCCGCAATGTCTCTGCACCGACGAAGGTTGCTACCGGTGCGCAGGCCTCCTTCACCTTCACCGTGGCCGACACCGCCAGCGATTACCTCGTGATGATTATGGAATACGGTGATGGCATCCAGGAAGCCGCCTTGTTGGTGGACGAAGGTGCGATGAAGAAGCTCCGCGGTGATGCCGCTTGGGAAGCAGAGTATGCGACCCTTGTTGACTTGTATGGTTACGCGGGGGCTGATGGTCAAAAAACCTTGCCCATCGTGAGCCGTACGATTGATACACAGTCTTATACATTCAAGCATGCCTATGAATCCGGTGCCTCGCAGGACTGGATGTTTACGGTGATTGACTCCTCCATGGGGATGGCAACGCGTAATGGCACCATCACTCTTGATGCTTCTCAGCACTTTATCTTCAAGACGATTCATAACCTCACGGCCCCTGGCGCTGGTTATGTGCTTTGGGATACGGGTGCAGACGTTTTGACGAACTGGACGTTTGACACGGATAGCACGCGTAATTCGCGCTCTCGAAGTGGCGAAACGCTTCTGAAGGTGATTGCAAAGCCCTTCTCTGCAGGTGCTCGTCAGAATACGGCAACTGCTACTGCATTGGGTCGTTTCAATGGTCCTTCTGCAACGCATGACTCCTTCTTCTACATGTGGGATGCCGATGAAGACTTCGCTACAATCCTGCCGTCTGGCGAAAAGGCACAGTATCAGCGTTATGAAGAAACGTTGACCTTCAATCGTGCGTATGTCAAGGAAGGCGAAGCCACGGATCCTACGAAGTGGCAGGATATCATGCTCTCCGCGATCTTCGTGGCAGAATATCTCCCTGGCGACTCAATTGAAGCAAAGCTCAAAGATACGCAGAATCCCTACATGTACGAACTGGGTGACTACAACCAGGATGGCGTGCCGGATGGTTGGGTCTTAAAGAATATGGGTGAAACTTCGCGTGCAACCTTGGTTGAAGGTGGTTCAATTGCAGAAGCCTTCCCCGGCGATGCTGAACGTCTTCCCGTTGCAGGTTTTGGGGCAGGGGACCTTGCTTATAAGTTTGGTGCCTCTGCGGGTCGCCTCGCAACGACTTGCGCATTGGAAGGCGCACCCTTCGGATACAAGATGCGTATCCGCGGTCGCGATGAAGCATTGAATGCTGCTGACGGCGCGGGCAATTGGCTCTCCATCCCTGCGTGGGTTGTTTTGGTCCACCCGGAAGAAAAGCTTGAAGATGGCTCCTATGCTGTTCGCGCGGGTGAAGTGGTGAATGGCAACTTCTCGGTGGTTTGGAATAAGGTTCGCTTGACCTCCCAAATGACCTCTCCTGTGGCAGGAGTGAAGGTGGCGCTTACTGCGGCCAATAAGATTCCTTATAACGCGAACGACGTGACGGATGGCTGGGCATATGTGATTGATGCCGATGGTCATCCCATCAAGGCGAAGGCGGGCAAGTACAACGCCAACAACATGATGGTTTGCGTTGATGCGAACTCCGAGAATTATGAAGCCTTCCGTTACACCTATGATAATTGGGGTGTTAAGAATGGCACTGCTTGGGAAGCGGGTTCTACTGAAGCTGGCGCACCCTTCCCCTTCGCAACGGTGGCAGAAGCTAACGCCGCGATGTATAAGACTGATGACCAGGGCGTAGTGGTTGATCCGAAGGAAGCCCTGCCCGTGGATCAGTACGCAGGTACTACCTACAATGCTTATGGTTACACCGCCTATCACTTCGTGGATACGCGTGCAATCGCTGGTGTGCTGATCGACGAACCGTTCAAGATGGAGAAGAATGGCGGCTACATTGATCCGCGTTTGACCTCTTGGTTGAGCCGCTTCTCTGGTGCTACGGCGGACACCGATGGTGACGGCATTGTCAACGCAGCAGAGTACTACTTCTGGTACTATGCTTCTCGTATCGCTTATGGTTCGGTCTTCAAAAATGACGCAGGCATTCAGCTCAATACGGCACTTTGGCCTGCAATCGACATGCGTAAGCGTACAGAGATCAACTCTTATGACAAGTACGGCACCGAACAGTTCACGATGGGTCGTAGATACAAAAACAATTATGACCCTGATGACACGAAGGCTGGCTTCTATAGTGACGCAACGCGCGTGGGTGAAACTTATGAAGTGAAGTCTTACCCTGGCAACGCAACACATGGTAAGGGCAACTATTGGGAGCCCATCCCAGTGGAAGATGTCCTCGCCCTCTTTAACCCCTGTGCGGGTGGCAATGGTGCCGCAGATATTGATAATGACGGTTTGTCTACGGTTGAAGAATTGGCTGTGGGTACGAATCCGATCGAATGCGATACGGATGATGACTGGATGCCGGACGGTTGGGAAGTGACCTACGGCCTTGATCCGTTCAACACCGCAGACCCTGCAGAACCGAACGACGCAGAAAAGAACCCCGACGGCGATACCTTCGCTCACACGGGTGTCTTCCTCTATCCGGAATATCAAGAGATTGTTGAGAAGGTGTACACTCCAGACCGGACAGCTCCGGCGATTACGGATGTTGCATACTTTAATGAAAAGTCTGGTGAATATTACATCGTTGATCCCGCAGCACCGCTTGCGGAAAAGCCTTATTACACGGAGATGGACTTTGGGGAGACGCTTAAGGCGGATGAGGTTGATCCTGCCCAGATTGCGGATGCGCCGAATGGTCGCAAAGTCTTCTTGGAACGAGTGAAGTTCTGCATCCTCCGCGACAATGCAGTCTATCGTGCCTTTGGCTTTGATCCTACCACAGCTGTGGGTGGTCTTCACACGAAGGCCTTCGTCTCTCGTGAAGAATTCAACACCTCGGTGAAGATGGGTAATGGTGATTGGACGGTTGTTCCCACCGACCCGACGAAGGCTGATACGAATGATGATGGTGTGCCGGATGGTTGGGCACGCTATGTGGGGGTTCGCGCAGAACGTTCGGCAAATATTCCTAATGATGGCGACCGTGACGGTGATGGTGACGGCTTGACCACGGCTCAGGAATATGCCTCTGGTGCTGCAAGCGGTTGGGTGAACAAGACCGCTCCGACCGACCCCTGGAATCCTGACACGGACTTCGACGGCCTTTGGGATGCCGATGAAGGCAGCAAGTTTATCTATGGTCTGCCCTCCTCGAGACACATTGCTGGTGGTGGTTGTAACCCGAATAACCCCGATACGGATGGCGATGGTATGTCCGATGCGTGGGAATTCCGTTATGGCCTCGAACCGCTCTCTGCTGGTGCTCCTGCAGAAGGCGATGTCGCTGTGGTTGTTCCGCCCGCTGAAGAGGGTGAGGAAGATGTTGACAACCTCACGTACTCGGTGAATGGTTGCACAATCGTTTACTCTCAGGCTCCCGATCCGACACGTGCTGGCGTGGATGACGCGCAGAAACGCATGACGGATGCTGACTTGGATGCTGATGGTGATGGCTTGACCAACTATCAGGAATACTTGACGGCATCGTTGCGTCATCTCCGTTATGACCTCGGTCCTGATATGGCGCGTATGTACAAGGGCTTCACAGGTGAAGCACGCGAAGCTGAAATCAGTGATTTGGATACGGAATGGACGAAGCTCCCTGATGTCTATATGGCCACCATGGACTTGGTCAATCCCACCACGGGCCGTTCTCCTGAATTTGCCTATGTCGCCACCGAAACGGCGAATGATCTCGCAGATGCAACCACGTTGCGTTATACACGTGGCGCTCCTGCACAGGTCCGCTTGTTGGCACAGGGCATTGCAAATAGCGATCTCGCCTCTGACTTGCCCGGTCCTAATCCGCCGATGCGCTCGAACGTGCGTACGCAATTCGCAGATGCAATTACTGAGGCTTACAACTACCTTTGGAATAGCACGATTGCTTATCCGACGGAAGATGAATTGGCAGATTATGGCTTGACCAATTGCGATCCGGATAATTTGGCATACGTGACGGTGCGTAGCTATCTTGAAGGTCTGCCCGAACTCTTTACGCAGTTCGATATGGCATGGACGCGTTATTTGACTACGCTTACACTGAATGAAGGCGCGAGTTACTCGTCGGGCGATGTGGCATACTCATGCTATGAGACCATCTTGAAGAAGGATGATGAAAAGTACAACTATCGCACCAAGAGTGTGCAGCAGTTGCGCGCATTGATGACCATCATCGATAAGACGCTTGAATTCTGCGTCCAGAATCAGGCCTTGATGCAGCCTGTCATGAAGGATCTCGTGACGGGTGACACCAAGACGATTTGGGAAGCTCGTAAGTCGCAAGTCGCGAAGGTCTTGAAGAAGACCCAGGGTGACCAGGGCCTCTTTGATGAGGTTGCTGATGCAGGCATGGATGCATACGAACAAGCGGTTTCAACCTCTTCGAATCCGTTGATTCGCGCACGTTACCGTGCTGCAATGCGTGGCTTCAATGGTGGCTTGTTGCCTCACCAGAGCGATCTCTTCTATGTGCCGACCGGCTGGCATGCCTTGATGAAGCCCTTCGCGGATCGTCAGGACGAATTGGCAGAAGACAAGGGTATCTTGCTCGGTACGCCGATGAATAGTACGCTTGCGCCTTTGGGTGCAGACGCCTTCCCGGGCTGGGACGAACCTGCCAAGAGCATGTTGACCACCTCGCCTTTGGACGCAGATACCGATATTGATGGCATGGATGACTACTTTGAAGTCTTCCATGGTCTCAACCCCGTCCTCGGTGACTTCCTCTTTGATGCATGGGAAAATGTTGGTCAGGACTATGACAACGTCAATCGTTTGGCCTTGGCGATTTGCCCCGCCGCCGATTCTTCCATTGGTTATACCATGGTGACGCCGACGAGCAATGCCTTTGGCAACATTGACTTCGCAGACAACAAGTCAGTCACTGGCTTTGACTACTACACCTATCCGTGGTTGGCGGGTGTGCCCTTTGCTGACCCTGATGGTGATGGCCTCTTGAATAGCGAAGAAGCCGTCAATCCTGTAACGACCGCTCCTGCGCACTATGGCACCGACCCGTCGCCGCTCTGGATGACGGACCCTGCCAACGTGAACTCCTTCGTCTCGCGTTTCTACACGAGCATGAATCCGTTGTTCGCAGTGCCGGGTGAAGAAACTGGCATGATGGGTCCGCTCCCGACCTCCGCTTCGAAGCTCTCCGTGCGCTACTTCGGCGTGACGGGTGACAATATGCCGTTCGCAACGGACTCTGTCTTCCCGTATGAAATTAACGAAGGTTATGATACCGACGGTGATGGCATCAGCGACTTGGTGGAACTCACCTCCAATGGTATCTTCCGTGGCGATCCTCAGACCTTGCGTACGCCTGATCGTGAACAGGCTGCTTACTTCGGTGGTAAGGGTGTGCTCCAGACGATGGAAGATACGCAGTTCGGTCCGCAGATGCTTACGACCTTCACCATTGAATGCTGGGTCAAGCCCGATGCTGATCAGGCTTCCGATGAGGTCATCCTTATTGACCGTCCCTGGCGTTTCAATGAAGGCTTTGATGCACCTGGTTCGCTCCGTCACAACTTCGTGTTGGGTCTCCGCAAGGATGGCACGGTGTTTAAGCCCTTCGCCTACTTCACGGGCTCTGGTACGACGGTTGATGGTCAGAATGCCACCCCTAAAGCATCGCCTGAAGTGGTTTCGGGTGAAACGATTGCTGCAGGTGAATGGAATCACATCGCAGTGTCGTATGACGGCGCACGCTTGGCACTCTTGCTCAATGGTGTGGAGTCTGCTGCTGAAACGAGCAGCCTCATTCCTGCTAACGGCGTGATCTCTGTGAAGAGCACGAATGACGACCTTCGCCGCTTCACCTATCGTAAGGCTCCGATTGTCATTGGTGCTACGGTGACGCCGGCCTGGTTCGCTGGCCTTGATAATCCTGCTGCAACATTTGATCAGTACTTCACGAAGAGCTTTAAGGGCTTCATTGATGAAGTGCGTATCTGGAATGGTGTCCGCACGATGGCTCAGGTGGCTGAAGCGCGCGGTCGCACGTTGACGCAGACGGAACTGCTCACCCTCCGCATGAGTGCATTCAATGCTCGTGAGGCTGGCGTGGGTTACTTTGAGCCGAACACGCCTGCAGAGCCGTTGGCAATCTACACCTTCAATGACCTCCTCGCTGGTAAGCGTAAGGATGGCTCTACTGATGGAGAGTCGCAGTCTTGGGAACGTTACCCTGGCGATCAGCTCACGGGTGATGCGACAATTCCCGGATCCTTCATGTATCGTCGTAAGGGCTTCCAGGAGACCTTGGCGGCTACAGACGTACACGCCTACATTACGCCTGCTACGCTTCCTACGGTGGAAGAACTCTTCACCTCTTACTACACCGTGAAGACGCCTGTGGGTCTCCGTTCGACGCAGTATGCTGAAAATCGCCCAGCGGATTCTGCCACTGTGACGAATCCTATCACTGAATTCGTGCCGTTGGCGCACAATACCGTTGCACACTTGCCGCTCGCAGACGTGCAGCGCGCTGCACTCCATCCGTACGAGCCGGTGGAATTGGAGAATGGTAAGCCTGAATTGTTGATGCCTTCTGGTTCTGCAGAGAATTTGAAGGTGGCGAACTCCTTCTACTGGTCGCCTTATCGTCCGAATAAGGATGGTTTGCTGTCGGCTACGCCGATTTACAATGTGAAGACCACGGGTAATCCTTATGGTTACATGTACCACGGCACAATCTTCTTTGACTTGCCGAACTACATTGTCCGTCCCGCCTTCCAGGCTCAGATGCCTGCAGATCTCTTGATCTACGGTGACGTCTTCGCGAAGTATGAACGTGAAACGTGGGACAATTCTCCCTCGACCGACCCGTCCGCTGGTAATAAGACCAACGATGGTCCGGCTGGTGCAGATTGGTTCCGCCATGAGGATGGTAAGGACGCTGGCTCGAAGTTGAATGACAAGCAGTATTCTCAGGGCGGTTATTGGCTCGAGCAGAATATCGCTGCTGGTCAAACAAAGGATACCGACGGCGATCGTATGCCGAACTGGTGGGAAAATTACTATGGTCTCGATCCTGAAGATCCGGAAGGCATTAATGGCCCGCACGGCGATCAGGATGGTGACTTCCTCACCAACTACGCAGAACATCTCGCAAGCGCTAATCCGTTGAAGTACTCCACCGTGGGTAACGGCGTACCGGACTATCAGATTCCGATGTGGTTCCGTCGTGGTGCACCCACCTTTGGTCTGCTCTACACGGACAATGACTTCATGGAAGATCATTGGGAAGCAAAGAATCGTTCGGAAAAACTTTCTGTTGACTCGAATGATGCTGCTGCTGACCCGGATAATGATGGTTGGAGCAACTGGGCAGAAGCGCGTGCAAACTTCCGCTCTGGTTATCACTCGACCAATCCGAATGCGGCCACGACCATTTCGCAGACGGGTAAGATTCAGCTTGAAATGCCCACGCCTGCATTGCGCATGACCGTGGACTACTTCGGCAACCAGAATGTGTACACCAATGCAACCGCAGAGGCGAAGATTGTGGTTCACACCTACACGGCGAAGAACAACAACTCTGCCCCTGATGCGACCTTCAACTTGCCGCTCGCTTTGACCGGCGGTCAAGAAAGCGACACGATTGAGTATGAAATTGGCGCCTGGAAGCGTGGTGTGATGTCGGGTTACTTCCACATTGGTAACATCAAGCCTGGCTCGCTCAAGATTAAGTTCACGCGTATGGCGGTGGATACGCCGTATGAAGAAGACCAGACGGACGAAAAAGACTACGGTTACTTCAATATCCTGAGCGATACGTCTTCTGTGAATGACGTGGCAGAACTTTATGCCATGGAAGAAGTGACATGGGTCGATGGCAATGGCGAACTGGTTGGCGATGGCTTTGCACGTCGTAAGGCTGGTTGGGTGAACTATCGTACGGGTGAATTCACGCTTGATTTCACTAGCACGGAAGATTGGCCGGATAAGGGTTCGCTTGAAGACGATGAAGGAAATATCACGGTCTATGATCGCACCGAGTTCGTTGGTGTCGCCACCTATAGCTATGGCGTGGTGCCCGGTCAGACCAATACCTTCACGCTCGTGAACCCTGACGAAGGTCATATCAAGGAAGGCCCGAACAACTTCTTCGTCTTTGCTGACCTTGATGGTAATGGCAAGTGGAATGACGGCGAACCTGCAGGTGTGCCCGATCAGCACGATGTGGACGTTGGCTTTGATCAGGTCAATGATGTCCTCCACGTTGCTCTCTCTGAACAGGCTCCTGCTGGCGCAGTTCGCTTGGACGTGGACGCAATCCTCGGCGTGTTGTTGACTGAAAATGAAAACAATGATGTCGTGGCGGGTGACAACTCCTCCATTCTCAATCCGTCTACGAATAATCCGTTGCAGCCGTCGCTCTTCGCGACCAAGCAGAACTACTATCTGCTCCTCGCTGCGTATGAACGCATTGGTGCTACGGTTTCGACGGAAAATCCTGGCGCAGTGGTCTTCAAGAAGCCGTTCAATGTGAAGAAGCCGTATCTCACTGAAGATGACATCTTCAACAATGCAGATACCGCAGGTGGCCTCGCAGATCTGGGTGGCGACCTCGTTGCGGCCTCCTATAAGGTCTATCTCTTGCCTGAAACGATGGCGGAAAGTTCGAGCTGGCCGGAACGTGCCCCCTACAACATCGCTGTGGTTACCAATGCCTTCGGCACGCTTGATGAAGCAAGCACGGCAATGGTCAGCCCTGTGGGTGGTGCCTTCGTGCACAATACGGAACTGACCTTCGAATGGAAGAGCAATATCCAGGTGCCTCAGTTCGACTTGGTCATTCGTAAGACTGCGAATGGCGCTGGTGACGCAGAGTCCAAGACGGTCTTCAACAAGACGGGCATCCGCGGTGTCACGCCTTCGGCAACGGCCATTGGTACGGGCGCACAGGAACAGTTTGTCTATCGTTACAAGTTGCCGCGCGGTATTGGTGAAATCAATTCCGAAGGCACCGCTCTGTTTGGTGACGGCACGTACAGCTACGAACTTACGCTCAAGCCTTACTGCGGCAAGCCGAAGAAGATGAGCGGAAAGTTCAAGGTGCAGTTGAATGCTTCCGGCGATGAAAACCTTGCCGAACTTGAAGGTACCACACGTGATACGTCCTTCAATGTCCAGGATTCCTACTATGTCCGTACGCGCATCCGTTACAATGGTGTGCTCCGTACGCCTGCGGAATTCGGTTACAGAAGCCTCGTTGTGGAAGCACACTACTCGGGCTCCTTCAATGGTAACCCGGTCGCATCGACGACGGATGTCTTGGTCTATGATGACACGACTGATCCTAAATTGGCAGACTTCCCGAAGTTGAACCGTTGCGTGAAGATGGTGAAGGATAAGATCACGAAGACGACGGTTGCAGGCGAAGAGAAGGATGAATTCTTCTCCACGCGCTTCGATGTGGAACTCCGCGGCTTGGCCACGAATCGCCCGGTTTACCTCTTGGCGTACTTCGACTTGAATGGTAACCGTAAGCGTGATGCTTGGGAACCTTGGGGCTATGCTACGCAGGGCTTGGATGCCGTTGGTGGCTTCTACTTTGACCCGCTCGCCGTTACGCCGCTCTCGAGTGGTGCCGCTTGGAATGCCGAATTCTACATCCAGGATGTGGATACGGATAATGACAAGCTCGCTGATGCTTGGGAATGGCTCCAGGGTGGTAAGAAGTCTGATAGCTTCCTGCCTGACGGTTCTACCAATAGCGGTTGGTGCAACACCTTCGGCGGTTCGCTCGCTGACTTCCAGCAGAGCGCCGCAATTTGGACCACGGATATCGATGGTAACCTCGCACTCACCGCATTCGGTGCTCAGCTCTACGGTTTGACCGTTGTTGGCGAACCTGATGAAAATGGCGCTGTTAAGGTTGAAGGCGTGGAAGACGCCGCTGCCGCGAAGGAACTCCTTGACCTCCTCGGTAATGAAGTGGCGCTCAACCTCATCGAACAGGGTGTGAAGTCCTACGGCCTCACCGTCAATAAGATCTCCTTCAATGGCGATGTGATCACCTTGAATTGGACGGTCACTGGTGCAGTTGGCCTCGATGGCGACATCTATGACCTCTCTGCGCTCTTCGCTGAAGGCAAGAACACTTCTGCAACTTACTCCGTCTATGGTGCCGCCACCCTCGGTGGTACTTGGACCAAGCTCGCAGAGGTGAAGGTTGCTGGTGAACAGACCCCTGCGGTTGAGATCCCGACCTCCGCAGCCATCATCAATGGCACTGAGCAGGCCACCTTCTTCAAGGTCATCCTCTCGGCCTCCCCGATGACTGAGTCTCTCGACTAATTCAAGTCCTCAATTAACACAAGCGGCACACCACACGGTGTGCCGCTTTGTTTTATCTAAAGAGAATGGGGCAGAGGGAGAGGGGAGAGAAGCTTCGTGCGGGGCGGTGCGAGGGGGCGGGGGTGTCCCCCGTCGTTTGGTGCCTCTCTGGAGAGTGGGTGGTGAAGAGGTAGAGATGGAAGGTGGGGTGATGAGGTAAGTCTGGTGACTGGGGTGCGGGCTGGCTAAATAATCTATCTTTAATCTATCCGTAATCTATCTGATAGACGGGCTGTTGCCCGTCTCATCTATCTCCGATGGCCACTCTCGCTTCTGGATAGATAAGGCAGGCAACGGCCTGCCGCTCAGATAGATTACGGATAGATAAGCGGCTGCGCCGCAGACTCCTCTGGGGTCCTTCTATGGAGAAGATCCTTCTCCTCGTCGTTTGGTGACACTCTGGAGAGAGACGTGCTTTTCCTCACCTTTCGGTGAGACCTGTGAGGGTGACGCGGAGTGATGAAGGCTGATGGCGGAGTGTGGTGTGATGGGATGGCGGCTGGGGTGCGGGCTACGCGAGGTGCTGTGGGGTTGTGGGAGTGCGGTCTCTCGAGGGCCATGCCTTCGCGGAACGAAGGCCGCAGAACCTTTATGGGTTGAACTGTTCACGGCCGTATGGAAGGTGGGCTTGAAAGCCTCCTACAGTCCTCACCAGCCGAGGGTTTGACTGTCACAGAGGCAGAAGCGGGGCGTCGAGGTGAGAGGGCGGTGGAAGAGGGAAGAGAGATGCTTCGTGCGGGGCGGTGCGAGGGGTTCGGGGGTGTCCCCGTCGTTTGGTGTCTCTCTGGCGTGCGGGTGGTGGAGAGGGGCTGGAAGGGCTTCGCGAGGGTTCTGGGCGAGGAAGAGGGGGTGAAAAAAGCGGCCACCGAGGTGACCGCTTTTTTGTGTGTTTCTTGAGGGGCGGGGATTAGCCGAGCTTCTTGCGGAGGAGTTCCTGCACGATTTGCGGGCTTGCTTTACCCTTGGACTGCTTCATGACCTGGCCCACAAGGAAGCCAATCGCGGCACCCTTGCCGGACTTCACTTCTGCGACCACCTTGGGATTTGCCTCAAGCACTGCATCAACAAATGCCTCAATGGCGCCTGTGTCAGAAACCTGGCCGAGGCCACGTTCCTTCACGATGGCTGCGGGGTCGCCACCCTTTTCGAAGAGTTCGGGTAGGAGCGCCTTTGCGGTTGGTCCATTAATGGTCTTGCCTTCGAGCAACTTCAGTAAGTCGCCGAGTGCTTCAGCGGTCAACTGCGATTCGCTCAGGGCGATGCCAGACTTTGCAGTAAGCGCAAGCACTTCTGCCATGACCCAGTTCGAGGCGAGTTTGCCATTGCCGCAACGCTTTGCCACGGCTTCAAAGAAGTCTGCGAGTGCGCGGTCTGCCGAGAGCACGCCTGCGTCATACTCGGGAATTCCGTATTCGGCAATCATGCGTTCGCGACGCTTTGCAGGGGCTTCAGGGAGGGCGGCGGCCCACTCGGCGACCTGCTCAGCGGAGAGGGCGATGGGCATCAAGTCGGGTTCGGGGAAGTAACGGTAGTCGTCGGAGTTTTCCTTCGAACGCATCACCGTGGTTTCGCCTGCGTCTGTGTCCCAACGGCGCGTTTCCTGACGGAGCGCCTGGCCTGCATCGCAAGCCGCCTTTTGGCGTTCGATTTCATACAAGAGTGCGGCATGAATGCCACTGAAGGTATTCATGTTCTTGATTTCAATCTTCGTGCCGTAGGCTTCCTGACCCTTCGGGCGGATGGAGATGTTCACGTCAGAGCGCATATTGCCCTCTTCGAGGTTGCACTCCGAAACGCCAGCGTAAATCATCATCTCACGCAATGCGGTCAAATAGGCGATCGCTTCATCGGCAGAACGCATATCGGGTTCGGAGACGATTTCCATGAGCGGCGTACCTGCGCGATTGAAGTCCACCCCCGAGCATCCAGGGCGGTGGGTGAGTTTACCCACGTCTTCTTCCAAGTGGATGTGGTGAATGCGCACGGTCTTCTTGGCGCCATCCATGCCCGTGATTTCCACGCCACCACCTAAGCAGAGCGGGTAGTCCAACTGCGTAATCTGGTAGTTTTTAGAGGAGTCGGGGTAGAAGTAATTCTTACGGTCAAACTTTGCGTAGTCGGCGATTTTACATCCGAGCATTAAGCCTGCCATGACCGTATAGCGAATAGCCTCTTCGTTCATCGCGGGCAATGCGCCTGGATAGCCCAAGCAGACGGGGCAGACGTGCGCATTCGGGCTGGCGCCAAATGCCGTGCTACATCCGCAGAACATCTTTGTGGTGGTCTTTAATTGAACGTGGGTTTCAAGCCCAATAACGACTTCGTATTCCATCTTTTAAAATCTCCTTAAGCGCGAGGCAATTCCAGGGCTTTAGCGGCCTTGAAGAGGGTCATCTCTCCAAAGTTCGGTGCAATCAACTGAATCCCGACCGGCTTTCCTGCCTGCGTGGTGCCTGCAGGGATTGCGATTGCGCAACACCCCGCGAGGTTGACACCCACGGTGAGCACGTCTGAAAGATAGTTGCGAATCGGATCGTCCTGATAGACACCAAGCGGCCAAGCGGGTTCGGGGGTGACGGGCGAGAGCAACGCATCACATTCCGCGAAGGCCTGGTCAAAGTCGCGACGAATCAACGTACGCACCTTCTGGGCGCGGTTGTAATACGCATCATAGTAACCGCTGGAGAGCACGAAGGTGCCGAGCAATACGCGACGCTTCACTTCTGCGCCAAAGCCCTCTGCACGCGTCCGCTTGTACTGTTCAATCACATCATCGCAGGGCACGCGCTGACCGTAACGCACGCCATCAAAACGGGCGAGGTTGGCGGAAATTTCTGCCGTCATGCAGATGTAGTAGGTGGGAATGCCGTATTCCGAGTGCGGGAGCGAGACCTCTTTGAGTGTGCCGCCGAGCGCAATGACGCGTTCCTTTGCCGCCTCTGTGAAGGCGCGCACTTCGGGGTCCAAGCCTTCACCATAGTATTCGGTGGGGATACCGAAGGTCATGCCCTTGAGGGGCTGTTCGGGGTCGGCATCCTTCCATGCCGTGGTGTAATCGGGCACTGCTTCATCAAGGCTGGTCGCATCCATGGGGTCGCGACCGGAGATGACGTTCATGAGGATTGCCGCGTCTTCGACCGTCTTCGTCATGGGGCCCACCTGGTCAAGCGACGAGGCGCATGCCACAATGCCATAACGCGACACGCGGCCATACGTTGGCTTCACGCCCACGATGCCGCAGTGCGAAGCGGGCTGACGAATCGAGCCGCCGGTATCAGAACCCAATGCGCAGATGGCGAGGTCGCCACCCACTGCCGCCGCGCTACCACCCGACGAACCGCCAGGGATGCACCCGCGAGCCACCGGGTTCTCGGTGGGGCCGAAGCCAGACGTCTGCGTGGTCGAGCCGAGGGCGAATTCGTCCATGTTTGTGCGGCCGAGGAAGATGGCACCCGCGGCGCGGAGCTTTGCGATAACCGTCGCATCATAGGGTGCGACATAACCTTCCAAAATGCGCGAAGAGGCGGTGCAGGGTTGGCCAATCACATTCATGTTGTCTTTAATTGCGATTGGCACGCCGAGCAAGGGGAGATCTTCACCTGCGGCGCGACGTTGATCGCATTCGGCGGCCTGGGCAAGTGCTCCTGCGGCATCAATTGTGACATAGGCGTGAATATCAGCCTGGGAGGCCTCCATTACGTTGATGAGGGCCTGGGTCAATTCAACAGAGGTAAAGACGCCTTCGCGCAAGCCCTTGAGCGCTTCAGTGATGGTCAGTTTGTGCAATTCCATCTTAAAACTCCTTATTCCACAATACGCGGCATGCGGATTTCATCTTCAATTCGTGCCGGAGCATTCTGCAAAGCGACCTCGGTTTCCAAACCATCCACGGGGGTGTCGGCGCGAAAAATGTTGTTCACGCTATGACCGTGCAATGTGGCCGCTTCGCCCGCCACGTCCAATCCTGCGATACGATCCACGTATGCCACAATGGTTTCGAGCTGACCTCCAAAGGTGGCCCGTTCTTCATCAGTCAAATCAAGTCGCGCTAAGTGCGCCACACGATCAATATCAAATCCCGCCATAATCAACTCCTTAAGGATAAAAGTATAACAAATTGAAATTAGTTCTTGGGTTGGTCTTTGTGGAAGATCAGCTGAAGACCATTCCACGTGTTGTGGAAAAAGACATAAAAGGCTGGGCCAAGGGCGGCAAAGGGCGCGTCACAGGCGAAGGCCAAATAGGTGGTGTAGGAGGTGTTTTTTTGCCCGAGCAGTTGCGAACACTCGCGGAGGTGTGTCCGACCGCCAATGAGCGCGCCAAAGGCAAACATGAAAACGCAGAGCAAGA
This sequence comes from Kiritimatiellia bacterium, assembly GCA_017558005.1. Taxonomy (GTDB): domain Bacteria; phylum Verrucomicrobiota; class Kiritimatiellia; order RFP12; family DVOR01; genus Spyradenecus. The sequence continues at coordinate 40,290 of JAFYWN010000030.1, read as the reverse complement.
TATCAATGAGCACCACCCACAGCACATCCGAACGCGGAAACCCTGCCGTGTGCCCTTCCAAGGTTTGTGCCGCAGAGGAGGCGATGATTGCCACTAATCCCACCCACACGTAGAGCGTGGAGGGCGTGAGCTGGTTGCCCCAATTGCGTGCCCGTTCGCCGAATTTCCGACGCAAAATCACCGCCAGCACCATCGGCATCAGCGTCACAAAGAAGACGCGCCCGAGAATCAATCCTGCAGGTTGCTCGCCCAACCACGTGAAAAAGGTGCCGCAAGTCTCCCAAAGGGAGAGCGAACCATTCGTGAGCGCTGCGGGCAGTTCGCCCCACACGGGTCGATGTAACACCGGTGGAATGAGCAGAGGTAATGCCGCACTCATGCAGAGCGTACTCAATAAAAAGCCCGCCGTGGCAAAGGAGATGCTGCCGCCCAGCAGATTCACAATCACAGGCGCCGCCGCCGCTGTGGGGGTGACCGCCGTGAAGAAGGCGGCCTGTGCAAAACGTTCGGGTACGCCACAGAGGAGCATTCCCTGCCAAATGAGGATGGGCAGGAGTAGATTGGCTGCCAAAACACGCCAATGGCGCGCCGTGAGGGTCCCCTTAGAGACGCGCATACGCAGGAAGACCACCGTGAGCATGTACGCCAAAAAGACCGCCATTAAGGGCTTAAGTGCCGCCAACCAAGGGCAGAACCATCCCCCTGCAAACCCGAAAATTAAGAGCAGTGTGCGGAGCATTTCCCGAAAAATCCCTTTCGGTTACGCCACCCGCGGCGCATCATTTTTACGGAAAAGGAAATAAAGCGTCAAATCTGTGGAGACTAAGAGCAGGTCCATCACATAGAGCCAGAGCACATACTGTTCAATGCCAGGTTCCGTGGGCGGATTGAGCAATTTGTGCACAATCCCGCATGCATAGCCACTGATGACGATAATCATGAAGGCGGGCGACTTCCCACGCACGAACCGTGTCCGAAGCGATTTGGCGATTGAGGCAGGCCAACTGCACCCAAAGGCCAAAAGCATCAGGGCTTCAAAGAGCCATCCTGTCATTACAGCGCCTCCGGCGGCGGGGGCGGAGCATCAGTGGAGGCATCCTCCGAGTCGCCTTGAGCGGTGGCCAAAGAGATATTGGCAATGCCCGCCATACGGCAAGCATCCACCACTTTCATGAAGTCGGCATAGGAGGTGGCCGCATCTGCGCGCACAATGACGGGTTGGTCAGGCAAGTAGCCCGCCACTTGACCCAAAAGGCGATCAAGCGCATCGCCCTGAAGCACGCGACCATTCACGGTAACGCGACCATCTTGCGCCACGTTCAAAATGATTTCACCAGGCAAACGCGTAGAGGAGTGTCCCGACTGCGCGCTCGGAAGCGTCAAATCCACTTCGTATTCCCACTGGGAGAAGACGGAAGAGGTCACAAAGAAGCACAGGAGCAAGAAGACCACGTCCATCATCGCGGTCATCTGAAACTGCGGCAAGGCCGGTTGTCTGCGACGAAAATTCATAGCAGTAGCCTCAGTCCTGTGCGTACTTGCTGCTCAAGATCGCCACCATCTCTGCACAGGTGCTCTCTAAGACGGCGACCAACTTCGCTGCACGACGACGGAAAAAGGCGTACATCATCATCGCAGGAATTGCCACAAAAAGACCGAAAATCGTTGTGATAATTGCCTGAGAAACACCTTCAGCCAAAAGCGTCGGCTTCGCTGCCGCCACATCGGAAGCCACTGCACCGAAGGCGCCAAGCATACCAATAACCGTACCCAAGAGACCCACCATCGGCGCAATGGTCGCAATTTCGAGCAACCACTGAGTCTGGCCCTGGATGAGGTCCGACTGACGAGCGCCTTCGCTCTCGGCTACCTTGGAGATCAATTCGGGGCTCGCCTTGGGCGCATTGCGCACCGCATCAAGCGTTGCAATCATCACCGCAGAGAAGGGCGAGGGGGAGTCTTCGCACAGACGGCGCGCATCCGAGACGTCGTCCAAAAGCAAATAACCCGGCAAATCACGACGCAAACGGAAGGGCACCACCGCGCGTTCGCGCAACGTAGCCAAGAAATAAAGGCAGAACGTCGCACCAATCACGCTCATCCCGGCCAATACCCACATTAGCCAACCACCATGATTCCATGCTTCAATCAACGTCATCTGTGCAGCGCTAATCGACATCAAAAAGAACGTCATAACTTTTGTATCCTTTCAAAAGCGAGCATTATACCATAAATAATGGAGAAATACGTAAATCTACGAAACATTCACGCGATAAAATCAAGGCGACAAGCTCGCGCGAAGGGGGCGGGAGGAGAGTGAGGTGGGGGGAGCGAGCAGAGAAGGTGTGGGTGGTGCGAGGGGGCGGGTTTCGCGAGGAGTGCGCCGCGTCCCCGTTGTTTGGAGCCACTTTGGAGAGTGGATGGCCAGAGTGTGGGTGAGAAGGGTGGGGCACCGCCGCCCCCACACCCCCTGTGCAGGGGCTCCGCCGCTGCACCCGCGAGGCCCCGTTTGTCGTAGCCACTGCCCACTGCGGCAGTGGGGCGTGCTGCCCCGTGCTCGTCCTGCGGACTCGCCTGAGAAGGAGAGTGGCGCCACGAGGGGGGCGGGGGTGCGGTCTCTCGAGGGTCATGCCTTCGCGGGGCATCGAGGTGGGGCGAGAGGGATGGTGTGTGAGGGAAGGTAGAGGTGAATCACCGAGGTGAGCGCGAGGGGGGCGGGGAGCGCAGCGTCCCCGTTGTTTGGCATCACTTTGGAGAGTGGATGGCGAAGAGGTGGGGCTGGATGGCGGTGCTTCTCCTCACCTTTCGGTGAGACCCATGAGGGTGACGCGGAGTGATGAAGGCTGATGGCGGAGTGTGGAGTGATGGGATGGCGGCTGGGGTGCGGGCTGGCTAAATAATCTATCTTTAATCTATCCGTAATCTATCTGATAGACGGGCTGCTGCCCGTCTCATCTATCTCCGATGGCCACTCTCGCTTCTGGATAGATAAGGCAGGCAACGGCCTGCCGCTCAGATAGGTGAGGGATAGATAAGCGGCTGCGCCGCAGACTCCTCTGGGGTCCTTCTATGGAGAAGATCCTTCTCCTTGTTGTTTGGTGACACTCTGGAGAGAGACGTGCTTCTCCTCACCTTTCGGTGAGATATGTGAGGGTGACGCGGAGTGATGAAGGCGGGCGGCGGGTCTATGGGAGAGGAGAAGGCTGGGTGCGAGGGGAGAGAGATGCTTCGTGCGGGGTGTGGGCGCGAGGGGAGCGGGGAGCACAGCGTCCCCGTTGTTTTGCACCACGCTAGAGAGCGGATGGCAGGCGTGCAGGTGGTGAAGAGGTGGGACAGGAAGGACTTCGCGAGGGGTATCCTTGGACTGCAGGAAAAAGCTTGTCAATCGGTAGAAAATATGAGAAAATGTGTCTTATTTCTACTTACACTTACAGTGTAACAAAACTTTTCTAATGTGTCAAATCGTCATTTTAGAAAGGGTTAAAATGTAACAAAAAAAGGGCAAAAATGGGCGCTGAATATCGGCAAAATTGACGCTCAATTTCGCTGATATTGACCCCCCAATTTCGCTAGTATTGCAGCCCAATTTCGTCGATATTGACCGAAAATTTCTGCAGATCTTCCTCAAAAAGGGGTAAATTGTTGATAACTTTTCTCCTCCCTCGGGGTCAATTTTTCGCAACGAAGCCACTGTAGCGGAGTTGATTGTCCCTCATTTTTGCATTATCTCTTTTTCCCTAAAGGAGTTGTGCATTTTTTGTGTGCTTCGGCATTTCGTTCAAAAATCTGCTCATTCGCCGAAAAAAGTTTCAAAAGCTGCGTCGAAAAAGTCTCATTGTTGATAACTTGTTGATAACTCAAAAAAGTTTTCAACAGGCGAAAAATCGCTAAAATTTCTGAAAAAGTGAACTTTTCGCGCAGTCCTTTTTACGCCCGTAAACGACACAAACGACGGGGATGCTGCGCTCCCCGCCCCCCTGGCTGGGAGATGGGGTGGCAGGGGGAGAGGAGAGAAGGGCGCCGCCGCCACACCGATGAGGCCCGTTTATCGTAGCCACTGCCCACTGCGGCAGTGGAGCTACGCTGGAGGGCGGATGGCTAAAGGGCGGGTAGCTGGAGCGCGAGGTGGATGGGAAAGTGAGGCGAGCGCGAGGGGGCTTGCTCGTGGCGCGGGTGTGTTATGCGGGTGTGTGCGTTTCTATTAGAAAGAATTTCTGTATTTTTTGCTTCCATTATGTTGCTTTTTCGTCTATACTATTATCCAACGTGAGAGGTGACAAAATGAGTTTCTCGAATTTGAAGCGGGGCTTTACGATGATAGAGCTCCTGGTCGTCATTGTGATTATTGGCATTTTGGCTGCGGCGATGGTGCCTGCGGTGGGGCGTTTCCTTTCGGTGGGGGATGATGCGGTGAGTCGCAATAACCTCATGCGTTTAGGGCGTGCGGTGATGACGTACCGTTCGGAGAACAAGAATTGCTATCCTGCGGCGGGCGGTTATTTTTCCAATTTCTGGCGCGAAAATGAAAATGGCACGCGTGAACGCCGTTATGGCCGTGCGCGGGGTTGGGTCTACTTTGAACACAGTTGCCCGCGTTCGAAGGGCGAAGATGGCGCAGGGGATGTGATTGGCGATGGCAATCACGATATCGACGGGTGTGGCCGTTTGGACAACAATGATTCCGTGGATGGGACCGAAGTGAATGAATTGGGGTGCTGCTTGTGCTTTGACTCGAAGAGCAGCGAAGGGGGAATGAACCCTGTTCCGGCGAGTTGGTATGGCACGGCAGAGGGAGTCTATTCCCAGGGTCAGGTGGCGATTATCAATGGCGCACTGTACGAGTATGTCGACGGTGATTTGAAGGTCTTTTCGAATCCTTCGTTTGACGCTATGGCGTTGGCGAAGTTGCGTATTCCAAAGCATCAGATTTGCCGTGCGTATGCGATGAATGTGGCTACGGGCACGGATAAGGATCTTTACGAAACGGGTCGCGACCGTTATGGTGTAGGTGGTGGCACGGCTGGCGGTGGCGGTTCTGGCGCTTGCCTTTCGTGCGGTTCCAACCATGACCATGCGGCGATTCGCTTGGGCCGCTCGGATTTGATGGTGTACGTTGATACACAGTCGCAGGAAGAGGCATTACCCTCGAAGACGGCGTTGATTGTGGAGTTGGATTTGGATAATGAAAATGTCAAATCCGCGAATGATACCGCAGGTGACCAGGTTTGGGACTGGGATGGCGGCGACGAGAGTATGGGCTTTATTCATGAAGACAACGGCATGTACTATGCGCATGTGTGCTTTGCAGATGGACATGTTGAGGCGATTCGCGATCCTTCGTTGGACCCCTCAACGCCCAATACTTCACGTAGACAAAAACTCTCAAAATGGTATGGTTCGGGCGGACTGAACAACCAAGCAGAAAAATTGGACTAACCAACCATGAAGCGACAATTTAAACTCGGAGCCCTTTTCCTCCTTACGGCGAGCCTGTTTTACGGGTTCGCCGCGCGAGCACAGGGTGTGGTACAGGAAGAACGCGTTTCCTACGCGCTTTCGTTGATTGATGCGGGTGATGGCACACTTAATACCAAGACGGGTGGACCGGTAACGGATACGACCTCGTTGGTGCGGTTGAAAGTGACCGTGAGTGTGCCACGAACATCAAATCGCTATGGTGCGATTCCGGTGTATGCTTCGCCCTCACGTGTGATGTTCCGTAAACATCGTGGTCCCTCCACTGCCTTTGACGGTTCGCTCACGCTTACGCGCGATGCTCCGTACACTGATGAAACGGCGGGAGTACCGGCAACGAGTGCTTACTATCCGATGCCGCAGGTTGACGATGAGCAGATCTCGATTCTTGAGCCGACGAACCTCAATTTGACTGCAGTATCAGACACGACCACCGTGGACTACATCGGCGTGGGCATGGCGCACAATCCGGCACGTTGGGAAGCGACCTATCTCACGGCACCCATCTTGGTGACGGATGCCTTGAAGACCTCCACGACGGACCCGACCTTGCAGATGGTGGGCTCACTCCTGCGAGGTGAAGCGACCTATGAATGGTTTATTGCCTCCCGCTATGGTTTGGGTTCTGTGGCGCGCATCTCCGATATTCAGGACCATGGCCGTAAGATGAGCTTCCAGGATGTGCGTCTTTGGACGCCTCAGGGGACAGAGTCTGAACACTTAGATTCCTCCTCTCAGGTGTTGATGGGCAAGTATGACTCCTACATCCTCGCCTCAATGCCGATGATTTCCAAGAACACGGCAATCGCTGAATCCGAAAAGTATGGTTCTTGGCAGATTTACAACGGTGCGATTGGAAGTTCTCAGAATGGCGATGCGGGCTTGCACCTCTTGAGTGTGGCGCGCACGAAGACGGACTATTCCGATGCTGCACGTGTGGAATCTCCCGTCTATCCCGATGGCGTCTCCTCCATTATCTTTAAGGCACGCACCTTTATGAATGAGGACGAAGTGCCTGCAGAATTACTCGTGCAGGCATGGGTGAATGATGCGTGGGTGGACGTTGAAACCATCACCCTGACGGCTGATTTTAAGACCTATACGGTCAACTTTGACAACTTGCCAGAAAATGCGGAGGCACGCTTCCGTATTGTGCGTCTCAACGAAGCCTATGCAGTCAGTGACGTGGCAAATGGCCTCACCTACATCATTCGCGATTTGTTGGTGCGCTCTGCGAAACCTGAGGCCACCTTTAGCGCGTTGGGGGTGGATTTAGCAGACCAGCGTGATGATAGCGCTGAACCCCACGCAGGAAGTGCCTTCACGACAAAGATTTCGGTGAAACCCGTCTCTGATACGACGAAAACCCCGCGCGGTTATGAAGGCGCATTCCGTTTCCGTCGTCGCGCCGCAGGGGATAGCGCCCGTGCATGGTATGAAGTGCCGGCGACGGTCGCGGAGGATAAAGGCACTGCCTATGCCACCCTGACGGCGAACTTCACCCCCGGTGTCCTCATCACGAATGCTGATGGCACGGTGAATGTGCGTGAAAACGCCTTCTTTACCGATGTGAATGGTCGCTTGACGGGTATGTTGGCAGGGGTCTACGATGTGGAAGTGGACTGCGGCGTCTATGGTTCCTTCGAAGCGGGCCGTGAGAACATTGATGGATTTGAAACGATTCGGCAGACGTTGGACGGCTATGACACAGAAGATCCGGCCAACCCCCTACAGTCGATTCACCATCCTTATTTATTAAATGTACGTGAGCAACCCGCCGTTGCTGAGTCGGTCTTCCTGCGCGTGACCTACCGCACGGGTACCTCTGAAAAGAACTACGACCTCGATTACTTTGATGCGCAGCTCTTGCCCTCCTCGAAGGCGAAGAACACCTGGCGCGTGGACCTTGAAAAGAAGTTGCGCCATGAAGAACCCTCCGCTGTGTATGCTTGGGGTGACGAACGCGAAGAGGACGACCAGACATCAACGGATCCGACCGATGACATCTGTGAGGCCGGTTTTATCTCCTTTAAGATTTGCGCTGTAGATAAGGAAGGAAAAGAGACATGGTATGGTCAGAACCTTCAAGTCTCCACCTCCTCCTTGCGTCCGAACGCAGTAGAAGTTGTTCCCTCTGTAACCGAAACCTTTGTTAAGGCAGAGTCTGAAGCGGCGACCGTGCCCGTGGTTGTGGCGGTGGATACCATCCCGAATGCACACCTGATGGTGGAGCTTGACTTCACCAATCCTGACGCACCCGTTGCGCACTTGGCGGGCTCCTTCAAACAAGACTTCAACACTTGGGATCCCTCCGAACGCTTTGTGGAAACGGAATTCCGTGAAAACGTCACCTCTGCCACGGCAGACTTTGATTGCACGCCTGGGGTGAGTGGGCTCGGTGAAATGAACGGGTGGATTCCTGATGAAGGCCCCTTGGCAAATACGACTTCCTTTATTGAAAAGCTGCTCACTGGACGTTTGAAACAGGCAGGTGAGTTTGCGTTTATCTTGCGTGAAGATTCCTATGTGACGGAAACGAAGGCCTTCGCCTCTTGGGGTGCTTCGCCCGATGAAGCCGAGCCAGATTGGTTGCGCGCAGAGGGCGACATGGGGTCGGACTACTCGGACTATTTGAAGATGGGGGCAAACACCGAGGTGCTCCTCCGTCGTCGTTACACCTACGAAGGCGCGATTTACCGTCCAGATGCCCTCTTCCGTCTGCGGGGTGGTGGTGGCACCTTGGCACCGCGAGACGATGGTAATGTTTCGATTAACCTGAATGGCGTGGGTAAGCTGAGCTTTAAGTTGAGCGCGTCACTGCCCTATGACCTTGGTTCAATTGCCGAATTGGTTTCTGCCGATGGCAAGAGTTTGAATATTACAGGGCGCGGGCTTTCTGCGGGGGTTGAATTTACTAATCTCCAACAAGATTGCGCACCTTCGGGTTACTCCGTGTCGTATTACTTGATTGACTACATGAGTCCGCGTCAGTTGGTGTATTACGAATTGCGCGTTTCTCAGGTGATGCGTTTTGAGGATGACACGACGAAGGAGCCGCGTGACGTCGTCGTGATGGAACTCTACAAGTGGTCCAGTGGTAAGCCGACGCGTCAGTCGTTAACCTTGACCAACAATGGGGCTAAGGCGAGCTTCTATGAAGCGGGCAAGACATTGGTGAATACGACCTATGGCTTGTGGGTGCGTGAAGATGGTCGCATTGCCTTGGGTCAGCGTGGCGGTTCAAGCAATGATGCATTGAATACGGTGGCTTATTCCAGTGAGCCCTTGACCGATGCAACGAAGCAATTTTGGATGGCACTGGGGTCGGCTGAATGCCGCCCGCTCTTCCAGCAGGTGAATTCCACGTCGCAGGCGGGTGCCAATACAAATGGCGAAAAGGCCTTTACGCCGCTCTCGCCAGATGAAGTCGATGTCTTTATCGCAGGAACAAATGCTGATCGCCCGGCGTGGACGAAGAAGACGAGCACTTCTGGACGTTTGCAGTTGCAACGTATCACGCCGAATGCAGACCAGATTTGTAGCGTTACGGTGACCGCAAAGAGCCGCACCAATGAAAAGTTCAAAGTGGAAAAGGTCTTTGCTACGAGCAAGATGGACCAAACCTTTGAGATGACCATCGGTATGACCGATGCAGAGGTGACAATTATCCCGTCAAACGATGAGAGTAATGTCTTGCTTGATGATATCTCCTTCACCTCTTGGCGCGGAAATGATGGGTCTCGTAATGGCACAGAAAATGTGCCTGTGCACACAGACCTCGGTTTCTCTCCGACCACAGGCTTCTCTGGTGTGGGTCTGTGGATTCGCCCCGAAGACGAATCGCAACTCAATGTGTTGCCAGAGCGTTACACGGGCAAGCAGGTCCTCTTAATGCAGCGTTCGCGTCAGAATAACGACGAAGGCTTTAAGGAAACTGAGACCGAGGGGCGCACGGGTGTAATTAAGCACACCGGTAGCGCATTGGCGCTCTATCTGCCTTACTCTGCAGATGGTTATGGTCCCGTCAGTTTCCGTTATCGCATCCCTGCTACCGATGAATTTGGCAAGCAGAATAAGATGCCGCCAGTACGTGTGATGCTCCAATTTGTGGATAGAGGTCCGTACGACACCTTCCTGAGTGCGACGGGTGGCCCCAAGGATTACCAGTGGGAAAATGTCTCTGACCCTGTTGAATTGCGCAATACGAATGGCGAATGGGCGCTGACTACCATTCTGCCGCGATTCTGGGATGGTAAGGAATTCAAGGAGCTCGTGGCGACGAAGGGTACCATGCGTTTGGTGATGGTCATCTCTCAGGATATGACCGACCAGGATGACCCCTACGTTTACTTGGATGATGTGCGCGTCACCGATAATAAGGAAGGCTCCTCCGCCTCCTGGACGGCGAAGAACGTGCGCGTCTCGTCCACGCCTGTGAATAATCTCTATTGGAAGGATCGTCTTGCGACGGATGGCGCCACGCCTCCCGAAACCGAAGACTCCTCCTTCGCTGAAAAGAGTTCGCTCACGCGTGGCATGGAATTGAATAATGTAACGAACGGTATCGACACCGAAGGCACGTATTCCACGACGGTGTTGGAATCGCCTGTTCTGCCCGAAGGTGCAGGACTCGTGACCTTTGCCGCTCGCCTCACGACGCCACAGTCGCAACCCGTCCGTCTCTATCTCAATGCGACGACGGATGACTCGGATGACATGATTGGTTTGAAGCCGATTACCTATGTGGATGTGACCAATACGGTCTACACCACCTATGAAATTGACCTCTCCAAGTACAAGCACTACTACACGACGCCGAATGACGACGGTACGCCTGGTACGGGTGACGCGGGTTATCCTTTCAACTGCGCAGAGGTTCGCCGTCTGACGCTTCGCGCCTTTGTGAATGGGGATGGTGCGACCGATGATGGCTTTGGGAAAAAGCCGAGCTATGGTCGCGTCTTGATTGACCAAGTGGCAATTGCCAACCCCGTACTGCCCTCGATTCGCGTGGCATCTGTTGCCTTCTCGAATATGCCAGGCAATAATGTGCCTACAGAATTTGATGCTCGCTCGCCCTTGTCGCAGCCAGTGCAGGGCGCTTCGCTCCGTGCAATGCTGCATCTCGATCGTGCACAGTTGTTGAAGACCGATTCGATTCGCGTCTTCTTGACGGTGAATCCGCATAGCGTGGATCCGAATGCGTCGGGATCGCTCTTGCGCACCTTTACTAATGAGTATTCGTATACTGACGTACTCGGAGGTGAAGTTTCGGCTGAAAGCGACCATCCGATCTACACATGGGATCAGACGAATTTGGAACGTTGGCCCCTCTCGGCATGGTTTGATGACACGGCAATTCAGCAGAAACTGAATGACGCGGCATTTGACCCTGCAGTGGGTGACTTCGGGTTAGAGAATACGATTGAATTGAAGCGTCCTGCGGATGCAGACACCTTAAACTATTACGCAGACCTTGCACCCTTGTCTTTGGGTGAATTGCCGGCGAATAGCTTGGTGCGTTACAACGCATGGGTGGTCTATCAGAGCGCAGAAAGCGACCAGTGGTTCTATGCGCAGATTCGTCCGGTGGACTACACGGAATTCCCGTGGTACTTCCCGCGTAGCCTCAATGCAGAATTGCGTGAAAAGGCCTCCACGGAGGCCAATCCCAAGACGACGGCATTCTTCTCGCCTTACTTCTGGGTCTACGCTTACCTCCCCGGTGAAGCCTTCATTAACGAATTTAACCTTGCGGATAATACAAACTCTGCACTGGTGACCTCGACGCAGCAGTTCGTGGAAATCTGCGCACCTGCGAATACCAATCTTGGCGGTTGGCGTGTGGAAATGACGGGTCGCAATGCGCTTGAAAACATTGCCAACCACTCGATTTCCATCGCGCCGGATGCCGCAGATGTGACGGCTGAAACGAGCAAGACGATTCTTTCGCCGGATATGGGTGCGGTACCCTATCAGCGAAAGGTTGCCACCAGTGCTGCACGTGGCTTCTACACGGCAATCTCCGAATACAACAAGGTGTACTATCGTGATGCCGCGGGTACGCCGCAGACGCAGTTGAAGAAGACGAAGAATGGTGGTGTCGTTCAGCAAGATGTTGACCGCGTGAGTATCGGCTCTGGGGCGCAGGCGGCGAGTATTCGCCTCCATCGTCCGACCGGTGGTGCAGAACACATCGTCTGCTTCTCGTTGAATACGGAAACGAATCTTATTCCTTCCACTTCCGATTCGCCCTCTCTCAAGAACCTTGATGCGATTTACACGAAGTATCGTGATGGTTATGCCCAAGCAGGCTTCGGTGGCGAATGGTTCCAAACCTTCACCACGGGCACCTGGGAGGATTTCGTTGCGGATACGAATCCAGATGCTTTCGGGAATAAGGAAGCGCTGCCTGCGAAGATGCACGCACGCCGTCTCGTGAAGGCGGATAAGTTCATCGCGGATCCTGCAAATGATAATCGCTTTGCAACGACTGCCACAGGCGCAGCCTATGTGACCGATATTGCAGGAACTGTTTTCGCGAACTCCATCGCAACGGTGGACATGGGTGGTATCTTTGTCACGCGTAAGAATGCAATCAATGAAGACGTGGTCAATGGCCCCTTGGATTTGACGGATGTGATGACGGGAACCTGGCCCGCCACAATCAACCCGACCGTTCAGACGCGTATCACTGAGCCGGGTGATGGCACTGGCGTTGCGCCTGTGGTGCAGGTGACGCCGTGTCAGATTAACCCTGACCAGTACTTGATCCTCTATTCTGGCATTGGTGCGGGTTCGGTGACTTCGGAATTGGAGGGTCACTTTGGTAGCCACACCCTTGAACGCTTTGGCACGGATACGAATGGCGGCGAGGTCTCGTTAGGCGTTAATGCCGCGGGTCGTGTTTCGCCGCAGACCTGGGTACTCTCGCAGGAAGTGACGAAGACGAAGTTGACCTACACGGCCTTCCCCTTCCATTTGGTGAAGAGTGTCACCTTCCGCCTGAAGGATGCCGAAGATGCCTCCAAGGTGATTACAGACTTGGACGAGCTGAAGGCGGCGATTGTTGAAATCTCGGGTGGTGCAATTGATGAAGCGACCTTCACAACGGAAGGTTGGATTACGGTGGTGCCCACCGCGGGCGCGGCAGAGGTTTCCGTAACAACCTTCACCCTGAAGCCGAACACCCTCGAAGAAAAGCGTTACTCTGTGGAAGCAAAGGCAACCTTTGAGATTGATCCGACCGGTGGTAAGGCGCGTGAGGTGATTACGAACGTTCGCCCCTACTGTGGTGAAGGTTCGGAAGCCTTCCCGCTCTCTGATACTGCGAAGTATCAGCCCTGGTGGGGCAGCAACTTCGGCTTCAAGGTCGACTACGATACGCAGGTCTTGGATGGTTCGGCGATACTCAGTGGCGTCATTGTGACCTATCCCTCTCCGACGGCAAATGCACGGACTGCATGGAATGTGCAAGAGGCCACTTGGACTGGCGCAAAGGCGGTGGAATACACTGATCCTGTCACGAATGCGCAGGTAATGAAGACGTTGGAAGGCATGGAATACACCGAGGCAAAGGCATTGCTCAATGAGGTCTTTGTGCCGACGGTGGGCACGCGCTATGTGGAACTCCGCTCGGGCGAACTCAATGCGGATGGTTCGGGCTTCTATGCTGATGCCTCTGCTGTGGCAGTCCTGAGCGATGCTTATGCGAAGGCTGCGGGTTATGATGGCACGGCCGCAACCGCAGATAAGAAGGAACCTGCGATTCCCTTCTGCGTGTGGGGTGTTTACACCGTGACCGTGCAGACGGCGAATGGCAATGAAAAGGTCTCCTTCCTCATGCGCCAGGCGATGCCCGCACCTGTGTGGCAGGTGCCCGCATGGTATGCACCTGCGCAGGTGGATGGCGCTGCACTGCCGTATTTCTATCTCTATAGCACACCGCCAGAGGCAGCATGGCTCAGCGAAGTGAACTTGTATCAAGCGACGGGCGATGAAGCGCCGTTCGCAGAAGTGACCTTCCCCGTCTTGCGTGAGGGAATCACGAATGCTTCGGTGCCCGCAGCGGAGCCCTCGGGGTGGACGGTTCGCCGCTACAATGATGCGGGCGTGAACACTGAAACCGTTGATGTCGCAACGGGTACGCAGACGCCTTCGGGTGCGTTGTCCTATGCGTATTACACGGTGGACATTGCTCAAGTGGATGCTGAAGATCCGATTGCTTATGTCTTACATCGTCCGTGTGGTGCCGCAGAAGGTGGCGTCTGGACGGCTGTAACGCAGAACGGCGGCGATCAGATTGTGCCGACGTTGCAGGATGCATGGTTGGTCGCAGAGAGCGCCTATGTGGTGCCGGGCGTCTCCGATGCAGTGGATGTGGCGGGCTCGGTGCAGCTTGTGGGTCAGACCCTCTTCCGCGAATTGGGTTCTACGGGATACAAGATGGAATGCATCTCCTCCGCAGTGAAGGATCGTACAGTGTGGGCCTTTGCTGAAACCACGAAGGGGACTGATAACAATGACCTCCCGCCAGACAATAAGCCTGTGTGGAATCAGGTGACGGTGACCTCTACGTTGCGCAATGCCGTGTATGCGGGCACAACGTGCGGTTATCAGCTTGTGCCTGGCGCCTTTGAGGTGGAAGGTACACCTGGTGAAACGGATCCGATTTCGCTCACGTTGGGTGGTGCAGAGTGGGTGTACAATGAAACGCTGGATGGCTTCGTCCTCTCGTATCGTCCGCGCACGGGTTACTACTTTGAGTCCATTACTCTCCCTGCCGAACTCATCGGTAAGGTGATGCTCATCGGAAATCCGGGCGCCTTGACGCGCGAGACCATTCTCAACCGTGCGACGGAGTTGAAGAATTGGGCTGAGACGGATCCTGCGATTAAGACCACTGAGTGGTTGACCTTGGAAGGTCGCGCCACGGTGGAGATGCAGCAGGGTGAACCCACGGGTAGAATTCTCTTTAATGCAGATTACTCGGAAGGCGTCAACCAAGAGGGTGAACCCATCACCTTCGCGGATCGCGACAACTACGTCATCTCGCTCCTTATCATGGAAGAGCCCATCTCTGCGCAGAATAGCATTGAGGTGACCTTCACGCAGGGTGAGGTGAAGGTGGGTGCGTGGATGATTACGCAGACACTCTATGCCTTGACGGATGATGGCACGGGCGTGCTCATGCCGGATAGCACAAAGGGCGGCGATACGACGTTGAAGCCGATTTGGTCTGACGAAAATGGCAACAAGGATGGTAAGTATGCCAATCGTCATGGTTGGATTTATCAACCGCTTGTCGGCGATAAGGTAGGCATGTCTGCTGTGATTAATCCTGATTTGGGTCTGCAGGGTGGCCGTTTGGGTGATGCAACTGAGTTGCTCACCGCAGATATGCCTTCGGTGCGTCCCTTCCTTGTGTGGACGGCAATTCCGAAGTCGAAGGTGCCGACGAATCTCTTCGATACCTCGCTCACCAATAATGGAATGCCGCGAAATGAGTTCATCAGCCAGTGGGGTCTCAACGCATGGCTTGGTTCGCCTTCGGTACAGGACGGCGTGACGCTTTCGTTGGATACCCTGCGCCGCAATTTGAAGAAGGGTAATGCCCTCTATTCGAACGCAGGTATTATCCCGATGACCTATGTCGGTTATTGTGATGCCAATAGCGACCTTCAGGCTGGGGCAATTGAGGATGAGAAGCGTGCCGCTGACACCTTGCTCGCGTTCCGCACGATTACGGCGGACGAATTGGCCACTGCAAAGCAGAACTCGGCAACGACGGGTATCAGCGACGAACTGCCCGATGCAGAGAATCCGCGCTTGGATTACACCTCCGAAATTGATATGACCGATGAATTGGTCTGGCAGGATGGTGCGGTGCTTCGCTTCGCAGTCGTGATTGCAGATGCGGTCTCTGGCACGGTGTATGATTGTCAGTCGATCTCGAACTTCTCTTCGGAGGCGATGGAGGTCTACTGCCCGTGGTACATTCCGGATGCGCAGACGAATATTAACCGCGCGACCTCCGCAGCCGATGCAGGGGGCGGCGTCTCGCCCTTCGCATGGATCTACTCGATCCCGCAGGGTGGCGTGTGGATTAATGAAATCCGTCCCTTTGCGCTCCCCGCAGGTGAAAAGCGCGTTGCCTCTGCCTTTGAATTGGCGATGTACGCCTCTCCGCTCAAGGAGGATGTCAGCGATCCTGCAAATCCGCCGAAGACCTTTACGCCGACGCGTTCGTTGGATGGCTGGAAGGTCATTACGCGTTATGCACCGATGCCGACGATGAATGCAGATCCCGCCACGCCAATTGAGTGGACGACGCACAAGGAAGTGCCCTTGCATAGTTGGGTGCCTTATCGTCGCATTGTGATGCCGGGTTATCAGGGAAGTTATGACTTGGACTACTACATGGCAACGGTTGACCCCGTGAAGGATCAAACGGTTGACTTCGATAGTACGGCCTCAATTCTCACGGATGCCTATCGTTCCGCAAGTTACACTTACGCCGATGGCACGGTGAATCCGAAGTTCCAGTGGTTGAACTTCGACATCACGGACAAGGAGGCGGGGAAGGATGCCGATCTCTTTAATGCAGGCCTTGAAGAGACCTTGCTTGAGGAGGGTGGCTATAACAATGGTGTCCTCTACTCAATCGCATTGGTACGTAATAATGGCGCAGTGGAAGATGCGGTGCTCTTCTACAACCAATTGCCGAAGGGTTATGGTGAGGATGGCTACACCTACTATGCCAAGTGCGTCAATGTGGCAGTGGAAAGCGAACTCCTCAACAAGACCACCGTGGGAATGGTGCGTGCCTACGCAAAGCGTCCGTTGCGCTCTTCCGGCGAAGCCTACACGGCGCAGTTCTTGAAGTTTACCAACGTCTACGGCACGTCCTCTCTCCTGTGGGAAGTGATTTCGAATGACGATGGTCGCATGTACTCCACGCTTTCTGCTCAGAACAAGTGGGAAGTCCCAGGCGGTAATCAGAGTGGGTATAGCTACAAGCAGCCTTACTTAGAGTATGCTGCACAGGATGCGCATTTCGCGACCATTGGTGCGACACTCACGGGTGGCGGTTCGGAGGCGAAGTTGAAGTTGACCGCCGCCGCAGGCACGGAAGTGGATGAAGGCACTTCTGTGAGCGTGAAGGTGCCGATGGGTACGGATTACCAGCTCGACTTGGAGAACTTGAACGAGGAATGGTATGCGTTGAATAAGGCTACGCGTAATGGAAGCGACTTCGCTCCGAAGTATACGCCTGCTACGACCTATGCTTTCAATGCTGCCACGCAGACCTATGCCACCTCGGCGAGCCTCTTGATTGACAAGGATCTCGTTACCGAAAATCTCTTCTACAACTTGACCTATTCCTACACAGAAAAGGCGTTGGCCCTGAGTGCGCGTG
This sequence comes from Kiritimatiellia bacterium, assembly GCA_017558005.1. Lineage (GTDB taxonomy): Bacteria > Verrucomicrobiota > Kiritimatiellia > RFP12 > DVOR01 > Spyradenecus. The sequence goes on along the minus strand of JAFYWN010000030.1, from coordinate 23,396 downwards.
GAGAACTCGCCTCGAAGGATCCTCGCTTTATCGCATGGCTTGAACAGGTCTCGCCTGAAGCTGTCGCGGGATTGTCGGATGCTGAGGGAACAACCGCTTCGGAACGTTATTGGCTCGGTGCAACCACCCCGGATGAAGTGGTTGATCCCGCCCTCGCCTTCACGCACATCGGGACGTACTATGATCTCACGCAGCCTGATGTGGAAGCTCCCTTAGTCAAGGTGCTACTCTCCAAGGCAGGCACGCCGGATCGTGAACGCATTACCGATCTCAACGGTGATGGATGCGTGGTGCTCTTGGGTAAGAAGAGCCTTGAGGATGCCGAATGGGACTTCATTATGAAACTTGAAGATGGTGTCGACGGTGACCTCTTGGAAACTTCTGAGATTATCATTAGTGGTAAGGATGAGTACAAATTCTTCCGTGCCGCACTCTGGTCAGTAGATCAACTCCCGGTCACCACGGTAACGCCTTAAGGCTGTACCAAATCAAAAAAAAGAGACAGCCCACTCGGCTGTCTCTTTTTTTGTCTGTCATGCGTGATGTGTAGAGAGCCAGTGGGTGGCGGCGCCGCCCCCACTCCCCTGTGCAGGGGCTACGCACCCTTGCACCCCTGTGAGGTCCCGTTTGTCGTAGCCACAGCCCACTGCAGCAGTGGGGCGCTTTACCCCGTGCTCGTCCTGCGGACTCGCCTGAGATGGAGAGAGGCGCCGCGAGGGATGATGTGAGGGGAGAGAAGGGTGGCGGCGCTGCCCCACTCCCCTGCGCAGGGCTACGCACCCCTGCACCCCTGTGCGGACCCGTTTATCGTAGCCACTGCCCACTGCGGCAGTGGGGCGCTTTACCCCGTGCTCGTCCTGCGGACTCGCCTGAGAAGGAGATGGGAGAAGGCCTCGCGAGGGGAGCGGGGAGCGCAGCGTCCCCGTTGGTTGGTGCCACTCTAGATAGCGGGTGGCAGGGAGAAGTAGGTGGAGGGGAGGGCGGACGAGGGATTAAATGATTGTGAAGAGATGTAAAAAAAGTGCTTGACGGGGGAGAGGGGTTTCTGATACAATGTGCGCCGTTTTCAGTTCGGTGGGTTACCAAAGTGGCCAACTGGGGCGGACTGTAAATCCGCTGGCTCTGCCTTCCTACGTTCGAATCGTAGACCCACCACCATTTAACCCGCGAGTTTTCTCGTGGGTTTTTTTGTGCACTTTTACCGAAATCAACTCTACACCTACGAGATGGAAGCGTGGTATCAACAACTTTGGGAGAAGATGAAGCGTCTGAATCTGACGCTTTTAATCGTCTCGTTGTTGTTGCCCATCGTGGGTGTGATGTTTGTGAAGTCGGCCTGCAGTGCGCGTGCAACGGTCGCCTTGCAGTCTTTGTGGATGGGGCAGTTGGAATTTGTCTTTTGGGGCATCGTGTTGATGTTCGCCTTGGCCTTTTGGGACTATCGGCGTTGGGTAAAGCTTGCGCCGTGGGTGTATGTTGGCATTTTGGGGACACTAATCCTCGTGTTGATTCCTGGCATTGGGGTAGAGCGCATGGGTGCACGCCGTTGGCTCTTCGGTTTGCAACCCAGTGAGCCGGCGAAATTAGCGGTCGTGATGATTTTGTCCTGGCTCTTAGGGCGGCACGTGGAGCGTTATCGTAACTTCCGTGGACTTTGCTTGTGCGGACTCTTGGCGGGGATTCCCGCGATTTTGATTTTGTTAGAACCCGACTTAGGAACGGCACTGGTCTTGGGGCCCACCGTCTTGGCCATGCTCTTCGCAGCGCGGATTTCGCCAAAGGTGGTAGGCATTGGTGTCTTAGCATTGGTGCTCACGGCGACGTATGAATTGACCTTAGTAAAAATCGCGAAGGCAGAGGGAACCGACCCTGCGCGGTCGGAGCAACTCCTCAAGTGGACGGGATTGCGCCCACACCAGATTGATCGCGTGGAAACCTTCCTCTATCCGCAACGCGACCCTTACAAGACCGGTTACAATGCGCGCCAGAGTGAAATCGCCGTGGGCAGCGGTGGCACGTGGGGGAAGGGATATGGGCGCGGCGTGCAACACCGCTTGGGCTATTTGCCTGTCGCTGTGAGTATGAATGACTTCATTTTTCCCGTGGTTGCAGAGGAGACGGGATTTGTGGGTTCGACGATTCTTTTGGCGGTTTACTTCTTCGGTTTATTGCTCCCTGGGGTCATTATTGGGGTCAGGTGTGTAGACAATCGAGGAAAACTTTTATGTATTGGTGTTGTAACCTTGATTTTTTGTCATGTTTTTATTAATATAGGTATGACAGTGCGAATAGTCCCGATTACGGGGCTTCCATTGCCGTTTATCAGCCAGGGAGGGACTTTCATGCTGGTAATGATGATGGCAACGGGGATATTGCAGAGTGTTGCGATTCATGGGCGCAACGTAGAAGCGGTCTTTCGCCGGTAACCTTTTTTGACGCAGGTATCTAAATGTTTGGTTGGCTTTTTAAACGAAAGAGTAAGCGACGCGAAATAGTCGTTAATGTCGAAAAGCTTGAAACGCGCGTGGCCGTGGTAGAAAACGGTCGCGTCGAGGAGTTTCAGGTGGAGCATCCGATGGAAGAACGTTTGGTCGGATGTATCTTTAAAGGTCGCATTCAGAATTTGGAACACGATTTGCAGGCCGCCTTTGTGGATATCGGTCTCAAAAAGAATGCCTTTTTGCACTATTGGGACATGATTCCAGACGAAGATGGCTTGGATGAAGATGAGGATAATCGTGCCTCAAAGCGGAAGCGCATCTCAAATGACGAAATCGCAAAGCGTTTCCCTCCGGGAAGTGAAATCGTGGTGCAGGTCACGAAGGGTCCCATCGGCACGAAGGGGCCGCGCGTAACGGCAAACCTCTCGTTGCCTGGGCGTTATTTGGTGATGATGCCGTCGGCAAAGTCCACGCGTGGCGTGTCGCGAAAGATTGCAGATGCGAAGGAGCGTCTGCGCCTCAAGAAGATTTTGGATCGTTTGCCTTTGCCGCCTGGCGTGGGTATCATCGTGCGAACGGTGGGTTCGGGCGCGAATCAGCGTGCATTCTGCCGTGATTTGCGGAATATCCTCGACGTGTGGGGTGTCTTGCAACGCAATATCAAGACCTTGAATGCGCCTGCGTGTGTCTATTCTGAACCTGATTTGGTGGAACGCGTCGTTCGCGACTGGCTCACCGAAGACATTGATCGCGTCATCATTGACGATGCTGAGGCATTTTCCAGAATTCGTGAAGTGGCGGGCCGCATTTCGCGTCGCGCACGTCGCGTGATTGAATTGTACAAGGGTCATCTGCCGATCTTCGACCACTATGGCGTGGAAACGCAGATGGAAGAGGCGTTCCGTAGAAAGGTGAATCTCAAGAGCGGTGGCTACTTGGTGATTGACGAAACGGAAGCGCTCATTGCTGTTGATGTCAACACGGGCCGTCATCGCGGTAAGGGATCGCAAGAAGAGGCGATTCTTGAGGTGAATATGGAGGCCGTGGAAGAGGTGGCGCGTCAATTGCGTCTGCGAAATATCGGTGGCTTGGTTGTGATTGACCTCATCGATATGAAGAGCCGTAAGCACCAGAATCAAATCTACAAGGCAATGAAGGCCGCGGTCAAGCGTGACCGTGCACGTACCAATGTGCTCCCCATCTCCGAACTCGGCTTGATGGAAATGACGCGTCAGCGTCAGGAGGAAAGCTTGCTCTCGCAGATGTACATTGACTGCCCGTACTGTAAGGGGCACGGTGTCATCAAGAGCCCGCTCGCCTTGTCGGTGGATATCCAACGCCAAATCGCCGCAGTGATGCGTAAGCAACAAAGTGCACCTGGTGCGACAGAGTTGCAGGTCTTGGTGGCCCCCTCTGTGATGGAACGTTTGCGCAATGAAGATGAGCAAATGCTCGTGGAAATGCAGCGCCGTTATTCGGGTAAATTGACCTTTAAGAGCGAGGTCGCGCGTCATCCCGAATCGTTCTCTATTCTCGATCGTGACGGTAAGGTGCTTTATGCCGTCTCGGAAAACCGCTCTGTTTGAACGGATTAATTCTATGCGTTTAATTGATTCACACACCTCTCGTTTGCGTCCGCGCTTGTGGCGGATGCTGACGCTTTGCGTAGGTGTGTTGTTAGGTGCTGTGCTGCAGGCACAGTCAATTACCTCGGATGCGCTCTCGAAGTTGAACTTCCGCATGCCGACGCTCAACATGATGGATGACATCAAGGTTGACGCCGACCGCATGAGCGCAGACCATCAACAATCGCTCGCGACACTGCACGGCAATGTGATTGTAACCTTCTCGGACATCACATTGACCTGTGAAAAGGCAACGTACAATTACCAAACGGGCAATATCCACGCCGAAGGCGATGTAAAGATTGTCTCGAAGGCGGGTGGTTCCTGGCAGGGTGATTCGATTGACTTCAACCACAAGACGGGTGAGGGTTTGGTTGGTACGGGCCTTTTGAAGCTCGGTCAGTTCACCGTGCTTGCCGATAGCCTTGTTCGTGACGAAGATGGTGTCGCTTATTCGCGTAATGCGACCGTGACGACGTGTACGAATGAAATGCATTCGTGGCACTGGAGCGTTACGGGTGAGGGCCGCTATAAGGATAAGGAATTCTTGGAATTGAAGAATGCCGTGGTTCGCCTCGGTGGGGTGCCGGTCTTATGGGCACCGTACTATTACCGCGATTTGAACACGCATTACGGTTGGCGTTTCCGCCCTGGCTACTCTTCGAAGTGGGGCTTTTACTTGCTGACGGGTTATGTTTATCCGATTGCGGGTAGCTACGAAGATGATGGCTTGCTCTACGGTAAAACCGTGGTTGATTTGCGCAGCGAATACGGCGTGGCGGCAGGTCAGGAATTTACGTGGTTCACCAATGGCGGCTTCCTCGGTGAAGATACGGTTCAGCGCGGTTATTTCTCGGTCTATGTGGCGGATCATGGCGAAGCGCAGCAACCCGAAGACTTGAACTGGCAGAGCCCGTATAAAGATTATCGTTACTCGATTGGTCTCCGTGAACGCATTGACTTCTCTCCGCGTGATCACATCTCCATTGCGGGTGAGTATTTGAGTGACTCTGAATTCCGTTCGGACTACAAGGAAATTTCTGTTCGTGAGGCTGCACAATCTGCGGGTATCTTCAATTACGAACACCGCGAGAATACGTGGGTTTCTGCCGTCACCTTGGCGGGTCCTTTAAATTCCTTCTATGGAGGCGTGCGCCGGTTGCCGGAGTTCCGCTTGGACACCTTGCCGAAAAATGTCTTTGATATCCCAAATCTCTACTACGAATCGCAGACCTCGGTGGGTTGGTATAGCCGTCAGCCTGGAAAGAATAGCGGTGCGGTGATAGATCGGTATCGCTACAATCCTGGCAACTGGGCTTACTTTGAAAGCGCGCGCTTGGATACGCGTCACATCTTCCGTCGCCCGTACACGCTTGCTGAAGGGGTCACCCTTACGCCTCGCCTCGGATGGCGTGGTACGTACTATTCGGATTCGCCGGATGGGGGCAATTACTTCCGTTCGCTCTTTGAATTGGGCGCCACTTTACAGGCGCGTTACTGGAAGGATTTTGAAAATTATCGCCACACGATGATGCCCTATGTGGACTTCACCTTTGTGCCAGGCTCCCAACAGAGCGCAGACGAAATTCCTTATGCCTTTGATCGCATTGACCAAGAATACGAATGGCATGATCGCTTTGCTGCTGATGGCATGACTCCGACGCACCGTTACACGGGGCTTCGCTTCGGTGTGCGTAACCTCTTGCAGAAGCGCGCTGAAGACAACACCCTTTCGCGTTACCTCAATTGGGATCTCTATGGTGTCTTCGTGGCGCAGACGCAGGATCATTGGGTGCGTTGGACGCACCGCGATCAGCCGGGTCGCGATAACTATCGCGGTCGCGCACGTCGTGTTGAAGAGGAAACGGGCTTCCGTGTGTTGGGCTTGGATGCGGTCTATTCGCCCACGCGTAAGTTGGATGTCTTGATGGATGTGCAGTATGATCCTGCCGAAGGTCGCTTGGCCTATTGGGATATCGGCCTTCGTGCGAAGATGGATAAGATTACTTACTACATCGGCTACTTGCGTCGTGACCACGACATGTATGACTTCTACTGGACTGACACGATTGAAGATGCGCTCATCTACGGCGGCTTCATCCACCATGTCTGCGACACCTTTGACTGGTCGCTCTACCTGCGTCACAACATAGAGCGCAGCGAATTGGAAGAAATCGGCGGGTTTGTTCAGTATAATCTTGACTGTATTAGCTTCCGTTTGAATTTGGAATACCTCATGGACTATGTTTCGGAGGATGGCTACAAGCATGACAGCGACTTCAGGATTTCGCTGGGTGCGTGGTTGCGCGTCTTCCCGAAGGAGGATGACCACGACTGGATGGAGTGGGGCAACCTCACGAACATGCGCCTCTTGGGGGAAATAAAGGAATAATTTAATTTGATGCGCCTGTAGCTCAGTTGGACAGAGCAGCGGCCTTCTAAGCCGCGGGTCGGGGGTTCGAACCCCTCCAGGCGCGCCATCTTTAAAACGTCATCTCGATTCACCGAGGTGACGTTTTTTGTACTTTTCATATGACACCACAGCCTTTCAAGGGGATAGTTCTGCCCTTGAGGGCGTGCTTTTGCTATCATAGAGGGCGAATAAGAAAGGATTTTGCCATGCGCGACGTTGAGATTATCCGCAATTTTACGAAGTATGCCGCTGGTTCGGTGCTTTACAAGCAGGGAAACACGTGGGTGCTCTGCACGGCCAGCGTGGAGGAGAAGGTGCCACCCTTTAAGCGTGATAGCGGGGAGGGATGGGTAACTGCAGAGTATGCGATGTTGCCTTCTGCCACGATGACGCGTAAGGATCGCGATATTAAGAAGTTGAAGCAGGATGGTCGCAGTGTGGAAATTAGTCGTTTAATCGGCCGCGCACTCCGCGCTTCAATTGATATGAAGCTTTTGGGTGAACGTACCATCACCATCGATTGTGATGTGCTTCAGGCTGATGGGGGCACACGTTGCGCATCCATTACTGGTGGCATGGTGGCGCTTGAGGATGCCATTCGCAAGTTGATGGCACAGGGCTTGCTTGAACAGAATCCAATCGTGCGCCGCGTGTCTGCGATTAGCGTTGGCATTTGCGGGGGCGAACCCACCCAAGACCTCGACTACGCGCACGATTCCACCGCCGATGTGGATATGAATGTCATCATGACCTCTGATGGACGTTTTGTGGAGGTGCAGGGCACCGCAGAGCATGATCCCTTCACGGATGAACAACTTGATATCCTGCGCGCGCTTGCCAAGGATGGCTGTACCAAACTCTTCGCCGCACAGGAAGCAGCGCTCGCACAGTAAGAGGATTTTTAGTGATGTTTACGGTTACCTTAAAACCCAAACGTGATCGGCCCACGCGTCAGGGCCATCCGTGGATTTTTTCGGGTGCGATCGACTCGGTCTCTGGCACGCCTGCCGTGGGCGAACCCGTTGTGGTGTGCGCCGCCTCGGGTGAACCTTTGGGCGTGGGCGCATGGTCGCCCGAATCACAAATCCGCGTGCGCATGTGGCGTTTTGGAAGTGTAGACCCTCTTGATGAGGCCTTTTTCCATGAAAAGCTCGCCGCCGCGCTTGCGGTGCGTGAGGGCATGGCTGAACGCTTTAATACCAATGCTTTACGCATTGTGAATGCAGAGGCAGATGGTTTGCCTGGCATTACGGTCGATCGCTACGGCGACGTGCTCTCAGGGCAGTTCGCAACGGCGGGTGCAGAATGGGCCAAGCCAATGGTGGTTCGCGCCTTGATGGCATTGACGGGCGCGAAGTCCTTCTACGAACGAAGCGATGTGGATGGACGCACACGTGAGGGCTTGCCACAGGAGACGGGCTTACTCGCTGGTGAAGAACCTCCCGAACGCGTGATTATTCACGAGGGCGAGGTGCGCTTTGGCGTGGATGTGCGGAAGGGGCACAAGACGGGGTATTATCTTGACCAACGCGATAGCCGACGTATTGTGGCTTCTTATGCCGCAGGTCGCGATGTGTTAAATACCTTTTCTTACACAGGGGGCTTTGGTATTGCGGCCCAGCAGGCGGGCGCCAAGAGCGTAACGCATGTGGATATCTCTGCGCCCGCTTTGGAACAGGCGCGCGCCAATACGGTTCTCAATGGCTTTGCAGAGGATTCGGCCACCTTCATTCAAGGCAATGTCTTCCACGAACTCCGTGCCTTCCGCGATCGTGGCCGTTCGTTTGGTCTCGTAATTCTTGACCCGCCTAAATTCGCAGAGACGCGCAGCCAGACGATGAAGGCCTTGCGTGGCTATAAGGATGTGAATCTGATCGGGATTAAATTGGTGGAGAAGGGCGGTTGGCTCGCCACGTTTTCGTGTTCGGGTGCGATTACGCCAGAACTTTTCCGCACGGTCGTGGCTGAGGCGGCACGCGATGCTGGCCGTACGTTGCGCATTGTACAGGAATTGCGTCAGGCGCCTGACCATGTGGAGGCGCTGACCTTCCCCGAGGGGCTCTACCTAAAAGGTTTGCTCTGCCACGTGGAGTAATAATCTAAAGCGAGGAGGAAATCATGACTGCATTTAAGGCATATGACATTCGAGGCATTTACGGCACGGAATTAACCGATGACTTGGCCTACCGCGTGGGGCGTTGCCTCCCCAAAATGCTCGGCGCGAAGTCCATCTTGGTTGGGCGCGATGCACGCACGTCTTCTGATGCCTTGCGTGACGCATTGATTCGCGGGCTTACGGAGGCTGGTGCCGATGTGACCGATATGGGCCTCGCCACAACGCCGATGGTCTATTTCTTTACCGCTGCGAAGGGTTTTGGCGGATCGGTGATGATTACTGCCTCGCACAACCCGCCCGAGTATAACGGCCTCAAGGTCTCCAAAGCTGAGGCGCGCCCGTGCGGTTATCACTTGGGCTTGCGTGAGGTGGAGGCGTGGATTGAATCTGACGCATTGCCGCCGGTTGCTGAGGTGAAGGGTGCTGTGACGATTGCTGACTATCGTGCAGAGTATGTCGCGTGGTTGCGTTCCTTTGCTGGGGATACTGCGGGCCTGAATTACGCAGTGGACTGTTCGGATGGCGCCTCTGGGGTGATTGCCGCCGATCTCTTCGGCACGGCATCGGTCTTGATGAATGCCACCCCCGATGGCGCCTTCCCGCATCACGGCCCGAATCCGCTCGAACCCGAAAACTGCGCTCAGCTCATCGCCGCAGTGCGTGAGCGGGGATTGGACGTGGGCATTATCTTTGATGGTGATGCGGACCGTGTCATGTGTGTGGATGAACGCGGTGAATTCGTGCCGCCAGATGCTTTGATTCCCTTGTTTGCCGATTGGTTACGTGCACACTTCCCTGTGGAGGGGATGGCTCCTGTGGTGGTGCATGATATTCGCACCTCTCGTGGCGTGATTGAGGTCTTGCGTGAGACGGGCTTCGAACCGCTCATGGTGCGCGTGGGTGCCGCCTTTGCCAAGACCGCTCTGCGTGAACAAAACGGTCTCTGTGGGGGTGAAGTGGCAGGGCATTACTACTTCCGTCACTTCCATTGGTGTGATAGCGGTGAACTCGCCGCACTCTTCCTGTTGGCCATTGTCGCGGATGCGAAGCGCCAGGGCAAAACCTTCTCGCAGGTGCTTTCGCCCATTATCGATCGCTATGTGCGCTCGGGCGAGGTAAATGTCCACGGCGTGGCGGATCGTCCCACAGCTGTGGCGCGCGTGGAAGCCGCCGTAACCGCCCTCATGGGGTCACCCCAAACGCGCGCCGATTTTGACGGCGTCCGTCTGGACTGGGCAGATGCGTGGTTTGGCGTTCGTGCCTCAAATACCGAACCCATTCTCCGCCTTGCCGGCGAAACGCAGGACGCCGCGCGGTTGGAGACGCTCATTGCCACGGCGAAAGCCGCCGCATTGGCGAATGAATAAGCTGTCTCAAGCGGGGCAGATGCGCGCCCCGCTCACATGAAAAGCACGATAGGACGAGGTTCATATCGCGCACTAAAAACAAAAAAGCCACCGCGAAGGTGGCTTTTTTGTTGGTTATCGCGTAGGACTTATTCCCAGAGCTTAGCGGGATATTCGCCAGCATCAACCATCTTCTGGATGGCGTTCACCACGACCGGCTTGTCTTCACGGTAGGTGACACCGAACCAACAAGAATTGGTGGGGAGCACATCCACAGTGGCCTTGCCGCCCTTGACGAGTTCGTCCACGTAGAAAGGAATGTACCATTCGGCCTTGAGCTTGCCTTCGTTTTCCTTGAACCACGTGGTGAAGCGTTCTTCCATGCCGTCGAAGAGGGCAGGGGTGAAGCCCCAGAGGTTGAGGGAGACGCGACGATCACCGGTGAGCACCACAGGATTTTCGGGGTCTTCTTCGTTCTGGATGGTGCCGTCTTCCTTGCAGGCGATCTTCGTCATTTCGGTCACGCCGATAAGCTTGCCGTCGTCAGCCACTTCGCAAATGCCGCGTGCCACGGTGCCATTTTCGGAGAGGGTCTGGTCCAAACGGTAGCCAACCATTGCGAAGGGCTTGGGATCTGCCGCTTCGGTGTCAACGGTGGAGAGGAATTTCGCGAGCTGCTTGAAGGCGTCTGCGCCATAGAAGTCGTCGGCGTTGATCACGGCGAAGGGGGCGTCAATCACATTGCGTGCAGCGCGGATAGCGTGTGCGGTGCCCCAGGGCTTTTCACGACCTTCGGGGAAGGTGCAGCCTTCGGGGAGGTCCATCGGATCCTGGAATGCGAGACCAATGTTAATCTTGCCTTCGTACTTTGCCACAATCTGTTCGCGGAAAGCTTCTTCAAAGTCCTTACGGATGATAAAGACAACGCGATCAAAGCCCGCCTTAATGGCGTCATAGATCGAGTAGTCCATGATGGTTTCGCCAGAGGGACCCACGGGGTCAATCTGCTTCAAACCACCATAACGGCTGCCCATACCAGCAGCGAGAATCAAGAGAGTAGGTTTCTTTTGCATTGTGCTGAACTCCTTTTGTTGAAATCAACAGTACTGTACGTCTCGTCTCGTACAATTATTAGATAGTATAGCCTAAAAAAGGAAGCGACGCAAACCTTTTATGCGAAAAGGGGCACGATTTGCATGGATTGTTTAACGTTTTTCGGCAAATTCACGTGCGTTGGTGAAGGTTTGTGCCGCAAGGGTGGCCACATCGCACCCGCGTAGCTGCGCCACAGCCTCTGCGATAAGGGGTAGATTTCCTGGGTGATTGAGGCGCGCTTCGCCCAAACCTTCCGCGCCATAGGGGAGGAGGTCGGGCGCGTCGGTCTCAATGAGGAGTTGCTCCGCAGGCAGGGCTGCTGCAAGGGCCCGAACCGTCCGCGCCTTGGGATTAACCACCGCGCCGCCGAGGCTAATCCAAAAATTCCCCTTTCGGAAGAGGGGGAGGCGGAGGGTTTCGGGTGAAAAGGTCGCCCCGTGGAGGAGAATCGCAGGAAGGCGGGCGACCCATGGCGTCAATTCACGAAAGAGGGCCTGCCACGCGCGCGCTCCATGGAGCACCACGGGACGATTCAATTCTGCCGCAAGGGCGAGTTGCGCGCGAAAGAGCGCCACCTGTGCCGCGCCATTGTCTGAAGTCGGACGGATCCCATCTAACCCAATCTCCCCCACAATCGCCGCGGGGTCGGCACTCAGGCGCTCGCGTAAATCTCCTAAAGCGCCCAGGCCTTCGTCCGCATACCACGGATGAATCCCATACGCGCGCACCACAGAGAGGGCGCTATCAATGGGCGCGTTCCATAAAGTGGGATGCTCCGCGCAGCCAATACACGCCACCACCCCCGCCGCTTGCGCAAAGGACTCAAACGCCGCTCGCACAGGAGTGACTCGTGGATCAAATAAATGAAGATGGGCATCAAATAACTGCATCACCTCATAGGATAACACAAAACCACCCGCACTGCATTATCACAGGGTGTGGTACACCGCGCCACACGATCGTGCCTTCCGAAGGGAAGGTCCTAAAGAGCCCCCACATCTCTCCCTCCTCCCTTCTTACTTCTTTCACCTTACCGCGCCGCAGGCGCATGTCAGAAGGAGCGCGTGCGCTCCGTCCGTTCATCGGGCGTCAGCCCGTGGTGAGGCTGATTACATGCACTCCTTCTTACTGCTTTAAGAGGCATGCCCCCCGGCCGGGTAAAAAGGCGCGTATGTGAAACGAGGAGAAAGGGGGCAGCTTGAGCTGCTCTTGATTCATCTGAGTAGCAGTGCACCCGCACTGCATTATCACAGGGCGTGGTGCATCGCGCCACACGACCGCGCCTTCCGGAGGGAAGGCCCTAAAGAGCCCCACATCTCTCCCTCCACCCTCCTTACTTCTCATCGCGCCCACTCACGTCTGCTATCTGCCACATCCTTGCTTGCGTTCAGTCCATCTATTTGCTACACTTTAAGATGACAGTTGGGGATTGTCCCCGATGGGTTCGTCATTTTGAAGAGGAATGATTATGTACAACAACGAAAAGCGTGAACATCAGTTGATTATCACCAACGGTTGGACGTTGATTCTCCCGGCATTGATTCTGGGCTTGGGCGGCGGTTGCGGTATTTGCCACATTGATGGGCTGTGCTGGTTGGGCTACACGTGGTTTGGCCTCTGCATGTTCTTCGTGCTCTTCATGCTGTGGTTCTTCCGTAATCCGACGCGTGTGGCACCGGTGGGCGAAGAAAACATCGTCTCGGGTGCAGAAGGTACGGTGCGTTCGGTGCAGTATGTGACCGAAGATGACGGCTCTCCTGCCAGCGCGGTGGTGAAGGAATTCTTCCCTGGCGAAAAGGCTGTGCGTATCTCGACCTTCCTTTCTCCGCTCCATGTGCACGTGAACCGCCTTTCGATTGGCGGCATTGTGAAGCTCTGTGAATACCGCCATGGTAAGCATTTGCTCACGATGGACGAACGTTCCAGCCTTTACAATCAGCACTCTGTGATTTTGGTGGAAGACGCTGATGGCTTGCGTTGCTTGCACAAGCAGATTACGGGCCCTGTGGTGCGTCGCGTGGTCTTCTGGCTTGACCAGGACCAACCCGTCAAGCGCGGTGGTATCCTTGGTATGATGAAGTTTGGTTCGCGTATGGATATTTGGTTGCCCGCAGATCGCGTTGAAGTCTGCGTGAAGCCTGGCGATCCGGTGGTCGCGGGTGAAACCATCATCGCAAAGCGCAAGTAAGACAAACGGAGGTGCTCCATGGCTGAAGGTAAAAAAATCCCCGCCAATAAGGTCATCGTCAATTCGATCACCTCTGGTGCGTTGGTTTGCGGCTTGTTAAGCACGATGTTTTCCGCTTCGGGGAATTTTTACCTCGGAGCGGTCTTGATTTTGGGCGCGATGATCCTTGATGGTCTGGACGGCACGTGTGCGCGTCTCTTGAAGGCAGAATCGCAGTTCGGCGCAGAATTTGACACCTTTGTTGATATCACGGCCTTTGGTGTGGCACCTGCGATGTTGGTCTACTTCTATCTCTTCCACGATTTTACGGCGGCGATGGGGGCAGGCATCCACACGCTCGGTGCGTTGCTGGGTGTGGCGATTGTGCTCTCGGGCGCCTTGCGCTTGGCACGCTTTAAGGTGGTGGACGATGACCACGGCATGAGTGGTTACACAGGCATGCCGATTACGGTCAATGCCCTCTGCCTTGCGGGTATCATCCTCTTCATTGAAGCCTGGAATGCGCCGAATGGTTGGGGCACTAAGGTCGCCCTGCCGGCATGGGTGAACCTCCAGGATGGCGGTTGGCTCTCGTGGTTGATGTACATCAACTGCATCATCTGCCTCTTGTTGCAAGTCTCTCCTTTCAAATATCCGAAACCGACCAATACGCCGATTGGTCAATTTATCGGTGTGCTGGCCTTTATCGGTCTCTTCCTCGGCCCGAAGACGGCAGTGGTCAGCTGCTGCTACCTCGTGCCGGTGACCTTATTCTTCATTTATGTCGCACCTTTCTGGTTTACGTTGAAGAAGCGTTGGCTCGCCAAGCGTGCCGCCTAAAGTGCATTGAATCAATAATTATTCTCCGATGAACGTTACAGAAAAAATCCTTCACGCGCACCTCGTCTCCGGTAATCCTATCGCAGGGGAGGAGGTCGCCATCCGTATTGACCAGACCTTAACGCAAGATGCCACCGGGACCATGGCCTACCTCCAGTTCGAGAGCATGGGCCTTGACCGCGCAAAGACCGAAGTCTCTGTGAGTTATGTGGACCACAATACCGTGCAAATCGGCTTCGAAAATGCCGATGACCACGATTATCTGCAGAGCGTGGCGCAGAAATACGGGGTGATTTATTCCAAGCCTGGCAACGGCATTTGCCATCAACTCCACTTGGAGCGCTTTGGTAAGCCGGGTAAGACGCTCATCGGTTCTGACTCTCACACCCCTACGGGCGGTGGCATCGGCATGGTCGCCATTGGCGCAGGTGGTATCGATGTGGCCGTTGCTATGGGCGGCGGCGCCTACAACATCGCCTGGCCGAAGGTCGTGGGCATTCGCCTCACGGGCCAACTCACCCCCGGCGTTTCGGCAAAGGATGTCATTCTTGCCGTGCTTCGCCGTTTCGGTTCGAAGGGAAATGTCGGCAAGGTCTTTGAATACTACGGCCCCGCGTTGGCACACTTGGATGTGCCCTCGCGTGCGACCATTACCAACATGGGCGCAGAACTCGGCGTGACCACCTCTGTCTTCCCCTCCGATAATGTGACGAAGGCCTTCCTTGAAGCGCAGGGTCGCGGTGAGGACTGGGTGGAACTCATCGCCGATGATGAATCGTATGATGACACATGGGAACTCGACCTCTCCACGCTCGAACCCCTCGCCGCCGCACCGCATAACCCCGGTAATATCGAAACCGTGGCGCAACACGCGGGCGAACGTGTCCATCAGATTATGATTGGCTCCTGCACAAATTCCTCTTATCGCGACATCAAGACGGTCGCCTTGCTCCTCAAGGGGAAGCAGGTGCATCCCGATGTGGAGGTGGGCATTGCTTGCGGTTCGAAGCAGGTGGTACGGATGCTCGCAGATGAGGGCCTCTTGGGTGAATTAATCGCCTCGGGATGCCGTATTCTTGAAAATGCGTGCGGATTCTGCATTGGCGCACATATGAGCCCTTCGACAAATGCCGTCTGCTTGCGCACGAGCAACCGCAACTTCGAAGGTCGCTCGGGAACCCAGTCGGCGAAGGTCTACTTGGTCTCTCCTGAAACGGCCGCCGCTTCTGCCATCACGGGCACCTTTGCTGATGCTCGTCAATTGGAAGTGCCCGCAGTGCCGATGCCTTCGGCCTTCACGATTGATGATGGCATGTTCCTCTATCGCGAAACCGCGGGGGTTGGCGTGTCTGCCACCACGATTAAGCGTGGCCCTAATATCGGTGAAGTGCCCCCAGGCAAGCCCATGGATGAAACGCTCCAGGGCGTGGCCACCGTCAAGGTGGGCGACAAGATTACCACCGACCACATCATGCCCGCAGGCGCTCGCTTGAAGTACCGCTCGAATATCCCCGAGTACGCCAAGTACGTCTTTGAACACACGGACCCCGCTTTCTATGCTGCTGCCAGCGCCAATCGTGACAGTGGTAAGGCAAATGTGATTATTGCCGGCGAAAGTTATGGTCAGGGTTCTTCGCGTGAACACGCCGCACTCTGCCCGATGTACCTCGGTGTTCGCGCCGTCATCGCCAAGAGCATTGAGCGCATTCATCGCGCCAATCTCATCAATTTCGGTATCGTCCCCTTCGTCTTTGTGAACCCTGAAGACTACGATCGCGTGGCTCAGGGGGATGCTCTCGTCATCGAAGGCCTCCGCGCCACGATTGAAGGCGATGGACGTGCCACCGTGAAAGATCTTACGAATAACAATGCATTCGACGTGATGACCGAACTGTCTGACCGTCAGAAAAACCTGCTCCTGGCCGGTGGCTTGCTTGCCGCCGTCGCCCAGGGCAAGGCCTAAAGGAGCGAGCGCTATGAGCGACGCAGAGAACAACGAGTCCTTCGGCTTTGACTTCGCCCCGGATTGGGCGCGTAAGTCCGCCGACGAGTATGTGAGCCGTTATCAGGGAAAGACTTACGATGAGCGGACTGGCCGCGAAGAGCGTCCCCGTCGTGAGGGTGGTTTCCGCGACCGTGAGCGTCCGCCACGTCGCGAGTTTGACCGCTCCCGTCCCCCGCGCCGTGAAAATGGCGAGGGTGAACGTCGTCCCCGCCGTGAGCGTAATGACGAATTCCGTCCTCGTCGCGAGGGGGATCGCCCCCGTGAAGGTGCAGATCGCCAACACGAAGCCGCCGAACGTCCCCATCGTCAGCCCCGCACCGATCGCCCCTTCCAACGCCGTGAGTTCGTGAAGCCGTTGGATGCAGAGTTGCGAATTTTGCCCAACCAAAAGAACTTGGGCATGATTATCAAGACGCTTCAGGCCACGCATATGGCTTATCCGGTGAAGAAGTTCGTGAATCTCTTCTTGGATAATCCGCAGGCCTGCTTGGCACGTTTTGAAGCAAAGCCTGAAACGGATACCATTTTCTGGTCGTGCAAGACGTGCGGTTTCGTGGCATTGAGCGAAGCAGATGTCGTGGCACACGTGATGTCTGCACACTTGGGTGATGTCTTTGATATCACTGAAGAGGCTTGTGAAGCCCCCTCGGGCACCTTCCCCTGCGTGGCAAAGTGCACGATTACGGGTGAATGGGTCGGCGCACCGAACCACCACAATTATAAGCATCGTGTGGCTGAACTCGCTGCACGCGCTGGGATGTCCGAAAAGGATTATCTGCGCACCGTCGAGATGTGCCGTGACCCCGAATCGGTCGAAGCATGGAAGCAGACCGAAACGAAGCGCACCGTCTACAAACTGAAGCAGGCTGAAGCTGAAGTGGCTCCCGCCGCTGAAGGTGAGGAAGCTGCCCCTGCCGCTGATGTGCGCCCCGCTTACAATCGCGATCAGGCTGAAGCAATTTTCCGTCGCGATATCTTGCCGACCTTGGTGGCTTCTGCGAAGC
This sequence comes from Kiritimatiellia bacterium, assembly GCA_017558005.1. GTDB lineage: Bacteria > Verrucomicrobiota > Kiritimatiellia > RFP12 > DVOR01 > Spyradenecus. The sequence continues at coordinate 6,344 of JAFYWN010000030.1, read as the reverse complement.
ATGTCTGCGTGCCGGTTTCGGTGGCGCAACAGTCGCCTTCTTTGGCACTCAAATTGCTCTTGAAGAATACGCTCCGTGACGAACAGCGTTATCCGCGTTCGCTCTTCTTCGCACTGCGTGGTGCCTTCCGTCATCGCAAGTTCACGCTCTTCCGTGCGAATGATGCCCGCGGTCCTGAATTCGTGGCAAACATGATCCCCACGCCCTTCACCGCAGAGCACGTCGTCCGCGAACTCGCAGAGGCATTGAAGTACGTGAGCGAACACCCCCTCTGCACGCGTGTTGAATTGATGACCGCGCTGCGTGAGACGTTGGCTGACATGGATATCAATATCGTGGCACGCCAGATTGCCTTCTTGTTCTCGAAGGGTCACATTGTGGAATACTACAATGGCGTGCTCGCGATGCCCGAGGCAAATCCTCGCTTCCGTAAGCTCCCCGAGGAGATGAAGCGCGAACGTGAAGCCGCTGGCGTCGAATCCAAAAAGGCTGAACCCGCCCCTGCCGCTGAAGAGGTGACCGAAGCGCCTGCTGAGGAAGTCGCTGAAGCGCCCGCAGAGCCCGTGGTTGAGCCCGCCCCTGAAGTCTCCGCAGAATCTGAACCTTCCGAAGCATAAGGAGTGGCCAATGAAACTCGCTGATGTCGCGAAAGCCGTAAACGGCACCATTGATGCTGAAAATGCTGATATCGAAATCTGCGCAATGGCCTCGCTCTTGGAGGCACGTAAGGGGGATATCTCCTTCTTGGCCAACCAAAAATACGCCTCGCAGATGAAGGATACCGCAGCCTCTGCGGTGTTGGTGGCGATGGACTATGCTGGTGAAACCAAGGCCGCGCTCATCCGTGTGGAGGATCCGAATAAGGCCTTCGCTTCGCTCGCACCGATCTTTGGCCCCAAGCCAGTCGTCCGCGAATCGGGTATCCACGTGACCGCCGTCATCGGTGAGAACGTGACCCTCGGCAAGAATGTCTATATTGGCCCGCACACGGTGATTGAAGATGGCGTGGTGATTGGCGACAATACCGTCATTGATGGTCTCGTCTTTATCGCTCAGGATGTGAAGATTGGTAAGGACTGCCACCTTTATCCTCAGGTGAATGTGCGCGAATCGTGCGTCTTGGGTGACCGCGTGATCCTCCATGCCGGCGTGAAAATCGGCTCGGATGGTTATGGGTATGCCGTTGAAATCGGTGCCCAGGGCCCGGTGATTACCAAGGTGCCGCAGATTGGCATCGTGGAAATCGGTAATGACGTGGAAATTGGCTCGAATACCTGCGTTGACCGTGCGCGCTTTGGCCGCACCCGCATCGGTGACTGCGTGAAGATTGATAATCTCGTGCAGATTGGCCACAATGTCCAGATTGCACCCTTCGTGGGCATCATTGCTCAGGCAGGGATTGCTGGCTCGGCTAAGATTGAAACGGGCGCACTCATCTGGTCTCAGGCGGGTATCGCAGGTCACCTCACGGTGCATGAACGTGCTCAGGTTGGCCCGCAGTCTGGCGTGAAGGAAGATGTCCCCGAAGGGGAATATGTCCTTGGTACGCCCGCCATGCCGAAGCGTGCCTTCGCGCAGTCGCTACTCATCGGCCGTCAGGTTGAGAAGCAGAAGGCAAAGATTGCCGATCTCGAAGCGCGTTTGAAGGCGCTTGAGGGTAAGTAAGCCATGTTTTGGCGCTTACTGTGCGAACGTTTTATTGAAATCTCAAACCCGGCACGGCGTAAGGCCGTCCGGGTTCTCTTCACCCTATTGGTGATTGTGGCGTGGTGTTGGATGTTGTTTCGTTAAGAAAGGCGATGTTAAAAATGGCTTTCCGTTATCTCTCTGCAGGTGAATCTCACGGCCCGTGTTTAAGTGTTATTGTGGAAGGGGTCCCCACAGGGCTGCCGTTGGATGCAGAGATGCTCGCCGCTGACCTTGCCAAGCGCCAATTGAAAGCTGGCGCGGGTGGGCGTATGGCGATTGAAACGGACCGCGCCGAAATCCTCGCAGGGGTTATGCAGGGGCTCACCACGGGTGCGCCCATCGCCTTGCAGATTGTGAATAAAGACCACGCCGCATGGAAGGGCAGGGAAGTCCCCGCTTACACCACCGCACGCCCTGGCCATGCAGACCTCGCTGCGTGTGTGAAGTATGGCTTTAATGATATTCGCCAGGCGTTGGAACGCTCCAGTGCGCGTGAAACCGCCTGTCGCGTTGCGGTGGGTGCCATTGCGCGCCAGTTCTTGGCCGCCTTTGGCATTAAGGCGCGCTCGTATGTGGCGTCTCTCGGCGCAGTGCCTGAAGCGAAGGTCACAGAAGCCGAGGCCTTCGCCTTTGCAGAAACCTCCGAAAGCCGCGCTCCCTCTCAGGCGCAAGAAGACGCCTACACAAATACCATCCACATCGCGAAAAGCAAAGGCGAAACCCTCGGCGGTGTCATCGCCCTTGAAGTGACAGGCCTTCCTGTGGGGCTAGGCTCCTATGTCACCCCCGACCGTCGCTTAGATGCGCGCCTTGCCGCTGCGGTGATGTCGGTTAATGCCATTAAGGGTGTGGAAATCGGCGACGCCTTTACGGGTGCCGCCACCCCTGGCAGTGAATTGCATGACCCCATCGTTCGTGATGAAACGGGCGCGATCGTACGCCCCACCAATCGCTGTGGCGGCCTTGAAGCAGGCATGACCACAGGGCAGCCCCTCCGTCTGCGTGTGGCGATGAAGCCGATTCCCACCACCATTATTCCGCAGAAGAGCATCGACCTCGCCACGGGCGAAGCCGCCACCACGACCTACGAACGCTCCGACACCTGTCCGGTGCCCCGCGCCTGTGTCGTGATTGAAAGCGTCGTCCTCATCGAACTTGCCACCGCCCTCATGGAAAAACTCGGTGGCGACACCCTTGATGAAATGCTCGCCCGCTTCAAAACCCTCCCCACCCCCGACACCATTCGCCTCTCCCCCGCCTCCAAAATCTTCTGGCCCTAAAGCGCCCCCACATCACCCTCCTTCACCCTTCTTCCTGCGCGCAGCGCTCTTTCTGTGTCTTCTGTGTATTCTGTGGTTTTCCCTACGCTGGCAGTCCTGTCAGAAGGAGCGCGTTGCGCTCCGTCCGTTCATCGGGCTTCAGCCCGTGGCGAGCTTTCCACACAGTGTCTCCAGGAGCGCGCTGCGCTCCGCCCGTTCATCGGGCTTTAGTCCGTGGTGAGATTTCTTGTTTTCCCATAGGTGGATATGTTAAAATACACTTATGCAGGAGAAACGCTATCGCTTATCAAATTACGATTACACAAAGGCGCGCGCCTATATGGTGACGTTGAAGATGCATCCGCAGGCCGAGCCACTTTCTGTTTTAGCCCCTAATACAAAGCTCGGCATCACTTACACTCCACTTACAGCACCCTTCGCCGATGTGATTACGAAGCGTTTACAACAGTACTTTAAAGGCGGGGTTTCGGTTCGGCGCTTTATCCTTATGCCGAATCACATTCATCTGCTCATTTACCTAAATAAACTCCCCACAGCGAAACGCACGAATCTCATCATCGTGGTGGAAAAGTGCATCGCCTTCCTGACAGAAGCCTACCATCAAATTCACGGATCTACAGACTTTCAGCCCCTTAATCCTTCTTGGGATGACTCAATCGCCTTTACGCCAGAGGCTACGCGTCGTATGCGACAGTACATCGATGACAATCCCTTCCGTGCGCATCGTAGAAAGACCTCCGACTTCTGTAAGCGCCGTACCTATCGCGCGAAAGACGGCACACAATGGTGGTATTATGGTAATCTTGCCCTTGTCAAATATCCCACCATCCTTGCCGTGGAATGCTCGCGTAAAATTCGAACGGGCTCACCCCTTTGGGAGGATTGGCAAAAAGCCGCCGCATCGCTTACTGCCTCAGGCGTAGGCATCGGTACCTTTATGAGTCCCTGTGAGAAAGCCGTGCAGAGCACCATTCTTAAAAAAGGAGGCTCACTCATCGTCCTTCTGCCACAGGGCATCTCACCCTACTGGCATCCAGGCGTAGAGATGGAAGCATTTTGTGCACAAGGCCGCATCCTCTATCTCACACCTTTCGTCTTCGATCCAGCCCAAGCCTCCGCAGGCGAACTCTACAAAAGATGCCATGCTGGCGGTGGACTCAAAGAAGTTATCGCTAAAATCGCCTGCAACATCCCCTCGCCACCGAGAGAGTAGGGGCTCACCACGGACGCGAGGTCCGATCAACGGGCACTCGGGTCTTCGCCCCTCGCTTCTGACACACATTACCCTCTCATACTCGTCTCATCCACCCGCCGTATGCCTCCCACGCTCTGCGTGTGTCTGTAGGCCCGTGCCTTATGCCTCCCACGTAGGCGCATGTCAGACGGAGCGCGCTGCGCTCCGTCCGTTCATTGGGCTTCAGCCGTGGCGAGGCTGAGCACCTGCACCTTTCTTACTGCTTTAAGAGGCGCGCCCTCCAGCCGGGTGAAAAGGCGAGCATTGCGAGCGAAACACCCTATTTGGTGCAAGTTATGCCTCTAAAAATACCCATATTTGGTGCAAGTTATGCCTCTAAAAATACCCATATTTGGTGCAAGTTATGGTATAATGCTCGGCAAGAAGACTGATTTAAAGGGCTTTTGTTATGTTTCGTAATGCGTTGAATGATCTCGTCGTTTGGAAAGAGAATCTTAATAAGAAACCCTTAATTGTTTGGGGTGCACGCCAAGTGGGTAAAACTTATTTGGTTAAGACGCTTTTTGCCGAGACGTATTACAAGAAGCGCTATGTCTATGTAGACTTTAAGGCGCATGATGAGGTGCGGAGCTTTTGTCAAACAACCGCGAATGCAAAAAAGATTATTGATTTCCTAGAGCTTTGGAGTAATCAGTCCATTTCAGATCAGACACTTTTAATCTTTGATGAGGTTCAAGAGTGTCCGAACATCATCTCTGCGTTAAAATACTTTTGCCAAGATGCACGGGAGATTCCGGTGATTGCAACGGGATCGATGGTGCGAATCAAAATCCAACGCGAATTGCATAAGAGGGGTGGGGGAAGTGAAAAATTCCTCTTTCCAGTTGGGAAGATTCAGCAGTTGACCATCTACCCAATGACCTTTGATGAGTTTTTAATCAATAGCAATGAACGACTCTATTCAAAGCTCAAAGTAGCGTTTGAAACGCGTACCGAATTATCTCCTGAAATTCATCAGTTGGCACTTGAAGCAGTTCAAAAATATTTGTTAGTTGGCGGCATGCCTGAAGCAGTAGAGGCGTACCTGACACGTGGTAACCTTTTGGAGACAAGGGCCATCCTAAGAGAACTCTATGATAATTACTTAGCGGATATGGAACTCTACCAGGCGAGTCGAGAGTCCATCTTACGCTCAAGAACGCTTTTTCAAAACATTTATAAAGAATTAAATAAAGAGAATAAGAATTTTTCACCAGGCCTTCTTGAAGCGAAAGCAAAAACGCGAGACTATGCGATGGCCATTCAATGGCTTGAGATGGCTCACATTATCCATCGTTCATTTCAATTAAAAGAGCATATTACTTTGCCCTTACTTGAAGACTGCGACAGTAATTTTAGAATTTTCTTAGCAGACATTGGAATGTTTTCTTATCAAAGCGGCGTTAACCCCTCGTCCTTTGTCTCCAATGAAGGAGAAAACACGTTGTCTGGCATCTTCTATGAAAATTTTGTCGCGAATGAACTGGTTGCAAATGACGTTAAACTCTTCTATTGGCGAGGCAAAGCGACAGCCGAATTAGAGTTCATTCTTACCTCAAACAATCAGATTATCCCAATGGATGTTAAAAAGGGAAGAGGTAGCCTTAATTCTCTAGAAAAGTTTGCCAATCACAATAAATTCGCGTATGCGATAAAGGTGTCAAAGAATCACTATGGCTATAACGCTGAACAAAAACTGCTGACCGTGCCCTTTTACTACATCAGCTTTTTGGTGAAAGCTCTTGCAGGTCCAATGATGAATGATGAATTAGCGGCGCCACACCCCCCTCGCCACTAAAAGCGAGCATCGCGAGCGTATCTTTTAAGCAAGTGCAGCGCAAATCCGTCATCCTCGGGGAGTGGAATGCATAGCATAACACTCCTCGCGCCGAGGTGAGCGGATTTGTAAGATTAGCGCTCTTGCGTTAATTACCACGCTGGCAGTCCTGCGCGCAGCGCCCACTTGCCACTTTCCACTTGCCACTGTGGCGCAGCCACTCCACTGGAATGCAAGTTAAATCGCGGGGGGATATTGGAAAAAGGTTAAAAATCTTCATGCTGCCACCTTCTGTTTGAGTTGTGTAGGTCTTGGATAGTTAACGAGTTTCTCTTGGAGATTTTCGACTGCTTTTGATGTTAGT
>JAFYWN010000029.1 GCA_017558005.1 Kiritimatiellia bacterium | reverse complement strand
GTGATAGAAAAGTTATCAACAAGTAGCAGCTTTTTGGGGGAAAGCTAAAGCAATTCCGGGTCAATATCAGCGAAATTGGTGAGCAATATCAGCGAAATTCCCGAGCAATATCAGCGAAATTGGGTGACCAAAGTCAGCGATTTTCAAGCGGAAATTTCGCCTACTTATCGCGAAATTTTCGCTTGTCTGGGTCGGTAGAGTTGACTACTTGGCTCCGGTTTGCTACACTTTTGGTGTGCGTGGAGAGAAGAACTTTTCTCGGATATTTTTATAGTCCATACCAACGTTAATGAAGTGAGTGCCTTCTGCATTGAGGGGATGCAGAAGCGCGAAGGTGCGTGCATTAACATCTGCTCCGTCAGTGTAGGTTACGGGGTTGGGGGGAGTGTATTAAAGAGATGGGTGAAGGTGGCGGTTTTACCATCTGGGGTGAAGGCGTAGGCTACGAGGCGCCAGGTGGTAATTTTATTTGGGAGCGAGAGGGTAAAGCGAACTTTTCCCTGCTCAAGGGGCGCTTTGGGCAACCAAAGGAGTGTCTTACGAGAGTCCTGCGGTCCTTGCGTTAGGGCGGCGACCAGGTCGGGGTGGTATGCGACGGTGGGGAGATCAAGCAAAGGCGGCTCGCCAAAATTGCGTGGGGAGTAGTGGCCAAAGGAGAGACCTTGAAGTCCGTCTTTGAGTTTAGAGGAGTATCTTGTTTGGCTAAATGGTGGGTACTGAAACATCCGCTCAGGAAGGGTGTATGAACGCTTATACCTAGAGGGGTCGCAGATGTCAAATGGAGGACACTCAGAGGTCTGGACTGTCATTTCGGTCATGAAGGGGGAGTAGAATTCAAAATACGTAAAGGAGGACCATTTTGTGGGGGTAAAGGCAGCGAAGTCAAAGCGCGCTCGTGTGGGGGCGAAGCCTTGTTCTACCGCGTAGTCATAACACACAAGCGCAATCTCGGCATTAGGGTCATTGACGGAGAGCTCCCACGTTTGTTCGGAATTGACGGGGACTGTGGTCGGAAGGGAGGTTGCTTCAATGCACAATGTCTGGGGAGGCGTCACCTCAATTGTTTGAACAACGGTGCGGATGGTGTTGCAGTCAAGGGAGAAGAGGACCACGTCAATTGTGCCGCGTAGGTCATTGGGGATGGAGAGGTCGAAAAATGGCTCATGAATACGCTGTATTTTGAAGAGACCATTCAGGGTGCGGATGGTAAGAAAGGTGGGGGTGTCACCTTTGAGCCATGCGTAACCCTTGAGCGTGGTACCTGCGGGGATGGGCTGATAGTGAATCGGATCATTTTCATTGACAATGACGCAACCGATGTGCATTTTCGTCTTTTTTCGCTGGGGCCACTGAAAGAGCACTGCGCCATCTTCGTCAGGCGTGAATGTGGTCGTCGCAGTCTCGGCACTGAGGGGGTAAACACAAACCTCACAGAGCGGTGTCTTAGTGTCGGGAGTCTTGGCTCTTAAGGTGTAGTAACCTGCGGGCAATGTGATGGGCACGGCACCCATTTTTGTGAAGGGGAAGGTGTAACTCGGAGGGGTGTCGGGCGTTTCGTAAATCCATGGAAGTTGTTGCTTGCCGTCTGAGGGATAGACCTCGATTTCACCACTAAGGTCGGTGCGTTCGTCACAGGTGAGCAACACATTAAAGGGGCGGTTTTCAAAACACCAATGTTCCTCGGGAAGGGTACACTTAAGCGAGTAGCCTGCCGGCTGAATTTGGGTATAAAGGGTTCGGGAGGTTGGCTTGCCATTGGGTTGCAACATGCGTACACGAAGGGCGATGTTTTGCACCGAGACGCCTGTATCGGGTAATGCAATGGGGTGGGTGAGAAGGGCCCTCCCGTGCTCATCCAGTGTTACTTCGCCTTTGTATTCGGCATTGCGTGTGGACTCAAGGTCTAATCTCCACTGCACCTTTGTGCCAGCGAGCGGAATCCCACTGATGGCGCGCCCGCGAATCTCAAATTGGCGTTCGCTTGGAAGAGGGGCGCTACAGGGAAGAGCGGTGACTTCAAGTTGGCTCATGGGCGGGGTGTAGTCCGAGGCGCTGATGAGGATGGAGGGGTGGGTGAGTCGCTCTTCATTCCATGTAAACGCAACGTGCGTGTTGCCTGTCTCGGGCGGGAGGGGAAGTTCCCCTGTTAGGCATCCCGTAGCATCGGTGGTGAGCGTTTCCTCAAAGGAGAGTGCGCCATCGGTGCTAGAAATGGAGAGGCGTCCCGTCACATTTGGGCTAGGAATAAAGGCATTTTTTTCGGAATCAAAGTGGGTGATAATCACTTTCCAACGGATTGTGTCACCCGCTTGATACCAAGGACTGTCGGTAACGAGTGCAGCGCGCGTCTCTGGCGCCTCTTTTTTCACTTTCCTCGACGAGGAATGTTCGTAAAACATCCCATGTTGAAGGGAGTGCGTTTCGCCGCGCGCGGAGATAAGGACGTTTTCACAGGTGTTATGGTCGGGAAGGTCTTGAAGCGGAATCATCCCATTTGCATCGGAGGTGAAGGAGGTCCCTTGAATGGTGATGGGGGTGTTTGCAAGGGGTTCGTACGTTGTGGAGTCCGCAAAATAAAGGAGACCTGCGTAACCATAATGGAACGGGGTGCGTGTGCCATCCTTCGTGGACCATCCTTTGGGGGTGGGAGTCTTCTTTGGATCGCGGATACGTGTCACCGTGAAGGAGGAGACGGTGAGCGACGTAACGCTAACAACGGGATAGAACTGTAGGTTGCCAACCGTGGTCCATTTTAGAGAATACTCGCCAAGGGGGAGCTCGGGTAATTCAATCTCCGTGGTCATCCAAGCATAAGGATGGGGCGAAGGAGGAAGCGTAAAGACCTTTTTCGTCAGCGGAGGAGTGCTTGAATAGTCATAATAACCTTTGTAAATCTCTACCGTGAGGCGCTCCATATTGCGGTAACGAAGTGTGCCCTTAAAGGGCTTCGGTGGCGTTAAACTGGGGATGTCAGAAAGGTCAAATGCTGCAAGGCGCAACTCATTAAGGTCCAATTGAGCGCGCACTTTCGTCGTATAGTCTGTAGCGCGTTCAACGATCTGTGTGAGGCAGTTAGCCTTCTGTTGAAGTTCGTGGTCGGCGGTATAGGTCTTTGCCTCTTCTGCGAGCATGAGGGTCCAGAGGGTGTCTGGCCATGGCTTGGATTCGCGCAATGCAATCAGAGCCTTACGGTCGGGCCATTCTTCGGAGTAATGCTCAAGTTCTTTGAGTGCCATGTATCCCTCAAGTATCCAATCGCCACTCGCATTGGCAATCGCAAGAATCTGGTCAAAACGTTCGTCGCGCATGCCGATGAGCCGGTGATTAAAGGGTGGCAACTCGGGAATGAGGTATAAAATCTGTTGGTTTGGCCAACGTGGTACATCGGTTTTACGAAAAACAGGGAAGGAATCCCACGGCAGATTGGGGTTAGTGGCCAAAAAGTCAAGGTCTTGTTCAAGGCGTTTTTCAATGAGATGGGCAACTTGAGAACTGGTCCATAAATGCGAAGCAACCGTCTCGTCGGGGAGGTCTTTTGGGGAGAAGTTGTATTCAAAAGTCTCAAGCCCCTCAGACAAGAGAAGCGTTAGGTAGAGGTGAAGATAGGGCGCATCCTCAGGCGTTGCCGCTTTCTCCAAGTCGCGCACACGATCAATCGTGAGGAAAATTTCCTCGTCCTTCTCACGAAATGTTGCCTCAGACGTTAAAATCGCCCGCCAATCCGCCCGAACCCAACTCGCAAAGAGTCCACACAAAAGAAGCAATAGAATTGATTTCATCACAAGGTCCTCAAATTCATACCATTACTATCGTAACATATTTTGACTCTTTTGTTACTGAATTGGGGTACTTTTGAGGATTGAATGCCTATTAAATTGCGCAGGGGGCAGTGTATTTCACGTGAGCCTTACGTGGCGTTTAAGAAAGTGATGGAAAGAAGTGCGCTTAAGCGCTCTTTTTTTATATGCAGTGGCTTAAAGATTCAGGAGGCACTGAATATGTAAGTCGGTTTCCTTTTTTCATGAGCGCGCTTGGCTTGAAGTGATGGTGAATAGAATGGGAATTGGCCCCTTAAAGGAGGTGTGTTGTCTTGTAGGCGGGTGGGGGATTTGGGGGAGGCGGGGGGAAGTAAGGGTTGAACACAGTACAGTAATTTGTTACAGTATTTATTAGTAGAAAGGAATTCAACTATGATGCGACTCTCGCTATTGACTTCGTTGCTTTGCGTAACGGGGATGCTGACGGCAGCTCCGGCGTGGGAGGACGAGACGGTTTATCAAATCAATCGTGAACCGGCGCGTGCTTCTTTGATGCCCACGGATGCAACTGCATGTATGACCTTGAATGGGATGTGGAGCTTCCACTTCGCGATGACTCCAGAAGAACGTTCAACAACCTTCTGGGAACCCACGTTTGACGTTTCGGGTTGGGATAAGATTGAAGTGCCGTTGAGCTGGCAGCTTGCTGGCTACGGGACGCCGATTTACTCCAACGAAGAGTATCCCTTCCGCGTGAATCCGCCTTCGGTGACCTCTACGCCGCCGAAGCACTGGACGGCATTTAAGGAACGCAACTCGGTGGGTAGCTATCGCCGTTCCTTTACGTTGCCAGAAAATTTCTCGAAGGGTAAGGTCTATTTGCGCTTTGATGGTGTGGAATCGGCCTACTTCGTGTGGATTAACGGCACGATGATTGGTTATAGCGAAGACTCCTTTACGGCGGGTGAATTTGATATCACCTCTGCATTGAAGTCTGGCGAGAACACCATCGCGGTGCAGGTGTACCGTTGGTCTGATGGTAGCTACTTGGAAGACCAGGACTTTTGGCGTTTGGCGGGTATTTTCCGTGACGTGACGCTCTTCACCACGCCTGCAGTTCAGATTCGTGACGTATGGGTGAAGTCGGGTTTGGCCGATGACTACACCACGGGTACGGTGGCAGGTGATGTCTGGGTGCGCAATGCGGGGGCGACTCCGAGCGCCGCAACGACGGTCTCTGTGAAGTTGGGCAATGTGTATTCCGAAACGATTCAGGTGCCAGCCTTGGCTGCGGGTGCTGAGGTGGCGGTGGCTTTGCCGGCAAAGCAATTACCGAATGTGTTGCGCTGGACTGCTGAAACACCGAATCTCTACGATGTGACGGTGGCTTTGCCTAATGGCGATGCGCGTGCATTTAAGACGGGCTTCCGTCGTGTTGAAGTGGGCAAGCAGGGTGAGCTCTTGGTTAATGGCGTTCGTACGATTATCAAGGGTGTGAACCGTCACGAAATGGATCCTGACCGTGGTCGTGCCTTGACACTTGAACGCATGGAGCAGGATGCGCGCTTGATGAAGGCGGCAAACTTCAATGCCGTGCGTACCTCTCACTATCCGAACCATCCGTACTGGTACGAAATCTGCGACCGCGTGGGTCTCTACGTGATGGATGAAGCCAATATTGAAGCGCACCAGATTCGTGGTACTGCGCAGTGCTTGAACAACGTGCCTTCTTGGCATGCGGCTTATGCCTTCCGTGTAAAGAACGCCTTTGAACGTTCTAAGAACCACCCCTCCATCATTATGTGGTCTCTGGGCAATGAAACGGGCCCCGGTAAGAATTTGGAAGATCAGGGTGACTGGTTGAAGCAGGTTGACCCTGGTCGTTTGGTGCACTATTGTGACTTCCCTGAAAACTCTCCGCACAACGATATGGACAGCGCGATGTATCGCACGCATGATTCCTTGAAGGGAACTGCAAAGCGTCATCAGCATCGCCCCTTCATCCACGTGGAATACGCACACTCCATGGGTAATGCTTGCGGTAATTTCGATGAATACATTGAAATCTACGAACAGAACCCGCGCATGATTGGCGGTTTCATTTGGGACTTTGTGGACCAAAGCCTTCGCGCAGAAAAGGACGAAACCACTGGGCTTTATCGTGTGAAGCCGAAAACGGGCAAGGCGCTCGCATGGGGTGGTAAGTTTGGTGACGCACCGAACTTCGGTAGCTTCTGCGATAATGGTGTAATTACGGCAGATCGTTTGCCGAAGGGCCAGTATTGGACGGTGAAGCATGCGCAGCAGTATTTCGGTTTCGCATGGGATGCTAAGGCGCAGGCGCTGACGGTTACGAACAAGTACTTCCACAAGACAGCTGAAGGTTACGCACTCTTTAACAAGAGTGGTCACAAGTTGGCTACGTTGCCCTCGTTGAAGCCTGGCGAAAGCACGAAGATTCCGTTGGTCGTGCCAACGACGAAGTTCTTTGAAGACTTCCCTGTGTTTGTGGCAAAGGCCGCTGAATCGAATGCTGATATCGTGCATACCGCTGAGGCTTGGTTCGCAGTGCCGTGCGCTACGAAGCCTGAAAAGTTGGCGGTCAATAAGACCTGGCCAGAGGTGAAGTACAATGTTACAAAGCAGACCGATGGCTCCATTGAGGTGGCTGATCGCGCGAAGGAATGCACACGCTTAATCTTCAAGGATGGTGTGTTGGCGCAGATTCACTACAACAACAAGCCCCTGCTTGCTTCTGCTCCTGAGTTCACGCTCTATCGTGCACCCGTCAACAATGACCGTTGGATTAAGTATGGTGCGACATGGAATTCCTTGCTTACACAAAAGAATAAGTGCCTCTCGATGGAATGGCGTAAGCTTGATGGCGATGCCGAAACGGTGCAAGTGATTGCCCGTATGACGACCGAGGGCGGTAACGTTCCTTATGAATATACGCTCGTGTGGACGGTCTTCATGAACACCGTTTCTTGCGAAGGTGTCTTCTATCCGCAGTCTCCTGAAGAAGTGGTGCCGCGTCTCGGCTTCCAGTTGGCCGTGGATAAGTCGCTCTCTAAGATTCAGTACAATGCACTCGGTCCTTGGGAAAACTACTCTGACCGTCTCCGCGCTTGCTGGAATGGTGTCTTTACTGCAAAGCCTGAAGATTTCTTCATCCCTTACAGCGAAACGCAGGAACATGGCAACCACGAGAATGCACGTTGGATCCTGATGGATGACGGGGAGGATTCGCTCTGCTTCTTCCCCTTGGTGACGGGTGATGTATTCCCGTTCTCTGTCAATCAATGGGATGCTGTTACGTTGCACAAGGCGAGCTTACCCGCAGAATTGCCGACGCCTGACAAGACTTGGCTGCACATTGACTATGACCAGACTGGTATTGGTAATGGTTCTTGCGGTCCTCGTCCGTGGGCAGAACACTTGGTTTACAACAAGCCCTTCACCTTTGGTTTCGCCATGCGCTTCGGTTCTCGTCCGTTCCGCACGCGCCCCTTCCGTGAAAGCGCAGGTTTGGCATTGATTACGCGAGACTCCAAGAATATGGTGACCGTCACGCCGCATCGTAAAAATGCCAAGGTCATGGTCTCTGTGAATGGTGCAGAGCCCACGCTTTACACCCAGCCCTTTGCATTGCAGAGCGGTAAGGTCGCAGTGACGGTGGTCCCGGAAGAGGGGCAGATTGCATTGCCTCCTGTGGAACGTACCTTCTCGAAGGAAATCGTGCGTGCCGCATGGAAGGTGCTCTCGGTCTCCTCTGAAGAACCTGGTGAAGGCATGGTGACCTACGCCTTTGACAACAAGCCCAACACCTATTGGCACACCGACTGGCGTAACGTGAACCCCGATTACCCGCACAACTTCGTGGTGGATCTCGGGGAAACCTTGGACATCGCCGCAGTGAAATTGTTGCCGCGTATGGATGTCTCCAATGGTTTGATCGGTGAATGCAAGATCGAACTGAGTGAAGATGGCAAGACCTGGAAGACTGTTTTTGAAGGTAAGACGGGTTGGACCACTCAGCAGCGCGGTCTGAAGAAGATTGAAATTCAAAAGACCTCTGCTCATTATCTGCGCTTCACCGCAGTGGCACCGGTGATCTCCGGTCAGCACTGGGCGACGTTGAGCGAAATCTCCTTCGACGTCCTCTAAGGTTGAGTTGAATCTTTTCTACAGCGATGCTCGGTTCCCACCGAGCATCGTTTTTATTCGGGTTGCATCCGGTAATTGTTGCGCAGCGAGGGTCATCGGCCAGAGGATGACTTCGTCCGTGAGACGCATTGGGCGCGGAAGCCCCACGGCGAGGTCTTCGCTTTTGGCGGCTTGGTCAACGGCGACGGCGGCCATTTGGAGGCTGGCGATTTCGTCGTAACTGAGGCCCGTGATGCCATGGGCTTCTAGTTTGTTAATCTCTACTCTGGCTAAATCGTGCAGCATATCCGTGGCGCTCCTTCTCTCTAACAATACCCACACGCGCGTCAATCCCTCAAGGGTGACACGCGTGTGTTCAATAGTGGCTCGTTCAATGTTTCTCCTAAACAGCACAAACACCATCCGCCGAGGGCATTGCCCCGGCGGATTCTCTTTTGCCGTTGCGCCTTGTTTTTATTAAGCGTAGCGGCACTTTTTGTCTCAATTTCGCACTGAGGAGCCTCTTATGTGCAGTTTTTTTTGCACGTATCGGGCACATTGATGCCGGCGGCCCGGTAGACGGAATCAGCCGCCATCTCTGCTACGATGTGCTCCTCCGACATCCCTGCCTTGACCATATACTTCTTCCCGTCCACAGTCACGAGGCGAGCCTCTTCGAGCGCCCTCGGAATAGCCCGCCCAACGGTCTGCGAGCGGATGCGCGC
>JAFYWN010000004.1 GCA_017558005.1 Kiritimatiellia bacterium | reverse complement strand
TACTGCTCGTACGAGTGTCTTCATGAATACGAGCGCCGTCATGGGTGAGGGAATTCAGGCAACCCTTTACTTCGCCACCCGTAATACGGCAACTGGTGAGCTCGCAACTATCCGTTATGCCTTGCCGCTCGCTTATGAAGCACAGGCTGAACAGACGACCGAAGGTTAATCGAGGAGGGTGTGATGCAACGAATTCTTGATCCGCTCTTGGAATTCCTACGAGTCATCCTTGAAAAGCTCCTCTTGAAGCTCTAAGGGAAATAAACAAAAAACGGCACGCCGTTCCCGACGGCGTGTCTTTTTTGTTTTTAGTGGATTAGCGCCTACGGCGCCGAAGGCGCGGTTGACGGCGCTTCGCACCGTGGTTAAGCGGCAGAGCCGCTGGTTAAGGGCGCGATGCGCCCTGGTTAACGAGCTACGCTCGTGGAGAGCAAAGCGCACGCTGGCGAAGAAATGGATATGTGCCGAAGCGACGATGTCGCAGTTGAAAGTTCAGAGTTTCTCAGCACTTCGTGCTCGAGCGCATATTCGCTTCGCTTGCAGTTGCGAGTTGATTGTCGCACTCGCTTCGCTCGACCGATGGTTTACATAATTTGTAGCGTGCATGACCGTACGACTCGTGGAAAACTTAAACACATGCAGTCCTTTTACATGCAGTCCTTAGAGGGCGAGCAGTAATCGTGGGGCGCTGAAAGCGCCATCGCGCCACGATTAGCTGCTGCCCGCATCGCGTTGCTAGCGGTAAAATCCTCCCTGGCTGTCCTTTGTGTGCCGTAGGCACTGTTAACGGCGCGATGCACCGTGGTTAAGCGGCAGAGCCGCTGGTTAAGCGCCTATGGCGCTGGTTGACGAGCTGCGCTCGTGGAGTGCAAAGCGCACGCTAGCAGAGCAGGAGCTCGATGCGCCCAGGCCCGAAGGGCAGTGGGACTATGTGCCCGTGCGATGTAGCGTGCAAGACTATGCGACTCGTGGAGAACCCCCACATGCTGTCCTTTACATGCTTCGCAAAAGCACGAGCCAGCATCCACGGGGCCGCAGGCCATCGCGCCGTGGTGCGGTCGTGCGCCTCGCGTAGTTCGCGGTAAAATCACTGGCAGTTCTTTGTGTGCCGTAGGCACTGTTAACGGCGCGATGCACCGTGGTTAAGCGGCAGAGCCGCTGGTTAAGCGCCTATGGCGCTGGTTGACGAGCTGCGCTCGTGGAGTGCAAAGCGCACGCTAGCAGAGCACGGAAATGTGCCCGTGCGATGTAGCGTGCATGCCCGTGCTCCCCCGTGGAAAACCTAAACACATGCTGTGCTTTTTAGTTGCAGTTTTAATAGAAGTGTGGGATAATAATTAAAGTCAAACTTTACGAAAGGTGATTGTCTTATGAAAAAACTCGAAGGTCTCGTTGCTGCGCCCCATACGCCGTTTAATGCGGATGGTAGCATTAATTTTGATTTGATTCCGAAGCAGGTGGAAACCTTGCTGAAGCAGAAGGTGATCGGCGCGTACATCTGCGGTACGACGGGTGAAGGTATTTGCTGCTCTGTGGCAGAACGTAAGGCCGTGATGAAGGCTTGGGCGGATGCTGCTAAGGGTAAGCTCTTCTTGATCTGCCACGTGGGTGCTTTGTCGATCGCTGACGCTCGCGAATTGGCTGCTTACGCTGAAGAAATTGGCTTGGACGCAACCTCTATCGTGCCGCCGAACTTCTTCAAGCCCTCGAGCATTGATAACTTGATTGACTACATCAATTCCGTTTTGGTGGCGGCTCCGAACTTGCCCTTCTACTATTATCACACGGGCATGAGCGGGGTGACCTTTGATATGGAACAGTTCTTGATCAAGGCGGATGGTAAGATTCCTCAGCTCGCCGGTATCAAGTTTAACTATCCTGACTTGTACATGTATCAGCGCTGCATCCGCGCCTGCGGTGGTAAGTATGATATCACCTGGGGTATCGATGAATGGTTCGCTGGTGCTTTGGCCTGCGGTGCAAAGTCTGCTATCGGCTCGACTTACAACTATGCTGCTCCGCTTTACTACGGCATTTGGGAAGCTTACAAGAATGCTGACCAGGCTGCAATTGATAAGGGCATGAGCAAGGTGTGCCGTATCGTGGACCTCTTGGTGAAGTATGGTGGCGTGGTCGGCGGCAAGGCAATGATGGCCATTCATGGCTTGGATATGCCTGCAGTGCGTCCGCCTCTCTCGAATCTCACCCCCGAACAGCGTAAGGACTGCGCTGACACGGTGGTTGCGATTTTGGCTGAATAATCTTTTTCACGAGCCTGCTGCCGTAAGGCGGCAGGCTTTTTTTGTATCAGTTTTAGGGCATGAAAGGAATGCATATGTTAACAACTGATCGTCTGCAAAAACTCGAAACGGTTTACCATGATGGCTTGCTCTGCGATGTGGTGCCGTTCTGGATGGAGTATGGTTTAGATAAGGAATACGGCGGCATCATGACGGGCGTGGATCGTCAGGGGCGTCGGATTGATGATGATAAGGGCGTTTGGCAACAGGGACGTTTTGCATGGATGGTGGGCTTTTTGGCCAACCACGTGGAGCGTCGTCCGGAGTGGGAAGCGGCAGCGAAGGGAACGCTTGAGTTTCTGCGTAAGTACTGCTATGACCCGAAGGATGGGCGCATGTATTTCCATGTGACGCGTCGCGGTGATCCGATTCGCAAGCGTCGTTATGCCTTTTCGGAGAGCTTTGCCTCTATCGCTTATGGTGAGTATGCTCGTCTGACGGGTTCGGATGAGTATGCAGAATTGGCGCGTAAGACGTATAAGATCTATGGCGACCATGTGGACTATCCGCCGAAATTTACCGATGTCCGCCCGAAGCGCGGTTTGGGTCATCCGATGATTAACATCGTGACGTGCCAGCGTCTCCGTGAAAGTATCGGTTATGAAGAGGCGAATGACCGCATTGACCAGGCGATCGCGGATATCGTGAAGTATCATATGAAGCCTGATTTGAAGTGCGTCATGGAAACGGTGGCGCCGGATGGTTCGATCATCGACCACATTGATGAACGCACGTTGAACCCTGGTCATGCGATTGAGGGTGCATGGTTCATCATGAATGAAGGTAAGATGCGTGGTCGTACGGATTATATCCGCATCGGTTTGGATATGCTGGACTGGTCGTGGGAACGCGGCTGGGATAAGGAATACGGCGGCATTCTCTATTATCGTGATGTCTTTAATCATCCGGTGAGCGAGTACTGGCAGGATATGAAGTTCTGGTGGCCCCACAATGAAGGGTGCATCGCGGCGCTCTTGGCTTATCAGCTCACGGGTGATGAGAAGTATGCCAAGATGCACACGCTCGTGCATGACTGGACGCACGCACACTTCCCGGATAAGGAGTATGGCGGGTGGTATGGTTATCTCGCACGTGATGGCCGTGTCTGCTCGGACATTAAGGGCAACCTCTATAAGGGCTGCTTCCATGTGCCGCGTATGCAGTATGAGTGCTGGCAGCTCTGCCGTGAACTCTTGAAAGATGGACCGCTGAACCTTGTCTGAGTTCATCGCACGTTTCATTGACCCGGCGCTCTTTTGGGAGTTGTTCTGGTATTTCCTCTCCGGCGTTTGCTCAACGGTGGTGAGTCAGGTCGGTTATTCGGTCTGCTTCCGTAAATTCCATTTGAGCAACGTCTGGTCAAAGTCGCTCTCCTGGTTCGCTGCGGCAACGACTGCCTTTTTCATGATGAGGTGGTTGGCCTTTAGCGGCACGGAGAGTGGATTTTGGGAGTCGGTATGGCTCTTTTACTCCACACGCATTGGCACGGTGATTGTGACGGTGGCTTTGATGTGGGTGGTCATTGACTGTTGGCTCAAGTGGAATTTACGGGATCGTGAACGGGTTCGCACGGAGTATGGATGGTGGCCAGAGGTGATCAATCTGATTGTGACAATCCTTGAGATCGTCGTGAATTACTTCATTGCGAAGTTTTGGGTCTTCTAACCGCCTACCGCGCTCTCGCTTAAACAAAAAAGCACTGCTTTCTCGCAGTGCTTTTTTGTTTGATGGACGCAGCCGCAGCTTAATCCACTTGGGGGCGATTACCTAAGCGCCATACGGCGACGGCGCAGAGGAGGGAGAAGATGCCCGCAATGCTATAGGCAATGGGTAGGGGCAGGTGGAAGCCATAGGGGCAACCCGCGTGGGAGGGGTGTGACCAGAGGATGAAGCTGCTCACCACAAAGGTCATAAAGGTGCCAGGGATGAGGGCGACCCAGGGGCACTCTTTTTGGCGTTTTAACCAAACGGCGCACATCATGAGGGTGGAGGCGGAGAGGATTTGATTGCCCCACGCAAAGTATTTCCAAAGCCACTCAAAGCTCTGGGCACTGCGATTACTCCATGCTAAGAGGGCAACGGTGCAGAGGATGGGGGGCAGGGTGATCCAAACGCGGTTGGTGAACTTGGCCTGGGGGAGCTTAAAGTGTTCGGCAAGGGTGAGGCGTAGGCTGCGCAGGGCGGTGTCGCCAGAGGTTATCGCCAAAATAATCACGCTAAAGATGGTGACGAGCCCAACCGTGTGGCCGAGGAAGTGTTCGGTGGAACGGGTGAGGGCAAGGGTGGGTGCAGCAGACATCAATTCGGGGTAGAGATTGTAGATCGCCATCCCTGCAGCGGCCCAAATCATGGCAATGATGCCCTCGGCAATCATCATGCCGTAGTAGGTGAGGCGGGCTTCGCGTTCGTGGCGAATGGTGCGGGCAACGATGGGGGACTGGGTGGCATGGAAGCCAGAGATGATACCGCAGGCAATCGTGACGAAGAGGCAGGGGATGACGGGTTGGTCATGGAACATGCCTTTGGTGAATGCGGCGGTTTCGGTGAGAAGGGTGGGGTCACTCAGTGTGTGCCAGGTGAGGGAGGCAAGCATGGCTAAGGAGCCTACGAGGAGTAAGCCGCCGAAGAGGGGGTAAACTTTTCCAATGATGAGGTCAATCGGAAAGATGGTGGAGGCGATGTAGTAGATAAAGACGATGCCCGCCATGAGCCAAAAGAGGGTGCTGGGCGCAAGGGGAAGGGGCAAGGTGCTGGCTAAGAGTTTGGCAGGGATGTTGACGAAGACGGCAACGACTAAGAGGAGGAGAATCGCCACAAAGAAGACGTAGATGCGGTGGTAAAGATTGCCAAAGGCGCGGCGGGTCTGCTCGGGGAGGTTGATGCCGCCATTGCGAAGGCTAATGAAGCCGGAGATAAAGTCATGCACTGCGCCGCCAAGGATGCATCCGAGGGGGATAATCCAAAAGCATTTGACGCCAAATTTAATACCGATAATTACGCCAATCACTGGACCCACGCCTGCAATATTGAGTAATTGAATGAGGAGGTTTTTCCATTGGGGCAGAGGGAGGGTGTCCACGCCATCGTTGTTGGCAAGGGCTGGGGTGGGGCGATTGTCGGGTTTTAAGAGGCGCTCAATGAAGCGTCCGTAGGTGAAGTAGCCGATGATGAGGGCAAGGATGCCGCCGAAAAATAAAAACATAGGTGTCTCCTCAGGGGTGATGTGTGGGGGAGGGATTAGAAGCCAGGGGGCAGAAGATAGGGCTCCCATTTGCCCTCGTGATAGAGAAAGATGGCTTTTAGGGGATCGGGGGTGTCATGGGATTGTGCAGTGAAGATGAGGTCATCAATGCCATCCTGGTCAACATCTGCGAGCGTGAGCTGCGCCCAAGTGTCTTGGTAGATCTCTTCCTTTAATCGAAGGATGACACCATTGCCGCAGTCAATCCACGCAGAGGTGGGGCTATTGAGGATTAAGGTGAAGGGATGGCTCACTTGGGGGCTGAGGCGAATGGACTGTTGGTAGCGCGCAGGATAGGCGGTCTCTGAAGCAAGGTGGCGCTCTGCCCAAGCGCGGAAGGAGAAGCGCCGCAATTGCAGCGTGCTACATCCCAGCAGGCAGAGCGATAGGCAACAGAGGAGGAGTCGGGTGATCATTAGAGCATGCCCGCGGCGTGAAGGAGTTTTTTGTAACGGCCATTCGCTTCAACCAATTCGGTATGCGAGCCTTGTTCGACGATCTTGCCATCTTCTAAGTAGCAGATCATGGTGGCATGACGGATGGTGGTGAGGCGGTGGGCAATGATGAGGGTGGTGCGGCCCTTCGCCAACCGATTGAGGGCGTCTTGCACGGCGGCTTCTGAGAAGGTGTCCAGGGCGCTGGTGGCTTCGTCCAGAATGAGAATCGGCGGATTCTTTAAGAAGACACGAGCAATGGCGATGCGTTGGGCCTGGCCACCAGAGAGCATCAGGCCGTGTTCGCCAACCGGTGTATTGAGTTGCTCAGGGAGTCCGCGCACAAACTCTTCAAGGTTGGCCTGGGCGAGGGCTTGGTAGAGGGCTTCATCATCTGCGGTGGGCGCCCCCAGGAGGAGGTTGTCACGGATGGTGCCATCAAAGAGGAAGGGGCGCTGGGCAACGATGCCGATGGCCTCGCGCAAGAAGCGTTTGGGGATTTCTGTGGTATCGCGACCATCGAGGTAGATGGCGCCCGTGGTGGGTTCGTAAAAGCGTGGGATGAGGGCTGCGAGGGTGCTCTTGCCAGCGCCACTGGGGCCCACGAGTGCGCAGATGGTGCCCGCAGGAATGGTGAGGTCTGGGATGGAGAGCACGGTGCGTTCGGTGCCAGGATAGGCAAAGTTGAGGCCCTTAATGCGCAGGTCGCCACGTACTTCTGTGGGAGGTGGGCAATCGGCGGCGGGGTCTTCTTCTGGAGGTTGCGCCAAGAATTCGCGGAAGCGGCAGTAGCCGACGAGGCCTTGTTGGTACATGTCGAGGCCATTGACAATGCGGCGCATGGGCTTAGTCACGTAGCGGGAGTACATGAAGAAGGTGATGACCTGGGGCAGGGTCGCTGCATCGTGGGCAACCATCCATGCGCCGAGGGCGATGTACATCAGTGAGTAGCCTTCGAGCAACATCTGGGTGCCCGCAAAGAGGGGCGCATAGAGCACGTACACCTTTTCGAAGGAACGGCTGAAGCGGGCATTGACCTTCTTGAAGGCGGAGCGTTCGATATCTTCATGGGTAAAGCTCTTAATCTCGCGAATCCCTTGGACGACGTTTTCAACGTGCGCAGCGAGGGTGGAGACTTCTTTGCGATTCTCGCGCCAGGTGCGGTGGATGCGACGTTGGAAGAAGCCCGCAAAGACGAGGACGAAGGGCACGGGGATTAAGGTGAGGGCTGCTAATTGGGGATTGATCCAAAACATGACCACGAAGGCACCCGCCAGGGTGAGGGTCGATTCGGCGAGGTCTTCTAAGAGATGGTGGGCCGTTTCGCCGACCAACATCAAGTCTGAAGTGATGCGGCTGAGGACTTCGCCAGTCTTGGTGCGGTCAAAGAAGGAGAAGGGTTGCTTCTGGATGTGGTCAAAGAAGGCAGTGCGCATGGTGGCTTCAACGCGGATGCCTAACCAGTGCCCGAAGAGGATGTAGCACCATTCAAGGCCCGCGGCGAAAAGGGTCATCGCAGCAAAGGCGGCAGCAGCCCATGCAGTGGCGCGGAGGTTGCCCTCAGGGAGGTAGATGGTGAAGACGCGGAGGGCAGTGGCAGGAATGGCAATTTGCAGGCCCGCGTAGAGTAAGATGGAGATGATGTCGAGGCTGAGGAGTTTGACTTGGGCGCGATAGTAACCGCAGAGCGTCTTAAACCCAGTGAGAAGGTTGCGAAACGTGGACATAGGGAGGCTTTATTGAGGGATGAACGTCTGGCGCGAAGCGCGCGAAGACGTAAGGGGAAGCGCATGTTTTAGCACCTGCGGCACGCAAGTAGCGTGTGGCTAAAACGAAATCTGCGCAGCCGTGGGCTGCGCAGGGGAAGCGGGGGATTTTATTGGATGGTTTGTAGTTCGTCCAACAAGGCCTTCGCCAGACGGCGGGAGAGACGCGGCAGGGTATCCATGATGCTGGTTTGATATTGGTCACGCGTCAACATCGATTCGGTCGCGAGGATGGGCTTGCCTTCAATGTAGGACTGGCCCGTGATGGCATCATAGACATAAAGATGCGCCGAAAGGGTCATGTAATATTCGGTGGGGAGGATGGCATTATTGCGGTCGTAGCGAATTGAATCGGAGATAATGTCCTTAATTACGACCTGTACGCGCAGACGGGCTGTGTCATAGGGGGCGAGCTTGAAGGTGCCATCTTCAATCAACGTATCGAGGAACTGCTGGGCAGCAATGGAGCCAACCATCGGGTAATTGGTGTGGTTTTCAAATGCAGGCACGTGGATTGTGCGCAACTGTTCGGGCACGATCGAACCGCGGTTGTAGCCCGCGCAACCAGAGAGGAGGAGAAGCGAGCAGCAAGCAAGGAGAGCAGAAAGGAAACGGATCATGGGGTGTCTTTCGTTTGCGAGGAATTAGTGGAGAGGGAGAGTTCTGCGAGGCGCGCACGCATTTGTTCGGCTTCGGGAGCTTCAGGGAAGGTGCGCAAGAAGGTCTTGTAGGCTTCAATCGCCGCTTCGGTCGAGTAGGCAGCAGGATTGTCATAGAAGCGCGCCTTTTCGTAGGAACGATTGCGGCGCAGGAGGTAGATTTCCCGTTGCCATTCAGCAAAGCGGGCCACCATCGGATGGTCTGGGGCGAAGGTGCGTGCGCCGCCAATGAGTTCTTCAAGGTGGCGCAGACGGCCGGTGTCATTCTGCCACTGGTCGGCCTGTTTGCGGCAAGCTTCGCAGTAGGTGGTGATGACGGCTTCAAGATTGTCAAATGCGGGCCAGTCAATGAGGATGCGGTCGCAGATGGTAATCGCACTGGCATACTCTTCGCTGCGCATGTAGATGTCGGCAATCTTTAAGAGTAATTTGGGTACTTCGGACCAACGCGGTGCAAAGTGAATGACGCGTTCGTAGTTGGCACGGAGTGCGGCACCAGAGTTGCGACGGAAGGTGCGGCCAAAATCCTTTGCGGTGATTAAGTCAGCCTGCGCAACGGCATCGCGTAAGACGGGCTCAAGTTCAAAGCGACCGGCAAAGTGTGAGAGGAGGTAGATATCGGCATCGTACGCTTCTTGCGTTTTGCCATGGATGGAATTTAAGCGCGCAATGGAGAGTTGGGCCGTGAGGGCTTCGGGGGTGGCGTGCCATTCGTGGACGAGATCGTCATAGGCTTCAAGCGCCTTTTCCCATTCGCCCGCCTTTTCAAGGCGCAAGGCATAGACGAGCTGTTCTTCAGCAGTGTCTTTCTTTGGGTTGTGCCAAAACCACGAGGGCTCTTTCAAGTCAATCTTCAACGGATCGTCAATAAAACGCAGTTCCGCTGGCGTTTTCCCCATCTGTGAGTAGTCTTGATATTGCGCAGATGCTACCAGTGTGCAAAACAGGCACATCGCTAACAAAAAAGTCTTCATTTTCATAGCGAACATTATAGCCGATTTTAGGGCTATTTGGGGTGAAATTTGATGAAAAAGTCGTGGTGAAACCCGTTAAATACGGATAAAGACGTCGCGAACGTGGTCCATGAAGTGTTCGCGCAGGGCAGGAAGGT
Source organism: Kiritimatiellia bacterium (assembly GCA_017558005.1). Taxonomy (GTDB): domain Bacteria; phylum Verrucomicrobiota; class Kiritimatiellia; order RFP12; family DVOR01; genus Spyradenecus. The sequence goes on along the minus strand of JAFYWN010000004.1, from coordinate 49,861 downwards.
CCTTGCCCGCACGCTCTAAGCCCCAAAGCGCAAAGTCGAGGCGTGCGCGGAAATTGTAAATTTGACGCAGGCCAGGATCAAAGGTGTCGAAGTTTTTGCGGTCGGTGTAGTACATCCATTGCATCGCTTCAAGTTTGCGTTCAAAGCCATTGAAGAAGGCAGAGGCGCACTCGTTGAGGGTGCAGGTTTCGGCGTGTTGGCGCCAGAAGTTGCCCATGGCAATTGCATAGGCGCGGAGGTAAAACTTGTGGACGTCACGCAGGTTGGTGCTGTTTTGCGTGAGATTGGGCCAACCCATTGTGCCGCGAATGGAGCAAACGCGGACACGAGCCGGCATCGGACGATGGTAGCGCGCATCGTAAACAAATTCGAAGATCTCTTTCCCCTTTCCGAAGCGACAAGTGGGATTCTCGCCAGGGATGAACTTTTTCACGACGAGGTTCTGCGCGGCGGCCCAACCGTAGAGTTCGGCAAGGGCTAAGACGACATTGACGTCTTCGCCGCTGTCTGGATTGTCAATCTCGGTGCGGAAGAGCGCACGGGGAATGGCATCCAAGGGGTCGCCAGGGCAACGCGAACGGATGAAGTAGGGGGTCTCCTCTTTGTGTTGGTCATGAGAGGTGACGCTAATCAATTGGAAGAAGGGATAGTCGGCACCCAAGGCGCGGAAGACATTGGCGCGCGTGAGGAGGTAATTGGCATAGCCCGAGCGAACGCTGCCTAAGCGTTTTTGGATGTAGGAGGTTGGGACGGGCATGCGATTGGTCTTGAGGACAATCTCACGGGACTGACCACTGCCAGAGGAGAGTATCTTGGCAGAACGCACGTCACAGATGTTGATGTACTCGGCAAATTCATTGTGGCTGAGTCGTTGGGTCAGGTATTCCACCACCGCGCGGGATTGTTTGTCAACGCCCGGGTGGAAGATGGGGATGCCATTGTGGAAGGTGGCGCCAGGGAGGGCAATCTTGCGGGCGTCAAAGTCAACCTTGGAGGAGATGGCCTGTACGTCATCGGAGATTAATTCGTAGAGATGACGGATGGAGGCCTCCGAATTGGCATCGGCAAAGTCGGGGGATTGGAGCGCTTTCTTGAAGAGAAGCCCCAACCCCTCAAGCGAGTCGGCCACATCGTCTGCGGTCATGCGCTTGAGCAAGATGCCTTCAAGCATGCGTTCAAGGGAGGGAATCAAGAATTGTTCCGCCGCTTCACGACTAATGCCGAAGAACTCCATCGCGTGGCGACCACCGAACTTCATACTGCGCATGGCACTCATGGTGCCGCCAGAGGGCATCGCAACCCATTCATGTAACGCCGCTTTAATGCGTTCGGGCGAGGTGCGCGCCAAGGCTGAGATGCGCATGAATTCGGAGTAGGTCAACCAACGAATCCCGCGGACGCTCACGTAGAAGTGCGTATCCGACTCCAACATCTGGTAGGCGCGGGAGAGGGTCTCGCGCATTTCGTCAATCGTGTAGACTTGGGGGCGGACGCGCCAGAGCTGGCCGAGGCGTTCGGTGTAGGAGAGGACTTCAGGGGTGCGTTCGAAGTAGCGGATGTGTTCAAGCCCCAAGTGGTAACTTTGGAGCCATGCATCGGCTTCGGTGAGGAGGGAGAAGTCGGTGTCACGCTGGAGGAGGTCGATGGTCTTCGGAGTGAGATTCGCGAGGACAACTTTGTGGGTGATGACTTCCGAGCGGCGATTGTGGGGGACTTTGCAGAGGTCTTCGCCAAGTTCACGGGAGAAGAGGGGCGTTAAAATCGTGCCGAAGTGGCCCGCACCCAAGGCGAAGAGCCAACCCTTCGGGTGGTGGGGCGTCAAATCTTTGCGCCGGATGAGAATCGTCGGACGGCGGCAGGCACTTTCAAATTCATCTTTTTCGCTTGAGCCGGTCTGAAGTAAGAAGCGGTCGTCATTGTAGGCATACACGTCAAATTTACGAATACCTAACGTGCCACGGGTCTCAACACGACGCAAAAGCGTCCCTTGAGTTCGAACGAGACGAAGTACATGACTGAAGAAATTCTGCGACATCCTAAACTCCTTAAATATTAATGTATCAAAAAACACACGTTTTTAGGGCGATAAAATTAAAAAACAACGCATTTCCGCGGTTATCTCAAGGGGATTTGATGAATTTGTGGGGGCGTAGGGATTTAGAGTTGCAGAAAGTACTGAAATCATGATATCTTATTGCACTTTCAGATCTGATTATTGTTTTATCAAAGGAACGAGTTAATGGCAAGTGATGATGCAATTGAAGTCAATGGCGTAGTGGTCAAGGTGCTTCCCGCCACGATGTATCGTGTTCGTTTGGAAAATGGCCATGAAGTCTTGGCACATATTTCCGGCAAGATGCGGAAGTTTTTCATTAAGATTGCAACCGGTGACAAGGTTACGCTTGAGATTTCTCCCTACGATTTGACGAAGGGTCGTATCATTTATCGTCACAAGGCTTAACCCCTTGCGTTTCCTTCTTACATTCTTTTTCCTGTTGTTCGCAGTTTGGGTGCGCGCCGCGGCGATTGCTGTGGTGCATGCAGAGCTTTCTGTCCCAGAGGGTGAACGGCGTTTTGCAAAGTCGCTCGCATCTCATGTGCAGCGGTGGTACAACGAAGCGGGGGTGGAGGCGGATTTAATCGCCGACTCGACGTTGTCTGCCACGGCGCAGTACAAGGTGGTGGTGCTGGTGGATTGTTATCGGCCGCCCGCTTCGGTGGTCACAACGGTGCAACGCTTATTGGGGCGTGGGACGCGCTTTGTGGTGTGTTACTCCGCCTCGCAGGAATTGGCGACGCTCTTTGGCTTGAAGATTGGCTCCTACAAACGCACAGATAGTGGTGCGTGGAGTTCGATGCAGTTTGGGGCGCAGCGTCCCAAGGGAATGCCCTCAAAGGTGTTGCAAACGAGCTCAAATATCTTTACGGTAACCGCAGCGCGTAAGGAGACGAAGCCTTTGGCGTGGTGGTGTGATCGCACGGGGAAGCAGACGGATGTCGCGTGGTGGCGTACGTCACAGGGCTCTTATTGGATGACGCACGTCCTTTCGGGCGATGGGGATGAATTAGGGAAGCAACGCCTCCTATTGGCAATCGCGGCAGAATCTTATCCCGAGGTGTGGCATCAGGCGGCGCGCCATGTGATGCAAGCGGCGGTGGCACCCGTAAAGGATGGTTCGCTTTTAATGCGAACGAGTCTCCTGCCCAAGAGTTCGCCGCGCCGTGAGCAAATTGAGCGTGCGAATGATGTGATTAAGAAGGTGTGGGAGAACCTGGAAGCCTCGCTTGAAAAGAAGGAAGGTTATGTCGCCTATCAGCATGCGTGTGATTTGCGTGATAGTGTGAATCACGCCTATGGGATGACGTATTGGGCGCGTTCGGGTGAGATTAAGGGGGTGTGGGATCATTCGGGATTAGGGCTCTATCCTGGCGATTGGCCGCGGACGGCAAAGTTGCTCGCACAGGCGGGCATCACCGACGTGTATGTGAATGTCGCAGGAGCGGCATTTGCGCTCTATCCCTCAAAGGTTTTGCCGCAACGCCTTGAGGGGAATGCCCTGCGCGATGCGATTGCCGCGTGTCGCCAACAGGGGTTGCGCGTTCATGCGTGGATTTTGTGTTACTCTTGCACAAATGCAGCAAAGGGAGCGGTGGACCGCTTTAAAGGTAAGGGATGGACGCTGCAGGACGCCAAGGGGAATGATTTGAATTGGCTTGATCCCACGCATCCAGAGGTGCGCAATTATCTCATTGATGCCGCAATTGAATTGGCCAAGTCGGGTGTGGATGGTGTGCATTTGGACTTTATCCGTTTTCCAGACTTGCCGTCCTCATTAGGCCCCCGCACGAAGGCGCGCTTTGAAGCGGCGCATGGGAAGACGAAGAATTGGCCAAAGTGTATCACGGAGGCAAACGGCGCGCATCGTCGTCAGTTCTTGGATTGGCGTGAGGCGCAGATTGCCTCGACGGTTTTGGCGATTCGTTCGCGAATTCGTGCAGTTAAGCCGAATGTGGAATTGTCCGCCGCTGTCTTCGGAAAGTACCCTGCGTGTGCAGATAGTGTTGGGCAGGACTGGATCTCGTGGTTGCGCACGGGGATGATTGACTATGCACTGCCGATGAATTACACCGAAAATATTGAGGCGCTAAAGGATTGGTTGGGGACGCAAACGGCCGATCGGCGTGTGGCATCGAAGATTATTAGCGGGATTGGCGTAACGGCAACAGAGAGCCGCTTGGATGCAATTGATGTTTTACGTCAGATTGAGGTCATTCGGACGATGAAGTGCAAGGGCTTTGCTTTATTTGACTTAGATGAGTCCTTGCGACAGAGTATTTTGCCGATTCTCTCGGAGGGAGTGACGAAGCAATGAGTTCAGATGCGAATTTTACAGAGGCTCGCCGTGTGGCGGAGACGTGGTTGACGGCGTGCCAACATCGCGAGGTGTTTGCAGATGCACCTGGCTACGTGGCCTGGACGTATGTGCGAGATGCGCGTCATGCAGGGACGCTTGAATTGATTGATGATCCTGAAATCTCGCAGGGGAAGGAACGCTTTGCCCTGTCGGTCGCCTTAGAATTGCCGCCTGTTCAGTCGGTTGAGGATGCGCTTGCGCTCTTTAATCTGGCAGATTGGTTGGACGGGATTACGGTGGTCACGAAGGAGTTTGGCGCAGAGGGCGGGTTGATGTTGCAACTCAAGGGCGCATTGGCAGAGCTGACGGAGGCGAAGTTGGCTGCGGCGAGTCGCGCCTTGGCTGAGGCAAAGGCCTTCTTTGAAGAGATTTAATGGCACCTTGCTAACGCATAGACAAACAAAAAGGCATACCACGTGGGTATGCCTTTTTTGTTCTAAGGGAGGGCTTTGCGGTGCAGTTAAAGCGCAGACTCGCAAAGGGATTAGAGCGCTAACATGCGTTCAACACTTGCGCGAGCATCCAGGACCAGGTCATCTTGCACCTTGACGCGGCAGGACTCATCCCAAGTTTGCAGTACATGAAGGATTTGTTCTGGCGTGGTGAGGCCCATATCTTCGCAGATAATCGGACGTAAGGAGACAATTTTGGGTTCCTTACGGCGAGCCAAGCGACGCACGAGGTGTTCTTCCGTGCCCACGATAAAGGTTTGGTCGGGTTCTGCACGTGCGATGGTATCAATAATACCCTTGGTGGAGCCCGTCTGATCAGCAAGTGCGGCGACTGCTGCAGGTGCTTCTGGGTGGATGAGCAACTCGGCGCCAGGATAGGCGGCACGAGCCGCAGCAACGTCACCAATGGTGTAGCTCGCGTGGATGGGGCAGCATCCGTCCCATGCGATGAGACGGGCGGCACGAATTTCTTCTGTTGTCAGGCCGCCATCCGGAAGGTCGCGATGCCACGTGGCAACAGCGGTCGTCGGATAGCCCAATTCACGCATGATATTCGTGCAGAGGTGTTGGTCCGGCGCAAAGAGAATGCGGTGGCCCAGGTCTAAAAAGTGCTTAACCACGCGTAAACCATTGCCAGAGGTGCAGGCAGAACCGCCGTGTTTGCCACAGGTTGCCTTGACTTCAGCATTGGAATTCACATAGACAATCGGCGTTAAGGGGCGATCGTCCACGCGATGGGTCAAGTTTTGCCAAGCGGCTTCCAGGGTCTTACCATCGGCCATGTCGGCCATGGGGCAACCCGCTTCAGGGGCAGGTTGCCAAACACTGCGACCGCAAGACTTTCCCTCCGCATCGCGGATGAGGATGTCGGCCGTCTCAGCCATAAAGCGAACACCGCAGAAGATGATGCGTTCTGCATCGGAAGCGGCGGCTAAACGTGATAGTTCTAAGGAGTCGCCCACCGCATCGCAACAGGCAACAACGTCCGAATCTTGATAATGGTGGCCGAGAATCAACAGCCGTTTGCCCCATGTTTCACGGAGACGGTCAATCTCCTCACGCACAGTCAAATTGCTCATGATAGATGTTCCTTTAGCAACTCCGCATGACGGAGGCCGTTTTGATCAGTGGTTAAGTTCAGACGAAGCCGTTGGGGGACTTCTAAGTCCAACACCGATTGCGCCTTTTCTGGCCACTCGATCGCAAGTCGTGCGCCATATTCCAGCGCATCTTCAAATCCCAAATCGTATAACCCTGAGGGAACTGCTAAACGATAGAGATCGTAATGGACGAGCTTGCCACCCATGGGAATCGGATATTCGTTCGCCAACGTAAAGGTGGGGCTCGTAACCGTGCGGGTGATGCCATATTCCCGTGCAAGGGCTTGCACAAAGGTCGTCTTACCCGCGCCAAGGTCACCGGTTAGCAACAACACTCCGCCAGGCGCTAATAACGTCGCGACCTCTGCCGCGAGTGCAGCAGTGTCATCTAACGTTTCAAGCGCTCTGGTGAGGAGGGTTTGCATGTTACATCACGCGTTCAACGGTGATTTCAGGATCAAGTTCTTCGCGCAAGACGCGTTCAATGCCGCTCTTCAGCGTCATCATTGCGTGCGGGCAGCAACCGCAAGCACCGCGCAAACGCAAGTGGACCGTCTTATTTTCAATATCTACCAATTCCAAATCGCCGCCATCGGCCTGAAGCATACCACGGAGGGATTCAAGTTTAGAAGCAATCTGTTCATTTAAAGTTGTCATTATTGTATTCCTTTCAATTACGGAAATAAGTATAACAAATGCCGCCGCACTGTGGAGAATTAAAAGATTTTTATTCGCATGTGTAGAGTTGTTATCAGGGTGTTTTGTGGGTAAAAAAAGACCGCACGTCCAACAGGGCATGCGGTCTCTTTGAGCATCAAATGAATGTACTTATTCGATGATGCCGATTTCAGCCATGGAGGCAAATTCATTGCCATTCTGTTCGCTCAGACCCGTGAAGCGCACGTAGCGAATGTTTGCTGCAGGAGCAGGGAAGCGCACCTCCTGCACATCGCCCGTATTCTTGAGCGTGCCGGTGACCACCGTCGTCCAGGTCTTGCGGTCGGTAGAGACTTCCACCTTGAAGTCCTTGACGCGACCATTGACGCCGTCCTGACGGCCCTGGCAGGTGATACCCTTCAACGTGCGCGGCTTGTTGAGGTCAAGTGCCACGCTGTGCGGATACTTACCGAGGGTCACGCCATACTGGGTGTGCCACATGGTCATCGGGTCACCGTCGCAAGCCTTGCCACCTTCATTGCCGGGTTCCTGCGAAGTGCATTCCACTGCGATAAAGGTTTCGGGCGGCGGCGGCATGGTTTCGTCAATCGTCACAACGGCTTCACGCACAGGCAAGAGTTCGCCAGCGGCGGTCGGACGGAAGGCGAGGTTCAAGCGGTAAGGCTGGTTGGAGCGCGGGATGTCACGATCCAAGGGGCCCGGGCCGCAGCTGGCACCGCCGAGACCACGGTTGGTGCAGAGCAGGGTGAGGACGGTCTTGTCGCTGGAGGGCAATTCTGCGGGGTGACGGGCTTCGCAGAGTTCGGTCGCCGTGTAGGGCAGAGCCGAGAAGGCGAAGTCGCCATCATTGAGAGCTGCCACGGTAAGACCCTTTGCGGCCTTGCCATTGGGATAGAGGCTGAGGGCGAGGGTGTTTTCGCGGTTACCCATGTCGTTCGGACGGGCATAGTCAATGACCATGTTCTCCACCTTGTCGGTGTAGCAGGCAGGGAATGCGCCGCTCTTACGGTCGGGATAGTTTTCAAACGGACCACGACCGAGGTAGGAGACGGTGTCCAATTCGTCATTGAAGGTGAGCGAGTAACCCAAACGCGGGAGTTCAATCACGCGGCCACGCGGCAGGATTGCCGACTGCATCGTGATGGTGCCGTCAGGATAGACGCGCCATGCGGCATTGACCACAAAGTGCGTATTCTTGTCGGAGACCGGGAGATTCATGGCGCGGAAGAAGGTCTTGTAGGTCATGCCGTTGTCAAAGTCGACCAACTGTTCAAGCGCCGCACCCATCACAGTCGTGGAGGTGGTGAAGGTGACCGTGCCATTGGGCTGTTGGGCCACGTCCGTGATTTCACCCTTGACGGGCACAAGATTGCGCAAGCCCTGCATGGACCACACATTGCCCATCGGCACTTCGTTGGAGGAGGGGCAACGGAATGCATCCACCTTCAGCGGGTGCTTGAGCAAATCCTTGCCTTCAAGCGTGTACTGGGTCAGCGTGGCATCCTTCTTCGAGAAGGTGGCCTTGAAGGTCTTGCCTTCGATGACAACTGCATCATCCTTTTCCTGAAGGGCGAGCTGACCTGCAGCAACGGCAGGAATGGGCTGGGCCTTCTGGAGGGTGATTTGGTCGGAGGCGACCACAAAGCCCTTCTTCATCATCTGTTCATCCTGCTTGAGGGCGAATTCAATGCGAAGGTCATAACCATTCATATCGCGCGGCGTGCGGACAGGGATGGGGCAAACGCCACGCTGCATCGGCTGGATGTTGGCAACGTCAATTGCGCCAGTCATCGGGGTGGGCTTACCATTCTTGTAGAGCGTCCACTTAGCGGTCACGTAGTCCAACGGACGGAAGTAGTTCTTGTTGTAGATTTCTAACTGACCATCCTTGAGCGTGGCCTTGATGTTTTGATAGACGTGGGCCACTTCATAGTAACCGGGTTCCGGCGTGTGGTCGGCAAGGATGGTACCATTGCAGACGAACTGACCAGAGTTCGGGTGGTCGCCCCAGTCGCCACCGTAGGCAAGAATGCGCTTGCCAGTGACAGGCGAATCATACCAAAGTGCTTGGTCGACCCAGTCCCAAATGGCACCGCCCATGATTACGTCAGAGCTTTCGATTGCTTCCTGGTAATCAGAGAAGTTACCCAAAGCGTTCATCATGTTGTGGGCATATTCGGAGATGTAGAAGGGCTTGTCTGCTTCGTGGTGAGAGGCCTTCCACTGCACCCAACCGACGGAAGGATACTGGTTGGAGCCCATATCCACGATGTCGTTGTTGCGTTCGTAGTGGGTCGGACGGGTGAAGTCGCGAGCCTTGATGGTGCGTTCTGCCACAGCGAAGTTGCGGCCGGGGCCAGCTTCGTTGCCGAGGGACCAAATCACCACGCAGGGTTGGTTCTTATTGCGTTCGACCATCGTCATGATGCGGTCAACGTGTGCATCCATCCATTCCACAGGGTGGGAGAGGGATTCCTTGCCGTAGTAGTAACCGTGGGATTCGATGTTTGCTTCATCTTCCACGTAGATACCATACTTATTGCAGAGGTAGTAGAAGTAAGGATCGGCAGGATAGTGCGAGCAACGCACGTGGTTGATGTTTGCTTCCTTCATCAAGCGGATTTCATCTTCCACCCATGCGCGCGGAATGGTGTGACCGAGCAGGGGATTGGCTTCGTGGCGGTTCACGCCTTTGAGCTTAATCTTCTGACCATTCACCCAGAAACGCTTCTTGGTATCGCCACCACGAGCGGCCACTTCCACCTTGCGGAAGCCCAATTGCGTTGGGACTGCTTCAATCAATGCACCCGCTTCGTCGCGGAGTTCCAAGACGAGCGTATAGAGATTCGGGCATTCTGCCGACCAGAGTGCGGGCGCATCAAAGCGCATCAAGAGGCCCGTCTTCCAAGAACGCTGACCGGTGACGTCCACCTTCTTGGTGGCAATGCCGTCCCACGGAGCATCAACAGGCGTGACAGGAGCAACTTCCTTGCCTGCGGCATCATAAATCTTTGCAGAGAGCGTAGCCTTGGCAGGGGTGAGGTCGGTGTAGTGATTCTTCAATTCCACATCCACAACCACTTCCCAGCGGCCACCTTGAAGGGGCTGGCCGGCGAGCGGTTCGGTCGTGGCAAAGAAGTCGCGGATATGTACCTTCGGCACTGCGTAGAGTTGAACCGTGCGGAAGATACCCGAGAGGCGCGTCATGTCTTGGCATTCCAAATAGGCTGCATCGCTATGACGATAGACCTCGGCCGCCACCACGTTTTTCCCCTTCTTGAGGTAAGGCGTGATGCGGAAAGAGGCAGGATCGCGAGAGTTCTTGGAGAAGCCGACATAGGTGCCGTTAATCCACAGGTAGAAGAAGGAGTCAACACCATCGAACTGGATGTAAACTTCTTCGCCATCCCATGCGGCAGGCACTTCAAAGTCACGGCGATAGCACCCCACCGGATTGCGTTCGGCATAGTTGGTGTAGTGCTTCGGCGGCGTGGTCATCACGCGCGGCCAATCGCGAGCAAAGGGATAGGGTTGGTTACTGTAAAGAGCGGTGCCCCAACCCTTCGTACCATTGGGGTTCGCACCAATGGCTTGCCAGTTGGCAGGCACAACGATGGTTTCCCACTGCGAGACGTCATAATCAGGATTCTGGAAGCCTGCAGGACGAGATGCGGGATCCTTGCTCCACTTGAATTTCCACTCGGTCTTAGAATCCAACGAACGCCAACGTGTGCTGAACTCAGGCAGAATCTGCTTCGCTCCCGTGAGATCGGTGAAGCTAAAAGCCCAAGCACGTGCGGGTTCTTTGTTGAGGGAGAGGTTCTGTTCCTGTTCCCATTCTAAACCAGTCGGGGCAGGCATATTGCCAAAATTAGCAACAGCAAGACCCATCGTTGCTAAGCAACAGACGCCGCCTAACAGCAGTGTTTCTTTAATCATGGTTATGTTCCTCATTAGAGTAGGTCAAAATTAACGTATATAGTTTCTCATTTCTACGCACTAATGTCAATCTCTTTACGTCTTAATAGAGGTGTGAATACTACCTAAATGGGATAAAATTCCTCATAACGCCGTTAAATGAGCATAAAAGGAAAGTTGAAAAGAGGGGGATTCTGTCAAATGCAGAAAAAGATTCGTTGAAATAAGTCCATCGAAGACAAAAGGGAGGTGCTTAGGGAAATCTCTACTCCAGCTCGTTTAATGCGTGATAAAAAATTGCACGGATGTGTGGACATCCGTGCAATTGAAGTGTGTTAAGTCGTGTGGCTTACACCTTTGTACCAACGCGCTGTTCGGCGGCTTGGCGAAGCGGTGCCCACCAAGCTTCATTGTCAAGGTACCACTGAATGGTGCGCTCTAAGCCAGTTTCAAAGGTTTCATCAGGCTTCCAACCCAATTCGGTCATAATCTTCGTGGGGTCAATGGCATAACGCGCATCGTGGCCAGGGCGGTCTTGTACGAAGGTAATCTGTTTAGTGTAAGACTTACCATCAGCACGCGGGCGGAGCTTGTCCAAAATCGCACAAATGGCATTGACGACCTGGAGGTTGGTTCGTTCATTGTGGCCGCCAACGTTGTAGGTCTCGCCGCAAACGCCATTGTTAAGCACCAACCAAAGCGCCTTAGCATGGTCTTCAACAAAGAGCCAGTCGCGGATATTGTCGCCCTTGCCATAAATCGGAAGCGGGCGTCCCGCCAATGCATTTAGGGTAACCAAGGGGATGAGTTTCTCGGGGAAGTGATAGGGGCCATAGTTGTTGGAGCAATTGGTCTTCAACGTCGGCAGGCCGTAGGTGTGATACCAGGCGGAGGCCAAGTGATCTGCAGAGGCCTTCGAAGAGGAGTAGGGCGAACGCGGATCGTAGTTTGTCGTTTCGGTGAAGTAGCCATCCTTACCGAGGGAACCATAAACTTCGTCGGTCGAAATCAAGAGGAAGCGGAAGGTATCACGTTCTGCTTGCGGTAAGGTATTCCAATAAGCGCGTGCTGCCTCTAAAAGGACATAGGTGCCAATGACGTTGGTCTGTAAAAAGAGCCCTGGGCCATCAATGGAGCGGTCAACATGACTTTCTGCGGCCAAGTGCATCACGCCATCTGGACGGAAGTCCATAAACGCCTGCTTCATGGTCGCTTCATCACAGATGTCTGCTTGCAAGAAGTGATAGTTGGGAGCATCTGCCACACAGGCGACAGAGGATAGATTGCCTGCATAGGTAAGCTTGTCAATGTTGAGCACTTCAACACCATCGCGAACCAACATGCGAACCACTGCCGAACCAATAAAGCCAGCACCGCCAGTGACAATAACACGTTTCTTCATTAGCATACCTCGTACTTAGGATGATTTCAAAACGATTACATTAAGTATACCACAATTAGCTTAAAGTGCAGTGTGGTGAAGGTGAATTTCCAACGTAGGGTCTTGGCGAAGGTGATAGGCACACTGTTCTGCGCAGTAGACACTCCGATGAAAACCTCTCGTGCATCCAAATGCTACGTAAAGTGACGTGCGCCCATCTGCTTGGTAAGCATGGATTGCCTGCTTGATGAGGGCGAGCGCGGGATTGAGGAGGGCATCAACGGCAGACTTGTGTTGGTTAAAGAAGTCAATAACAGGAGCTTCTTGCCCATTGTATTTTCTGATATCTTCTTGCCAATATGGATTAGGTAAGGCGCGACAGTCAAAGACAAACCCACCACCATTTCCATTGGGGTCATTGGGGAGACCGCGACGGTAGGAGAAGGAGTAGAGGGAGATCTTCATGGAACGGGGAGGGTTACAATTCGGCTTCGAGTGCTTGGGCGAGTTGGTCTGGGCAGGAGGTGCCGTTGCGACAGACAATGCCTTTGAGCAAGGGAATCACTTCCTTGACGGGACGACCAATAACTAGGCGTGCGACCCCTTGGGTGTTGCCAGGGCATCCGCCGTGGATTGTGCAGGCGGTGATGATACCATCGGTGATTTCATAACTAGCGCCACGAGCGCAGGTGCCACGGAAAGAGACTGTTTTCATAGTGATGACCTTTATGATGGGGCGTGATGAGGTGAAGGTGGTACTCAGCGTTTATTTCCATTCATGGCGGATGAAACGCATGAGTGCTTCTTGCCATGGGGGCATTTTGGGGAGCCCAACGGATTTGAGTTTTGCCTTAGAGAGGGCAGACCACTTGGGACGTTGGGCAGGGCGTTGAAATTCTTTGCTGCTACAGGGGATAAGGGTGAGGTCGTTATACCCTGCCAAACGGAAGATGGTTTGAGCAAATTCGTACCATGTGGCAACGCCTTCACAGGTGAGATGGAATGTCCCCGTGAGGTCTGGCCGTGCAAGGATGGCGGTAAGTGCATCGGCGACTGCATCGGCAGAGGTGGGATTGCCATGTTGGTCATCAACGATTTGGAGGGTCCGAAGTGGGTTTGCGGCGGCGAGTGTCATCATGGTGTGCACAAAACTGGGTCCACCTGTTCCATAAAGCCATGCGGTGCGCGCAATGATATGATTGGGGCAGAGCGCTCGGACGGCCTCCTCGCCGGCAAGTTTACTGGCGCCATACACAGTTTTAGGGTGTGTTGCGTCGGTTTCTTTTCGATCTCCCGGTTGGTCGCCAGCAAAGACATAGTCTGTGGAAATCGCAATGAGACGTGCGCCGTGGGCAGCCGTGGCGCGGGCAACGTTTGCCGTGGCAGTTTCATTGAGTAGAAAGGCACGTGCACGGTCTGATTCACAACCGTCAACATGGGTCATCGCCGCGCAGTGCACAACGACATCGGGTTGGGCCTGTTCAATTGCGTTTTCGGTCGCGTGTGCGTCAGTGAGATCTGTTTCGGGTAAATCGGCGATGAAACAGATGTGTGCATCACGCCAATGTCGCAACAATGTACGACCGAGCATGCCTTTCCCGCCAGTGATTAGGATTCGCATAGGGATTCTTTCGTTTGGGCATTGCGATACGCTTGATAGAGCGGTTTCCCCATGTAACGGGCAATGTCGCGTGGGGAAGCTTTTAGGAGGTCTACGAAAATGAGGCCATCAATTGCAGTGCCAAAGTCGGGGTCAACGTTAAATGCTGCGATTTTACCCCCGAGTTTCATGTATTGGCGGATAAGAATGGGGATGTCCTGTTGACCATTTTCAAATTCGCTTAAGGCTTGCCTGACATCATTTTCAGAGTCACGGAATTCGGCGTAATCTTCGTGTTGCCACTCTGAGAAACGTGAGAATTTTGGGGGAAGGCGCGCCGCGATCCAATTGGCGAGCGCGTGGTCATAGGCGTGATGTTTCAAATAGTCAATCAACAAGGTGGTGGAGGCTTCACTGAAGTTGTGCGAGATGCTAACTGGGCCAAACAAGGTCGTGTAGCGGGGGTGGCGAGCAATAAAGGTTAAGACGCCACGCCACAAGAGGAGTAGGGGCGCGAAGGTACGTTGATGGCTTGGACGGACGAAGGAACGCCCCAATTCAATCGCGGGCCCTGGTAAATGGCCAAGAAAGCGTTCGTCAAATTGAAAAAGGGTGCGCGTGTAGAGCGCATTAAGGCCCTTTTCTTCGACCAGTACATCAGAGAGTGCAAGGCGATAGCAGCCGATAATGTTGCGTTGTTGTTTGTGCCAAAGAATAATCTGGTAGTACGAAAGATCAAACTCGTCTGTATCAGACGTGTGTCCAGTTCCTTCGCCTACGGCGCGGAAGGTGAGCTCTCGTAAGCGGCCGATCTCTGGAAGCGTGATCGGGATCTTGGCCCCCTTAACGGCATAGACGATGTGTTCTTCTGTGGTAAAGAGGGTTGCTTCAGGTGGGAGTGCGGAGAGTTCTGCCTCAAGCCGTTCTGCGGGGACGGGCGCAATAACGGGTTCGTTAACGCGCTCGGTGGTGTCTAGGGTGAGGCGTTGCATTTGTTCGTCAAACCACGTTACCCGTCTGCGACCCTCAAGTAAGAAGGTACGAAAGCGCAGGTAACGCAGTGCATCGGCATCCGCTTGAAAGCGTTTGAAGAGTTCACTTGAGGCAATGGGCGTGCCAATGTACAAGGGGAGTGTTCGATTGCGTAAGCGGAGCATTTCCCATGGCAAGAGGAGTGTTCTCAAGCGTGGATGGATCTTGCCGGCGAGGTGGAAGAATAGGGAGGCTGAGCCAGGAATGTAAATCGGCAGAATGGAGAGTGCATCGCTGGCACGACGTAAGAGGGTCATGACAGAGACGTGCCATTGGGCATCACGCACACGAAAAGCCCGTGGCTCAAAGCTCGCGACCTCGCCGGCGGGAAAGATAATTAGGGCGTGCCCATCGCGCAACCAATGAAGCGCTTGGCGGATCGCGTTGACATTACGACTTGCGGAAGTGGCTAATCCAAAGGGATCAACGAAGAAGATGTGTTCTCGAAGTTCGGGGATGCGCTTGAGAATGAAATTGCCAAGCACTTTGACATCGGAGCGTTGGCGGTTGATGAGTTCGAGCAACGCAATCCCTTCAGTGGCACCAAAGGGGTGATTGGCGATAATCGCCAGTGGGCCGGCTTTGGGGATATGGTTAACGTCTTCATTTGAGACATCGATGCGGGTCTTCATCACCGCAAGCACGCGAGAAGGGAAGGTCCGCTCTGAGGTGTCTGCGCGTGTCTGTAAGTAAATGTGTTGTAGACGCGTTAGACCCAGCAGGCGCTCTAAAATGCCGTGGGTATAGCGTAAAATAATCCGCACCCAAGGCCGACGAAATTGTTGCCATGGAAGCGTAAACACTTCTTCGGCAGATTCCGTCGATGGTGCGGATGGTTGCATTTTTTGTCAGCAGGAGGGAATTGCGACAATACACCCGCACGAATGCGGGTGCGAGCGATTACTGGAAGAGCATTCCTTCGGGCGAACTCTCCGAGGCCGTTTCGGAAGCGGTCCACCACGTCGGACGCTTGGTGTCAATCCGTTCAATCTGCTTCGAGGTCATTTGGATACCCTTAGAGGAGGCAGATGTGATACGAACCTTTTGGGGATCAAAGGCCAACTGCGAGAAACGCTGGTACTTGAGGAACTTGAACTTGACGTAAATCGTCTCTGGTGTCCCCCTGTAAAGAAGGAGGATGGTGGCACCTTCAGGAACGAGGCTATAGTCCTTGTTCATAATCATGCCGCCCCAAGTAAAGCGTTTGATGTAGGTAAAGCCGTAGAGCGGTTCGTAATAAACGCACGTAAAGACTTCGTCACGATTGTAAATGCCAGCTGCGAAGTAACGCACCGGTTGACGCGTGCGCAACGCATTGAGCCATTCTTTATCTGGTTCATACTCGGCATCGGCCAACAATTTATCTGGTGGCGGAATGAAACGGTAGCGACCATCACTCCAAACGAGATAAATCTTATCCAAGCTTGAGCATGGGAAGAGGGGCGTACCTTGCTTAATGTCGTAACCAATGTAACGATCTTCCGAGAGGCGCAATGTAAGCTCAGTGGAGGTCAATGCGCGTTCGTCAATCTCCTGGAAGCCATCGGCGACTTCGGTTAAGCGCGGGTAGAGCTTCGAATATTCCTTCTGTAAGCCCTTTAAGAACTTAACGGCATAGCGGGCCAAGTGTTGCAAATCATCATTGATTTGTGCATGTTCTTGACGCAATGCTTCCATTTCTTCATTGTGACGATTAATGTCATAAAGCGAAATGCGACGAATCGGAATCTTGAGCAACATCTCAATCTCGTCGTCGGTGATATCGTGGCCAATGATGTCTAGGAACGGCGTGAAGCCAAGACGGATTTCCATCGAGACGGCTTCGGCGGTCTTAACCGTTTCAATGCGCTTATAGATGCGATTTTCAATGAAGATCGCTTCTAACGTCTTGCGCATCATCAGTTGGTCAATTTCTGCCAAACGCACGCGGAATTCGGCGGCAAAGATTTCCTGAAGACGGCGCGCATGGTCCGCCAACATTTCAGAAACGGAGAGCTCTACCGGACGATTCTCCTTCAATACCACGATGCGGCTCGAGATTTTACGTTCACATTCGGTGAAGGCATAGAGCGCTTTGCGCACCTTTTCCAAGTCGGAGCCAGGCGCCAAGGAGAGTTCAATCTCAACCTTTTCGGCAGTAAAGTTGTCAATATGGCGAATGGGCAACTTCTTCGTCTTAATCGCCTTTTCAATGGATTCTGCGAGGCGATCTGTTGTGATGCCATAGGGGACGGAGGTGATGAAGAGCTTGTTCTTTTCGTTTTCGCGATGTTCAATCTTGGCGCGAACACGAACACTGCCATTGCCATCGTTGTATTCCGAGGCATCCATCACGCCACCCGTGATGAAGTCTGGCAAGAGGGTCGGGCAGGGCTTCTTCTGGAGAATTGCAATCTCCGCTTCCAACAGTTCAGGGAAGTTGTGCGGTAAGATTGAGGTCGAAAGCCCCACGGCGATACCGTCAACACCAAGCATTAAGCTCAGGGGGATTTTCGCAGGTAAGAGCACCGGCTCTTTGTTGCGTCCATCATAGCTGGGAACATAGGAGGTGACTTTCGGCGAAAAGAGTTGCTCACGTGCCAACTTGGTCAAACGACATTCAATGTAACGCGCCGCTGCTGCTTCGTCGCCAGTAAAGATGTTACCGAAGTTACCCTGGCCCTGAATAAGATAGCGCTTGTTTGCAAGGGTTACGATGGCATCTTTAATAGCCGCATCACCATGCGGGTGGTAATGCATCGTGTTACCCACGACACCAGCCACCTTAGAGAAGCGACCATCATCCTTTTCCCACATGGCGTGAAGGATGCGGCGTTGTACAGGTTTGAGACCATCTTCCACAGTCGGAAGTGCACGATCGCAAATGGAGTAGGAGGCGAACTGAAGGAAGTTCGTCTCCATAAGTCGCCCAAAGGGGCCGCGCTCATGCACATCTGGCACAGTCGCTTTCGTTGGCGTAGAAGGGAGTGCGGTAATTGCTTCGGGAGACGGTTCCAGTTCAGGTTCGGTCTCAGCAGGAGGCGTATCAAGGATGTCTGTGAGAAATTCGTCTTGCAGACTGTCGTCTTGGTTCGGTTTCGGCATAGGGACTAATCAACGTCGCAAAGGGACTTAGTGGATAATCGCGGTCGGAGCGGTCGTGGCTTCCTGGTCAAAGTAGATTTCGGTGGGGCGACCGGGCAAAGGAAGCTTTTCGCGCATTGCTTCCCTCAATTCTGCTGCCGAGTCGGCGTCATACCACCAATAGACCGGAATGGAGAGCGCATCGCCAAAGCGTCCGAGAACGGTGGGAGGCGTGCCGAACTTGTTCCAATAGAGCAAACGTGTCGAGTCGGTATTCCACGTGAGGGCATAGGGGACGGCCTTCGTGAGGATACCATCAATTTTACGCATGATTTCGTTGCGCTTAGCGGTAGAGAATTCGGACTTCTGCTGTTCAATCAGTGCATCAATTTCGGGGGTGTGGAAGCCGGTCAAGTTGATGCCATTGGGGGTTTCTGCATAAGCACTGCTCCACATGGGCTCGGGGTCACGGAAGAGCGAACCAGAGAAGGCACCAGTGGTAACGTCAAAGTTGTATTTTCCCGTTTCACGCATCCAAGTGGCAAAGTCCTTTTGAGAAATCTCAAGGGCGATACCAATGCGTTCCAAGGCTTCCTTGAAGAGTGCGAGGTAGACACTGTCGCTCGCCGAACGCGTCAAAATGCGAATAATGAACGGCTCGCCATTGCGTTCCATCTTGCCCGTTTGAGGATTGATATCAAAGCCTGCTTCCTTGAGGAGGGCAACTGCCGCTTCAGGATTGAATTCAAAGAGCGGATTGGTGCAAGGATTGGCCGCATTGTAAAGGTCACGGCAATAGGAGTCTTGCATGAAATAGGCATTGTACATCAAGGTGCGCACCATACGACGGCGGTCAAAGAGCATTGCCACGGCCTTGCGGACGCGAATGTCATCATAGGGCTTGCGGCGGAGATTCATTGCCAAACCTTGGAAGCCAACGGGTTGGTGGTTGTGGATGTTCTGCTTCAGCACCCAGTTCTTTTCAAAGCGTTCGCCAACGCTTTCCGTGTTCCACACGCGTGCAGAGTAGACTGCATAGGTGTCCACTTCACCCTTCTTGAAGGCTTCATAGGCGTTGTTCTGATCCATGAAGAAGCGGATGCGAATCTGTTCAAAGTTGAAGACGCCCTTGCCCGAAGGTGTGGCGAAGCACCACCAGTCCGGACGACGCGTCAAGGTCATGCTAAGACCTTCCTTGTGTTCGGTCACCGTGTACGGGCCACCCACGATGGGGAGGTCGAAGTTGATTTCATTGAAGAAGAGTTCTTCGTCACGCCCTTCTGCGCGGCACTTTTCTTTGGCGGCGTCCAGGAGCTTCTTGGGCATCACATAGAGCGAAAGACCCGCGCTGTTGAGGTTGCGCCAATGGAGTTCCTTACAAGGGAAGCGGAGAGTCTGTGCGTCAATGATTTCAGGGGATTCAAGTGCAGAGAAGCGTACCTGGAAGGGGCCCGTCAAGCTCTTGGGATTCGTAACGGCATCAAAGGTCGCCTTAACGTCTTCAGAGGTAATCGGCGAACCATCACTCCAGCGCGCACGCGTATCAATATGGAAGGTGTAGCTCATCTTATCAGGGCTAATTTCCCACCAGTCTGCTAATGCCGGTGCGACATCACCCGTGAGCGGATCGGTGCCGAGTAAGCTCGGATACATCAAGCCGAACACCATCATTGTAAAGGTGTTGTTGTCCAAGTAGCCATTAAAGCTCTTCGGCGGGTTGTGGCCTGCGTAGGTTAAGGTGCCGCCGGGCTGTGCATAGGGCGAGGCGTAGGGGTCGGGAGCTTCCTTCCAGTCAGCCTTGGGGAAGCGTTCTGCGGTAGGCGCAGGCACTTCTTGCGTCGCCGTGGTGTCGGGTTGCGCCGAGGCGGGTGTAGCAGTGAGCAGCGTGGTCAACAAAAGGGATGAAAAAAGTGCGAAACGATGCTTCATATTAGGTTTCTTTCCTTCTATTCTTAAAAAAATCAACAAATTGTTCCTTGCAAAGGTCTTCCAAAATGCCAGGCACCAACGTAGGGTGATGATTCACCTTTGCGCTTGACAGTATACCAAATTCATTCTCTCCTCCGCGATCTTTATCGCTTAAACCCCAAACAATCATTTCTGGGCGAGCCCAAATTAAGGCCCCTGCACACATGGGACAGGGTTCTTTGGTGACGTAGACAATGGTGTTTTGGAGTCGCCAATCACCGATGGCAGAAGCTGCGGCAGTGATGGCAATCATCTCTGCGTGGGCAGTGGGGTCGTTGAGGAGTTCGGTTTGATTATGCGCCTTCGCCAAAATTTTCGCAGACCATGGGTCGGTTAGCTTCGGTGGATTTGCAATGCCTGGCGTAAAGACGCCTTCTGGCGCTTGCACGATGACACACCCACACGGCACTTCGCCTGCAACGGCAGAAGCCTCCGCTTCTCGCAGGGCGATTCGCATAAAATGCTCGTGAAAGCGACGTTCAGACTCAGTCATTTTTGTGCAAGATGTGGTTTTTACGAATGGTTGACGCAGGGACAGTGCATAATAACCGCGCGAAAGCAAAACTTTGCTTGGCCATCGCCGTGGAGGTGAACTTTGCCGCGCAGGAGAGTCCGTTTGCAATTTGGCGATCACGTAAAACGGTTGAGAGGGTTAACGCCGTGAAGGCGCGAATCCACTCTTGCGCATCGGTGGGGTGAACGCGTAAAACAGCCTGGTTGTAAAGGGCTTCATTGGCTGCACTCGCTGCGCAGATGACAGGGGTGCCAGAAGCCATCGCACGCAGAATGGAGGGCTGGTAGGCGATGTCTTGTGAGGGTTCAAAGAAGACCGAGGCGCCACTGTAGAGCGCCGCAATTTCAGTGGGGGCTAATTTTGAGACATTCAAAAATCGCACCATACCTTCAAGGTGGCAATCGCGAATCACTTCACGCACCGCATCGGGTAAATCGGCATCGCCAAGCACAACGCATGTGGAGGAGGGCACATCTTCACTCGCACCCATCGCTTCAAGAATGGGGGTGAGGTAATTGGAGACGTCGGCGGTGCATGCGGTTAAAACGTAGCGTTGGGGGATCAATAGCTTTCGGCGAACGTTGAGCACTTCTTCGTCGGTATGGTGACGAAAGATTGGATGGATGCCATTGGGGATGACAAATGTCTTATGGCGCGCGGCAATACCAACCGTATGAATAATTCGAGCGGCCACCGCCTTTACGGGGCAAATAATCGCATCGGCATTGTGCAGGTTTTTACGCGAACGTCGCATCGCCATGGTGCGCGCCCAAAAGCTGCGTCGTTCAAAGCCTAAGAGCGTACGAAAATCTTCCACCGCATAGACAATCTTTGGCGAGAAGTGCTTACTCTTTGGGGGTGAAAGCGTGGTGTCTGCTGTCCACCAAACATCTGGGCGAATATGTTGCACCAAATCCGCCATTTCATCATGCGCCGCAAAGGTATTTGGAATTTCTTGGGCGATGAGATAGGTTACCGCGGGATGTTCAATCGGCTCCCACGGTAAGAGGGTGGCGGAGCCCAATAAAATCGTAACACGATCCTCTTCTTGAAGCGCAGGCAAAAACGCATCCACCATGTCCGCCATATAGATTGCGGCAGACATGGGGAGTCGTTTGAAGGTCCTCAAATCAAAGAGGATGTGCACAATAATGAATTACTTGTTCACGACTGCAAAGGCTTCGCGTGCAATCATGAGTTCTTCATTGGTAGGAATCACGTAGACGGGGATCTTAGAGTCATCGCCAGAGATGATCTTTTCGATGCCACGCACCTGATTGTTGACCTCTGCATTCAGCGTTACGCCGAGACCTGCAAGAGCCGGCAAAAGGGCAGCGCGGGTTTCCTTGCTGTTTTCACCAATGCCACCCGTGAGCACGATGGCATCCACGCGACCGAGGAGGGCCGTGTAACCGCCGACGTACATTGCGTAGCTGTGGACAAGGCGAGCCAGTGCGATCTTGGCTTCTTCGTTGCCTTCGTCACAAGCAGAGCAGAGGTCGCGCATGTCGCTCGAGCCCGTACCGCCAAGGGCGAGCACGCCACCCTTCTTGTTCATGAGGGCGTCAATTTCGTCTGCAGAGAAACCATTCTTCAAAAGATAGAGCACCACGGCCGGATCAATGTCACCAGAACGCGTACCCATCATCACGCCTGCGAGCGGCGTCATGCCCATGGAGGTGTCAAAGCACTTACCACCCTTAACGGCGGTGATAGAAGAACCATTGCCCAAGTGGCAGGTGATGATGTTCATCTCATCAAGCGGCTTGCCGAGCACTTCGGCCATGCGGAGCGTCACGAACTTGTGGCTCGTGCCGTGGAAGCCGTACTTACGCACGCCGTACTTCTTGTAGATTTCCTTAGGAAGTGCATAGAGATAGCTTTCTTCCGGCATCGTCTGATGGAATGCCGTATCGAACACACCCACGTGCGGCACATCAGCGAGCACCTTCTGGCAACCTTCCACGCCCTGCAAGCAAGCGGGATTGTGCAACGGAGCCAGCGGGCTCAACTTGCGGAAGACTTCGAGCACTTCAGGCGTCAACAGCACCGAGCCAGAATAGGTTTCGCCGCCATGCACCATGCGGTGACCCACTGCATCAATGTCGCTGAAGCTCTTGAGGCAACCGCCCTTAGCAGGGTCGGTCAATGCATCACAAGCCAATTTCACTGCGGCGGCATGATCAGGTGCTTCGCAAGCGACTTGCTTTTCAGAATAATCACCCGCGGTGAAGGTGAACAACGGATTGTCAATGCCAATGCGTTCCACCAAGCCCTTAGCCAACATCTTTTCGGCTTCCATATCGAAAAGCATGAACTTAAGCGAAGAACTGCCCGCATTAACGACCAGAATGTTGCGAATAGCCATTAAAAACTCCTCTGTTGAATGTAAAATGATTTAATTAGTATATCTCTTTTTATAAGAAAAATCAAATTATCCTTATGGTTCAAATTATCCTTATGGCATGTTTGCCTCAAAAAATGTAAAGGTGCGTCTCGCAGGGGAGTGGGGGCGGCGTCGCCCCCACATCATTCTTCTGTCTTCTAACCACCGCAATCCAGTGTGGCACCAAACGACGGGGGCGGCCCCCGCAAATGCGCCCCTGCCGCAGGCACGGTAAGCTTCCCTTGCTCTTGTTTTTTCTCCCTTTCCTCCTTGTGAGCACCAGTAAAAGCATCCGCTAGGATGCGTAGCGTGCAGGACTCACCCCTGCCGCGGTGGGCAGGGGCTACGACAAGCTCGCTCTCGCTGGAGCGTGGGGGCGGCGTCGCCCCCACATAATCCCTTCTATCCCTTCAAATTTCCCTTACGCAGGTTTCTCACTTTTTGCACTTTTTTATCGATTTTTCGCCTGTTGAAAACTTTTTTGAGTTATCAACAAGTTATCAACAATTCACATTTTTCGACGCAGTTTTTTGAAACTTTTTGATCAGATTGGCGCTTTTTGGAGGCATTTTCTTTATCTTGCTAAAACTGTATAACTCATTTAAGGAGAAAGAGATAATGTAAAAATTTGGCAAAATTAACTCCGCAACAGTGGCTTCCTCACAAAAAAATGACCCCGAGGGGGAGGGAAAGTTATCAACAATTTTTCCTTTTTTGGGGGAGGTCTAAAGAAATTTTGGGTCAATACTAGCGAAATTGAGTTGCAATACTAGCGAAATTGGGTACCCAATATCAGCGAAATTGGGTGGGTAATTTCAGCTATTTTCCACCCCAATTTTTGAGCTCATATTGTGATATTTCATATTTATCTAAAATGACGATTTGACAACCTTGCTCAGTTTTGCTACACTTTTAGTGTGAGTGGAAAGTAGAACGTATCTTTGCACGGTTTGGGGGTTAAAGTCTAAGGTCCGAGTTCGGAGAGGGGGTTGCACATTCTTCGCCCTACGATTACTGCGCGCTCATTTGTACACAAAAGCGAGGAGAGAGGAGGGAGGTGAGATTTTGTAGGATGAAAGATACCGATAGCTAGTCGTAAACAATTAATCTATCCTTAACCTATCCATAATCTATTTGCGCGATGGGTGGTTTTCATAAAGTTGATTACTTCAGTAACACCGTCGAGAAGATGCTCCACTTTTTGCAAGTTTGCATAAAGCGAGGCATTTTTATTTTCTTTCTTTTTGGCACGCCGGAGGCATAAGGTGCAACTCTTCTTCTTTCCTTTTTGACATTCCTTCCTTTGAGCAGGTCTTTTTTCATCCCACGGTTATATTGTGCAATATTCACGATTTGATGGGGAGTTATGTTTGACTAACAGAGAGTAATAGTACTACAATAATGTAAGAATCAAGTATGAAACAGTGTTGGGCAATTAGAATGTTACTTATCGCGATGGGTATTTTACTCATCGTGGGGTGTTTTGGGGTTTATTTCTTTACCGTCGGAGAAGATGAGGCAACGGGGGGGAAGCGGTTGCCAAAGATGGAGTCTGTTTTTAAGAATTTGCGCATTGCAACAGATTTGACACCCGGAGAGTCTACGATAACGATTGAGAGCGGGTGGTATGAGCGTGAACGCGCAGGTTTATTCATTATTGGTGGGTTGCGGCGATTGGTGTTAGATCGTGTTACGATTACGACTTCTACAGAGGGCGTAATAGATAGCGTGCCGAGCTGTTTGGTTGATTTGCTTTCAAATACCGCAGATTTAGCACCGTTTAATCTTGCAGAGCTTAGAAGACTTGAATTGAAGAAGACAAAAGGTCAAGGTGGACTTCCCTTCTTGCGTGTTCCGATAGTGGAAATTCCTGTTAACACAGCGCAACCCATTTTGTTGCAAAATGCTTGGTTTCGTGAGCAAGAAGGACGTTGGGAGCAATTGCTGTATGCGCAAATTGAACGTATACAAGGTCGTAAGGCTGTTTTATTGAAAATGACGCGACAGAACGGCACAACGATGACATTGCCTTTAGACTTTGGTTTTTGATGGTTTTTGGTTATTTTGATTGATATTGGAGAAAACGTATGAAAACGTTCCTACTGATGATAAGTGGTTTGATTACATCCACATTTCTATATGCTGAAACAACGATTTCAGAGAATGGATTTGATTGGACTGTTGAATCTTATGGTGAGGGTGTCGCCATTATAGAAGTCAACATCACAGAAGGGCATACTATTGCGCCTAATACGACATTCGTCATCCCACCCAGGTTGGATGAAAAAAAGGTGGTTGCAATTGCGGATTCTGCTATTGGGGTGTGGTCATGGGGTGAGTCTAATACATGGCATAACGTTGAAAAAATTGTTTTCCCTAAGACGTTGAATGTGTTATTGGGATATGATTGGATGACCGGGTATTATACCGACAAACAGACGAGGGTTAATCCTTTAGGGGAACCTTTTTGGTGGGGCGAGCAAGATGCCTCGATTACCTTGGTCGTTCAGGGTCCCGTATTAAAGAATTTGTGGTGTAGCCAGTTCTATTTAGAGTCATGGGATGAGGAAACCGAAATCTATCATTGCGACATTATTCCTCATCAATTAGAATTACCATCAGATGCTTCTTATCGTGCAGAGTGGGAGGCTACGATTGGATTGGATGTATTAGCTGTGGATGCGGAGGTGGGCGTCATTTGGAATGAAATGGCTGTCAAAGACTATGAACCTAAGTTGGATGCATATGTAAAAGATTTCATCGCCTACCTTGAATCTTGTAAGGCAACCTGTGACGCTACAGGTCTTCAGATTTGCGAAGCATTGAAGCTTTTGGCTCAATTACAGACAAATACTGAAATTCGCAAGATCTTGACTGGTTCAGGATTCTTCAAAGTAAGCTCTACAGGCGTTTGGACGGTCTCAGATTTTAATTACGAAAAGCTTCGTACGCAGCCGAAAACTGTGATTGATACCCTCTTGTCCACTACGGTTCTTAATCCGTTAACGACTGCGATTAACGCACTTAATGTTTCACATACTTGGAAGGGTGTTGTCACCTTGTCGCCATCTGACAAAGTGCCATTTATTAAAAATACGCTTTACATTGACGCTGCAGACGCTTTAATCTTGAAGGCGGGCTTAGAAACCTTGATTGCAAATTTGCATCTGATCTCTTCATATAACACAACCTTAGACTACACTATTCCCTTAAAGCCAATTCCACAATTAGGCACAATGGGGTATGCTCCCGAATGGGATTGGACGTGGAATGAGGCGTTATGGATGTCGATTCCGGCGATTGGGATGACTAATGAGCACTGTGGCAAGGTTAAGATTCAGATTGCAGATGATAATGGTGATTTAGTCATTCGTTTAAAGCCTGTGCGTGAGTATCTCTTTGATTACATGTCCATAGACGATATCTACTCAAATCTTGAATGGACGGAGGCCTTTGGATATGGTGACTACGAAAAGGATGTTTTTTGCGAAAATGGTTGCGCCTTTATCGTCTATTATGGCAAGGCAAATAAGTTTAAAGATGCACTGAAAGCATGCGACAACGAACTCAATTTTAGCATTGGGGCAGAGGATGTATATGACCCCTATTGGGGTGCCTATTATGATTACTATTATCTTGAAAGTGACATTGACTTGAGTTTCTTGGAGGCTCAAACGCAATTCCTAAATGGCCGCAATTCAAAGGCTAAATTGACCGACGCGAAAACTTACTTCAAAAATGCATGCGCCACATCAAAGCGTGCGATTAATGCCATTTTGACACGTACGAGCGATCGTGAGTGTCTGTATAATCTTGAAGAGAAGGTAACGGCTGCAGAACTCAATGAATTAGAAAAGGCTATTGATAGTGCAGTCGCATCATTAACAAGTCCTGCTGAAATCTCGTTTGACGGTAAGCATGAAACGATTTATCTCGCGCCACTCTTTACTTTAAATGGTCCAGATCGTTCAAATTTGCCGCAAATCGTTGATGGCGAATTCTTGGCAGATAGCGAACCCGATGTAACCTATTGTGGCATCTTCCCCAATCGCGTTGCGGCCTCAGAGGCGATGTGGAATTATGAGGTTGTCAACGGGAAGGCTGCAATCGTTGCGTCGTTCCAATATTGGTGTTATGGTGATAATCTTTGGGACGCGCCTTATGATAGACCTCAAAGAGGATGCGTGAACTGTAATGGGCGCGGAAAAGGATGTTTTGAAACCTCTCCTGCGATTCCGTGGGAAACCGAGGGTATTGTTTGCGTTCCGGCACGATTAGGGGGCTGTCCTGTAACAACCATTGGCCCAAATGCCTTCACGGGGTGTGAAAATATTTCTGAAATTATTATCTCTGAGGGTATCACCACCATTGATTGGGAAGCCTTCCAGGAGAGTGGCATTAGCCGCATTTCCTTGCCAAAGAGCCTTACGGAAGTGGGATATTGGATGTTTGATGGCTGCCCCAACTTGTGTGCCATTGAGGTTCACCCAGAGAACCCGAACTTCAAATCAATTGACGGATACCTCTGTGACAAATCAGGAACGCGATTAATCGCGGCTCCAACGGGTCTTGTCTCTGCAACCATCCCAGAAGGGATTCAAACAATTTGTGATGGCGCATTTCATGGTGCTTTAGTTGAACGAGTCCGAATGCCAGAAAGCGTCACAGAAATTGAATGTGAAGCCTTTGTAAACTGCTGGGATTTGACGTCTATTCGCATTCCTGAATCTGTAAAGACCATCGGTGAATGTGCATTCCAATTCTGCGAATATCTTTCGAATGTTAAACTCTCGACAGGTTTGGAAACCATTGGTGAATACGCATTTGACCAGTGTCCACTTGAACGAATTGTAATTCCAGAAACTGTTTCTTCTATTGGTGAATGTGCATTTACGTATTGTTATAAATCGGGAGAAGGTTATCTTCATGACATTTACTTTGAAGGTATTCCTCCTAACACAACTGCGATGGATGCATTTGATTGTAAGGAAGATGAATGCTACGTTTGTATAATGGGGGAAACTCGTGTCGGCTACTATCCCTTACAGTATGCAGACGCATGGCAGAAAGTCATGGACGATGAGGGGATGTGGCGTGGATTGCGCATGCGTCCAGATTTGCGCGATTACGAAGAGGAAGACTGGTACTCATCGGAGGGCAATTACCTCTACGATAATGGCGTTTTATACGAGCAGTTTGGGGATGAAGAGACGTATCTCGTAGCAGTTCTTGACCCAACGATTCAGTCGCTTACGATTCCAAAGAATTGCGAAGAGATTGGAGATTTTGGGTATAATCTTCGCCATTGTACCAACCTTACTGCGATTAACGTAGAAGCAGGTAATCCATATTACAAATCTATTGGTGGTGTGCTTTATCGTTACGAGAATTGGGACGGGGAAGAGCATCTCTATTTAGCCGCGCTTCCTCCTGCGATTCAGACGCTTACGATTCCAAAGAATTGCGAAGAGATTGGAGACCTTGAGTATAATCTTCGCCATTGGATCAACCTTACGGCGATTAACGTAGAAGCAGGTAATCCATATTACAAGTCTATTGGTGGCGTGCTTTATCGTTACGAGAATTGGGAGAGGAAAGAGGTTCTTTACTTAGAAGCGATTCCACCCGCAATTAAAACGTTCACGATCCCAAAGAATTGCGAAGGATTTAATTTTTATTATGGTGATAGGTACTACAACCCGTTCCCCAACCTTACGGCGATTAACGTAGAAGCAGGTAATCCATATTACAAGTCTATTGGTGGTGTGCTTTATCGTTACGAGAATTGGGACGGGGAAGAGTATCTCTATTTAGAAGTGCTTCCTCCCACAATTAAGACGCTCACGATTCCAAAGAATTGCGAGCCGATTGTTGATTTTTACTATACCTACCGTCATTGCACTAACCTTACGGCGATTAACGTAGAAGCAGGAAATCCATATTACAAGTCTATTGATGGTGTGCTTTATCGTTACGAAGATTGGGGTGAGGAGGGTGAACACCTCTACTTAGACGCGGTTCCTTTCGCGATTAAGACGTTCACGATTCCAAAGAATTGCGAAATGATTTATATTGGTCAGGATTTCGGAGTATCTTTTCCCAACCTTACTGCGATTAACGTAGAAGCAGGTAATCCATATTACAAGTCTATTGGTGGCGTACTTTATCGTTGCGAAACTTGGGACGAGGAGGGTGACCGTCTCCGTTTGGAAGTGATTCCGCCTGCGATTAAGACGTTCACAATCCCAAGGAATTGCGAAGAGATTGGAGAAATTCAGTGGGAAATCCGCAATTGTACCAACCTTACTGCAATTAACGTAGAGAATGGGCATCCGTATTATCAATCGTTTGATGGCGTGCTTTATACGTGTCACGATTATGGCGAAGATGGACAATGGCTCTATTTGGCAGCGATTCCACCCGCAATCAAGACGTTCACAATCCCAAGGAATTGCGAAGGGATTGGAGAAATTCAGTGGGTAATCAGCGCGTGCACCAACCTCACAGCGATTAATGTAGAAGACGGACATCCGTACTACTGGTCTAATGGCGGTGTACTTTATGCGTTTGAGGAGAGTGGTTTATCATCAAGATTGGAAGTAATTCCAGCGAAGAAAGGGCATGTTGTCGTCCCTGAAGGGGTTGATTATATTGACGAATACGCTTACCAAAGTGAAAATCCGTTAACGATTACCTTCATGGGTGCAGAATTGGCATATTCTGATTTTTGTTATAGTAGAGAAACGTTGTTCTACAGCGAGGAATATTGGGATGAATGGACGGATGAATGCTACACCATTGATTTTGATGTCAAGGTGGAGTATTTAGCGAAGCATGCCGATCGCTGGGAGAACTATCTTGATGAAGATTATAGGTGGCTTGGGTGCCCTACGTCCATGGCAACACTTTCGTACTGGACTTATACGACTACGAAGAATAGCGCAACGATTACAGGACGAACCGTTTATAATACAGACGCAGATCTTGAGCTCCCCTCTACCATTAATGGTCTTCCTGTAACCGCTATCGCAGCGAATGCCTTTAAGAATGATCCGCTTTTGACATCCGTAATTCTTCCAGAAGGTGTAATCACCATTGGTGCAAATGCCTTTATGGATTGTGTCAATTTGGATATTGCAGATGTAAAATTGCCATCCACCCTTAAAACCATCGCTAACGGTGCCTTTAGCGGATGTAAGGGGGCAACCGTCATTGAAATCGTTCCGGGCGAAGTGTATAGCGAAGATTTTGGTGGATACAAACTCGCAAGTGCAGTAGCAGGTGTAAAGCTTGATGGAAAGACTGGTACATTGATGGCCACCTTCACAAAGCCAGGCACCTATGACTCGCTCCTCTTCAATACCATGGGCGACCTCTGTGCGTTGCGCTATGAGGTAGGTGAAATCCCCGTACTTTCGCTCGATGTCACAGGTGGAGATGCTACCTGTAAAGTCACAGGTGCTGGCGCGTACCTATTTGGTAAGGCTGTCACCTTGAAAGCAACGGCGGGCAAGGGTTATGTCTTTGCTGGTTGGTATGAAGATGCAGACTTTGACTGTCCTTGTGATTCTACCTTGGTGGATTACCGCAATTTGAGTTATACCTACACCATGGGTAAAACGAATGTGACGATTTATGCACGTTTTGTCACAACGGAAGAGGATAAACTCTTAACACTCACGGTCCAGAATAAGGCAGATAATGCTACAGTAGCTCCCTTTGTCATTGATGGAGATGCTGAGCTTGCATTAATTGTTGGTTCACACTCTCTACCCAATGTCACTGTAAAGGGCTTACCTGCGGGGATGAGCTTTACCGCAAAACCCGTGATGGTGAAGGGGTCTAAGACCGAAGTGGAATATCCTGCCAATACCATTTATGGTACGCCAACTAAACCTGGGATTTACACCGTAACCGTGTCGCTCACAAACACCACAATTAAGAAGGCCGTCACAAAGACCTTTGAGATTAAAGTGTCAAATTTAAAGGATGAATTAATTCAGGTTGAAGGTCTCTATGGCCCGTATGTCCCTGGCGCGTCGTATGCTATAAAGATTTCTGCAGCAGAAGGGTGTTCAGTAACAGGCCTGCCTGCTGGCATGAAATGGACGGCAAAGGATATTTATAAGAAGGGGTCTAAGACGGAGATTGAAACGTTTGCTAATTCTGTCTATGGTGTGCCGACTAAGCCAGGTAATTACACGGTCTACTTTACGAAGACTGTTAATAAGGAGAAGCATACGGCTACGGCGACCTTTGTTGTGGCCCCTTACCCTCAATTAACAGTGGATATTCCTGAAAGTAGTGACGGGAAGATTGGTGGCAAGGTAACAGGCGCAGGTACCTTTGCAGCCAATAAGAAGGTTACCTTGAAGGCGACGCCCAATAAGGGATACGTCTTTGCTGGGTGGTATAAGGATCCAAACTTTGAGTATCCGTGCGATTCCACTTTGATGGATTATCGTAACCCAAGTTACACTTATGTGATGGGTGAGGATAGTACTCAATTCTATGCTCGCTTTGTAACCATAGAGGAAGATGCTGCAGCGCTTTACATTGTAATGCCAGATCACATTGACTGTGCGGTAGGCGATCCGCTCGAGCCTATTGTCGTACAGGTTGAGTCTTATTCTCTCCCGAAGGTAACGATTAAGGGTTTGCCTGCAGGATTGACGTTTGACACAAAGTCGTTTACTATTTCTGGCACACCGAAGAAGGTCGGGGACTACGCGGTAACGTTTACTGCGACTACGCAGAAAACGACGACAGACACAAAGGTTGTTACCTTTGCAGTAGAAAAAGAGTTGATGCAACTTGAAATGGCTGATGAAAATTGGGCAGATCAAGAGTTTGTTAAGGGGACAGGGCTTTCAGAGCTTTGCCTGACCACAAGTGCGACCTCTTCGGTGAAATCCGTAAAGGCTACTAAACTGCCGCCAGGGCTTAAGGTAGTGAATGATGGAGGTGTTTGGAAGATTATCGGTACGCCGACAACTCCTGGCACTTATACGGTTACGCTTACCTTGACAACCGCATTTGGCTCTACCATGACACTTCAAATTCAGATGGAAGTTCGTTTACTCCCCTCTTGGGCAACTGGTACATTCTCTGGTGCGATTGAGAATCAGTACTGGGAATGGGATGATTATTGGGAGGAAGACTACCTTGTCCGCATAGGTGGCACAGCATCGATCAAAGTAAATGATAAGGGATGGGTCAATGGTTCCCTCTATTTCTGGGATGGCGCGTCTGGTGAAATTGATGCGCAGGCCACTGTAATCGCACAAAAGGATGGCACCTATCTATTAAAGGTTAAGTCAAAGTGGTACGATGAAGATGGCGTTTATGATGGTTCGTCGACCTCCTATATGACCATTGATGGTTCCGAAGAACTCTTCTATGATGATGGCGATGACTATGAGTACGTTCGAGGAACGTTAACAAAATAATCCATCTTACATAGAGGTGTAAAACAACAAGTGATCACTCGATCACTTGTTGTTTTTGTATCGTATGAAGAAGGAATGAACGTATTCGCTTTAAATTGAGCAATAAAACTAAGATTTTAAATTAGTATATCACTTACTTCTGTGCTATAGGTGACGTTTGGTGTGGAGTGTCTGTTCCTCTGTTGCATTTAGCTCTCGCGGTAAAGTAAGGGAGCTTACTTGACGTATAAAGTAGAAGTCGTTTCAATGGTGGAGAAGGTGCGTTGAGGGTTTCGTATTTGACATTTATTGATTGACATCTTGTGATGAAAGCGGTAAATTTTGGATGTTTTATGATAAGGAGTGAGGGATGGAGAAGTATCAAGTGGAGCGTATTGTTTGGATGGATTGGCTTCGCGTGATTGCGATCTTTTTTGTTTTTGTGGTTCATAGTTGCGAGCCGTTCTTTTTTGGCGGTGAGGGCACTTTGGTGCGTTGCCAAACGGATGCGATGTGGGTGGCTCTCATAGATACCTTTGTGCGCGCTTGTGTGCCGCTTTTTGTGGTGGCGTCGAGTTACTTGCTCTTTCCTGTGCAAGGGGATACGGGCGCATTTCTGAAGCGTCGAATGGTACGCGTGTTGATTCCGTTTGCGTTGTGGACGCTGGTGTATGCCGCTTTAAATGGGAATTTTCTTGAGAATGTGGGCGTTTTGTGGCAAAACTTCAATTATGATTCGGGGCATTTGTGGTTTGTCTATATGATTGTCGGGGTCTATCTCTTTATGCCGTTGCTTTCTCCTTGGGCGCAACGGGTTGGGCAACGTGAATTGTTGTGTTACATTGCACTTTGTTTCTTGAGTGCATGTCTTCCGATGGTACGGTGTTTCTTGAGTGAGTCGGTGGTTGTTTTTGGCCCAGGTGGATTGCCGAATATTGCGAAGTATCCGCTTTGGGGGGAGGCGAGTTGGAACACGTATGGGACCTTCTATTACTTTAGTGGATATGTAGGGTACATTCTTTTAGGGTGTTACATTAGACGGTTTGTGCAGTCTGTGTCATGGAGGCAGGTGTTTGGGGTGGCTTTGCCGAGTTGGTGCGCAGGTTTCTTGATGTGTGCGGGGGGCTTTTTGTGGAGTATTCAAACGGCGGCGAAGGCAGGATTTCCTGTTTCGGGGGATGTTGGCTTAGGGGCGAGTTGGGAAGGTTTCTTGCTTTACGACTCGATTGGGGTGGTTTTAATGACCTTGGGGTGGCTCCTTTGTTTTCGTAAAATCACGCATGCGGGTCTTTTCTATCAAAAGCTCCTTTTGCCGGTCTCTCGCGTGAGTTATGGGATGTATCTTTGTCATATGATTCTATTAGTTCCGATTATTGGGTGGATTCGTCCTACAATGGAGGCACATTTGCCGATGCTTTGGTCAACGCCTATGACGATTTTTACGACTGCGGTTGTAACGTTTGTGGCGAGTGCGCTCGTCTGTATTGCGCTTGCTAAATTGCCTAAGGTCGGCAAGTGGATCGTGGGATAAGTCTCACGATTGTCTATGCGGAAGCGCTTTTGTTTGCAAATTGTAAGATTTGAAGGGTGGCAGAGATGATTCAAAAGTTTGGGATAATCTGTAGTCTTGCGTGTTTGTTTGGCGGTTGCGTGGCTTCTGAACCATTGGTGTCACTTGAGGTGAGACAACGTCAAGTGGGGATGGATATGGCGCCAGAGACGGTGCATGAACAGTGTCGGTGGCCAAAGGTGCAATCTGCAAATTATTTTGTTGAGGCACCAGAGAATGATGCCGCGGTTTTGAAATGGGTGATGGGTTTGGTTGTCGGGGATTTTAAGGCGCTTGAGGATGTTGAGACGGCAACGCATAAAACGCCCATTTCAAGTGGTGCAGTAGGGGTTAATCAGAATTGGCACGCGTTGATGCGCTTTGGCGAGCGATTGCAGGAAGAGGTTTGGCGGCGATTGGGGTGGACTACGACACCCGAAGCTGCGGATTTATTGCCAAGTCCGCCTCAGGCGTGTAGGGGGGAGTGTTTGGAGGCAGAAGCGAATCATCCGAATGTGAAGGCGGTTGTTTATCGTGCAGATGGAAAGCTGATGGTAAATGATTTACGGTATTGTTCGTATGCCTTATCGGAAACGGAGACGCGTGAGGGGGTAACCTCGGTGCGGATAATGCGGAGTGTTTTTGATCGTCAGCGGGGGGAGACATTGAAGTTCAAAGAGGTGATTCGCGCTTCGCATGAGAAGGCGGTGTGTCAATTGTTGGCGCAGGCTTTTGAGGAGGAGTCCGTGTCGGCGGGGACGCTTGAGAATTTTGATTTTACACCACAGGGGATTCGTTGGACAACGCGCGAAGGGGTGACCCCGAAGACGGCACTAATCGCGTGGAAGACGCTCGCGCCACATTTGGTGAACTCATCTTTAGCGACGCGTTTTGTGAATGAAATCGTCTTGCTCTTCCCCCAATCGTATACAGAAATAAAGCTTCCATCCGTTGAATTTAAACAAGTGGCACTGGTTGATGTTCTGACGCTATTCAGTGATTTTGGTCCCTGCCAAGGATGTCATCCAAACGTAAAACGCGTTGCACACGCAGCAAAACGCGGACAAACCCTCTTTATTTCATTTGGCGGAGACTTCCTTAATCAATTGAGTCCTGCGATTGACGAACGCATTACTTCGGATGCCGCATTGCCACAAAGTCCTTTTAAAACTAAGATAACAGCCTCATGCTCAGAGATGATGAGCGTCACCGAATTGGTCGCACTTCTCAATGACTCACTTCCCGATTACACCTTACGAATTGAGTGGCTGGAGGCGGTGCCGTAAGAAATGATGGCTTTATTTGGGAATAAATGGCCGCTTTTTGTGGGTTTTTACTATCTTTTTTGCTTCAGTGATAGCGAAAAAGGTGTAAATGCGGTATACTAATGGGCGATTTTAATAGTTTCTATTATTAGGAATTAGGATTTATGGAAAAGAAAGAAGCACCTAAAAGTTCTCTTGATGCGCTCGTTTCGTTGTGCAAGCGTCGCGGTTTTATCTTCCAGAGCTCTGAGATTTATGGCGGTTTTGCCGGTTTCTGGGATTATGGTCCGCTCGGCTGCGAGATGAAGCGCAACATCAAGGATAGTTGGTGGCGTTTTACCGTGCGTGATCGCGAGGATGTCGAAGGTTTGGATGCTTCGATTATTATGCATCCCGCCATTTGGAAGGCTTCTGGTCACTTGGACACCTTCTCTGACCCCATGAGCATGTGTAAGGGTAATTGCCGTAAGCTCATGCGTGCAGACCAGATTTGGGACCTCTTTGAAGAAAGCGCTTTGCGCGAAACGCTCGCTGGCATGTTGGGTGAAGCAGGTAAGATTGCTACGTGGTGCAAGGGTAAGGGGAAGGCGGTTGCGCCGGGCCTCTATACCGTTCAGCACCCCGAATATCTTGAAAAGATTTTTGAGAAGCTCAAGACCATCACGGATGTGAAGGAACTCTTCATCCTGTTGGCTACGCCTGAAGGTGAACCCGAGGTGCTCCCGTGCCCCAATTGCGGTGGCGTGATGACCGAACCTCGCCCCTTCAATTTGATGTTTAAGACCATCGTGGGCCCCGTGGAAGACCCCTCCAATGTGGCCTATCTCCGTCCTGAAACGGCTCAGGCGATCTTCGCGGACTTCTCGAATGTGATGGTCTCTTCCCGTCAGATGCCTCCCTTCGGCATTGGCCAGGTCGGCAAGAGCTTCCGCAACGAAGTGACGCCGCGCAACTACATCTTCCGTTCGCGTGAATTCGAACAGATGGAAGTGGAATTCTTCATCAAGCCCGATGAAGCAGTGGAATTGCTTTGTGGTCATGTGGCCCCCTTGA
Organism: Kiritimatiellia bacterium; assembly: GCA_017558005.1. Taxonomy (GTDB): domain Bacteria; phylum Verrucomicrobiota; class Kiritimatiellia; order RFP12; family DVOR01; genus Spyradenecus. Next base: position 14,059 of record JAFYWN010000004.1, on the reverse strand, counting down.
CCGAAACCACAGATCTCTCTGAACCTCAGGCTGATTGGGGTTGGGAATGCTGGCACAAGTATTGGGTGGAACAGCGCAAGATTTGGCTCGTGAAGAATGGCCTTCCCGAAGATTCCTTCGTGGAATACTGGCAGAAGCCCGATGAATTGGCACACTATGCTCGTGCTTGCGTGGACATTGAATATCGTTTCCCCTTCGGCGTGCAAGAACTTGAAGGTATTGCGGCGCGTTCCGACTTCGACCTCTCTCGTCACCAGGAACACTCTGGTAAGTCGATGGAAGTCTTCGATGAACCCCTCAAGCTCGCCGTGAAGAAGCTTTCTGATGAAGAAAAGGCGGCCTTCCGCGCGAAGGTTGTTGCAGAATGGGAAGCACGTGGCAAGACCGCAGAAGCGGCTAACATTTTCATTGACCGCCTCTTTGAAGGTCGCTACATCCCGCATGTGATTGAACCCTCCGCAGGCGTTGATCGTATGGCGCTCGCAATGCTTTGCAATGCTTACGAAGAACAGAAGCTTATTGATGAAAAGGGTAAGGAAGACATCCGTACAGTGCTCCACCTTGCGCCTGCAATTGCCCCGATTAAGGTCGGCGTCTTCCCCTTGGTGAAGAACAAGCCCGAACTCTACAATTTCGCACGTGAAATCTTCAAGAAGTTGCAGCGTCGCTACAATTGCTTCTGGGATGAAAGCGGTGCAATTGGTCGTCGTTATCGTCGTCAGGACGAAATCGGTACACCTTTCTGCGTGACGGTGGACTTTGATACCCTTGAAAAGGACGGCACCGTGACCCTGCGCGATCGTGACACGATGCAGCAGGAACGCATCTCCGTGGATGACTTGATTCGTCGTTTGGACGATTTGATCCTCGGCTAAGGCTTTTAATTCGCCGTAAACAGTTGACTCCAGCAGGTAATCTTGCTGGAGTCACTTTTTATTTGTCTAGCGCAAGAATTTCTTTGGAACTATAGATTCGGTGAAGATCAATCAATCCAATAGTTTCACTTTTTCAATCAATCGTACTATTTTCCTAAAATTCTTTAAAATCATTTCGATAGGCCAAAAAGTGTGCCAAGCAAACTATCGTACTATTTTATTCGTCGGCCAAATCATTTTCCGAAACACATTTTAAAGAACAAAATAGTACGATTTATACTGTTTTTAAGACATCTTTTTACCGTCACAATATTCTCAAAATAAGTTATTCATTTGAAATAGTTTACGGATGGCACAATAGAGTACGGAAATATTGAAAAACTGAAAATTTCGGGTGTGATTTTGATTGCCATCGGTGTCATATTCGGGCTCAAAGGAATCAATGGCAGTATACTGATTGAGTTCGTTACTAATTCTATGATTTAACATGTTCACTTACTCAACGATGTTTTACTCACAAGTAATAATTGGATGGCGAGAAAGGAAATTTGTAACAGTACAAAAAGACCATGGCCATGTACCCCATAAGTTCCAATTAGTATAGGACATAAAAGAGGGAAAACCACCATTTCTTCAGCTTCAGAAACGAAAAATAACAACGGAAATACAAATCCCCATAAGAGATAAAATATTATTAGCACTTGGCGTAACCAATGCCTGCCTTTCCATATAAATATCAGTCTTGATGCCAATATTAAGCATATGAGTAGAGGGAATCGTACGATAAATAGAAATTTAATTCCTCGAAAAGGTGAGATCCAAAAAGAATCTACACATGATACTAATAGACTAACTATTAGTGGTAAAATGAAAAGCCAATATTCTTTAGAATTTTTTTGTCTAATAAAACAAAGAGAACAAACTGCGAACGTAAAAAGTAGAAAAAGATATACAGCAACGAAACAATATACAAACATCATACACTCCTATAACGACTTAATAAATTGGAGGGCGTCTCTCATAATATCGGCTTACATACGTAGATGCTTTCTTTGGGTTACGTCCTGTCTCCAAGACCTCTTCTCCTCTGAAATCAATTTACAGAAAGAATCATACATTATCACAATTTAGGCAGGCCAAAAAGTGTGCCAAGCAAAATATCGTACTATTTTATTCATCGGCCAAATCGTTTTCCGAAACACATTTTAAAGAACAAAATAGTACGATTTATACTGTTTTTTAAGAGATATTTTCCATGGCACAATATTTTCAAAATAAGTTATTCATTTACAATACTTTATTGTTGGCACAATAGAGTACGGAAATATTGAAAAACTGAAACCAATAGGTAAAATAAATTAGTATGATAGTGAAAAAGGATTTTAAAAAGGGGGAAAATGCAACGCAGTTTCAATGAGTTATGCATTGTTGAAACAGGATTTTGCAAAATGTATCTCGTTGATATTTCAATGAGTTACGACTTTTGAAAAAGTTAGTTTTACAAAAAGTGTTGACGTGCATGCTTTTTTTCGGTATCTTATGCGCCACTTTCATTGCCACAGGGGCATTGAAAAAGCTTTTGAAACACAACAAAGGACATCTCTCATGGAAGCATATGCAGTCGTTGAGGCCGGTGGCGTCCAGTGCCGTGTGGCAGTTGGTTCCGTTATCGAAGTCAACCGCATGGCCGGTGAACCCGGTGCGGATATCGAGCTTACCTCCGTGCTTGCGCTGAACACCGGCGACGAGCTGAAGATCGGCATGCCCACGGTTGAGGGCGCTAAGGTTGTCGCGACCGTTCTCGGTCACAAGCGCGGCGACAAGCTGATTCATTTTCGTAAGAACCGCCGCAAAGGCTATGAACGCCGCGTCGGTCACCGCCAGGAATTGACGGTTCTCAAGATTAAGTCCATCGCTTAAACTCCGGAAAGGATAAACTATCATGGCAGGTAGCACTGGTAATGGCCGCGACAGCAATTCTAAGCGTCTCGGTGTCAAGCGTTACGCCGGTCAGGTTGTCACCGCCGGATCCATCATCGTCCGCCAGCGCGGCACCAAGTTTGCACCTGGTGCGAACGTCGGCTGCGGTCGCGACTTCACGCTCTTTGCGTTGATTGACGGCGTTGTCGAATTCCAGAAGAACGGCAAAGTCGTTGCGGTCAAGCCCCTTCCCGAAGTGGCTCAGTAATTTTTCGGAATTCGTATCAGGACAGAAACGGTGAAAACCAGAGCCTTTGTTGATTCGGCCACGGCCGAGGTCCGCGCGGGACGCGGTGGAGATGGAAGCGGAAGCTTCCGTCGTGAGTCGCATGTTCCGGAAGGTGGCCCTGACGGAGGTGACGGCGGTCGCGGCGGTAATGTCGTGGTGCGTGCTAGCACGCATGCCGACAGCCTGTTGCGCGTGTTCTATGAACCGCGTCTGTTTGCGGAAAACGGTGTTAATGGTACCGGGCAGAAGATGCACGGTCGTAACGGGGAAGATCTAATCGTTGATGTGCCTTGCGGCACGGAAGTGTACAATGTGGATACTGGGGCTTTTCTCGGTGAAGTATTGGAACACGGCGAAGAATTAGTGATTGCTCGTGGCGGTCGTGGTGGCTGGGGTAATGTGCACTTCAAGAGTTCTGTGAATCAGGCTCCTGAAAAGTTCATTCCTGGCGATGTGGGTGAAGCGTTCACAGCTCGTTTTGAATTGAAAACGATTGCTGAGGCGGGTTTGGTCGGCTTCCCGAATGCGGGTAAGTCCTCTTTGCTCGCAGCGATGAGCGCGGCACGCCCTAAGATTGCTAACTATCCGTTTACCACGCTCCATCCGATTGTCGGCACCGTCGTTTACGGTGACTATGCCACGCTTCGTGTGGCGGATATTCCCGGCATTATCGAAGGCGCCGCTGAAGGCGTCGGACTTGGATTGACCTTTTTGCGGCACATTTCGCGCTCCAAAATGTTGGTCTACGTCTTGGATATGGCGGACACCGAAAATCTTCCCGAGAACGCTTACCGCATTCTCCGCGCGGAAGTCGAGAATTATGATCCGGAATTGGCGAGCCGTCCTGCGTTGGTCATTGCCAACAAGATGGATGAACTTGCTGCACAGGAACACTACGACACGTTTGTTGCTGAAACAGGGATTACGCCGTTGAAGCTTTCCCTTGTGGAAGACGGCAAGCCCGGCTTGGATGCTGTGTTGCAGGCTTTGCGCGATGAACTGAAGCCGCAAGCGAAAGGTCAGGCTGTTGTTTCGGACAAACCTCGTCAGCCAGTGGATCACTCGGAAGTTTCCGCAGAACGTTTCCGTATGGCAACGTTTTTGAAACCCTGAACGAATTTCAACTCTATTTAACTCTAAGGAGAACACATCATGTCCCGTATCTGCGAAGTCTGCGGTAAGAAGCCCATGGTTGGCTGCCGCATTGTGCGTCACGGTTTGAAGAAGGTTAAGGGCGGCATCGGTTTGCACACGACCGGTATCTCTAAGCGTCGCTTTGAACCCAACTTGATGAATGTGCACGTTCGTAAGCCTAACGGCCAGACGTGCCACATGAAGGTCTGCGCTGCATGCTTGAAGGCTGGCCGCGTTACTAAGGCCTAATTCGGGTTCTGTTAAATACAGACTGAAGTCCAGACGGTGCCGGAAACGGTGCCGTCTGTATTTTTTTATGACATGAACTCCTTTTGAATGTCTGTGGCGTGGGTAATGTCATGACATTAGCTTTTGAATGTGTAGGTTTTCTTTTGAATGACGCGGCTGTGCTTTTTGAGTACGTGAATCTGCTTGCGTGATGACGCGGCTTCGCTTTTTGAGTATGTGGATTTGTTTGCGTGATGGCGTGGCTTCGCTTTTTGAGTATGTGAATTTGTTTGCGTGATGGCGTGGCTTCGCTTTTTTGTGTGTAGGTTTTCTTTTGAATGGCGTGGGAAGGGTTTTGAATGAATGGGATGGAGAGGGAGCGTTTGCGCTTTGGAAGGTCGTTAGTACAACGTAAAGAGATCCCTTGCTTTGTTGGTGGTGGCATTTTCTTTCTTTTGTCTGCTTTGTACTTTAGGCGCCTTTTCGAGTGCAAGATAATAGAAAATAGAGTATAATTACACCAAGCGATTGCGGATATTGGCAAACAGCGAAGAGGAGTGAACGATGAAAACATGGTTTTTAAAGTCTTGGATGGGGCTTTTGACCTGCCTTTTAATTGCAGTTCCAGCGTGGTATTTGGGAAAATGTTTTCCCATTATGGGTGGGGCAGTGATTGCGATTATCATGGGGATGTGCCTCGCGCCAATCATTGGGAGGTGGCGTCCACACTTAGATGGTGGGATTCGCTGGATTTCGAAGAAAGTGCTTCAGTTGGCTGTGATTCTCTTAGGATTTGGTCTTAATCTTTCGGTTGTCGCAAAATCGGGGTTACAAGCCTTGCCTGTTATTTTGACCGTAATCACGATTTCTCTTCTGATTGCGTATGGAGCGCAACGTTGGATGAAGATTCCGACACGGATTGCGACTCTCATTGGGGTGGGCTCCTCCATTTGTGGTGGTTCTGCTATCGCAGCAACTGCACCTGTGATTCAGGCAGATGACGATGAAGTGGCGCAAGCGATCTCTGTGATTTTCTTCTTTAATGTGCTTGCCGCCTTGCTTTTCCCACTGTTGGGCACGTGTTTGGGTATGGATACTACGACGGGAGAGGTCTTTGGTGTTTTCTCGGGAACTGCGGTAAATGACACCTCTTCTGTTACTGCAGTGGCCGCTACGTGGGACTCAATGCATCAATTAGGAACTGCTACGCTCCAAAAGGCTGTAACCGTTAAACTGACGCGCACCCTTGCGATTATTCCGATTGTGCTTGGCTTGAGCTTTTTCTCAATGCGCCAAGCAAAGGGGGCGGGCAAGGTTTCGTTAAAAAAGGTCTTTCCTTTCTTCGTGGTGTGGTTCCTTGTGGCAACGTGTATTACCACGGTAAGCGTTCATTTCGGTGTGGCAGAATCGGTCTTTGCTCCGATGAAAACGCTCTCTAAATTCCTCATTGTGGTTGCAATGGCGGCGATTGGCCTAAATACCGATTTAGTGAAGCTCATTAAAAGTGGTGGAAAGGCATTGCTTTTGGGCGGCATGTGTTGGATTGGGATTACCCTTTGTGCGCTTTTAGTCCAACGCTTGCTCGGCATCTGGTAATGGATTTCAATTAGAATAAAAAAGGATCTCCGATGACGGAGATCCTTTTTTTGTAATGGTGACGCTTGGGGGCGATTACGCCATTGCAATTATTTGGTTGAGCCGTCTTCTCTCATAGAGATGGAAGCCTACCGCAATAAGGACTGAGAGCACATCCGAAACCGGTGCCGCCCACCAAATCCCAACGGGACCAAAAAATCTGGGGATGATGAGCATTAAGGGAACCAAGAGGAGACATTGGCGCGAAAGACTCATCATGAGGCTGACGGTGCCATGGCCTGTCGCTTGGAAATATTGACCCACGATGATGGCATAACCCACAAACTGAAAGCCTGCGAAGAAGATCATCATGTTGGTCGGCCCAACGGAAAGGAGTTCGGCGGCCATTTCTTCGCGACAGAAGAGTTTGAAGATTTGCTCGCGGAAGAGGATAGTAAGTGTGGAGGTGATGAAAATCCATGCGCCTCCCCACCAGGCTGCGAGGTTAAAGATCATCTTTACACGAAGATGATTCTTCGCACCTGTATTGAAGCCGAGGAGGGGCCCCATGCCCATTGCAATGCCTAAGACAGGCATACACAAAAGCATTTGGATGGTCATGATGATGCCGATTGAGGCGATTTCACACTCGGCCACCTTAATTGAGGGCGCATACTCACGAAAGAGGATGTTGTACAACGTGTTGACCCCACTGCCCACAATATTGAGGGCAAAGGAGGGTAATCCCAAAAAGAGCATTCCCCAAATAAGGGGCTTGTAGATTTTGATGTAACCAAATTTAAGCGGGATTGAGGTCTGTTTACCGAAGAAGTGGCTGAGCACCCAAATAGCCGTGACAATCTGTGAGAGTACGGTTGCGATTGCTGCACCCACAATTCCCATGTCTAATCCGGGAACCGTGAAAAAGTAAAGCGGCACCTCGTCAAAGATGAAGAAGGGGTCAATGATGGTATTGATGATTGCACCCAGCAACATCGAGATGAGGGCCTTGCGGGGGAAGCCGTCGGCGCGTAGGGTGTTATTGAGCGCGTGAGCAAGATATTGGAAGAAGACGGTGCAGTAGACCACCTGCATGTAGGGCGCGGCATGCTTCACCGTTGCAGGCGTGCCGCCCGCAAGTAAGAGGATGGGCTCCACAAAGAGGGCGCAGAGGGGATAGAGCGTAAGCGAGAGCACGAGGAAGAGGCAAATCGCTTGCCCTAAGTAACACTGCGCGACGTGTCGCTTCCCTTGGCCCATTGCGATAGAGATGCAAGTCGCCGTGCCGTGGCCAATCAAAGTACCAAAGGCAACGGTAATCATCATCGCAGGGAAGGTCAACGCAAAGCCCGCTAGCCCGTCTGGCCCAACGCATTGCCCGACATAGAGACGGTCTACGACATTGTAGAGCGCAGAGACCAACATGCCAACGATGGATGGAAGGGAATACTTCCAAAGCAACGGAGCGATTGGATAACGCCCAAGTTCTTTAACGAGACGATCGCTGGCCATTGGCGATTACTTAGGATGCGCGGAAAGCTGCTGCACAACGTGCTCGAAGTTCTTCGATCGCAGCCTTCATGTCGGTTTGCTTAAAGAGGAAGGAGCCTGCGACAAATGCATTTGCCCCTGCCGCCGCGGCGAGTTCTGCTGTTTCAAAGTTCACGCCACCATCCACCATGATGTCCATCTCGGGAGCCATGGCACGGATTGCGGTGATTTTGGGTAAGACATCGGCGATGAATGACTGACCGCCATAACCTGGGAAGACGGTCATGCAGAGAATTTCGTCAGCGCAATCAAGGTAGGGGCGGACCACTTCAGCGGGGGTGTCGGGATTCACGACTAAGCCCACGCGTGCGCCCTTGGCACGAATTTCAGATGCGAGTGCTCGCACATCAATCTGCTCGCGCATCTCGAGGTGGAACTGTACCGTAGTGCTTCCCTTTTCAATGAAGCGCCCTGCGTACTTATCCGGATTGGTCATCATGAGGTGCGTGTTAATCGGAAAACCTTCAGGAAGGTACTTTTTGCAGAGCGCAGAGGTATCTGGTGCAAAGGAGAGATTCGGCACAAAGTGCCCATCCATAATGTCTAAATGGAGCGCATCTGCACCAGCCGCTGCGACACGACGAATCTCATCGCCGAGATGGGCAAGGTCTGCTGCGAGCAGGGAGGGTAAAATCTGAATATTCATGCCAAATCCTTACATGCGACTTTCTTCCAACATCGCTTCACCGATATTGAGGCAGTCTTCCTTCAGGCGACGATAGATGTTTAAGATGTCCAACGTTACAATGGCGCAAATCGGATTCAAGGTCGGATCCTTTTCTGCCATACGATTCATCTGATCCTGGCGAATCTCCTTCACACGCACGGTAATTCCATTGGCATCTGTATGCAAGTGATTTAAGAGGTCAACGGCATGCATTTTACCTTGACGGAAGGCGTCAAAGGCCATCCCCGCGAAGGCGCGGCACATATCGTGCAATCCGAGCAAGTCGTTTTGACAACGTTCAGAGAGGGACATATTGGCTTTTCGCATGCGGATAAATTGTTTTTGAATCGCCACCACGTCATCAGAGACCGTTTCGAATTCGTCTGCTACGCGTAAGAGCATACGTGCACGATTGGCCACATCAGAGGGCAGGTTGGTCGTCATAATGACCCCCAAGAACTGCGCCACTTCGTGTTGCAAGATGTCAAGTTCTTCTTCTGCATGGAAGATGTCTTTTTCAATATCTTCGGTATTGCTGTGCGTCAAGAAGGTGCGCAACTTATCAATGATGACCTCACAGCGCTTACTCATCTGCTCCACCTCCTTGCGGGCCTGTTCCACGGCCACAACAGGGGCGAGTTTGAGCGGATTCAACACCGTCAAGCGCGGCAATTCGTGAATCTTTGAATCCGGGATGATGCGTGCGATGAGGGTTGCAAATTGTTTGACAATTGGCAGGAAGAAGCAGGTGTTGACAACGTTGAAAGCTGTGTGCACGCCAGCGACTGCGAAGGTCAAGTCGGTGGCATCCATGGCCTCAATGCCAAACATTTTGTTGGCAATTGGCAACGCAATCGGGAAGAGCGGTGCCATGATGCAGGTGCCGATGATGTTAAAGAGTGAGTGAGCAAGGGCAGCACGACGGGCTTCCGTTGGTGCATTCAGTGCTGCAAGCCAAGCGGTGATGGTCGTGCCGATATTCATGCCGAGCACAAGCGTTGCGGCGGAGTAGAAGTCAATGCTTCCTTGAGCCACCAAAATGATGGCAATACCAGTGGTCGCCGAGGAACTCTGTACGATTGCAGTCGCCACCGCTCCGACGCAGACGCATTTAAACATGCCCCACGCAGAGAAGTTGCCCGCGCTATCAACAGCGCTAAACATCGACATCACTTCGCGCAATCCATCAGAACTTGCGATAGGGTCCATCGCACCCTTGATGAAGTCAAGCCCGAAGAAGATGAGCCCGAGCCCTAAAAAGATGAGCCCAATAAATTTCCATCCTTCACGCTTGGCAAAGAGATAGATGATGGCCGCCACACCGATGATGAATGCAATCGCGGTGGTGCCAATTTTGGGGAAGGCGGCCACTAACCATGCTGTGGCGGTGGTACCAATGTTTGCACCAATAATTACATTGATTGCCTGCGTCAAGGTCATGATGCCAGAGGTCACCATACCCACCACCATCACCGTGGTGACAGAGGAACTTTGGACAATCGCTGTCACGATGGTACCTGTGGCAACCCCCGCAAAACGATTGGTTGTCGCGGCCGCCACGAGTTTACGCATCTTTGGTCCTGCGACACCTTGCAGCCCCTCGGAGATTTGCTGCATGCCGAGCAAGAAGATACCAAGCCCGCCAAGCACACAGGAGAGGATTGCCATCGCCGTGAAATTGGCTTCAATGATGGAGAATTTAGAGACGACTTCTGCAAACAGGGGCATAAACTTGTCCTCGTTTTGGTGTACAGACGTGAGTTGGGAAAAACCTTAGATGCGACCTTCTTCCAACATCGCTTCACCGATATTGAGGCAGTCTTCCTTCAAACGGCGGTAGAGGTTTAAGATGTCAAGCACGATTACTGTGCAGAGCGGATTGAGCGTTGGATCCTTGTCGGCCATACGGGTCATTTGAGCCTTACGGATTTCCTTCACGCGCACGGTGATGCTCGAGGCATCCGAGTGCATATGGTTCAGGAGATCTGCGGCATGCACCTTACCTTGACGGAAGGCTTCAAAGACTGTCCCTGCGAAGGTCTTGCACATGTCGTGTAGGCTGAGCAAGTCTGCCTGGCCACGATCGGAGAGCTTCATATTTGCCTTACGCATACGAATGAATTGCTTGACGAGGGCGGCCATGTCATCGGAGACGGATTCAAGTTCGTCAGCGACGCGGAGCAGCATACGTGCACGATTGGCGACATCCGAAGGCAGATTGGTCGTCATAATGACACCGAGGAACTGAGACACTTCGTGTTGCAAGATGTCGAGTTCTTCTTCGGCGTGGAAGATGCTATTCTCGTTTTCTTCAGTCCCTTCTCCCACGAGGATGTTGCGAACATCGTTGATTACCGCTTCGCAACGGTGGCTCATTTGTTCCACTTCTTTGCGGGCCTGTTCCACGGCCACGACAGGGGCGAGTTTGAGCGGATTCAACACCGTCAAGCGCGGCAATTCGTGAATCTTTGCATCCGGAATAATGCGCGTAATGACCCATGCGAACTGCGAGGTGAAGGGCAAGAAGATCCCCGTGTTAATCATGTTGAACGCAGTGTGAATCCCCGCAACGGCAAAGCCGAGCCCAGTGGTATCCATCTGAGAGATACCGAAAATCTTGTCGGCTAAAGGAAGCAATAAGGGGAAGAAGGGCGCCATGATAATCACGCCGATGAGGTTGAAGAGCGTGTGCGCCAATGCCGCACGACGCGCATCTGTGGGAGCGCCGATGGCGGCAAACCAAGTGGTGACCGTGGTGCCAATGTTCATACCGAGCACAAGCGTGGCGGCCGTATCAAAGGAAATCATGCGCTGCGTCACCAAGACCACGGCGATGGCGGTAGTCGCCGAAGAACTCTGAATGAGTGCAGTTGCCACGGCACCCACGAAAATACACTTGAGCATTCCCCAAACGGAGAAGGCACCAGAGACGGGATCGGTCACCGCGAAAGATTTAAGTGCATTGATAAAGCTTTCAGTTTGGGAGAGCGGGGACATATTGCTCTTGACCAAATCCAAGCCGTAGAAAATTAAGCCGAGGCCCAAGAAGATTAAGCCCCAATACTTCCACGATTCCTTTTTGGCAAAGAGGTAAACCAATGCCGAGAAGCCCGCGAGACCAAGGCCGAAGGTTGCATCCAATTTCGGGAAGATTGCCACCAACCACGCCGTCACGGTCGTACCGATGTTCGCACCAATGATGACGTTAATCGCCTGCATCAGTGTCATGATGCCGGAGGTGACCATACCCACCACCATCACGGTCGTCACGGCGGAGGCTTGAATGATACCTGTTACAATGGCACCGGTTGCGACGCCCGCAAAGCGATTGGTTGTGGCGGCAGCAACAAGCTTGCGCATCTTAGGCCCTGCAACGGCTTGAAGCCCTTCAGAAATTTGCTTCATGCCGAGCAAGAAGATGCCGAGGCCGCCGACTACGGACGCAAAGGTCGCGAAGGTAAAAACGGTAGAAGAGGAGGCGATCATGGTGTTCATGGTGTATTTCTATTCGTTTGAATTAAAAGGGGGCGGGAGGACTTGAAAATTACGGGTCAGGAATGAAGAGTTCTTGACCCACGCGAATCTTAGTCGCGTCCTTAATCTTGTTTGCCTTCATAATCGAAGCGGCAGGAACTTTATAAGCCTGCGCAATGGCAGAGATGGTCTGGCCCGCTTCCACAACGTGGGTATAACCACTCTTTTGTGCGGCGCGCTGTTGCTCTGCGGCTGCGGCCGCTGCGGCGCGCTGCTTTTCGGCAATCGTCTTAATCTTATTGGAGAGATCGCTAACGATTTCACCGCGCATCTTGCCTTGTTCGTTCTTTAGCGCATCAAAATCGGCGCGTAAGGCGGCTAAATCATCCTTCGTGGCGGCATTACCACCACGTTCAAGTGCGGCAAGGCGCGAGGCAAGCGTAAATTGTTGTTGCTCAAGGGCTTCCACCTTGGCAGAGAGCTCCTGCAGCGAGTATTGAATTTCACGAAGCGCTTGCGCCTGTTGGGCAAAGGCTTGTGAGGCAGGGGAAATGGTGCGCTGACCAAAGGCTGATGTCGCGCAAAGGAGCGTCATTAAAAGGAAACAAGAGAGTGTTTTCATGAGAAAAAACGCAAGAGGCCGCGCAGTCATGCGCGACCTCTTAAGGTTTGTGATTACTGAAGCGCAGCAGAGAGTTTCGCCAAAATGGCATCTGCACGTTGTAAGCCCACCATCGTTTCAACGGGTTGACCATCTTTGAAGAGGATCAATGTCGGGATGGACTGCACTTTGTACTGTGCCGCGACCAACGGAGCTTTGTCAATATCCAACTTGCCGATGCGAACTTTACCTTCCATCTCAGGCGGCAATTCCATCTTTTCAAGGATTGCTCCTTGCATCTTGCACGGACCGCACCAAGTGGCCCAAAAGTCTACAATCGTAATGCCGGAAGCAATGGCGTCCGCGATGTTCGTCGCATCATAGTGTTCAAGAGTCATAACAATTCCTCTGTGAGACAAAGTTTAAAAGATGGCAACATTATACCATAGGTACATACGTGCGTGCGAGAGAAAAAGATGGGCAGGTCTTCGTTCGGTTCACGAAGTTACAGAGGCTGATCTGCTTGGAGTGTCTGCAAGAGTGCCGTGCAGCCCATGAAGACATCTTCATAGGTTTGGCCAAATTCGCCTGTGTACCAAGGGTCGGCGATTTCTCGTTCAACCCCTGCAAATGAGAGGAGTAACTTAATCTTGTGGTGCAGATGGGGTGGCAACATCCGTTGGAGATTACGCACATTCGCATGGTCCATCGCCAAAATGAGGTCGGCGCGTTGGGCCTCGTGTAAGGTAATCTGCTTTGCGCGATGCGGACAGAGTGGCACTTTGCGTCGCGCTAATTCTTGACGTGTGCCGTAATGCGGAGGATTGCCGATTTCTTCGGTGCTTGTGGCCGCGGAATCAACCGAAATGTTCGCATCAAACCCCGCCTGCGTTAAGAGATGGGCCATGACACTTTCAGCCATTGTTGAACGGCAAATATTTCCATGACAAACAAAGAGCAACTGCATTCACAAACTTCCTTTCACTAAAATCATAGCAAACTTCATCCAATAAGAGCGTGCCTATGTGGGAATGTGAAGCGGCAGGACTAGTCCTGCACGCTACGCATCCTGGCGGATGCTTTTTCTGGTGCTCACGGGAGGGTAAAAGGGAGGGGGGATAAAGGAGATTTAATGTGGGGGCGACGCCGCCCCCACGCCCCTGCGGCAGAACTGAGTCCTGCACGCTACGCATCCTGGCGGATGCTTTTTCTGGTGCTCACGGGAAGAAAGGGAGAGGGGATAAAGGAGATTTAATGTGGGGGCGGCGCCGCCCCCACATCGATCCCTTCTATCGCTCTTATCTCTTCTGTCCCTTTAAAATCCCTTTCATCCCTTAAAAAACCGTGCGCAGGTTTGTCACTTTTTCGAAAATTTCATCGATTTTTCGCCTGTTGAAAACTTTTTTGAGTTATCAACAAGTTATCAACAATTCACTTTTTTCGACGCAGTTTTTGGGAAAATCTTCGGCGGATTTGTGGATTTTCGGCACTTTTGCTCGACTTTGCTAAAATTGCATAACACTTTGGTAATTAAAGAGATAATACAAAAATAGGGCAAAATTAACTCCGCTACAGTCGCTTCCTTGCGAAATTTTGGCCCCAGAGTGATAGAAAAGTTATCAACAAGTAGCAGCTTTTTGGGGGAAAGCTAAAGCAATTCCGGGTCAATATCAGCGAAATTGGTGAGCAATATCAGCGAAATTCCCGAGCAATATCAGCGAAATTGGGTGACCAAAGTCAGCGAT
>JAFYWN010000028.1 GCA_017558005.1 Kiritimatiellia bacterium | reverse complement strand
GTTCCGTATCATACTCTCATACGTGGCAGTCTTTCAACTCCGAATACTGCTCTTGTTAGAAAGAACGCGGAATATATTACCAACACAATCTTGCACGCTGCGAGAAATGGGCACATATCCATTTCTTCGCCAGCGTGCGCTTTGCTCTCCACGGAGGATGCGTTGGCTTTTCGTGGGCGAAGCCTAGTGTTACGAAAAGCTCAACGCATCCCCTCGTGTTCTTAGTGTTAAAAAAGATCTAAGCGTTCCGTCGGCATACTCGGGAAAAAGACCTCGCGTTGCTCGCGTTAAATCCACACTGGCAGTCCTGTGGCGAAGCCGCCAACCAGCGGCTCTGCCGCTACCGCAGCGCGGCGGCGATGGCAGGGAAGCCGGCGGCCTCTGCCGCCGCGGCGGCACGCGCACGGGCCACAGGGACATAGGCCAAGAAGCGGGGTTGGCCCACCGAAGCGAGGCGATAGAAGGCGCCAATGGCCTGAGTGAGACGTTGGACCACGGCGCACGGCAAGGCCGCCTTGAGCGCATCCAGGTCACGACCCGATGCCTTGGCGTAAGCCTGTAAGGCATCGGGCACCGCTGCCGCACCCCAGTCCGTGTACGGATCGAAGAGGAACGACGCCAAGTCATACAATGCAGGACCGCGACGCATCCCTTGGAAATCAATGATACAGGGGCGTTGGTCATGCCACAAAATATTCGAACTCTGGAAATCGCGGTGTACGAGCACCTCAGGTTCTGCGAGCAATACCGCTTGGAGACGTTGCCACTCCGCCTTTGCCTCAGGCGAGAAAGGCGCGACAAACTGTTCGTACAGCCCCACTTCCCAATCATAGAGCGCCTGGTCAAAGCGCGGTTCCAACGGCAAATCGCCAATCTCCGCCTGATGAAATGCGGCCAACATCTCCATCACCTGCCCCAACATCGGACTGTGCGGCGCGGGATGATGCCCGCAGGTACACGTGTGCTCCTCGCCATGGTCATGGTCGCAACCACAATCGCACGTGTGCTCCTCGCCGTGATCATGGTCGCAACCACAATCGCACGTGTGCTCCTCGCCGTGGTCATGACCGCAGGTACACGTTGGCACAGCCAAAACCTCCCGCACTGTTTTCGCGTAGTGGTCCAACGTATCATCGCCGAAATCCTCCAACACCAAGAGATGCGGCTTATCCAAAATCACCTTCGGCACGGGCACCCCTGCGGCGGCGAGCGCCTTTGCGCAAGCGGCATAACGCGCATTCTCGGCGCGCCCCGCGGTTTCATAGGCGATCGCAATCACCGAACGGCGCGGGCCGACCAACCGCCAAAAGGTGCGTTGGCTCCCACGCGTCCCCAGTGGAATTACAATCGTCTCCTCCAACTTCCACTTCAGCGCCGTTAAGACCTTCTTCACTGCGGGCGCGGGCAAAACACCTGCCGCCTCGCCATAAGCGGCCAATGCGGGCACCTTCTTCACATCCCGATGCACCTGCAAATAGGCCTGCAACGTCCCTGCGTCATTCCAGTACGCCTCCTTCTGATAGGCTGCGCGGACAAATTTCCCTGCATACATCGCCGCATTAAAAGCCTCCACGACCGAACACATCGCCTGCTCTGCCGGCAAGAAGTCAATCACTTCAGGACTCAAGAGGCTGACACCAGTAAAGGTGTACGTATGCTCCACCCCAGGCGTTGGCGAGGCCCAACACGTAATGCGGTCGGCATAATCAGCCTCCACCGTCCGCGGTCCACGCTTCGCCTCCAACCATGCCGCCGCAAAGCGCCCCGATGCCTCAAAGGCCTCCATGAGCGGTTCTGGCCGACACGTGAAGACAATGTCCCCATTCACCAACCAAAAGGGCGCATCCGTCAAATACGGTTTTAGCGCTCGCAGGCAGCCCCCTGTGCCGAGGATTTCGGGTTCATGCAACTCATGCAAAGAGAGCGGCCCCTCATACGCGGCGATAAACTCACGAATTCGTTCAGGCAACCAATGCGTATTGATAAAGACCTCACGCACCCCCCATGTGGCCAATTGAGCCAAAGTGTGCGCCAACAAGGGACGATTCCAAATCGGCATCAAGGGTTTGGGTGTGGAGAGGGTCATCGGGCGCAGCCGTTCACCGAAGCCGGCACCCAGTAAAAACGCGATGGTGGGTTGTTGCATCACAAAAAAACTCCAAAGAGAGAGAAAAAGAAAACCGCGCCGAAGAGCGCGGCCACAAAAACTGTGTTCGTTACGGCCGCACGCGATGAATCCGCACCCCTGCGACCACACCTGGCAACGCATGCGGTTTACGCACCGTGACCTCAGCCTCCAAAACGCGCGCATCCACAGCAAAGGCCGCCTCAACAGCCAACTGCGCGGCGCGTTCAATCATCTGACACTTCGCCGAAATCAACGTCTGACGCACGGCATCAATCACTGCGACATAGTTCACCGTATCGGCCAATTGATCACTCGCCCCTGCGGGTGCAAGGTCACAAGTGAGCGTCATATCGAGAAAGAGTTCCTGCGGAAAAGTGCGTTCATGTGGCAAATCACCCACAATGCACTCCACGCGCAGCCCCTCTAATACAATCTGATCACGCATGGGGATGCTCCTGATCTGTGGTGGGTTCTGCGATCGGCTCAAGCGTTGCCTCAGCCTCTGCCGCCTCTGCTTCCATCAGTTCGCGGTTGTACTTACGAATCATCCGAATCCGGAAGACGAGCCAACCCGACATCAAGAGCAGCACCGGCACAAAGACCCATAAAAAGCCCTGCTCATGCATGAGGACCCAATTCCGCGCCGCCAAAAAACCCTTCAAAATAGCACGACTCCAGAACAACCACACCAGCGCCGCCGTGCCCAAAGCCGGCCCGAAGGGAATCGCCACCGCCTGTTCATCCGAAAGCCCCTTCACGCGGTTGTAAATCAAGACCCCGCATCCCATCACAAGACCGATGAGCGAAGCCATGAGCATAATCCACAAGAGCCCTTGCCAACCAAAAATAGCGCCAAAGAGCATCATCCACTTCACGTCGCCGAAGCCAAAGGCATCCTGCAAAAAGATGCGTTCCCCCAAAAAGGCAATCGCAAAGCCAATCCCAAACCCGGCCAACGCCCCGCAAAATGACGTTAGCACCCCCTCATACCAGAGATTACTCCCATGCAATGCAGGAAACGCCCCCGCGACCACAAAGGTTAAGAGCGTTCCACCCAAGGAGATACGGTCCAACAAAATTCGATGGTCAATATCAATCATGACATCCACCACCGTCGAGGCCACGAACAACCAGAAGAACGGGATTAACTCCGGAATCGAGAGCGGGTTCAACCCAAAGAGCTTTGGATTCCCCCACATCTGGAAGACCATTAAGAAGAGCACCGCCGTGATAGCCTCAATCGCAGGATAACGAAAACTAATCGGTGCCTTACAATTCGCGCACTTCCCACGCAGGATAAACCACGTCAGCACAGGGATATTGTGATACCACGGAATCGTCTTACCGCAACTAAAACAGTGCGACCGCGGATAACTCACCGACTGATTTATCGGGATACGATAGATGCAGACATTTAAGAAGCTGCCGATAATCGCCCCGAGACAGACCACGAAGCCAATCGCCACACGCGACAGTAACGTAGCCTCCTCCTCCGAAAGCGCCATCAAAAACTCAGCCATGGTGCGCCACCTCTGCTTCGACTGCGGCCAACATCGCCTCGCGATCTGCGCGAATGCCATCCGTCCAGTATTCAAACGAGAGCGCCCCCTGCTCCACCAACATCCGAATGCCGTTGGCACAGCGCGTTCCACCCGCCTCACGATAGGCGCGCATCGTCGGCGTTTCAGGTGCGCCTGGCGGGATGACAATATCATAAAGCACCTGATCTGCGCGGAAAGCCGATGCCGGAGCCGCCGCCTCAGGCATAATTGCGAGCCCACTCGGCGAACACTGCGCCACCAAATGCGCCTCAGCCAAACGCGCCTGCGAGATGACCTCAGCGCGGCAAGCCGTGGTTTGAGAGATTTCGGTGGCCAATTGGGCCGCGCGGTTGGCATCCACATCGATGAGGCCGAGCCACGTTGCGCCGCCATGTGCGAGCGAAAGAGCCACTGCGCGACCAGCGCCACCGCAGCCAATCACCGCTGCCGTATCCCCCTGCGGAGAAAAGTCCAATAAAGCCTTTGCGGCGGCCAAGA
The DNA here is from genome assembly GCA_017558005.1 of Kiritimatiellia bacterium. Lineage (GTDB taxonomy): Bacteria > Verrucomicrobiota > Kiritimatiellia > RFP12 > DVOR01 > Spyradenecus. The sequence goes on along the minus strand of JAFYWN010000028.1, from coordinate 27,975 downwards.
AGCCCGGGCCATCCGTATTGTGGCCATACATCTTGCCGTCTTTGAAACGCACCGTATTGACCGCGCCTAAGCGTTGGGCCTCAGGCGTGAGCACATCCATCATCGGCACGGCCAATTGCTTATGCGGGATTGTCAGATTCACGCCCTCCAGTCCCTCCTGAGCCAAAGCCACTAAGGCCTCCTGCAAAGTTTCTGGCGGCACATCCCGACGCGTATACTCACCCTCAAAGCCAATCACACGAAAGCTTGCCGTATGCATAATCGGCGAAAAGCTGTGACCGATGGGATGACCGAGCACGGCAAAACGTTTCATTGTACTCTTCCGTAAAAAGGTGATGAAGCCCGTCTGCAGAGCAAACGGGCGTAAGGATTATTCTTGAGCCATCGCGATGGATCCCGATCGCGAGATATCCATCACATCAAAGGGGTGCAACAACGTAAGGAACTGTTCCACCTGCATCTGCGAACCCACCATTTGAATTGTCAACGAGTCCGGATGCACGCCCAAGACCTTTGCTCCGAAGAGCATCGCCACTTCGATGACCGGTGCGCGACCCGTTGCACGCGTGCCCACCTTCACCAAGAGCGCTTCACGGTCAATGTGCGACTTTGCCGTCACATCCACCACGCTAAAGACATTAATCTGCTTCGCCAACTGCGCCACCACCTGCGTGATGACCTCAGGCTCACCAGGGATACCGATTGTCATCTTCGAAATCGAAGGATCCGTCGTCGGGCCCACATTCAACGTCTCAATGTTGTAACCGCGACCGGAGATATGGCCAACAATCCTTGCCAACACGCCAGGACTATTTTCCACCAACACATTTAAGATATGTCTCTGCATCGTACTTACTCCTTAGGCTCGCGGGGGAAGAATCATCTCCGAGAGTGCTGCTCCAGGCGGAACCATCGGCAACACATTCTCGTCCTCTGCGACAATGCACTCAATCAACCACGGATGCGGGTCATTAAAGGCTTCATTAAAGACTGCCTCAGCCTCTTCAATCGTCTTCACGCGCTTGCTGCGAATGCCATAAGCCTCTGCCACCTTCACGAAATCGGGCAGATAGACAGGCTCCGCTTCATCACACGTGATGCGTTCATTTGTCGGACGATTATTCGGCGTCAAGACGGTTGCACAATGACGACCACCATAGAAGAGATCCTGCCACTGGCGCACCATGCCCAAGTGCGAGTTATTCAAAACGACAAACTTCACCGGCAGCTTATGTTCCACGGCCACGACCAATTCCTGGATATTCATCTGGAAGCCACCATCACCATTGATGGAAACCACCAGTGCATCCGGCGTGCCCAACTGCGCACCGACCGCCGCCGGCACACCAAAGCCCATCGTGCCCAAGCCACCCGAGCTCAAGAACGAGCGCGGACGCGTATAACGATAGAACTGGGCCGCCCACATCTGGTTCTGACCCACGTCAGTGACGATCGTGGCCTTCCCTGCAGACGCGCGGTCAATCGCCTCAATCACCGCCTGCGGCAACATCTTACCATCCTTACGCGGCAAGTAAACTGCGGGCTTCTGTTCACGCCACACGGCGATTTGCTTCAACCATGCCGAACGGTCCACCTTACGCACGAGCGGCAACAAGGCCTCCAAGGTCTGACGCAAATCAGCGCACACAGCGATATCCGTGCCGACATTCTTACCGATAGCCGAAGCATCCACATCAATGTGTGCAATCTGTGCCGAGCACGCAAATTCCGACGTACGGCCCGTCACACGGTCATCAAAACGAGCACCCGCAGAGATCACCAAGTCAGCCTGTTGGATCGCCTGGTTAGCCGCCACCGAACCATGCATGCCCACCATCCACATCGAGAGCGGGCTCGTTTCAGGGAAAGCGCCCAACCCCATCAACGTCGTGCAGACAGGAATATCATACGTCTCAGCGAGCGAACGCAGTAAGGAGCAGCTATTCGAGACAATCGCACCACCACCCACATAAAGCACCGGACGATGCGACTTATTGATCGCCTCTGCCAAACGGGCCACCTGCTCAGGCGGCGGCAAAAGCGTCGGTTGATAAGCACGGATTGCGACATCCTGCATACTCACATCCGGACGGAGCGTATACTGTTGCTGAATATTCTTCGGGATATCGATCAATACAGGACCCGGCTTACCCGTGCTTGCGATGAAAAAGGCCTCTGCGATAATACGCGGCAAATCATCCACCGAACGCACCAAGAAATTGTGCTTCGTCACGCCACGCGTAATCCCCGTCGTATCGGCTTCCTGGAAGGCATCCGTACCGATGAGATTCATCGCCACCTGACCCGAAATCACGACGAGCGGCACACCATCCATCATAGCGGTTGCCAAACCCGTCACAGCATTCGTAGCACCAGGGCCAGAGGTCACCAATGCACAACCCACCTTACCCGTGGCACGTGCATAACCATCAGCCATGTGAATTCCGCCCTGCTCATGGCGCGGCAAGACAAACTTCAACGGCGAATCGTAAAGCTTGTCAAAAATATCGATTACCGTGCCACCGGGATACCCGAAAAGCACACTGCAACCATTGCTAATTAAACCGTCCACCACGCACTGAGCGCCGCTACGGCCCTGCTTTCGGAGCATTTCTTGCGTCAAGCTCTCACCGGAAACACTTCCAGGACGGCCGACGAACTGCTGATATTGGGGGGCCTGAGTCATAATACTACCTTTCAGTCTATAGGCTGATTGGGAAAAAGGGAAAGCGCCGGCGGGTGCCAGAAAGAGCATCTGCCGCCGAGGATTCAACGCATTACATTAGAGTTCGTAGCACCAACCGTGCTCATCGGCGATACGGCCAAACTGAATATCCTGCATCGTGTCATGCAACTTCCGCAGGTTGGGGCCGCAGTCAGTCTTCGAACCGACTTCAATCACTTCGCCATTGCGATGGACTTCGCACACCGGCGTAACCACTACGGCCGTGCCGCAAGCGCCGATTTCAGAGAATTCGCGAAGCTCCTCATAAGGGATCTGACGGATTTCCACCTTATGACCCAAGTCCGCGGCGAGCTGTTGCAGCGACAAATTCGTCACCGAAGGCAACACCGAAGAGGACTTTACGGTCACAAACGTACCATCCGCCTTAAAACCGATAAAGTTAGACGTTGCGAACTCTTCCACGCACGTATGCGTCTTAGCATCCAGATAGAGTTCCACAGGGAAGCCCATGTGCTTTGCCTTCTCATGTGCGAAAAGGCTTGCAGCATAGTTGCCACCCACCTTCACATCACCCATGCCCTGAGGCGCAGCGCGATCATAATCATCAAAGATAATCGCACGCACAGGCTTAATACCGCCCTTGTAGTAATTGCCCATCGGCATTACCATCATAATAAAAGTATACTCATTGGCAGGTGCCACGCCAATCTGCGGACCCGTACCAATTAAAAGCGGGCGCACATACATCGATGCACCGCAGCCATACGGCGGCACAAAGTCAATATTGTCACGCACCACGCGCTTCAGCGCATCCAAAAACAGCTCCGTCGGCACCGGCGGCATCACCGTCTTGCAAGCAGTGCGCTGCATACGCTCCGCATTAGCCTGCGGACGAAATGCTACGATTTTGCCATCCTTCTGACGAAAAACCTTCAAACCTTCAAAGCACTCTTGACCATAATGAAGGCACCCAGCGGCGATCGACATTGTAATCGTGGGCTCATTCACGAGCTCTCCGCCATCCCAAGCACCATTCTTCCACGTATAACGGATATGACTCCGCGTGGGCATATACGCGAACCCAAGGTTCGACCAATCAATTTCTGCCATTTTAGTTGTCTCTTTCTCCAGGCACGTCTGTGCCAATCTCAAAGCATGTTCCACCGTTGCGGCCCTTACAGCCGCGCGTGTTCCATCAAAAGTGTGTTCATTGACCGCCACAATCCCGCGATACGCCACGGCGATATAGACGCGCCCAACGGGCTTTTCGGGCGTTGCGCCCCCCGGCCCTGCGATTCCCGTTACGGCGATCCCCAGCGGCACTCCCAGCAAATTGCACACGCCCTGCGCCATCTCTTCAGCGCACTCCGCACTCACAGCTCCCATGGTGGCGAGCGTCTTTGCGGACACATTCAGCAACTTCTGTTTAATGCGATTCTGATACGCCACCACAGCGCCATCAAAGACATCGCTTGCGCCAGGAATAGCGGACAAAAGCCCGCTCACGAGCCCACCCGTGCAGGATTCTGCGGTGCCAAGGTGCACACCACAAGCACGGCACTTTTCAAGCAACTGCCGTGCGTATTCCATACATTTGTCGGTAAAGACTCCATCCATAACTACAACATAATACCATAATACCGAGCCAAGTGGCAAGTGGGGGCGGCTTCGCCACAGTTGCGAGTTTCGCTCGCGATGCTCGCTATAGTTCCTAGTGGCCAGTTAGCGCTTGCGGCGCAGTGAATCCACAGCACCGTAGGTGCGTAATCCACAGCGAGCACCGCGAGCGTAATCTACAGGTGCGAAGCACCGTAATCCACAGCGCCATCGGCGCCTGCGGCGCAGGACTGCATGTGGTTTTCCGCTAGCCACGCGATGCGGGCAGCAGCTAATCGCGGCGCGATGGCGCTTTCAGCGCCCCACGATTACTGCTCGCCCTCTAAGGACAGCATGCAAAGGACAGCATGTGGTTTACCGCGAACTACGCGAGGCGCACGACCGCACCACGGCGCGATGGCCTTCGGCCCCGTGGATGCTGGCTCGTGCTTTTGCAAAGCATGTAAAGGACTGCATGTGTGGTTAACACTAAAAACACGAGGAGATGAGTTGAGCTTTTCGTAACACTAGGCTTCGCCCACGAAAAGCCAACGCATCCGCGAAGCATGTAAAGGACTGCATGTGTGCGCTTTGCTCTCCACGAGCGCAGCTCGTCAACCAGCGGCGTAGCCGCGAATCCACAGCGAGTACCGCGAGCGTAATCTACAGGTGCGAAGCACCGTAATCCACAGCGCCGTAGGTGCGTAATCCACAGGTGCAAAGCACCGTCAACGCTTCCGCTGGATCCATCCACCGATTGTATCAATAAAAAGAATAAAGCAGATGAAGCCGATGACCCCCACCGCCACCACACAAACAAAGGCCACCGGCGACCACCACAAAAGCAACCCAGCCAATAAGGTTGCCAATGCTTCTAAGAGCCATTCCCAAATCTTCTTTTTCATTCAAAATCCTCAACTGCCCCCTATCCTACCAAAGCATGAAGTGAAAGACAAGTGAAGCGGCGAGTCACAGGAACGCGCCTCGGTTGAGGCGCGTGGAAAGGAGCGGAAAATATCTGCTTACGATTTCAAGTGATTACTCACCAGTTGTAAGTTTACGATATCGCCTTTCTGCTTCAGCATGACCTTGGTCTGCCGCCTTACGATACCATTTCGTTGCCTCTTCGTAATTTGCTGAAACACCTTGGCCATACTCATAACAACGCCCTAAATCAAATTGCGCATCAACATGACCTTGGTCTGCCGCCTTACGATACCATTTCGTTGCCTCTTCGTAATCTGCTGGAACACCCCAACCAAACTCATAACTACACCCTAAAACAAATTGGGCCTCGCCAAGCCCTTGCTCTGCAGCTTTGCGATACCACTTTACAGACTCTACTAAATTCTTGGGAACGCCTTTACCTTCGTGATAACAATACCCTAATAAACATTGCGCAGTGGCTTTCCCTTGGTCTGCAGCTTTGCGATACCACTTAACAGCTTCTTCGATATTCTTGGAAACTCCATCGCCATTGCGATAAAATCCCCCTAAAAGATATTGCGCATCCGCATCTCCTTGTTCTGCCGCTTTGCGAAACCACTTTATAGACTCTACTAAATTCTTGGGTACCCCTTCACCAAACCGATAACGACCCCCTAAAGCCATTTGTGCTTTTGCTTCGCCCTCTTGGGCACGACGCTTTAAGTCTGCCATTTCCGCGGATGTCGTGGCACCTAAGGAAGTAACAAATGCGACCATACAAATTAAAAATACCATTAGCTTTTTCATCTTACACCTTTCATACATCGTTGTAAAATCATCAAAAAACCAATGAATACCACTATCCTATCAAACATACCTTTTAAAGACAAGCGAAGTGGCGACTCTTAGGAAAGAAAAGAGCGCCTCCGAAGAGGCGCGTGGAAGTGGATTAATCAAAACAGCATCTACTTCAATCCTAAAATATTCCGATTACTTTAAAAGACGCATTAACAACGAACGCTGTTTAAAATCTATCTCAAAAAACTCTTTAGCCGCATCTAAATCCATTACAATCGTGTTTCGAGTACGACGAGCGCAAAGCGTTTCTGGCAACTCCTTCATAAGGCGGTCTGCATCCCAGTTATCTCCAGCATCATATCGTAAAATATTCTTTTTTGTGCTAACAACAAAGGCCTCAGGCGTCGTTTGCCATGCCTCACGAATGACTTGTAATGTGTGGCGACCCGTCACCTTTTCACTAAAGTAATTATCTAATGACAACAATCGAATGTAATGTGGCACATCATCTAAATATTTTGAGAAAAGGTTATACAAAATTTCAGCAGACACCTTAAGAATGTCAGGAGCTTCAGACTCAGGATTGTCATCTTTCAGTTGCTCCGTTAAGTCTGGAAGAACCTTCAACATTTCACGCAAATAGGTGCGATAAAAAGCCGTTCCTATTTTCTGTTGCACAGAGCGAACAAGATTACTTCGCATCACTTCAGTATTCGTCAACCCAGCTTGAACACGGCAAATTACTGTTCGACGCGTCACTTCAGGCGCCACCGCCTTCACGTCTTCATTTGCACTAATCACTACCGCAGGATAATTCAACAAATCTTCGGCATATCCAAAATCATCGTTTTTAATCGTTTCAATTGCATGCTGATTGAAACGCGTATTAGTCAAGTCATCCACAATAATTGGAGCACCTTGAACCGTTCGACGTAATCCGTCAACGGTTGTTCGTGTAAAATCAGGTGCACTGACTTTAATTTTTTGCCCAATCATCATCTTGAGCAATGTTTCAAGGAATGACGTTTTACCCGCTTTTGATTGACCATACACAAGCCCGAAAACAGGATAAGGAAGCGTTTTTTGGTCATAACGCAAAGCAGTATTACGCATGACAGCCATAAACGGTGACGCAAAAAACCAGTTTGCGAATTCATAGTAGTGCACTTGCATCCCCTGCGCATCGCCATGGAATCCACTATATCCCGACATATACATCACAAAAAGGTCAATATCCTCTTTTACCTTCTGTTCAGAAGGATTCAAATCAAGCATCTTATCATTGAGAAAAACAAGACCTTGTTCTGCATCAATTCCCAACTGTGGATATTCACTCCGAACCTCGCGTTCCTTCTCCTCCTCGCGAATTCGTTGCCGCTTAACTTTCTGAATCACATCTGCGGAAACTAAGATACGCCCCGATTTCTTTTGTTCTTTTGAGATTGAAATAGACGGTGCGATCTTCTTTGCGAGTTGATGCGTATCTAAAATAAATTTGACATCAGACTTTTCATCTTGCGATGGCGCCTCTAAATAAATAGCCTTTTGCACCCGAATTGTTTCTGCAATAGGAAGATTATCCAACTGGTCTGTAATATTCGCTGAAAGAAGTGCACTTTTTGTAATACGGTCAGAAGAACTTTCTTTCAATGTTTCAAATATCTCTAAATAACGTTCATATGCACGATCACCGTCCATATACGTAATATTTTCACGTTGGCGCCCTCCGAACGCATTCAATGAAAGATTTGCAGAACCCATTACGACACGACGTTTCCCATCATCAGACTCTAAAAGGTAAATCTTTTCATGAGACACTTGCTGACGAGAAACCCATAAACGCAAACTTTCCCGTTCTACTCGTTCAATCAAATATTGTTGCGTTACAGAAGAGCCTTCACGAATACGCTCCAACAGTTTTGCTTGATAAGCAAGCACCTCTTGAAAAGTATTTGAAATGACGTGTTCACACCCAAAGATAATCTCTGCGTCATCAAAGAGTTTTAGCAAGTCACCTACAAAACCAATCCCAGACGAAAACGTAATCGCCTTGATTCGATTATACCCCGAAAAAAGCTCCTGCCACGTAAGAGACTCTGACGAAAGATACTCTAACTTGACGACATCTAATTTAACACCGCAAGTGTTAAAGTTTTCACTATTCTCGCCAAAGAGATCCAAGTTTTCCATCATCCCCTCCTTTTTCACACAAATACGCAGAGATGTAAATCCAACTACCAATACTAATAGTCTACCACAATTATAGACATCTACCCATAAAAAACAAAAGCGCCTCGGTTGAGGCGCGTGGAAAGGGGTAGTTAAGATTTCTTTTCCCAACGTGCTTTTAGGTCTGCCGTATGCTTTTTCTTATTTTCATGCGAATTTTCCATTCGCTTCAAATTTAGAATGGCGGCTAAACGTGCGACCTCTTCAGCGGTAAAACGTTGTTCCTTAAATGAAAGGATATACTCGGCCAATTTTCGTCTGCCCGTGACAAAACTCGCTGCCACCTTTTCAGGAGTGGCAAGCACCAAATCCTCGTGTGGGAAAAAGATAACATCATGTAATGCATCTAATGGCACATCAAGCACTTCTGATAATGCACACCGATGACGATAATTCTGCAAATACGGATTCTGGAACGTGTATCCACGTCCATTTCGATAGACCTTCCATGTACGATACTTCGTCTCACTGGAAGCATACAACTTTCCCGAAATACCCTTTGCCTCAATCACAAAGATGCCAAACCGTGACACCACCACATGATCGATTTGCGTTGTGCCACGCTTATCCTGCAACATTACATCTGAGAAGAGTTCATATCCCGACTCAGGCAACCACTGTTTTACAGCAAGTTTCCCTGCGAACTCACCCAAAACACCCTTAGCATGTTTCGTCCGCAACCAAAGACATGCGGCCACAAGTAGCAATGCGATCGGACAAAGCACCAAATTAAAGCAAGTTATAAAGCTCATACCATCACTTCAAATAGTAATTCCTTTACCATCCCTATCCTATCAAAATTAACCCCGAAACCACAAAATGAAACAAAAAGCGCCTCGGGTGAGGCGCGTAAAAGTGGAGGGAATTATAGAGATTCGTAATATGCTTTAATTTTCTTTGCCATTCTCACGCGACGTTCTCGTAAAAAGGTGGAATAGTCCGCCGCAGTCATATTACAAATTTCCATAGGAATACAATTCGTTTCCAAACTTTGAAGGAATTGTTCTTCATCCACAATTGTTCCAATCTTGATTTCTTTAGTCTCGCATTGTTGCTTTGCGACAGAAAAATAATCACTAGGCGCACGCTTACCTATAGAAATATTAATCCCCGTATCCAAATAAGTGTAATTCGCCACTTGATTGTAAAGCGACTTGTCCGTAATACCATTCTTTTTCAAGAACTCTCTCGGGAAGATATGATGTACATCCCCTGCAGAAAGTAAGTCATCCACTTTAACCGTATTTGACAGCAACGAACGATCACCTCCATGCACCTGTGCAGCAATAAAGGTGTTGAAATAAGGACTTGAGATTGAAGAAGTTTCCAAGTTTTGCACCAAGCCTACATCCCAGAATGACTGAGAAAGTTCGGCCTCTTCCACCTCCTTAAAGAACGGCAAGAAACCCTTCACCGAGATTGCCCTTAAGTCACGATCCATTTGCGATTCTGGCGAGCCGATGTAACGTCCCGTTAAGGTAGAAAGTACAAACCACTTCTGGACATATGGCTTGATTTGAATTTTGCTAATCTCATTACTCTCATTTAAAAGTAAATAAAGTGTATAGGCAAAATCTAATGTCATTCGAGAATTCAATTGCCTTGGATGCACAAAACCAGCCCCACGAAGCGCCACAACAAATTGCTCGAACGTATACTGATTCATGAAGTTCATCACGCCAGTAGACAATTTTTCAAAACTCTCCTTTGCAATATCTTCCTTAAACGTGCGCTCCGCAAAATCACGCCCAGATAGCAAACTCACCAAATCTCCCAGCTTACCTCTACCAAACTGATGCATAAACGACACTCGAAGCATGTCGCTATACTCAGGGTCATAAATATTGCTATTATCATCCTTTAACCACTTCAAACGCTTTGCAAATTCAGACTGCATAAACGTTTCATCCTTTGCAGCCAACTGATGATAAAACGCTGGATCCACCGCTAAATGACAGAAATAATCAATCGCCTTACGTAAAAGATTTCCACCAAATTGCTCATCCGCCGCAATCTTTGACATCGCAAAGTCTGCTTCGTTCAAACGCTTTCCCTGCGAATTGATGCGAACAAAAATCTCAGTAACCTCACTAATATCCAACTGCGGCACCAAAGTAATCACACCTATCTGACAATTTTGAATCCCCTTCAAACGTGTAATTGCTTCATTCACCTCCTGCGGTGTAACACCAGGATTCTTCTCCACATACCCTAAAACAAAGCTAAACGAATCAAACTTGGGATTAAATAATACCGAAATATCAGGAATCCAAAAAGAACTCTTCTCATGTGCGGGTGTCCGCACCGCGAAACGTTCCTCATCATCCTTTGCTAAAGGATTGAAGGCAATCGCAATCTGCTTAAGATCATAATTCTCATTTAGTACCTTATGACCACCAATTGATGTCATCAATGCCGTAACACGCTGCTGACCATCAATTAAAATCTTTTTGCCTACAGCACTTTCCCCTGTCTTCAACTTCACATCTGGATTCTGCCAAATAATCAAATATCCCGTTGGATATCCATTGTAAAGTGAATCGATTAAATCACGCACCTGACGTCCCTTCCAAACAAACGGACGTTGAATTTCAGGAATCGCAATCTCCCCTGCCTCAATAAAACTCAATACCGAACTTACTGAATATTGACTAACCGAATACTTTTCAATGCTATTACTCATCTTACTTCACCCTTCTTGTAACCAGTGAATACCACTATCCTACCAAACATACCTTTTAAAGACAAGCGAAGCGGCGCGGGCTATGGGCTACAACTACGGCCACGCGATGAAAGTGCAATGTCTGGTAGAAAAATGTAAAACGCGCCCGAAGGCGCGTAAAATGGATTAATTCTCTTTTGACGGTTTAATTACCAACTCTGGATTTGGCAATACTGTATCATAGGGAATTTTTGCAAAAGTTTTAAGGATTGCTTCAAATATTTTTCTAGCGCCTTCTGTTGGAACGGCCATTCCGATTTGCTTACGGATTTGTTCTGAAGAGCCTTTAAAGACAAAATCCTTAGGAAACGTTTGTAGTGCTGCACGTTCTTCATTTGTCAATGCGCGATGTTCTTTCCAATGGTAAATGTGTGTTCCACCGCCACCACTTCCTGTTAGCGTATAGGCGGGCTTGTCAGGATTTAATCGACGATAAATATGACTCATGCGTGCACTTTTACAATGCAAACGACACTCTTCAATCTTTTGACGAATAGCATCTACATCCCCTAATTGTTTTATATCAGAATCAAACCATGGCAATTTCTGTAAATACTCCATCAATTTTTCATCTGAGTAAACCGTTGGATCTACTAATTCATCCAACTTCCATGCATTTTCTCCTGGCGGTGTAAACTTTAATCGCCAAACAACATTTTTAGATTGTCGCGTAAAAGTTTGCCCCCACGATGTTTCATTTTTTACGTTACAAAGCGCCTTTTCTACTGTTACATACGGTAAAAGACCTGGTCCATGTGTCGGGGCTGGAGGGAGAAATTCTATCTTCTCTTTCTCTGCAATATCCTTACGGATACCGACAATCACATAACGATGGCGAGCTTGCGGAACTCCATATTCTTCAAACTTATACAAATGTGCGACAACATTGTACCCCGTCCCAGCATCTGCAAGTTCTTGAAGAATTTTTGCAAACTGTCCACCTTTTTCAATCTTTGAAATACCACTCACATTTTCTGCAATGAACCAAATCGGGTTATACTTATTTAATACTCCAATACCAGCTTTATACAACTGTCCAAACTTAGAATCTTTTAACCCCTTACTTTTTCCAACAGAACTAAAACTATTACATGGAAATCCAAATGCAAGCGCATTAATAGCACGTTCAGGGGTCAACTCATTAGCCACAAACTCATTCGCGTCCATTTCGAAGCCATTTTCTCGGCCTAAATTCGCTCGAAAAGTTTCAATAGCTGCGTGAGAATAATCCACACCCCATGAGTGCGACAACGAAAACCTTTTCCCTTTTTTAGAAGAAACGGAGCTTACCATGGTAGAAGCAATAGCCATTCCACCTGGTCCACAAAATAATTCGCCCAAATTAAAACAAATTTCTTTTTTAGCCATTGAACCCTACGCAAAAGGCGCGCTCCAATAAAAGGGGCGCGCCTTGAGAGGTGATGGCGAGGCCCTAGGAAGCCTGACTGTACACATCAAGGCGGCCCCAAATTGATACAAAAGGGGCCAACCCTCGATGCCTAACAGTCTTGAAATTTCCTAGGTTTCACCAACTGGCATATGAGAGTTGTACTAATGGTTTCAGTATAACAAAAGTAACCAAACCGTGCAGCTAAAGGCTCGCCGTTTTCAAAGAAAAGCAATTTTAGTAGGAGTTATCCTTTCAAACATATTTCAGCTTTTGCTTTAATTTTTTGTCTTAATACCTGTGGTGGAAGCGTTTCAAGTACGTAAATCCCACCAAGCATATTAACGTATTTTAAAAGAGGACGAGCCCACTCTCGCTTATATTTAATTGAATACTCTTTGCAAATTTCTGCGACCATTTCAACAATCGCGAAAACCACAGTTCGGCTATTTGAATATGAACGTTCAAATAGATTTCCAATATAGTCTGACTCTTTACCAAGTTCACGAGTAAACATATAAGGGTCATCAAGGTCACTGCGATATGTTATGTAACCAATCCACCATAACCGTGACAACGCATTACGTATTATTGCTCTACGAATACCGTCTTTAAAGAAAAAATGCGTTTCCACATTACTAACAGTTCTGCTCTTGTCATTTTTCATTTCCCAACGTTCACGCACAAAGTTCCAACAAGATAACAGTGTAAAGCCAGCCCAAAAGCGTTCGTCACAAGCAACCGTAGGTGGAAGGTTTTTTAGCGCATCAAAGAGAATACAGGCATTATCTCCATCTTTACCATTGCGACAGGCTTTGTAATTATCAATTAACGTTTGTTCAATTCCGTCTGGGACATCGTAGCCAGAATATTCAAAAATAGCACGATCATCAACTTCTTGAAGCGTTTGTTTCAACGCCTTAATCAAAGAAGTATTTGTTTCTTCTGCAAAATACGGTAAAAAGATTTGAATATTTGCCTTTAACGTTTCAAGTGCAATATCCTTTAAAAAGTAGATTTTCATTGTTCATCCTCCCCTTCTCCATGCACTAATTCGTTCAAAACAGACTCAAGCGGATTGCCAATGAGAACAGACGCCAGCTCTACCGTATCAGACTGAACAAACTTCTCAGAATCCAATCCAAAGCCGAACTTCTCAATTAACGCTCTATTAACACTTGCAAACCAAGAATATTGCGAAAAATCTCCAAACACTCCTGTCTCATATTTCAGCGCAAGCTTAACCTGCTCTAATGTACTCACAAACGCAGGAATAATGATGAGCGACCACAACATTGAATCATTTGCTGTAGACGTCTTCATTGCTTGATAACATTGAAACATCGCTTGAGGCATTGAAATTCGAATTCGATTATTTTCACAATCTACGTTCATTGCCGTCTGTTTCTCATCTGTAGACGGAACGGTTACAAAAATTGAATTCGTTGATTTCAATTGCGTTCGCGCGATGTTAACCCTAAAATCAGTAGGAACCCCTTCTGCTAAGATTGCTCCTGCATCGATATCAAACGTCATCCCTTGATAGAACGCTTCAGCCTTTTGATTTGAATAGACAAAATCGTTGCGGGCAATGATAAACGGGCAGATTTCTACTTTGCCAGAAATTTTCCCAGAGGAGATTTCAATCACGGTCTCGCCTTGAAGCGTTTCATTACTAAGACTCCGACACTCTTCGGGAGTAATCTGATACACCTCTCGAAATGTTGTGGTTGGACATTCTACGTGAACAAAAATTCCCGCATTCCCATTTTCCACCAATTGTTTTAAGTCTTTATTCTTCAATGTTGCCGTAACCGAACAGGTGATAACTAGACCCTCTTGAATAATCTTTGGTTTAACTACAACATCAAAAGTACTATCCAAAATAGTCCCATTTGTTTTCGACAAAATAGGATAAGGATAAAGTCGATTAGTTATGTTCATAACATTCAACCTCCAACGAAAGATAATCACTATAATCAAACGTCAATTCAAGTACTACGGGTTTTTTCTTTTTAAGCTTTAATCCTTCAATTGAACTTGTTTCTACGTTTACCTTTAATTCCTCTCCTGTTTCGTGATTTTTTGCTGAACACAGTGGAGCATAATAGAAGTCTGCTTCCGCAGCAGAATACAGCGTAAGTGATGCATTTTTAACATTTTTAGAAGGGGTGAAAATAAAACGATACCTTCCTTCTTTACGATCAATGCAACAGCTCCGCTCCTGAAGTATTTTGATTAGACTTTTCTTGCCCGAATGAGTTTTTTCATCCTCGCCCTGAAGTTCAGTGTTGTCGCCTTCATTGGGTCCGTTTTGATCTCCCTCTAAAGAACCATCCTTCTTCTTTTCCGTATTTTTACTCTTAGAACTCCCATGTTCTCCGCCACCAGAACCAGGTTCGTCAGTTGGTGTGTATCCAGCAGGAGTATCATCCTCGTTCTCGTCTTCATCTTCTTTGGGAGGATTCTTTCCTCGCTTCGTAGACTTCCCTCGCTCAATGCTTCGGCTAATTGGGGTAATAGAATCTGTTTCTTGCTTTGAACCATCTCCGTCTTCTTGTGGAAGAATTGCCCCAAGACCAGAGTCAATCTCCTCAGTCACATTCGTCATTACAAGACTTTTAAGCAAGCCCTTGCAAAAAGCAAATAGCTCCTTCATCGCCTTCGCACCTTCTACGCTTCGATTTATCTCCCATTCCGTATGTGCTGGATTTTCAAGGTTCTTAAAGAGCTTATTTAACCCATCTCCACAAACGATTACCATGCCTGTAAAAGCGATTTTACCAGAGATATGATCCTTGTCAAAAATCTTCATCCCAGGCGCACGCACCACCGTAATACGGCGGTCATAATCTGGCGAACCAAGCAAAAAGCGAACATCAACATAGCCCTCATATCCTGACCATTTGAACAGTGCAGAATGTACATCAGGAGATGCTAAAAGTTGATATTTTTGCTGAATGGTAAAATTAAATTTTTCATTTGAAGAAAAAGTACTATTTCCATAAGTTTCATCTAAATATGCCTTGTCTAAAGTTATATTCTTCTCAGAGGTTTTAATTTTTACAATAAGATTTTCCTGATAGATGGCATACAAAAAACTGTTTATGACAGCCTCTACAATTTCATCAACCCATCCATTTCCCCTGTACATTGGAATAAATCCAGGAATATAGATGTCTGTACCTGTTTCCTCACGCTTAAACGCAGGATCAAGAGAAATGCATCGCGAGCACACTTGACAATTCTCTTTTTCAAAAAACATCTTACCAGAAGTTAGTGTATTTTTAGAATTTTGCCCAATAGGACGAGCAAGTAATCGGGCAACACCAATAAATCCCTCTTCTTCAACCGTTTCTGTTCTTAAAAAACCTACCTTATTTTCAAAGGTTGCCTTTGTTGCATAGAAAACCGTGCGGAAATAAGAACACGAGAATGGTGCACTCTTACCAATGCCAAATGATCCTATTCCATCCTTTTGGGAGTCTCCATCGGCTCTTACCAAAGAATTCCAAGTTGTAGCGTCCCAAAGATTGTCTGCTTGTGAAACTCCAGTCAATCCCGTGGTATTAAAGTCGCTAATACGTATCCAAGAAAGATTTTTTTTAAATTTGGGCATTGTTTCTTCAAAAAACGCGCCAACTTGTTCGTTTTTACGCATTTTCCAAAAGTGTTCAATCCTCATTAACTCTTCCTTGTATTCTTCATTATTTGGGAAGTTGTCAATAGAGGTGTTAAACGCAGAAAACTCTACCACCACAGGCTTCGTTCTATCTTTTCTAGCATCAACAGAGTTTTGGCAAATTTCACGTGCTAATGCCTGGACAAGATGTCCTCTAAAAGTCTCAATGCCAGAGTCATTAAGGCCTTTAATGCTGTTGTCTGAAGGAGACACAATCCACTTTGCGCCATCAAAATTCATCATAGGAAATTCCAAAGTAAAACACGCACGTTCATCACGTTCGTAAAACAGTACACATTAAGGATGCCCCAACAAGAGGGGATAATCCTCAAAGCCTAACAGTCTTGAAATTTCCTAGGTTTCACCAACTGGCCATGAGAAATCTACTCTCAAATCATAACATGTTTAAGAGTATTAAGAAAGTGCTTATATCAGTATGAAAACACACCTCACTTTAACAAGAAGCATTAATCAAGCGAAAAGAGTTTTTTAGACTTTTCGGGCGAATTCTTGAAACGGCGCTTGGCATCAGCCGTTGCGTTTTCAATCGCCGCAAAAATCTTCTGCACGTCTTTGTCGCTATATTCGTAAACGCTTTGGTTTGAGCAATTACCCAATAAACGTAACATTGAAATGATTTTAATCGTACGTGCTTCTGCAATACGAACAAACTTATCACGTTTGTTTTCTGTATCAGCCTTTTTCATAACAAATCCTTCCTCTCTTCAAAATTAATCACGCTTGTAACGAGACTCGGAACGAAAGTTCTGAGGATACCCTTTTTCAATACGCTTCTGAATTTTCTCATTAATCAACGCAATATCTTCCTCTGTTAAAGTGATATGCGCGGTGAATTGCGCAACCACACCTGCAAGAAACTGGGTACGCGAAACACCTCTATCTGCACAATACTTATCAAGACGCACAGCATCAGCCTCATCCAAATAAAAGTTAACAAGTCGCTTACTTGCATCTTGGGTTATCACTTTCGTTGCCATGATACACCAGCCTTTCCTATAAATAATTTTGAAAAATCACATTATTAGTTTTTCATATTTTCAAAATATTGTCAACATTTTTCAAATATTTTGTTTTTCACGAAAAAATAAACAAACACTTCTAACGCATCAAAACTACGCACAGTTGAAATATATTTCATAAAATCTATAGATATTTAACAAGCAACACGCACGCCTACGTAAATATTTAATAATGAGGAGTGGCTTCGCCACAGTGGCCCGTTTGGGCGCACGATTATGTGCCGATGGCACTGTGGATTCGCGGCTGCGGCGCGGTTAACGGCGCGATGCTCCGTGGTTAAGCGGCAGAGCCGCTGGTTGACGAGCTGCGCTCGCGGAAAACCTAAACACATGCAGTCCTTTTACATGCTTCGCAAAAGCACGAGTCAGCATCCACGGGGCCGCAGGCCATCGCGCCGTGGTGCGGTCGTGCGCCTCGCGTAGTTCGCGGTAAAATCCTCCCTGGCAGTCCTTTGCATGCTTCGCACGGGAAGGCATAAAAAAAGGACGGCGGGGCCGTCCTTTTTTAGGTGCTGTGCGCGGTGGATTACTTCGTAGAGAGGTCGTCCATCGGCTTGAGCAAGGGCTCGGAGGCGTCGTTTACGCCAAAGAGCTGTTCGGCGATTTC
This sequence comes from Kiritimatiellia bacterium, assembly GCA_017558005.1. Classification (GTDB taxonomy): domain Bacteria; phylum Verrucomicrobiota; class Kiritimatiellia; order RFP12; family DVOR01; genus Spyradenecus. The sequence goes on along the minus strand of JAFYWN010000028.1, from coordinate 10,301 downwards.
GGGCGCTTCCTCCCCTGCCCAACCGCCACAGAGCGATTGATAGAGGGCGACCTGGCTCGCGGCAATTTCACCTTCGCTGATCACGCGGGCTTCGTCGAGGGTGAAGAGTTTGCGTTGGGCATCGAGGACGTCAAAGAAGTCGCCGAGGCCTGCATTGTACTTATTGGAAGCGATTTCATAGGCGGCTTGGGCGGCCTGAACACCACGGCGGAGTTGGGAGAGACGTTCCAACTCCTGGGTGTAGGCGGCGTAAGCGGTGCGGATATCGCTGAGGGCCATGAGGACGGTCTCCTCATAGGCGGCGAAGGCGGCGCGTTGGGCTTCGGTCTTCATTTCGATATTGGCCTCAATCTGACCACCACGGAAGATGGGCAACGAGAAGCCAGGACCGAACTGATAGAAGTGGCTATCCCAGTCCAACAAGTCGCTCAAGTGGATCGAATCCACGCCGAGTGCGGCGGTGATGTAGAAGTTAGGATAACGCTCAGCCTTGGCGTAATTCAACTCCTCCACGGCGGCCTTCAAGAGACGTTCGGAGGCGATCACATCCGGACGACGGCGAAGGGCCTCCACGGAGATGCCCACATCCAAGCGGATCTCTTCGGGTTGGGGGATGCCGGTGGGACGCAGACCTGCGGGGAGGGATTTTTCTTCACCCTCAGCAGACGGCGCGGGCGTTTCTGTCACCACACGGACTGGCGCCACGATTTCAGGGGGCAAGGTGCCCGGCGTCGTGCCGCAGAGGATGGCGAGCGCATTTTCGATGGCCACAATCTGAGCCTTCAAGCTCGGAATCGTGGCAGCGGTCGAACGCAGGTCATACTCGGCCTGATTCTTCACGAGTTCATTGGACAAACCACCTGCGGCGCGATCGGCCTGGAGGTCGTAGTTGTCTTGTTGGAGCTTGAGGTTATCCTCAGCCACCATCAAGCGGCCCTGCAAGGTGCGCAATTCGAGGTAGGCATTTGCCACTGCAGAGGAGATCGAGACCCACATCGCCTTCAAATCGGCTTCGGTGGCCTCTGCCTGAGCCTCGGCGGCATCCATCAGGCTCTGCTGGCGACCAAAGAGGTCCAACTCCCAACGGGCCGTAGCGGCAAGGTTGTAGTCCGTGTAACGATTACGACCGGAGAGGCCATTATCCGAGGTGCGGCTACGGGTGATATCGCCACCTGCATTTACCATCGGCAAGAGAGCGCCGCGTTGGTATTTCCATGCGGCACGGGCGGCGTGCAGATTGGCGCGGGCGATGGCGAGCGAATGATTGGCGGTGTAAGCCTTCGAGATCAAGCGCGTCAAGGTTTCATCGCCGAAGCGCGTCCACCATGCATCCGCACGCACATCCGGCGCCGCCGTCACAACAGGAAGCGCATCCGGGCGCGTATCTGCGGCCACCGTGGCATCTGTGAGGACATCCATCACAGACTTTTCTTCATACTTTTCACCGATTGTGGTGCACCCAGTCAACATCACGAGTGCGCCTACTGTCAAAAGAGAGCTCTTCACTTTGTCTCCTCCTTACTTCTTATGAGACGAACCGAAAAGGGAATACGTGCCTTCGCGCATCTTCTCAAAGAGCGAGAAGAGTGCGGGAATCATCAAGAGACCCATCGTGGTGGCCACGAGCATGCCCGTGTACACCGTCACACCGATGTGCTGACGGCTTGCCGCACCTGCACCGGTGGCGTACACCATCGGGAGCACACCGAGAATGAAGGTGAGTGCGGTCATGAGCACGGCGCGCAGACGTTCACCAGCACCTTCACCTGCGGCATCGATAATCGAGAGGCCCTGTTCACGGCGGGTGGCGGCGAATTCAACGATCAAGATGGCGTTCTTTGCGGCCAAGGAGACCAAGAGCAAGAGACCCAACTGAGCGTAAATCGAGAGCGAGAGACCCCAGTACATCAAGCCGAGCAATGCGCCTGCGCAACCCACCACAATGGAGGTCATCACCGGCAAGGGCAAGGTCCAGCTTTCATACTGAGCCACCAAGAAGAGGTAACCGAAGACGAAGGCTGCAATCACGAGGATGACCGTCTGACCTTCGGTGGAAGCTTCCTGGAAGGAGAGGTCTGTCCATTCGAAATTGAAGTCACGCGAGATGGTCGACTGTGCCACACGCTTCACGGCGGCCATTGCCTGACCCGAAGCATAACCATTCTGAATATTGGCCGTAATCTTCGCCGAGGGGAAGAGGTTGTAACGCGAGTAGTTGCGCGTGCCACCAACCGTGGAGGTCTCCACCATGGCGCTCACGGGCACCATCGCACCGGTGGTGCTCTTCGCATAGAGGCGACCGATGGCGTCAATCGTGTCACGACCCTTCCAGTCCGACTGCACCACGACCTGGTTCACCTGCGTACCGATATTGATATCGTTCACGTAGTAAGAGCCGAGGTAACTCTGGAGCGTGGAGTAAAGGGTGGAGACAGGTACCTTGTAAGTCTCAGCCTTCACACGGTCAACCTTCAGGTCGATGTGCGGCGTACCAGAGGTGTACGGCGAGAAGGCCGTAGCAATTTCAGGCGCCTTATTCAATTCGGCCAAGAAGCCGCGCAAGCTGCGTTCGATCACTTCGGGGTCAGTCGAATTGAGCGACTGGAACTGAATACTCATACCACCGGTCACACCGAGACCCTGGATGGCGGGCGGCAACATCGCGAGGAACTTACCTTCATGGAAATTCGCCGAAAGCGCCATGATTTGGTTGAGAATCGCGCGGGCAGCCTGTTCGGGAGCGGGACGCTTTGCCCACGTATCAAGGGCCACAATCAACATACCCGTGTTTTCGGCGTTACCCGAAACCATTGCCCAACCCACCACGGAGAGCACGCTCTTCACGCCAGGGATTTGGCGAACTTCCGCTTCCACGCGGCGGATGAACTTATCGGTGACGGAACGGTTCGTACCTTCACGCAACGAAACGTCGACGAAGATCACGCCCTGGTCCTCTTCCGGCAAGAAGGAGGTCGGCGTCTTTTCAAGGCAAATCAAGGCGACTGCCACCGTCAACAAGAAGATGAGCAAGGTCAAGAAGCGACGCGCCGCGAAGAATTTTGAGATTGCGGCATAGCCACGCTTCATCCAATTCAGGATCGCATTAAACCACGTGAAGGGATCCCAGAAGGCTTTGTGTTCCTTCGGCACGCCCAAAATCGTGGCGCAAATCGCAGGGGATAGCGTCAATGCATTCACGGTGGAGAAGCAGATGGCCACCGACATCGTAACGGCGAACTGCGAATAGATGCGGCCCGTAATGCCTGCGATGAAGCCGACCGGCACGAAGATGGCCAAGAGCACGAGGGTCGTCGCAATCACAGCGCCGGTCACTTCGGACATCGTGAGCAAGGTGGCGGTCTTACGATCCAACTTACTCTTATCCATGTGGTACTGGACACGTTCCACCACCACGATTGCATCGTCCACCACGGAACCAATTGCAAGCACCAAGGCGAAGAGCGTCAAGGTATTGATGGAGAAGCCGAAGGCCTTGAGGGCGGCGAAGGTACACATCAACGAGACGGGGATGGCGCACAACGGCACGAGCGTGGCGCGGAAATCCTGCAAGAAGATGAAGCACACGATCACCACGAGCACGAAGGTTTCGATCAACGTGGAGACGATTTCCTTAATGGACATACGCACCACTTCCGTGGCGTCATAGGCGAAGACGCACTCCAAGTCACCCGGGAAGGTCGGCTTGAGACGTTCCAACTCCGCCTTCACGGCGTCCACGGCATCAATTGCATTCGTGCCAGGGGTTTGGTTCAAGCCCATCGAGACGCAGGCTGCGCCATCGAAGAAGCCCGTATTGCCGTAGCTCTGTTCGCCCACTTCCACGCGAGCGATATCCTTCAAGCGGACCAAGCCGCCATCTTCAGCGGTACGCACGACAATCTCTTCGAATTCCTTTACGGAACCCAAACGACCATCCGTCACGACGCTATAGACATTTTTAATGCGCGGGTCAGCCACAGGAGACGCACCGACAGAACCCAACGCTGCTTGGCGGTTCTGCGATTCAATCGCCGCGATAACCTCCTTCGCATCCATCGACTGCGCAGCTAAGCGTTCGGGGTCCAACCAGATACGCATGGCGATCTTTGCGCCGTGCACGTCTGCACCACCCACACCATGCACACGCAGCAAGGCATCACGCACATTCGAGTAAAGGAAGTCAGCAATCTGCAACTTCGTCAACTGCCCACCTGGCGAACGGAAAGACAAGAAGCCCAGCATGGACTCCGAACGCGAACTCACCGAAACACCCTGCTTGGTGACTTCCACGGGCAACTTCGGTTCGGCGCGCGCCACACGATTCTGCACACGCACCATGTTCATGTCACGGTCAGAACCCACCGCGAAGGTAATGGTCAAAGAGTAGCGACCATTGTCCGAACACGACGCGCTCATGTAGAGCATGTCTTCCACACCGTTGATTTCCGATTCAATCGGGATCGCAACCGTATTCGCGAGGTCCGTCGCATTCGCACCAGGGTACGAGCAACTCACCTGCACGGTCGGCGGAGCCACTTCGGGATACTGTTCAATCGGCAACGTCTTCAATGCGATGACGCCCACCAGCGTCATCACAATGGCAATCACAAACGCCAAACGGGGGCGATTCACAAAGATGCGCGACAGAATCGAACGATTCGGCAGGTCCTTCACCGCCTCCTCAATGATTCTGCGCTCATTGGCCTCGATTTCCTCAAGGCTCATCGAACGTTCTTTATTGGCCATTGGGAAAATCCTTACTCTTCGGTTGAGGAAGCGGTTGCCATCGGGATGCCCGTGGCAGGCACGGCAGGATTAATCACATTGAGGATGGAACCTTCAGAGACATTCACGGCACCTTCGGTCACCACCTCTTCGCCCTCTTCGAGGCCTGCGAGAATTTCAACATAGCCCGCCTGGAGTTCGCCCATCTTCACGATGCGACGTTCGGCCTTGCCCTCCTTGCACACATAGACATAGTCACCGGTGGCGTTCGCCAAGACGGCATTGGAGGGAATGGCCAGGCGGAGGGTTGGCACACGGGCGCTGAGCAACACCGTCACGTAAGCATTGGCAAGCAAATCCTGGTCAGGATTGGGGAAGCCATAGCGAATCGAGAGAGAGGCCGTGGCGGTATCCATTTCGTTGTTGAAGAAGTCGGGCGTACCTTCGTGGTCATAAATCGTGCCGTCGGCCAACTTCAACTGCGCACGGATGCCCGCTTCAACGCCTGCGGCCTTGGCCAATTTCTTACCCTCAAGGTAGGACTTATCGGAGACAGAGAAGACCACGCGCACAGGGTCCATCTGGACGATGCGAGCCAAGGTGCCCATCGCAGGAGAGACATAGTCACCCTTCTTGAGCAAGCTCTGGCCGATACGACCCGAAATCGGTGCGGTAATCTGCGTGTAGCCGAGGTTAATCTTCGCATTGGCGAGGTCTGCTTCGCACTGGGCAATCGCGGCGCGCGCTTCGAGCATGTTGGCATAAGCCTGGTCAACTTCAGCCTCCGTGACCGAGCGCTTATCTACCTTACTAATACGCGCGTAATAGCGGTCGGCATTCTCACTTGCAGCCTTTGCCTTCGAGAGGGCGGCCTCCGCCTGCTTCACACGCGCTTCATAGACACGCGCATCGATCAAGAAGAGGACATCGCCCTCCTTCACCATCGAACCTTCCTTAAAGGCCACTTCAGCGATCGTGCCGTCAATCTGCGCACGCAAATCCACCTCTTGGATCGGTTCAATGTGACCCATGTAGCTCTGAGACGGATTCATGTCGCGCTTTGAAGCCTTTACGGTCTCAACGGAAACAGGGCGATTCATCGCCATGGCCATCTGTTGGGCCGTGGCGGCCTCCTTCTCGGCATTCACTTCACGCTGCATATGGATGGTGTGAACCGCCCAGCCCAACGCAAAAGCGACACACGCCACCAACACTGTGCCGATCAAACCTGCCACGGAGAACTTCGACTTCACCTGAGGCTGTTCTGCTGTTGTCTCTTCCATACTCATTCCTTACTCCTAATTCCTTGAATAACAAAATCCAAACCACGGGAAAGCGTTTCCCGCACATCAATTTCACGCGCACGCAACAATGCCTCGCGATGAACACCAAAAAAGGTTACGCTAAACAACACGGCGATTGAAGTGGACGACAAATCAGAAGTCACCTCACCGCTCGCCTTGAGGCGATCCATACACGCCTCCAATGCCAAGAATGGGTCCTGAATCATCATCCCATCCAAGCGCGAGCTCAGTGATTCCGTTAATGCCTTACTCCATTCCACGCGACTCATGATGAAGTTGAGGAAGCGACGGTGATTCTCATTCAGTGAAATCTCGTGCGCCCACTCCATGAAACACTGCTTAACTGCGTCCAATGACGCAGCGGTATCAATCCCTTTGAGGGGTTGGTACTGCTCATGCATCCACGCAATCACCTCTGCGAAGAGATGTTCCTTCGAATCAAAGTGCCAAAAAATCGCACCCTTCGTCATCTTGATTCGTTCGGCAATCACCGCAAAGGTCGTCAATGCATAGCCCTGCGTTGAAAAACAATCCAACGCCGTCTGTAAAATTAACTTGCGCGTTTCCTGCGCTTCTTCCTTTGTTCTTCTCATATAAAGATACAGTACTGTTAAAAAAACACGCGTATTATACAAACCTACCGAAACGTATGCAATCAAAAAAAGCAAAAAAATGCATTCTTTAGTACACCTGTATTCACTCTTTTAGCAGCTCCCTTTCCCCCTTTTTGGCCCCCCTTTTTACCTCCTCGCGCCCCCGCTTTTTACCCTCTCCAGGAGCACACGTTCGAGCCCCTCTTAATACCCCGCAGACACCCCTCTTTGAGACCCTTTTTCGAAGCCCCACCAAACGACCGATTACGACTCCCTTTTCACGGCGAGTGAACTTCCTTCAAAACACCATAAAAGCACCTCTGCCGTAAGCCTTTCACTGAGTTCACTAAAGCCGATAGACTCCCCTCCACGAAGTTGCCGATGCACCCCCAAAAAGAGCCCTTTTTCCAGAAAGAAAAAGCCCCCTTTTTTGAAAAGGACTGCATGTGAGAATTAAAACCACAAAAAACGCAAAATACTCAAAAAAGGACGACGTATGCAAAGGACTGCATGTGATTTTCCGCGAACTACGCGAGGCGCACGACCGCACCACGGCGCGATGGCCTGCGGCCCCGTGGATGCTGGCTCGTGCTTTTGCGAAGCATGTAAAAGGACAGCATGTGAGTTAACACTATAAACACAAGGAGATGCGTTGAGCTTTTCGTAACACTAGGCTTCGCCCACGAAAAGCCAACGCATCTGCGAAGCATGTAAAAGGACTGCATGTGGTTTTCCGCGAACTACGCGAGGCGCACGACCGCACCACGGCGCGATGGCCTGCGGCCCCGTGGATGCAGGCTCGTGCTTTTGCGAAGCATGTAAAGGACTGCCAGAGAGGATTTTACCGCGAGCCAAAATGCGCCCGGGCCCGAAGGGCGGCGGGAAACCTACACTATTCTAAAATAATCAAGTAGTGCCCTAAAGTGGTCTTGGGCGGCAAGGCAGGTGTCGCGAAGGTACTCGCACTCAAGCGGCCATTTTTGAAGTCCGCGGTAGTAGAAATACTTGAGTTTATCTGTAATCACAAAGGGAATGATTTGATGTTTGAGGCATTCTTTGAAGAGTATGAGACGGCCCACGCGTCCATTGCCATCTTGGAACGGGTGGATGCGTTCAAATTCAACGTGAAAGTCAAGTAAGTCATCTAACGTGGGGTGCGTTTTCGCATTGTAATCTGCAAGGAGTTCCTTCATTTTCAAAGGTACTTCTTCTGGAAGCGCAGTCTCTTGGCCGCCAACCTCATTGGGGAGTTTTTTATAGTTGCCAACCGCGAACCATGTTTTATTGGCATCACTTGAACCCGATTTAAGCATAAAATGAAGTTTTTTGATGAGGGTTTCTGTTAGCGGCCCCTGGGCACAATCAATGATTAAATCAATGCATCGAAAGTGATTGAGTGTTTCAATGATATCATCTACTGGGATGCTTTCTTTGGCGAGTCCAATGGTATTCGTCTCAAAGATATGGCGCGTTTGCTCATGGGTGAGACGACTCCCTTCAATGTGATTTGAATTGTAGGTAAGATCAATTTGTACACGATGATAAATGCCGCCTGAAAGACGCGCGATGCGTTCTTCCTGTAAGACCTTTAGCAACGTTCTACGGCGCGAAGTCGTGCGTTTGGCACGTGTTGGTTTTTCTGCATCCTCTGGAATAAGCCACGTTTTTCCCTCAAGGATTGCGCCTGGCACGCGCCCCTGTGCACAATAATTCCGCACACTCCGCTCTGAGAGTTGCCACTTTTTAGCAATTATTGCACTTGCGTAATACTGCATTGGATGTGCTCCTTGAAGCTTGGGCGATTCGTTGTTTGTAGGTTCAAGAGAAAAGGTATCGGCAAACTTTTCTCACATAATAGCACGCTATCGGCAAGAAAACAACCTTTTAATCGCTTAGAGCCCGAAAGATATCTTGCCGATAGAAGTGTGCTTGTAATGCTCGCTTTTAGTGGCAAGTGGGCGCTGCGCGCAGGACAGCATGTGAGATTAGAAACCACAAAATACACAAAATACTCAAAAAAAAGGACTGCATGTGCAAAGGACAGCATGTGAGTTAACACTATAAACACAAGGAGATGCGTTGAGCTTTTCGTAACACTAGGCTTCGCACACGAAAAGCCAACGCATCTGCGAAGCATGTAAAGGACTGCATGTGGATTTTCCGCGAACTACGCAGGCGCACGACCGCACCACGGCGCGATGGCCTGCGGCCCCGTGGATGATGGCTCGTGCTTTTGCGAAGCATGTAAAAGGACAGCATGTGTTTAAGTTTTCCACGAGCGCAGCTCGTTAACCAGGGCGCATCGCGCCCTTAACCAGCGGCTCTGCCGCTTAACCACGGTGCATCGCACCGTTAACAGCGGCGCAGCCGCCCCAAAAATGCTATACTGCTCCGTAGGTTAGGGTGGGTTTAAAAAGCCCACTTACACGAATTGATTGAGGACACTTTACGATGTCTGCTAATACACTTACCTATCAAGGCACCGGTTTCTTTTTTGGCATTCGGGCACTCTTTCGAGGGATTGTCCTCTTTTGGACACATCCGCGGTGGTGGGGATGGGCCTTACTGCCTACACTCCTCATTGTAGCGTTGACCATTTCGGTGTGGCATGGCTTTTTTCTGCTCTTTACGAAGGTCTTTGAACTTCGCTTGCTCCTCTCTCAGATCTTAGCCTACGTCATCACATTAGGGGGACTTTATCTCCTTTTCCCCGTACTGTATGAAGCCTTTGGCGGTCTTTTCTTCGATGGGATTACGGTGCGCGTCTACCGTGACATCCTTCAAAAACCTATAACTTCCCCGCCCTTTCGGGTTGGATTACGCAATACCCTTCAAGCATTAGGGTATAGCTGTTGCACACTGTTGCTTGCAATCCCACTCTTCTTCATTTGGCTAATTCCGTGGGTAGGGGCGATTATTTGGTTTGTCATCTTCGGTTATCGCTTTGGCGTTTCCTATCTTTTCTCTGGCGGGTTAATACGTGGCGAGCCAACGCAAGAGACGTTGAGCTGGGCACGCGCCAATCGTAAGACCGTGGCGGGCTTTGGCTTTTCTGCGTATTTAATTCTCACCTTCTTCCCCATCATAGGGCTTTTCTTCGTGCCATGCTTTGTGGTTGCGGCCGTCTTACTCCGTGAAGGGCTTCCGCGCCGATAGCGCTGTTAATGGTGCGATGCACCGTAGGCACTGTGGATTACGGTGCTGCGCACCTGTAGATTACGCTCGCGGTGCTCGCTGTGGATTACGCACCTACGGTGCTGTGGATTCGCGGCAGAGCCGCTGGTTAACGAGCTACGCTCGTGGAGAGCGCTGGCGAAGCCGCTGGGGTGAGGCGGGTGCTTAAGATGCTTCGCGGGGTGGCGGTACGTCCTGTGGGAGGGCGGTCAACTCGAGGGCCATGCCTTCGCGGAGCAAAGGCCGCAGAACCTTTGTGGGTTTAACTGTTCATGGCCGTACGGAAGGTAGGCTTGAAAGCCACTCGCAGTCCTCACCAGCCGAGGGGATAACTGTCACAAAGGCAGAAATGAAGCCCCGTGGAGAATTAACCACACTGGCAAATGGGGACGAGCCTGTCGAGTCAGAGAGCATAGCGAACGTCAGTCCTTTACATGCTTCGCAAAAGCACGAGCCAGCATCCACGGGGCCGCAGGCCATCGCGCCGTGGTGCGGTCGTGCGCCT
>JAFYWN010000027.1 GCA_017558005.1 Kiritimatiellia bacterium | reverse complement strand
GCTCCTGCAGCGGCGCTGAATAATTATATCGCAGGTCAGGGTTTTGTCTCCGCAGATGAAGTAGAGGCTAAGATCCAAGAGTACATCGCTGACAATAACCTGAAGACGCCAGAAGAGGTGGAAGCGGCAATTGAAGCGCATGTTGCGTCGAATGGCCTCTTGACCCCTGCTCAAGCGAATCAGCAGACGCAGGATTACATCGTGGCAAATAAGCTAAAGTCGGAACAAGAGGTCGCGGTCGCGATTGCTCAAGCGATTGAGGAGTATGTCTCGTCTAATGGTCTCTTGACCCCTGCAGAGGCGGAACAGCTCGTCAAGGATTACATTGCGGACAATAAGCTGATGTCCAAGGATGAGGCTAAGCAGGAACTTTTGGATGCTGATGAGGTCTTTACCGCAGATGAGATGAAGGCCTTGGCCTTAGGTGCGCCGGTCATTCAGGTGAAGGATGGCAAGGCGACCGTGAGCATTCAGGTGAAGCAAGCATCCAAACTTGACGGCGAATGGGAAGTCGTTGAGGACGGTGAGGTCTCGGTGGAGATTACACCGAAGGTCGGTGAAAAGGCCGCCTTCTATAAGTTCGTGGTGCCGAATGAGCAGTAAGGTTCATTTTTAGGTGAAACAATCTCACGCTCGAGGTTCTCGAGCGTGAGGTTTTTATTGGGGTGCGCGTGCGCTTCGCAACTCCGCACAGAGGTCGTGTAAAGCGTGAGAAGAAAGGAGGGAGAAGAAAGAAGTGGGGAGAAAGAAGGGAGGGGAGGTGGAGAGAAAGCAGGGGGAGAAAGTTGATGAAGTGGTGTTAAGGTTTTAGAGGGTGTGTTATACTGTATTTATTCGCTACTTTATTAAGTAAGGAGGGGATTTTAATGGTAAAGCTTATGAGCATCGTTTTGGGGGTGTTGTGTTGTTGGCCTCTTTGGGGGGCGGTGGCGGGTTTGTCTCCGGTGGCGCAACAGCATGCCAAGGTGTTGCAGGCGGCTTTTGAAAAGGGAAACCGGTGGGAGGCGGTGTCGGATGAGGATTTGCGGGAGTATGTGTTGCCTTTGACGTCTTTGGGGGAGGATGAGGTGGCATGGTTGCCGGTGTTGCAACCGCTTGCGCAGGAGTTTTCTGCCACGGCGAAGACGCCATTGGAGGCGGCGATGTTGATTAATCGTCATCTTTGGAAGCGGATTCAGGTGATTTATTCAACGAAACGTGAGAAGGCAAATCAGGATCCGTTGCATTCGATTCGGTTGGGCCTTGCTTCTTGTTCGGGGCTTTCTATTCTCTTAGTGGATGCGTGCAGAAGCATTGGCATTCCAGCGCGTGTGGTGGGATGCGTGTGGAAGTTGAAGCCGGGGAATCACAGTTGGGTAGAGGTGAAGAGCGGTGGTAAGTGGTATCCGCTGGGGGCATTTGAGGATGTGCCGCCAGATCAATTGTGGTTTTTGTCAGATGCGGCGGCGGCGGATGGCACAGATGTGCGTTATGCCATCTATGCGGCACGAGCTACGTCGGATGGGACGCGCTTTTTTGGTTGGGACGTGCCTGCAGAGAATGTGACGGCGCACTATGTGAAGTCGACGCCCGCAACCGAGGGGTGCCGCATTTTCTACGCGGTGGAACGTCATGGTGCGCGTGTAGCAGAACCGTTTAGTGTGAATGGTGTGACCTATTATTCACCGGGTCCGCTTCAGGATATGAATGATTATGCGGAGATTGTTTTGCCCGCGCCGGGTCCTTTTGAGGTGCAGCTGAAGGGTAAGGTCTATCGTTACACGGGGCAGAATAATCAAATTATTGTGGAGCAATTGCCATGAGTTCTGCGGAGAAGAGTAAATTTGAATTTACGCCGTGGAATGCGACGAAGTTCTTTTTTCCATTGTGCATTCAGGCGGCGAGTCAGGCTTTGACGTACCCGCTTGTTGGGATTGTGGTGGCGCATGGTCAGGGCGGCTCTGCGGAGTATGCGGCATTTGCGCAGGGCTTGATGATTATGTTCTTCTTGGGCACGTTAGGATATGGCCTCGTGACCACAGGGATGGTCTACGCAAAGAACCGCATTGGTTATCTGCGCTTTGCGCGGGTGAACTTGATGATCCTCTTACTGGAGGTGGCGGTTCAGATTGTGTTGGCTCTACCTGGGGTGGCGCCGCTCGTCTTTGGGAAGTTGTTGGGACTTCAGGGGGCGCAATTTGAGGTGGCGCGTTGGTCGATGTTGTGGGCAATGCCTGCACAAATTGGGTTTATGCTTCGCAATGTGCCACAGGTGGTGCTCTATAACGAACATGAGACGGGGATTGCAAATGCAGCAACGATTTTACGCATTGTGATTACGGCGATTGCGGCGCCAATCTTTTATTGGTGTGGTTTGGTCGGATGGCAATGGGGATGCGTCTGCTTGAGTTTCCCAGTGTTACTTGAGGCAGCAACGATGAAGTGGGTGGCGCGCCCCTATGTGCAGCGGTTGCCACGTCGTCCCTCCACGGAGGTGCGCGCAAGTACGGGGACAATCTTTCTCTTCAATATCCCGCTTTCGTTGGGTGGGATGTTTTTAATGTTTGCGATTTTTATGTTGAATGCGATTATCAACCGCGTGCCGCAGGGACCAGAGATGTTGGCCGTGCATTTGGTGGCGGTGGGATTAATCAATCCACTGTCCTATGGTGCCCTGCGCAACCAGGCGGTGGCGATTGGTTTCCCGCAACGTGATGCTCGTGATCAGCGCACGCTTTGCTTTGCCCTTGTGAGTGGCATCTGTCTCTCGTTCTTCCTTTTAGTGGTACAGATTCCCTTTGTCTCGGAGTGGTATTTTAGCGAGATGCAGAATCTCAATGCGTGGCAGGTTCCCTTGGCGCGGAATGCGCTCTGGGTGGCGATGCTCTTTCCGGTGTTGCAAGCCTTGCGTGGACATGCAGAGGGATTGGCGGCCTTTCGCAAACGTCCCAATGCGGTATTGGCGGGTCAGGCGGTCTTCTTTGGTGTTTTGGTGGCGATGTTGCTCATCTTCTTCTGCTTGGAAGTGCCGGGTTATTTGATGGGAATTTTATCGTTGTGCGCGGCATCGGCATCATCTTTTGTTACGATTCGCGTGGGATTAGCATTGGCTCGCTTGGAAGAGACCGAAGATTTCCCTGGCGCGGCGCGCGTGGCGCGTGTACGTTCTCCCGAACGGCGCGTTTGATTTGAGACGGATTGATGGAGAATAGGATGGTATTACCTGAATTACTTGCACCTGCGGGCGACCGCGCTTGTTTTCATGCGGCATTAGAACATGGCGCTGATGCGGTTTATATCGGCATTGGCCGCTTCAATATGCGGCGCAGCCAAGATGGGTGTTTGCACTTCAATCAGATTCCTGGCATGGTGAAAGCGGCGCACGAAAAGGGTGCCAAACTCTACGTGACGCTCAATACCATTGTCTACCAAGAGGAACTTGCCGAATTAGATCGGACGATTGCGCTCTTGAAGGCGGCCGAAGTGGATGCGGTGATTGCCTGTGACTGGGCGGTGATTCGCCGTGCAAAGGCGGCGGGAATCCCTGTGCATATCTCCACGCAGATGTCGGCCTCAAATGTGGAGGCGGTGAAGTTTTTGGCAGAGCAGGGCGCGGAACGCGTGGTGTTGGCGCGAGAGTGCTCTTTGGAAGATATTGCGATTATTGCCAAAGAAAGCGGAGTGCCGATTGAGGTCTTTGGACATGGCGCACAGTGTGTGGCCACCAGTGGACGGTGCTTCCTCTCGCAATTGGCCTATGGGTGCTCCTCTTCGCGCGGTAAATGTCTGCAACCCTGTCGACGCCGTTACCATATCCGCGAAGTCTCTGATGGCGTGGAGGCGGGTGCTAATGCGGAGTTTGAAGTTGGGACCAACTTCATCCTTTCGGCGAAAGATCTTTGCACGTTAGGGATGTTGCCAGAGTTGATTCAGGCTGGGGTGGTCTCTTTGAAGATTGAGGGGCGTGCGCGCAATCCTGAATACGTGGCGAATGTTGTCAAAGCCTATCGTATGGCCTTGGATGCGATCGCAGAGGAACGTTATGATGCGGCTTGTCAGGCGGAGTGTATGCGTTTGGTGGAGGCGGTCTATCACCGACCCTTCGCCGAAGGGTTGCTCCGTGGACGCCCAGGCCAATCGCAATTTACTGATTCGGATGCAAACTACGCCACGGAAAAGAAGCTTTACTTAGGCGTGATTCGGAATTACTATGCACGCCATAATGTGGCAGAAGTCTTGGTGCATGAGGGCATCTTGAAGCCAGGAATTCGCCTGGCCGTGCATGGCCCGAAGACGGGAGTGGTCGACTTTACGGTTGGGACCTTGCGTCAAGATGATGAAACGCCCGCAGAAGTGCATCGTGGCGCGTGGGCAACCTTTGTGGTGCCCGAACGGGTTCGTCCTGGAGATAAGGTCTACTTCGTGGTGCCGGCGACCCCCACCGCGCTCCGTTAATCCATGAATTACGAGATAATCAAGGTGTCCCCCTCCAACGCGGTGGGGGTGACCCAGATGCGTTTGCCACGTTCAAAGGAGGCTGGCAGACGGCAACGGAAACGTTCTGCAGACCATCCATGGCGGACGCCTGCGCGGCATTGTTCGGGGATAACTTCTAAGGGCTTGCCGATGGCGGCTTGGAGTTGGCGTATACGCTGCACTTCTGCGGCCTCTCGCAAGCATTTTGCGCGACGTAAAATTTCGTTTTGGGGAACCTGATTGGGGAAGGTGGCCGCAGGCGTGCCTTCGCGTTTGGAGTAGGGAAAGACGTGTGCGCCCGTGAAGGGATAGGCAGAGATGAAGTCCGTTGTGACCTGAGCCGCTTCAGGGGTTTCGCCAGGGTGTCCTGCGATCCAATCTGCTCCTAAGCCACATCCAGGCAAGGTTTCGCAGACGGTGTCCAGTACACGGCGTAAATCGGTCTGGGTATAGCGGCGACGCATGAGACGTAAGACCTCATCTGCCGCGGACTGCATCGGGAAATGAAGGAAGGGGCAGATGCGCCCATGGCTGGCAGCAATCAACCGAATGAGCGCACGGTCATCCAAGACGCACGGTTCTAGTGAGCCAATGCGAAAACGGCCCTCGCCACGAACATCGATGAGCCGACGGAGGAGTTCAATGAAATCAAATCCGCTTTTGGGGTCACGATAGAGTGCAAGATGGCATCCTGTCAGTACAATCTCTTCGTATCCTTGCGCAAAGAGCGCCTCGGCTCGCGCTAAAATCTGGTCGGCAGGTTCGGAAATGGGAGCGCCACGTAGGTGTGGCACGATGCAATAGGCGCAGAAGTGGTCGCACCCATCTTGAATAATCAATGCGGCACGTGTTCGTGTGGGGCGTGGAGATGCCGCGCGGGCGAGGGGTGTAAGAGGGGTGCGTGTGGCAAGGAAGGCGGTGGTGAGCGCCATCCACTCCGGCTTTTTCGTATGCGGGATGCGGAGGTCAATCGCAACCTCCTTGACCAATTCTGCGGCACATCCACTGAGAATGAGGCTTAGCGTGGGACGCTGTTGGCGTGCCATTCGCAACAAACGCGTGACCTCTTTTACCGCGGGTTCGGTCACCGCACAGGAGTGCACGATGAAGATATCAGCCTCTTCCCACGGCACAATCGGGTAACCCTGGGTAGCAAGTTCGCTTTGCCACCCCTCGCTTTCCGCTTGATTAAGACGGCAACCGAAGGTTTGGAAGGCGAGGGCGGGGAGGAGGCAGTTAGACATTAGGCGTTTTCTGCGGCGATGGAGAGAATCAAGTCAGCCACCGCACGGGCGGCATCATCCTGTGGAAGGGTGGCAAAGGCATCACGCATCTGTTGACGCAATGGCGCATCGGTGTAGAGCGTGCGCAAAGCATCGGCAAACATTTCGGGCGTGGTGGTGCGTTGGTTAAGGCAAATCGCACCGCCACAACGCACGAGCGCCTCGGCATTTTTGCGTTGGTGATCATCGGCGGCGGTGGGTAAGGGAATGAAGATAGTCGGCACACCGCAGCGCGCAATCTCAAAACACGTTGCCGCACCGGCGCGAGCGATGATGACATCTGCTGCACCATAGGCGGTGCCCATGTCATCAATGAAGGGGGTAAGCGTGATTTGTTCGGTCAGACCTTCATAGAGGGGACGCAGGGAGTCAATATTGTTGGCGCCACACTGATGGAGAATGCGCACATTGGGGTCGGCCTTTGCGAGGGAGGCTAAGACTGGAGCAATGAGTTGATTCATGCCATGTGCGCCCTGGCTGCCACCCGTGACCAAGATGGAAAAGGTCTCGGTGGAACGTTTAACCGCGCGTGCCTTCGCAAGGGAGTCCAAGACATGTTGACGCAGGGGGAGGCCTGTGAAGACGGTCTTAACGCCAGGGAGTTGTTCGTGAGTGTCTGCGAAGGAGGTCGCCACGGCGGCGATGTTAAAGTGTTTGGAACAAAAACGAATCGCAGAGCCAGCGAGACTATTTGCTTCGTGGAAGACCACCGGAATCTTTAAGAAGCGCGCAGCGGCCACGGGCGGGAAGCAGGTGTAACCACCTGTCGCAAAGAGTACGGCGGGACGTTGGCGCTTGAGGAAGCGGAGGCACTTGAAAAAGGCTAAGAGATTGGCAATCGGCGAACGGGGATTGAGCGTCTTACGAATCGGTAAAGCGCCAGATTTCAACAACGGCCCCTTCCAATTATCGGCCGTTTTCTGCTCTGCATCGCGCGTACCTGAGAGGATTAATGAGACCGGATGCCCCGCATCAAGGAGTAAATCCGCCACTGCCATTGCGGGATGAATATGGCCGCCTGTCCCGCCGCAGGCGATAGCAATAGAGGTTTTCATTGTTATGAGTATAACAAATTGCGCTTTAATTGTGTGTCTTTGGGCGCGATCGTGGGGGAAGAAATCATTTAGGTTTGCCGTGAGTCTAACCGCATGAGGGCTGAGCAGATGAAAAAGGGATTGTTTCATGGGTGGGCTTTTCACGCAGAGGGACGGAGTAGAGAAGCTTTTTGTGTTAAAATAGTACGTATTATGAAGTTTGATTTTCCTATTGCGTTGCGACGTCCGTTGGTGGTGTTTGATATTGAGTCGACGGGGATTTCGCCGCGTGCAGATCGCATTATTGAGTTGGCAGCGATTCGTTTGAATCCTGATGGGTCTCGTGATGAACGGGAATGGTTGCTCAATCCGCAGATGAAGATTCCGATTGAGGCGGTAGCAATTCATGGGATTACGGATGCTGAAGTGGCGGATTGCCCGACGTTTCCTGAGGTCGCCACTGAGATTTTCATGTTTTTTGAGGGGTGTGATTTAGCCGGATTCTCGGCTGGATATTTTGACGCACAGATTCTGAATGAGGAATTTTTGCGTTGCGACATCCATAATTTCCACCCAGATGGTCGCGCCTTATTGGACGCCCAAAAGATTTATCACAAACGTGAACCGCGCGACTTGACCGCCGCATTAAAGTTCTACTGCGGCAAGGATTTAGGCGAGGCGGCGCATGGCGCAATGGCCGATACGCAAGCAACGCTTGAAGTATTGATTGGGCAGTTTAAGAAGTATCCCGATTTGCCGCGCGACATTGAGAAGTTGGATGAGCTGTTTAATCCGAAAGATCCCTTCAATGTTGACCGCATGGGGCGGTGGCGTTGGATTGATGGCGAAGTTTGCGTGAACTTCGGTAAGAAGAAGGGAATCAAGTTGACCGACTTGGCCAATGGGACAATCGCAGACGGAAAGTCCTTCTTGAAGTGGATGATTAAGAGCGATTTCCCAGAAGATACGCGTACGGTGGCAGAGAATGCACTGCGTGGCATTTTCCCCATCCGTGGCGTACGGAAGTGATGTGAATTTGAACGTATTCAGGAAGGAAGTGAATGATGCGAGACATTACAGCGTTTATTGAACAGTTCCAGAAGACGGGTGAGTATCGGACTCCGCCGGAATCATTAGGTAAGCCACGCAAGAACGGTCTTTGGACCTCCTTGGCTTACAACTTCCGTGGGTTGGGTGGTTCGATGCTACGCGCCACGTGGTTGTCGCATCAGGGAAAGTTCAACAACTTGCGTTGGCAAGAGTGCGGCCTGCATTTGCTCTGGGAGACAGAGCGCATGGGCACAGAGGTCATTTTGGAAGGCTTTTCCAACTTAAAGGATGCGGGTCCTGTCGTGGTGGTGAGCAACCATATGAGCCTCTATGAAACCTTTGCTTTCCCGCCCTTGATGCGTGCATTTGGCAATGTGGCAATCGTGTTGAAGGAATCGTTGATGAAGGTGCCGCTGTTGGGGCAGACCTTTTCAACGCTTAAGATGATTCCAGTGGGTCGTGCTGATCCGCGCGCAGATTTGAAAACGGTGTTGGAACATGGCGAACGTTTCTTGCGTGAGGAAAAGACTTCGGTCTTGCTTTATCCGCAGGGAACACGTCAACCTCACTTTGACTGCCGCAAGTTTAATACCTTGGGTGTGAAGTTGGCTCAGAACGCAGGCGTGCCGATTGTGCCGGTGGCTGGTCAGACCTCTTTCCTTGGCGTGGGTAAGTATACGAAGGATTTCGGTCCTGTGGATACGTCCATTCCTGTGCGTTTCGCTTGTGGCCCTGTCATTCAGGTGACGCGTGCAAATGCGAAGGAGGCGCAGGCTCAGTGCGTTGACTTCATTGCTTCGAAGTTGGAAGAATGGGGTCGAGTCGAGGTTCGCCGATGAGCGGTGTCAACTTCGGTACATTTTTGGGAATGATGATTGTGCTTGTGACGGCATTGCCGTTGCAGGCGCAGTTCTCAATGAGCGAGATGTTCGCTCCTGCTGCGATTACGAACCAACTGAATGAAACGATGCCCGTGCGCGTCTGGCGGAATTACCAACCCTCCGATTTGCCAGTGCCAGTGGTGGTGATGTTGCACGGGAGTGGCGAATGTGGCCAGGATAATGCGAAGCAATTGGCCGCCTTTGCGCCGATTCATCGTCAGGCTTTGATTGACGAAGACCTGCCTCCCGCGCTCTATCTGGTACCCCAGTGTACGCAACGCAATGCGTGGGTGCGCTCACTGGCCTTCACTGCAGACTATAAGGCACCACGTTATCCTGCGCCTGCTTTACGTACACTTAAAGAGTACTTAGATCGATTGGTCGCCGAAGGGGTGGCAGATCCCGACCGGTTGTATCTTATTGGGTTGTCCTTAGGTGGCTTTGGTACGTGGGATGCGATTCAACGTTGGCCAACGTATTTTGCTGCGGCAGTGCCGATTTGTGGCGGTGGTTCGGTCCAAGAAGAACAGGTGAAAAATGCGACTACCACTGCTGTTTGGGCCTTCCATGGCGAAGTGGATGCCAATGTCCCCGTGGATTGTTCGCGGAGAATGGTGGTTGCTTTGACAAAGGCGGGCGCCACGCCGAAGTACACAGAATATCCGAAATCTGGACACAACATCTGGGGTCGGGTGTTTCAGGATACTGCAGTGCTCAAATGGCTCTTTCGCCAACGCCGTGGCGAGTCGGAATCCTCGGGCGAAAGCAAGGGCTTTTGGGGACGTATCAAGGCTTACGTGACGCCACAGTAAGGGATTATGAGGATTTAAAACCGCTCCGAATGGGATGCTTCGTGAGCAATTTAGCAGGGGACGCTGCCAGGCGTTCCCTTTTATGGTGAGTACAATGCATATGCGAATTATTTGGGGTATTCTTTGTTGTTTGTCATTAGTGATTGCATTTGGGCCCGTGCGTAAGCTTCGGTTGCCACTGTGGTGCCGATGGATATTGGGCTTTTTTGCCTTTTCTGCGGCGCAGGGTTACGTATTGCAGAAGTTGTTTGATGCTTCTGTGATGTGCCCAGACAAACTGCCTTTCTTCCTCTTGGTGCCTGCGAAGTGGGGCGATATTGCAATCTTGCTGACGGGTCTCTTTTCGTTGGCATGGATTCTGTTACGCCTGTGCCGCATCAAATGTCCTGCGTGGGTGCCGTTGTGTAGCGGGATGGTGCTCGGGGGCGTAATGTTGTGGTTGGGGGTTCGCCAACCGCCCGTGCAGGAGCGCCTCTTGGAGGTGGCAAATTTACCCGCGGAGGCGGAGGGGGTGCGCATCGCAGTGATTGCGGATTTGCACATTGATTGTTGGCGTGAGAAGCGCTGGTGCGAAACGTTTGTGGCGCGCCTCAATGCCCTTCAGCCAGACATTGTGGTCTTTACGGGAGACCAAGTTGATGGCGAGATTGAGTGCCGACGTGAAGACTTGTCGCCCTTGGCTGCGATTCAAGCGCCAGGAGGAAAGTTCTTAATCAGCGGTAATCACGAGTTTATGTTTGATGCGGAGGGTTATTTGGGGCTCTATGAGGCATTAGGTTTAACCGTTTTGGATGGTCGCATTGCGACGTCGCGTGGCATCACCTTTGTGGGATTGCCAGATGAACGTTCGCTTGTGGTCTCTCACAATGTACCGATCTTGGATCGTTTAGTGAAGGAATTGCCGCCAGAGGCCTTTTCGGTGTTGTTGGTTCATAAACCTGGCATTGCCCCAGAAGCGGATGCGCGTGGGATTGATGTACAGTTCTCGGGGCATACGCATGGCGGTCAATTTCCTGGCTTGGCGAAGATTATGGAACGCTTTAACCATGGCTTTGTGCGTGGATTTTATACGCTTCCTGAAGGGATGCAACTCTTTGTTGCGCCCGGCAGTGCCGCGTGGATTGGCTTCCCTTATCGTCTCTTCTACACGTCTGAGTTGACTCTCTTTACCTTGAAGCGCGCCCCGCATGCAGAGTAATGCGGAGAGATGCGTAAAACAACAAGCGCCACTTGGGAAACCAAGGGGCGCTTCTATTTGTTGTAGGGTGGTATAAACCTTATCCTCTGGGGTGCTTTTCGTGGTAGGTTTTCGCGAGGTGCTCTACCGAGAGGTGGGTGTAAATTTGGGTGGTAGCTGGGGAGGCGTGGCCCAATAATTCCTGGACGGCGCGCAAGTCTGCCCCATGGGAGAGCAGGTGGGTGGCGAAGGAGTGGCGCAGTTTGTGCGGGGAGAGCCCAGGGGGAAGCCCTGCTGCGATGAGCCAATGCTTCATGAAGCGCTCGATGGAGCGTGTCGTTAAAGCCGTCCCAAAGTGATTGGTGAAGAGGGGCTTTTCGGGGGCGGTGGGCGAGGGGTAGAGTTGCGCGGCTTGTTGGCGCATGGATTGAATCGCTCGAACGGCGGGATTGCCCAACATACAGAGCCGCTCTTTATTGCCCTTACCTCGGACGATGCAGTAGCCTGCTTCAAGTGACACGTTGGCGTTGGTCAGATTGGCAATCTCTGCCACACGTGCGCCAGTGGAGTAGAGGGTCTCAAAGAGGGCAATGTCGCGCAGGAGGAGGAAGTGTTTACGTGCGGGGAGTGCCTCGCCGCAGGTGGTGCGCGCCACCTTTAATGCCGTTACAGGGGCATCTAAAAGACGGGTAACTTCTTCTTCTGTGAGTAAGGTCGGCAGTCGCTTTTCTTGATGGGGAGGGCGAATGCCTGAGAAGGGAGAGTGTTCGAGCGTCTTTTCGGTGATGAGAAATTGGTAGAAGGAACGCAAAGAGGCCAGTTTTCTGGCGGTTGAGGCAGGCTTTGCCCCAGTTTTTGCGTAGGTATGTAGGAAGCGTTTCGCATCGGCGCGCGTAGGGCTTCCCCAAGGAAAGGGCGCGGGACGTTCAGCCCAGATGAAGGCAATGAATTGTCCGATATCGCGAAGGTAATTGGTGACTGTATGCGCGCTCGCATTGCGACCGGAAATCAGCCACTGCTTGAAACGCGCCACCGCCGAATCGTCTGTAATCTCGGTCCGGACGGGGAGCGTTGGAAGCGTGTGCTGATTCCGATTCATGAGGTCGGCTTATTCAATCACAAGGAAGGTCGGCAAGCCCTGAATGCCGAAGCGTTCCTGGGTGGGGCGAATGGCGCGGTCGGCGAGATCCATGCGCACTTTGATGACTTCAAAGCGTTCCAATTCCTTTACCACAGCATCATTCTGCAGGGTGGAAGCTTCCATTTCATCGCAAGCCTTGCATGCAGGGCCCCAGAAGTCGAGCAAGACAGGCTTGCCATCGGCGCGTGCTTCGGCAATGGCGGCTTCGATTTCGGGGAGGTTCGCGCCATCAAGTCCTTCGTGCGGCAGGAAGGTCTTAATTGCGGTCCAACCATAATGTGCGGCGAAGAGCAGCACGATTACGGCAAAGATCTTCTTGACCCATGCCATCCATGCGCCAGGGCGCGGCAGGAAGGAGAGTCCCGCACCTGCGATGGGCCACGGTGCGGCCATGCCGAGACCCAAGACGAAGGGCAGGCAGAGTGCCCAATATTCACCCGCCGCCACATAGTCGGTGGTGAGCAAGAGCACGGCGATGAGGATCGGTGCCACGCAAGCACCCGCGAGCACTGCACTGACTGCACCAGCGATGAAGGCGGCCAAGGTGCCTTGCTTGCTATTGCCGCCATTGGAGAAGCGGGTGAAGTCAATCATGAAGACATCCAAGAGCGCCAAGGCGAGGAGGATGAAGACCACGGCAATGGCGGCATTAAACCACCACGAGGCCTGCAGGGTGCCGAATGCAGCACCCGTCAATACAGGGATTAAGGCGAGGATGCCATAGGAGAGGGCAATGCCCAACCCGTACGCACCGCCACGCAAGGCACCCTTCAAACGGCTACCACCCGCGGCGCCTGCGCCGATAATGGCGAGGTTGATGGGCATCATGGGCAACACGCAAGGCGTGAGGTTCAGTGCGATGCCGAAGACGAAGACGAGGCCAATCAAGAGCCAAAAACCGTGAATAGCGACCCATGCACGCGGGTCTTCAAAGAAGGAGACCTCTCCTGCGGCAGCATCAGTAGCCGATTCGCCACGCAAGAAGGCGAGGAAGTCTTCAGCGGGAATGAAGCCCGAACGTGCACGTTCGCGTGCAGGTGCCACCGTTTCCACGGCTTCCGTTACGGCCGTCTGTACGGTGGTGGCGATTTCAGGGAGCGAGAGATCGGGCGTGGAGGTCGCGGCGGGCGCCTCTTCGCCATCGGTGGTCACCGTGCCATCTTCGCGAATGAAGAAGGTGAGCGTCTGCGGCATGTAGCACTGGGCAGCATCGCATCCCTGATAGTCCAATGTGAAGGACTGGGCGGGTTGGGCTGCCCAAGTGAAGGTGGCGAGACCTTCATAAATATCGCGACCTTCGCCATCTTTCGCCGCAACGGGCTTGGAGGTGGGCGCACCCAAGGAGCATGCCATCATATCATCGTAGATGTGCTGGCTCGGGTCATTCATCATAAAGGTGACGGTGACGACGCCATCTGCGTAGGTCGCCGTGGGGCGGAAGGGATCGGCAAAGAGCGAGAAGGCCATTGCCGCGGCAGAGAGGAGGCCGGAGAAGAGAAGGGTAATGAACTGTTTCATTTGTAGGGCTTATGTGTTGGCGAGGAAGTTTAAAATTCCGCGCGGGTTTTAGTGGTAAAACGCCGCGCAGTTTAACATAATTGGAGAGGATTGCCCGATTATTTCACCATGTTATTGCGACGAGCATACTCGAAGATGCCCCCTGCGGCAATAACAGGCGCCACGGCGTCAGCTGCAGAGAGGGTGAAGACTGCACCATCGGAGGTGCGCGTCAAGGTGCCCTTGGCAAGGTCAAGCGTGGCTTCATCGCCCGTCTTGAAGGCGTCCTGGAGGGAAACAGGCGTTTCCAAGGGGAAGACTTCACCCGTTGCCACCGCATTGCGGAAGTAGATGCGTGCATAGCTTTCTGCCACGACCGCCTTACATCCCGCAGCGCCAATCGCGATCGGTGCGTGTTCACGGGAGGAGCCGCATCCAAAGTTCTTACCAGCGATGATGATGGCGTAGGGGGTGGTGCCGTCAGGATTGGAGGAGAAGATTGGGTAGCTATCGGGGAGACCTGCGAGCGCATGGGAGCCGAGCTTGCGATATTCTTCCGGAATGGTCGGCACGAGGTTAAGATACATGGTCGGGATAATCAAGTCGGTATCGATGTTGTCACCGAGCACATAGACCTTACCTGTCACGGCGAAGTCGGAGACGGGTTTGTCAGGACGTGTCGCCGTCTGCTTTTCGGGATTGCCATCAACCTTTGCCGGAGGGACGCGTTCCAACGCATCATTGCCGGGAATGCCGAGGATAGCCCACGGGCTTTCAATGTGGCCTGCGATTGCCGTTGCAGCCGCGGTGGCAGGGGAGGCGAGGTAAATCTGCGAGTCCTTGGAGCCCATGCGACCGATGAAGTTGCGGTTGGTCGTGGAGACCACGACTTCATTACCCTTCGTGCGAGCGTAGGTGTCCACGGGGCCACCGAGGCAAGCGCCGCAGCTCGGACGCTGGATGGGTTCGCAGCCTGCATTGACAAAGATTTGTTCAAGGGTTTCACCATCGATGGTGAGCGTGGTCAAAGCGCGCATGACTTCGCAGGTCGCAGGGACGAGGCAGGTGCGGATTTTGACCTTTTGGCCCTTTAAGACCTTCGCGGCCCAGAGGAAGTCTTCGGTCTTACCACCCGTGCAGGAGCCGATGTAGACTTGGTCAACGGCGATGTCGCGGCAGTCTGCCGCTGCAGCGTAGTTGCCCGGCAGGTGGGGCTTCGCCACGCAGGGGACGAAAGTGGAGACGTCATAGGTGTAGGTGGCGAGCACAGGGGCATCCGGATCGCCTTCAATGACTTCAATGTCTTGTTCGCCAGAGTGTTCGCGCACATAAGCAAGGGCCTTTTCATCCGGCGGCATGATGCCGCTCTTGGCGCCCGCTTCAATCGCCATATTGCAGATGGTCATACGCTCTTCGATGCTCATTGCGGTAACCGCTTCGCCGCGGAATTCCATTGCGCAGTAGGTCGCGCCATCCACGCCGATATCGCCAATGATGCGCAGAATCACATCCTTCGCCGTAACGTAAGGGGGCAGCTTGCCATTCAGGATGAAGCGCAGGGTGTGCGGCACCTTGACTAAAAGCTTACCCGTGCCCATGACGAAGCCGGCGTCGGTATTGCCAATGCCAGTGGCAAATGCGCCGAGTGCGCCGTGGGTGCACGTATGGGAGTCGGTGCCGAAGATGACCTGGCCAGGCTTGACGTGGCCCTTTTCGGGAAGACCCACATGGCAGACGCCAACGTAACTCGGCGTGCCAGGATCATAGAAGTGCGGAAGGCCTTGTTCTTTCACGAACTGACGGTCAATGTCAATGTTGCGGTGGGCCTTTTCATCCTTGGTGTGGATGTAGTGGTCGGGCATAATGACAATGCCTTCCTTCGAGAAGACCTTGGCATCTTGACCAAATTCGCGATGAAAAACGCCGATGGTGCCCGGACCACAAACGTCATGCGTTAAGAGAATGTCTGCATTAACCCAAATGGATTCACCGGGCACAACTTTTTCTTTGCCGGCTGCACGAGCGAGAATTTTTTCAGTAATCGTCATCATAATTGTAGGGAATTAATTAGGAAATAAAAGAGTCTGTGTTTACACCAACGGCCCCACCCAAAGGTGGAGCCGCTGAAGTTGGAGAAAAGATTAGTTCTGACGGGACGTATGCAGACGCTGCATGCGTTCGCCCACATCCATAAAGCCGATATCTGCAGCGTAGACGTCTTTGTAGTAGTCCAACGCCTTTTCGATGTCGCCCGCTTCTTCTGCAATGACACCCAACGTATAGACCACGCGCTTCTTGAGGTCGTCCATCACATTGAGCTGGCTCTTTGCTGCGTCCAACTGCATCACTGCTAAATCGCCCTGGCCCTTTTCCTTGAAGCAGCAAGCGAGGTAGTAGAGTGCTTCCAAGCGGTGCTTCGGGCTCTTCTGGGCCAACTGGAATTGTTGCATAGCTTCATCATAGTACTCATTGTCATAGTACATGATGCCGAGGTCATAACGCAAGCCGAGGTCGTTCGGGTAGCTTTCCACACGACGGCAGAGGTCATCAAAGGCGAACTGAGCCTTTTCGACTTCCATGTTGTAAGCGTCATCTTCCTGACCTGCCGCACGGAGCGCTTCAATCTTCGCTTCGTAAGACTTAATCTTCGTGTCGGACCAGTTGCGGTCAAGTTCAGGGTCAGAAGGGTTCACTTGGCGCGCCGCATCCAAGGTCTCCAAAGCTTCATCAAAGCGCTTGTTCTGGAGGTAGATACGAGCAAGTGCGCGGTAGTAGTTGATGTTCTTCGGTTCCTTCGCGATCTTTTCCTTCGCGTCGGCGATTGCGGATTCAGCGTCATCACCAGTCACGATTGCCTTTGCATCGCGGTCAAGCTTTGCGGCGAGTTCCTTATCGCGAATCAATGCCTGGAAGCCACCCTTCTTACCCGCGTTTTCTTCCCAACCGCCTGCAGCCATGGTGTTCTTTGCCATTGCGTCCTTCAGCTTGCGCTGAATGTTGAGGTCAGAGGGAGCCTTTGCAGAGGCGTTGCGATAGCATTCGCAAGCGCGGTCATAGACGCCTGTCTGCATGTAGGTGTCGCCCAAGCGGAGCATCAGGTTCATGTCATCCGGGCAAGCGGCGGCCAAGGTTTCCATCGCCGAAAGCAAGGCTTCGGGATGGTTTGTGCGCTGTGCCACGTCAAAGTAAAATTCGTTGAGCTTGGCAGAGATTGGGTTCACGTCCATAATCTCTTCGGCCATTGCCATCGCCTCTTCAAGCTTGTTCTGCTTGATCAACTTCTGGACGTTGCCCATCTTCATCTGCGCGGAGAGTTCCGCCATCTTCAAGCCGAGTCCGCCCTTATTTTCATTGCGGAAAATGCGGATGCGCACCTCATGGAACTGACGACGCGCACCTTCGTCATGCGGCGCCAAGGTTAAAGCCTGACGGCAAAGGGTCAGGGCAATATCCAAGCTACCGCGTTCTGCGGCCTTCTTCGCTTTGTCCAAAAATTGTTGAGCTTTCAGCTTACGCTGCAAATCGGCCATACTTGCCATAATACGAATCCTCTCCAAAAGGTGTAACTGTTTCTCTATAAGGATAGCGAAAACCACGCCAAAAATCAAGTAAAACCTTACCAAACGACGGGGATAAATATTGCACAATATAACCGCGGGGGTAAGAAGAGACCCGCTCAGAGAAAGGTGTGTCGAAAAGGAAAGAAGAAGACCCATCACCCTACGCCCCCCGGGGGGCGGCGCGCCAAGATACAAAAAGTCAGCAAATCCGCT
>JAFYWN010000026.1 GCA_017558005.1 Kiritimatiellia bacterium | reverse complement strand
CCACGGGCTACAACGCTGGCGCTGTGAGCACAACGTTTGGTATGACCTTTGCGAATGGCAATGTAAAGGATAATGAAAATGCTGTCGCAGGCACTTTCACCGATGAATTCTCGATTACTTCGGTTTCTTTGGGTGAAGACGTTACGCTTGAATCTGCCTCTTTGACGGTAACGGGCTATCTCCCTGGCCAGAAGACCTCCTTCGGTGTGAACTTCACGGTGGGTAATGATGCTATCGATACCTCCGATGGCGTAGGCGCAGGCTTCTCTACGGGTTCCTATGCTGCCCCTGTGGCATGGACGAACGTTGGCTGTGCAGCACTTGGTTATACGGATGCGATCACGGTCGCTGGTGGCACGTATCCTGTAGTCTTCACCGCTCGTGGTAATTATAATAGTGGTTGCGACACCGATACGAATAATAAGAAGTTGCTTCGTGGCTATTTGGATGATGTGGTGAACAATGGCCGCACAAAGGCGACTGTTACAATTACAGGTCTTCCTGAAGATAAGCAGTATGCTATGGCTCTCATTCTTTCTGGTGATGCAGATAATACGGGTTTCAATGGTAAGTACTCTCCAGTTTTGATTAATGGTCAGACGTACTCCTACGACGGTACCACGCTTCTTACCGGTGATGCTGCAGCGGCTGCCACCACTTGGGGTGATCGCCGTGCTTCTGCTTCTGCTAATGGCGACCTTGTGGTCGGCACGAATGTGATGTTCGTGGAAGGCCTCTCGGGTGGTGTGCTCACGATTACGAGCGCAATGGACGCTCAGGGTGTTTCTCGTTTGACCATCGCTGGCGTTCAGGTTTGGATTACGGATACGCCCGCAACCTCCGCAACGGCCCCTGCGTTCGGTGAAAATGCTGAAGCAATCAGTGTAAACCTCTCTGCAACCAATGATGCCCGTACGGTTAATGGCACTGCAGGTCTCTATGCAATTGATGGCTGGAATAATACTTCTGCAGCATCTGGCTCTGCAACGACTTTGACGATTTCTGATGGTGAAAAGACTGTTGACCAGCCCGTGAGCCTTACGTATTCTTCGGCGAATGTTTATCAGTGGGATGGCGCTACGGATGCACTTCTCAAGGGTTATCTTGACGACGGTGGCAATCAAGCTCATGTTACGGTTGAGAGCATTCCTTTCAGCCAGTACTCTGTGATTGTGTACACTGCTACGGACACTGAAAACCTTCGTTTCAAGGCGGTCCAGATCAATGGAACAAACTACCTTGGTTCTGCGACTTACAATCCTGGCGTGGGTTATGCAGTTCAGTCTCCGGCCGCTTTGGCAAGCTGGGGTAAATCTCGTGGCACAACGGCAGCTTATGGCCGAAATGCGCTCCGCGTGGATGGCCTTACCGCTTCTACGCTTACTATTGTAGGTGGTACGAACGGCGACGGCGCCCGTGGCGGTATCGCTGCTATTCAGATTGTGAATACGGGTGATTCGATTCTTTCTGACACCCAGAAGATCACGGGTAATGCAGAACAGAAGATTTCTGAACTTCCTGAATTGACGAAGTCTGTGGTTGACTTGACGCTCCCTGAAGGCGCAACGCTCATCGTTGACGAAATCAAGGTTGGTCACATCCTCAACATCATCTCTGCAGGTAACGTGACCATCAAGGTGACCGACCTCTCCATCAGTCAGGCTCAGCTCAACGGTATGCTCAATACCGAAGGCGTGACCGGTACGGTGACCAATAACTTCTCTGAAACCAATGGCTACACCGTTGGCGATGTGACCTATCCTTTGGTCTATCGTGGTGGCACGGATGGTTGGTCGACCGCTGCAAGTTGGGCCACTGGTACGCGCACCAATGGCGAAACGACCGCTTGGATTCCTTACGCTGGCACAGTCGTTCCTGGTGCACCGAATTCGAACGTTTGGAATCTCGGCCTCATTGATGGCGACTTGATTGGCGCTGCTATCACGGCTGATGAAAACGGCTACAAGGTGGTCAATACGCCAACCTTGGAAGGTTGGGCATTGAAGATGACCGTGGCCAATGGCGTCCATGTGAAGATCCCGACCTTGAATAAGTTGCAGGGTGAGTGTGTCATTCGCGTGGATGAAACCTCAAAGATTACGGTGACCAATAAGGGCGCTGGTAATAACGCGGACCTCAATAAGTACTACATTGATGCTGAAAATGGTCTCGTTTTTGAAAACATGGCAATGCCGGGTGGTACCGCTTACTTGGGCACCACGGGTAGCATCACTACGGGTACCTTCGCTAACAATCAGACGATTGGTGGCGTGACGCTCGTGCTCGGTACTCCTGCTGAAGGCCGTAAGCTCATTACGCGTACGTTGTACACCTACACCTCTGGCACGAACTTCACGGTTGCTGATGGCGCTGTGACCACCGATGTGGAAGGTGTGGAAGCAACCGAAGTGATTACCTTGCAGAATGTGGGTGACTATAAGTTCGTCAAGACGGACGCTGCCTACGAAGTGCACTATGTTGCTTACGCAGAAACCGATGAACTTGATCCGGTTAATGTGTGGAATGGCGCAGTTGACTCTGCTTGGGAAACCGTAGGTAACTGGACTGTTGGCGTTCCTGCTGAAGGTGACGATGTGACCATTACGGTTGCAGAAAATACCACGATCACGATTCCTGAAGCAGGCGTGACGGTTGGCGTTTTGATTGTGAATGGTGAAGGTACGCTCACGCTCGCTGGTGGTAAGATTACGGCTACCGCAATCATTGCACAGGGTAACCTCGTTGCTTCTGAAGCTACGCTCGCCCTCGCTCCGATGGATATCGCAGCAGGTAAATTTGTGACATATGCAACGACGACTACTGTCGCAGACCCGGATACGGTTGGCCGCAACTCTGCTTTGACCGTGAAGGATTTGACTGGCGCAGGTACCTTTGTGAAGACTGGCGCTGGTGCACTTGGTCTCTTTGCAACGAAGGCTGAGACCGCAATTGATATTCAGGCAGGTACGCTTCTTATTCGTGAACAGCCGACGACCGCAATTAACGTTACGGGTGGCGCAAACACGGAAATTAATCTTGCTGCTTGGGATGTGAGCTTCACGAAGGCGAATACGCTTACCTTGAAAGGCGGCGCTCAGTTGACGCTCGCAAATGGTCCAAGCCAGACCTTCAATGCTGCAATCACGATTGCAGAAGCTACTGAAACGCCCGCTAAGATTTGTGGCTCTTCCTTTGGCCAGGTCTCCTTGACAGGTACCATCGCAGGTGCAGGTAAGGTTGAATTCGCTGATGGTGGTGCATTTGGTGAAAACAAGTATCCTTGTGAGAATCCCACGACTGTGAACAGTGTTATCTCTGGCGACCTTCAGGTCATCGTTTCTGATACATCTGCTGTAACCTTCACGGCTAACAACACCTACACGGGAGGTACGGTGATTGCAGCAGGTGCAGTTTTGAATGCTGCAACAAATGGCCTTGGTGCTGGCGCAGTTACCGGTGCTGGCAAGCTTGTTGTCAATGGTTATCCTGCAAATGCAACCGCGCGCACTTCGTTGGGCTCTGCAGACTGGACTGGTCTCTATGTTAATACTGCAGATAACACCATGAGGGACACGGGCAATTGGTTTGGCTCTGTGGGCAACGCCGACTCCTCTGTGGAATTCTCTGGAACGTCTACGGGTTACTTGGCTGCTGCAGGCTCTGCTGACTTTGCCTTGATTGTTTCTGGTTCCATTACGTTCAATAATGGTAATAGCTCTAACGGCGGTTACACCTTCAATGGTCCGCTCTCTGGTACGGGTACGCTCGCAACAACGGGTAATCAGTCGGACGTCTTGAAGTTCCTTGGCGAAACAAAGGACTTCGCAGGTACGATTACTGTTGATGGTTATCACTGTATTGCCTTTGGTGAACAGGCTGACGACGATACTAAGATTGGTAAGTTTGTTGTGGCGGCTGGCAAGACGGCTAACATCGCTGCTGGCAAGACTTGGACCGCTGTCAATGGTATCGAAGTCGCTGGTACGATCGGTGGCGAAGGTACGATTGGCTCGACCCTTATCCTCCTCAATGGTGCTACGCTCGCAAATGCAATGACGCTCGAAGGCAATGTCACTGTTGCTGAAGGTACGACCATCAATCACGCTTATGCTACTGCTGCTGGCGATGTGGTCATCACCTGCGCTAACGCTGACGCAGTCGCTGCTGCTTTGACTGGCGCTCCTGAAGGCCTCAAGTATGTGGCTGAAGAAGGTGCAGTCAAGCTCGCACTCGCCAAGGTCAACGTGACGATTCCTGCTGCTCCTACCAACACCAAGTGGTATGATGCTGATGGTAATGAGGTTAAAGCTGGCACGATTGCTGTTGATCCGAATGAAGATGTGACCCTCACCCTCAAGGCTGATGAAGGTTATGTCTTCGCTGACGGCAAGACTGAAACGACTGTGACTGTCAACGCTGGCGAAACCGGCGCTGAAATCACCGCTCCTGAAGTGAACTCTACTGCTGCTCAGGCTAAGATTGGCACCACGCCTTACCTTACCTTCGCTGCAGCACTTGCTGCGGTACAGGCAGATGAAACCATCACGCTCCTCGTTGATGCTACCATTGCTGCTCGCGTGACGATTGACAAGAGCATCACCCTCGATCTCAATGGCAAGACCATTGCAGAAACCGTGGAAGATGCCTTCGGCGCAATCTACGTGAAGAAGGGCGCTACCTTGACGATTGAAGCCACCAATGGCGGTGAAATCACCACGGATGGTGGCATTGTGATTGGTAACTATGGCACGGTCATCGTCAATGGCGGCACGATTGCTGCTGGTGAAGAACCTGAAGCTGACGTTTCCATCTACAACTTCTACTATCAAGCTGACTGGTACGGCACCACGACCATCAATGGTGGCACGGTGGCTCGTATTTGGAACTGCGGTGTTGCAACCCTCGCTGGTGGTACTGTTACCGATGTGGACAACAGCGGTGCTATGACCATTGACGGTTCTACGGTGACTAATGTCATCCTCCGTGACGGCTCTGATGCTGCTGGCGTTGAAGGCGCTGGTACCTTGAAGGCTGCTGAAGACCTCACTGTTACCACGGAAGAAGGTTATACGGCAGTCTATGATGCTGAGACTGGCACTTGGACGGCTATCGATCCTTCCATCGGTAAGGCTGCTAAGATCGGCGAAACCTATTATGATACCTTCTTGGGTGAAAATGGTGCTCTCGCTAAGGCTCAGGCAGGTGACACGATTACGTTGCTCGCTCCTGTGACGGTGACTGGTAAGACTGATAATGATATCATCACGATTACTAAGGCGATTACGATTGATGGTAACAAGCAGACCTTGACCTCTGCGGCTCCGCGTGCGATTAACATTGACTGCGCTGGCGCTGTGACGATTCAGAACCTCACCATCGTGGCTGAGGAACGCGCTATCAACATCATCAACCAGGCCGCTACGGTCTCGATTAATGGTGTGACGGCTACGGCTGCTAACAATGCTGCATACATCGCACCTTCTGCAGGCGCTGTGCAGCTTGCGATTGATGGCTGTAACTTCACGGGTATGGCAGTGGTTTACGTTTGCGGTGAAAACGCTCAGGTGACGATTGCTAACACCACCATTACCAACAAGGATGATGATCCCGAGTATGCTTATGGTGCAATCACTGTGTGGAGCACTGCAACAAATGCTACGGTTGCTGTGACGAATACCACAATCACGGTGGAAGATGATTCGGTAGCGGCTCTCAACTACGCAGATGGTGCAACCATCACTGGCGTGGGCGATGTGACGGCTGTTGTGGCCAAGATTGGCGATGCAGGTTACACCACGATTGAAGAAGCTGCAGGTGACGTTCAGGCGGGTCAGACAATCGTCCTCGTGACCGATGTCTCCACGTCCACTCCGCTCGCTATCGCTGGCACGATTGACCTCAATGGCAAGACCCTCACGGCTGACATTGCTGGTACCATCAAGATGAATGGCGGTACGTTCGCTACCTCCCAGTACGTGATGGTGGGTGCTAACGGCCTCTACACCTCTACGGATGCAATCTTCACGATTGCTGCTAATGCAACCTACGATATGACCGTCACGGCGGGTACGTTGACCCTCAACGCTGCTCAGTGGTGGACGCTCGAAGGCCAGACGATTACCATCGGTGAAAATGCTGCCATTGTGATTCCTGCAGGTAAGACCTTGGGTATCAATGGTTCGACCATCGTGGTGAACGGCACGGCTACGGTTGCTGGTGAAGTTCAGCTCCTTACCAAGACCTCTACGGTTAAGGCTGCTGCTGGCTTGAATGTCACCACCACTGTGGTTGGCTGCGAAGTCAAGCGTGTTGAAGGCGTCTACACCGTGGTTGAATCCATCGTCATTGAAGATGTGATTGCTGCTACCCCGGCTGCTGAAGCCATCAAGGCTGCTATGGCAGAGAAGGGCGTGACCGAAATCGAAACCTACACCATCACCACCAAGGGCGCTGATGCTGAAGCAGATGCTGACGCTGTGGCTGCTGTCCTCGAAGTCTTCGAAGTGACCCCGACCGTGGATGCTAATGGCGAACTCACCGTGGCTTACGAATTCGGTATCTCCGCGATGACGAACAATGGTGACACCATCACCATCACCGCTGGTGTGACGGGCGCTGAATACCGCGCTGGTGTGGAAGTCGCCTTCTACGCTGACGGTGTGGAAATCGGCACGGCCACCACGACGGCTGACAGCACGGAAGTTTCCATCACGGCTAATGCTGGTACCATCAATGGTAAGAAGATTACGGTGAAGGCTGCTACTAAGTAAGTCTTACTAAGATCTCATCAAAAGGGCGGCTCGCAGTAATGCGGGCCGCTTTTTTTGTGGGCTGGGGGGCTGGGCCTGCGCTACGCTTCGGCTCTGCGCGGTAGTGTGGCTGGCGCCACAGCAAGAGGGGGCACCCTTCGGGATGGCATGGTACACCCCTGACGGGGTGCCTGCAGCATGTGACGCGGGGGCGCGCCACATGCCACACCAGGATCTCATGGTGTGGCCCTTTCTCCAGGTCCGGCATGTGAGCCACCTTCGGCTCACTTTTTCCACAGGGTGTGGTGATAGCCACACTACCTTGCCTCCGCGAGGAGGCCCTGCACGTGAGCCACCCTCGGCTCACTTTGGACCTTGTTTGTTTCGTAGACTTGTGTTAGTCTACTGTTATGGGACGTTTACTTGATAGAGGTGGCTACACAAGTAAGTATTATCGCTTACCATTCTTCTTTATGATTACCTTAAAGCGGATGGCGGGCTTACCGTCTCTTTCTCTCTTGGATACAGATGCGCCTTATGGGGTAAAGTGTACGGAGGTCACGGAGGCTCTGAATGAGGTGCTTATAAACTTCCCGCGTCAGTCAAAAGGGATTGAGTCAAGTGTACCTTTTCGTGTGATGCCTGATCACATTCATCTCTTAATTCGGGTGGACGGGAAGGTGCCAGCGTCGGTGCGGTTGACATTGCCGCAGTATGTGCGCGTTTTGCGTCGGCGTCTCACCGATGCCTTTAATGAAGTGACGGGGCATCAGGGGGAGGTCTTTGAGTGGAAGTGGCATGATTATGTGGTGAAGAAAAAGGGACAGTTGGCGAACTTTCGCCACTATATCATCAATAATGCGATAATGGCGCTCGCTCGCGCACGGAGGCCAGATTATTTTCGGATAGCGCAAATTGAGCACACAAGGTTGACGGAGCGCTTTTGGGCGCTTGGGAATGTGGAGTTGTTGGACTATCCTGAGTTGACGGCCGTAAAAGTGTCGCGGTCGGTTTTGCCAGAGACGGAAGCATGGGAAGAAGAGGTGGAAGTGTTTAAGGAGGCGACACCTGCGGATGTGGTGGTGAGTTGTTTCTTCTCGCGTGGAGAGCAGGCGGTGCGGTGGCATGTTTTAGAGCAGGGCGGGAAGTGTATCATTCTTTTGCCGGATGGATTTGAGTCTCCGCTTGAGGTGGCGCCGGGGTGCTTTAAGTGGCATCCAGCGGGAGATCGTCTTCAGCAGGCATGTGCAGAGGGGCGGCTGCTCTTTTTGTCGCGGATACCGCCGGGTACGGGGAAGGGTGAGAAGGTGGGCTCATTACGAGCGCGTTGCCTTCAGATGAACGCGCTCGCAGAGAGGCTGGGCCTGGGCTCGCAAGGCCACCCTGGCGGGGTGCTTGCTTAATGCGGGGCAAGGGTGCCCCGCATGCCAGACCAGGATAGGCTGGGCCTGCGCTTCACTTCGGCCCAGCGCGGTACACCCCTGACGGGGTGCCTGCTTAATGCGGGGCAAGGGTGCCCCGCATGCCAGACCAGGAGCGAGGAGGGGCGCGTCACATGCCAGACCAGGACTCCTGGCCTGGCTTCCTGGTTCGGCCTGTGAGCCACCTTCGGCTCACTTTTCCACAGGGTGAAGCTCCAGCTTCACGACCATGCCTTCGCTCGAAGGCCTTCACACGTGAGCCACCTTCGGCTCACTTTTTCACAGGGTGAAGCCTCAGCTTCACGACCGCGCCCTCGCACGAAGGCCCTTTGCGTGGGTCACACTCCCTTGCCTTCGTGAGTCGGCCGTGCTATACTATCGTCATGCAGTATTTTTCTCCAGCGAAGGTTAATTTGTCGCTCGCGGTTTCGGGTGTGCGAGCGGATGGGTTTCATGATTTGGACTCGGTGGTGACGTTGGTCACGCTAGGGGATGATGTTTTTTTGGAGCAGGCGGAGGTGACGATGCTTGAGATGCAGAGCGAGTGGGTGGAGCTCGCATTGATGCCAGAGGACATTGAGCGAAATCTTGCGGTGCGGGCGGTGCGACTTTTGGAGCGTGAGGTAGGGAAGGCTTTGCCGACGGCGATTCGCATTGTGAAGCGGATTTCGCTTGGGGGCGGGTTAGGGGGCGGCAGCTCGAATGCTGCGACGGTCCTTAAGGGGGTGAATGAGCTTTGGAATTTGGGGCTCTCGGTGGAGCGGTTGTGTGAACTTGGGGCCGAGCTGGGGTCGGATGTAGCGCTCTTTCTATTAGATGGTACGGTGCGGATGCGTGGAAGAGGCGAACGCGTGGCGCGTTTAAATCTCCCAGATGCGCGGCCGTTATCTTTGGTATTAGTCAATGACGGAACGCACTGTTCGACGCCACAGGTTTACCGTGCGCTTGATGAAGACCGCGCAGTGGCGGGGGATGTCGCCGAAAAAGACTTGACAAACGAGGGTGATTTTTGCAATAATTTGCACCTCTCTCTTCATAAGGGGGAAGCGAAAGCGGTGGCTGAGGCGGTCTTCAATGACCTTGAAAGCCCTTGTTTTCGGCTTTTCCCGAGGGTTCAACAGACCGCAG
Organism: Kiritimatiellia bacterium; assembly: GCA_017558005.1. GTDB lineage: Bacteria > Verrucomicrobiota > Kiritimatiellia > RFP12 > DVOR01 > Spyradenecus. The sequence goes on along the minus strand of JAFYWN010000026.1, from coordinate 8,397 downwards.
AAGCGCTCAAAGCGGCAGGATGCGAAGGTGTGCTGCTTTGCGGAAGTGGCGCAACGGTTTGTGGAATTACGGATAGTCCGGAGATGGGAGAGAGGGTGCTTGCGCATCCGGCGTTGCAAAACTGCTGGCGTGCAAGCGTACAGACGCTGCCCGATGGTGTAATGGCAGCACACGGGCCTTTGACGCCCATAGTCATGGTTCGAATCCATGTCGGGCAACCAGTTTGCCTTCAGCGTCTGGAACAAAACTAAGGAACGCAGAGATGGAAAACCTCAAGGTGTTTTCGGGAACAGCGAATCAGGCGTTGGCCGAGAAGATTGTTGCTTGCATGGGCACCACGCTCGGCGGCATCGATATTCGTCACTTCCCCGATGGCGAAACCTTTTGCAAGTACACAGACAATGTGCGTGGCGCGGACGTCTTTCTTGTCCAGCCGATCTGTGGTCAGCCCAACGAAATGTTGATGGAATTGCTGATCATGATCGACGCCGCACGTCGTGCCGCAGCCGGCCGTATCACGGCCGTGCTTCCCTATTATGGTTATGCGCGTCAGGATCGTAAGGATCAGCCGCGCGTGCCGATCACGGCTAAGCTCGTGGCTAACCTCCTGGTGGCCGCAGGCGCTAACCGTGTTTTGACGATGGACCTGCATGCTCAGCAGATCCAAGGATTTTTTGATATTCCCGTGGACCACCTTTACGCCGCGCCGGTTATGGTGAAATACCTGCGCGAGATGAAGTTGGCTAAGCCGCTTGTCGTTTCACCCGATACCGGCGGGGTCAAGACGGCTTATGCTTACTCGCAGATGCTCGGCACAGGCCTGGCAATCGTTGCGAAACAGCGTTTGGGTGCCGCGGAAGTGGATGCGTTCAGCGTCGTCGGTGACGTCGATGGCTGTGACGTGATCATGGTTGATGATATGACGACGACCTGCGGAACGCTTTGTGCAGCTGCAAAGCTTCTGAAGTCGAAGGGCGCTAAGAGCGTCCGCGCAGTGGTCTCGCACATCCCCCTCACGCAGGTGGGCATTGACCGCCTTCGCAACAACAACGGTCTCATTGAAGAGCTCATCACGACCGACTCTATCCCCTTGGCTGACAAGGAAGCGGGTCTGCCGGTGCACGTGCTCTCCGTGGCGCCGCTCTTGGCCGAAGCGATTACTCGCATTCATAATAACCAGTCCGTCTCCTCGCTCTTCCGCTTGTCGTAAGCGGGGCACGGGCAACTCACAGAAACAAGGATTACATCCATGAATCAGATTACTCTCACCGCCGTTGTGCGTTCCGAGCAAGGATCTGGCGCTGCCGGTCGTTTACGTCGTGCAGGCAAGATTCCTGCCATTGTGAAGCGCGCTACGGGTGAACAGACCCTTATCGCGCTGGACGCCCATGAATACGAAATGTCGATGCGCAAGAAGACCGCGGACTCCGTGATCGTTCTCGACATCGCTGGCGTTCAGATTCCCGTTACGATTTACGAAGTTCAGAATCATGTGATCACCGGTGCGGTGACCCACGTTGACTTCGGCGAAATCTCGAAGTAACTCATTGACCGGCTGCTTTGAAAGCCGGTCGGCACAATTGCAATGAAAGTATTTGTAGGTCTTGGGAACCCCGGCGAGCAATATGCCGAAACTCCACACAATCTCGGCTTTAAAGCCATAGATGCCTTAGCGGCAGAGCTTGGAGTAGAGTGGAAGACCGAAAAGAAATTCAAAGCACTTGTTGCCAAAGCCCTCTGGAAGGGTGAAACCTTGTGGCTCGTGAAGCCGCAGACCTACATGAACCTCTCGGGTGAATGTGTGGCTCCCTTCCTGAAGTATTACGGCGCGACCGCCCGTGATCTTCTCGTCCTCAGCGATGACTGCGACCTTCCTGCTGGAAGACTCCGCATCCGCGGTTCCGGTTCTGCCGGTGGCCATAATGGACTGAAGAACATCATCGCGCACCTCGGCACTGAGGCATTTGCCCGGATCCGACTTGGCGCAGGGCGTTCTCCGGATGAACGGCGCGGACTCATTGATTTCGTGCTGCACCGTTTCTCCGAAACAGAGGCCGCGGTAGCCAATGAAACCGCGCAACTCGCCGTAAAGGCAATTCTTTGTTGGGTTGACCAAGGACTTCAAGAGGCTCAAAACCGTTTTAACGCAGTTCGGACCACGAACCCTCAGGAACAGTTGTAATGAAAAAGTACGACGCTAACTTTATCTTCGTCCAAACCGGCCGCGATGAGGCCTGGGCGAAAACCATTGAGCGCATGCAGGCGGAAATCACCCGCATCGGCGGTAAAGTGCTCGATACCCAAGACCGCGGTAAAAAGACCTTCGCTCGCATTCAGCAGAAGAAGGAAAGCGGCACCTATTTGACCATCCGCTTCGAGCTCGATCCCGTTAAGGTGAATGAGCTCCGCGCACGTTACGCCCTCATCGAAGAGATTTTCCGTCTCCAGATCTTGGCGATCGATCCTATCGTCGAGCTCAAGCTCGCTAAGCAGGCCGCCGAGAAGAAGGCACGCGCTGAGGCTAACGCCAAGGCCGCCGAATCCGCAGAGGCCTAATTTCGCGAGGATCTTCGAAAATGGCCGCGACCCTCAATAAAGTCTTCTTAATGGGTAACCTGACTCGGGACCCGGACATGAAGCAGACGCCTTCCGGCGAAACTGTCGCCGAGCTCGGGCTCGCCGTGAGCGAACAGTTCCGTTCGCGTACCACGAATGAGACCCGTGAAATCGTCACCTTCGTGGACGTCACCGTGTGGGGTAAGGTCGCAGAAAACTGCGGTCAGTACCTCACCAAAGGTCGCCCGATTTTTGTTGAAGGCCGTTTGGTGCTTGATTCGTGGGAAGATAAGACCACAGGACAGAAGCGGAGTCGTTTGCGTGTTCGCGCAGACCGCGTCCAGTTCCTCTACTCCCCCGAAAAGAGCCGCCGTGATACGAATGGTGCCGCAATGGGTAGCGATTGGGCTCCCGCCGCACCTGAAGCGCTCATGGCACAGCCCCAGGCTGCACGTCAGGCCTCCGCGCCTGCTACTCCCGTCGCTGAACCAACCGCCGCCGCCAATGACGACGAAGATCTTCCCTTCTAAAGCGATTCTGACAAGCAAGGAACTTTAACCATGCCTATGAAACCCAAACGCCCCGGTTCCCGCAAGCCTAAGACCGATTTGGTCCCTCGCAAGCGCCAGGCCGCCCTGGAACCCACCGAAATCGTTGATATCAATGACGTCGAGCTCCTCAGCCGCTTCGTCACCGAATACGGCAAAATCATTCCCGCCCGCGTCACTGGCGTGACCGCTCTCCAGCAGCGTCACATCAAGAAGGGCATCCGCCGCGCCCGTAACATGGGCCTCCTCGCCTAATTGACCGAAAGGAATACTCAAATGGCAGTTCAATTGATCCTCATGGATGATGTCGAATTCCTCGGCAAGATCGGTGATACCGTGACCGTTCGCGACGGTTACGCTCGTAACTACCTTCTCCCCAAGGGCCTCGCTGAACCCCTCACCAAGAATGCTTTGCGCAAGCTCGAAAAGATCCGTAAGGAACGCGAAGAGCTCCTCAAGATCCGTAAGGCTGAAGCGCTTGATAAGGCAAGCAAGCTCAAGGGTCAGACCCTCACCATCGCTGTTAAGGCGATTGAAGGTGACGAAGAAGGCAAGCTTTATGGTTCTGTCACCGCTGCGGACATCGCCAAGGCCCTCACTGAAGCTGGTGTGGCCGTTGACGCCGCAATGGTCAAGCTCGAAGAGCCCATCAAGAACCTCGGCACCACCGACATCACGATCGCTCTCATGGCGGATGTCACCGTGGTTCTCAAGCTCGCCGTCATCGCTGAATAAGCGAAGCGCCATAGCTTAATGATAAAACGCGTCACCTTCTGGTGGCGCGTTTTTCTTTTTCAAGAGAGTGTCATCTTTTTGTTTAAGTGCTGTGTGGTAGGGGTGCGCGGGCGGGGTTCGGTCTGCGCGAGCGCGATACACTTCTGATGAGACGCCTGTTTAATGCGGGCTGAAGGTTGCCTGCATACGGAATCAAGATTTCGTCTGATGTAAGTGTGCATCAGATGCCAGACCAAGAGACAGCGGGTGCTTCGCACGCAGGGTCAGGATTCATACGACCTCGCCTTTTGGTGGAAGAGTGTCTTGTGAAAGAGAAGGGGTGCGCTTTGGTGGAGGGTGTTATGGAAAGTCCTTTGAGAAGGCTTGTATAAAAGTGTGGTTTTGCGTTACAATAATGGAAAGTTTGGAGGATATATGAAGCGCAGAGATTTTTTGAAGACGATGGGTGCTTTTGCGGTGGCGATGCCTGGTGTTCTGCCAGCATTGAATTCCAGTGTGTCGAGTGAGATGCGTGAAGGTGGGGTGTTGTGTAAGCATTCAGGAAAGAAGCCTAATGTAATTTTGGTGTTGTGTGATGATTTGGGGTGGGGCGATTTGGGTGCCTTTTGGCAGAATCGTCGTGCTGCCGAGAATAAGATGCACATTGACACTCCGAATTTGGACAAAGCGATCCAACGGGGCGTGATGATGACAAACGCGTACACCACTGCGCCTGTCTGCGCACCCGCGCGTGCATCAATGGTGACGGGCAAACACCAGGGCCATTGCAATCTGCGTGACAATCGCTTTGATGCGCCGATAGCAACGGATCTAACGATCGCCAAGGTCATGAAGACTGCGGGTTATGCTACGTGGCATATCGGTAAGTGGGGCATTGGGGGAGGTTATGAAAGTATGGGCCCCCAACCGCGTCGTGCGATGGCATGCGATGCGGGGTTTGATTACTCTTATGGTTATCCTGGACATGGTCATGGCCACTCGTTTTATCGTTGGTATGGCGATAATACGGAGAATAATAAGTATTACGATTGGCGTAAGGATAAAAATGGTTCGCCTTGCATTGAAAACATCTCTGCGGCGGTCTATAACGATGCAGGACTGCGTCAGCATTATTCTGCGCTCTCGGAAGGCGCTGATGAGGGCGCAGGCGTGATGGATTTTGAACGCGACACAGATGTGGGTGCCACGTATTATCGTCGTTTGATTTCCAATAAAGAGGCGCGCTTTTGTTATGACACCGATCTCTTCACGGCGAAGATTAAGCAACTCATCAAATCGCATCAAGAGGCGAAGCGCGAAGAGCCCTTCTTCTGTTATGCCTGTTACACCACCGTGCATGGCGCAGGTTCTTGGCAGACGCAGGGGGACACCAAGCTTGCAAAGCGCGATAATTTCCACGTCCCAGGGCGGGCGTATCCTGCGCTTGATGCGACGGATGCCACTTGGGGTGGCGGCGTGAAGTGGGAAAAGGATGCGCAGGGATATTTGCCTTTCAAGGAAGGTGTGCTGAATAACAACACCTCAAATACTTACATCCATCCAGACTATCAGGGATATAGTTCGGAATCGCAAAAGCGTTATGCCACCAATGTGCGCCGTTTGGACGAGGCGCTCGGGGACCTCTTGAACTTCCTGAAGGTACGCGGTCTTGAAAATGATACGCTCTTTATCTTTACCTCTGATAATGGACCTGCGGGCGAGTACCTCTCGCCGTGGGGGATTAATTGGGTAGAGGGACAATTCGACTCCAATGGCCCCTACAAAGGCATGAAACGTTGGAGCTATGAAGGCGGTCTGCGCGAACCCACCTTTGCCGTTTGGCCAGGCGTGATTCCTGCGGCAGAGGGTGCTCCGCGCCAAACGAATCACCCCTTCCAATTCCCCGCCTGGATGGCCACCCTCGCCGACGTCGCAGGTTTGCCGCAACCCGCCCACTGCGATGGCATCTCAATTCTGCCAGAACTTACGGGCTCGGGAACGCAGTTGCCGGCGCGCATTTATGTGGAATACCAAGATGGTGGCTCTACGTTTGATTATGGGTTTGAACAGATGGTGCGCGATGGCGACTATGTCCTCATCCGTAATCTCGGCAAGGGAGATATTGTTGAGCTTTACAATGTCGTGACCGATCCCTCGCAGGAGACGAACCTCGCCAACAAGCCTGAGTATGCTGAAAGGGTGCGTTGGATGCGTGACTTGCTCATTAATTGTCGTATTCCGATCGCTAAGGTGCCAGAAGCATGTGGCACGCTTGGTGCATATGCGGTGGGCAACTGGAGCAATGCTTACGTTACTGCAGACCACACGCCCGGCGAAACGCCGCATGGCATTGATAAACTTGCTATGCCTGCCACGGCTTTGCAGGGAGAACTCCCTAAAGCTGAGGTGCGTCTCTTCTTTGAGGGCGCGGATAAATGGCCGTGGGTGCCTAACTTCCGCACCTTGATTCCGGAGGCGGGTTATTTGGCAGATGATGCGGCAGCGATTCGTGCAAAGTTGCCTACGGATAAGCCTTTTGGTCTTTCGGTGCGCGGGTGGATTGAAGTGTCGGCAGAGCAAGAAGTGACCTTTACGGCACTGGGTGCAGGTGGGTGTCAGCTTTGGCTGCATGAAGCACACATCCTTGAATACGAAGTAGGTGACTGCGTGCAAGGGCGTTCCACCACTTATAAACTGGCCGCAGGGCGTCACCCCTACAAGCTTTATCTCACTGCAAAGACACTTGCTGAGCTTTGTACGGTTAAGGCGGGTGACGTTGTCCTCGTGTAATTCCTTGCTAAACCGTGAAAAACAGAAGCGGCCTCCATATGGCGGTCGCTTCTGTTTTATTTTTGCGAATGTCACGAATAAAGGTGACTCTTTTCAATTTTGATAGCGAATTTCAGGATCCTTTATGAGCGGATATGAAATCAAATCTGCGCCATCGAGATTCTCAGCACGGAGATTTACCGCGCGCAGCGTTTGGTCCTCATAGGTAGTGTAGTAGTAAGTGCCAGTGTCGGTATTGCAACAAGATGAGTAGATTGTGTACTCATACTTATCACCACCGAGATGCACACATCCGCGCTGTTGGGCCACAGACCGTAGAATGTGGAAAAACTGCGTTACACTCTCCGTCTCACTTGGCCCGCTCAAACTATTCAGCTTCGTAAAGGCCACTTTGACAAAACGTGACGCAGAGGAAAGATCCCCTGGCAATCCAATTGCTCCCATCCCACGACTATACTGCTCCAATGAAAGACCCGGCGCGAAAGTATTTTTCGGCACCTCCTTCGTTAGATTAAGATAGTTGGAGAGATTGAACATCTGGAACTCAAAGGGCGGATTATTGGTTAGCACTCCCATCGGATTCTCATGTAGGTGAAGCCCATCGGCGCAAAACTCCACCGTCACCGACCGTTGCGCATCGGCCAAGAGCCAATGCAACGGCGAAAGCGGGAGCTCTAGCGAGAAAGCTTCATTAAGCGGGTTGATTTTACGCAATACCTCGCACGCCTCATCTACGTTCTTGCAATAACCCAAAATGCGTGGAATCAGTTCAAACGGCGTGATATTCTCCTTATTTCGATCATAAGGCTTCCACGACGCATTGTCAGGGAAGTTTAAGCCCGCCATCCCAAGTCCAGCCTCATTGACGGCATCGTAGTAAAGCGGGTATCCATTGGAGACGAATGCCACCCCAATAATCGCCAAATGAGACGAGGGCGCATTGAAGTGGCGAAAACGGAACGGATAATTTCTCGGTGTAATCGTAATCGTTTCGTGATACGAATACTCCAGGTCAAGATTGCGACCAAAGTAATGATCGCGTGTTGTGAAGGAAATAGCAGTACACATTGTACGCCCTCCTAAAACCTCCTGCGGAAGAAAGCCTGCCTACACATCGTTTGAGTGCATGAACAGCCCTCAACTCCTCAAAGAGACACCACAAGTATGACACAAAAAATCCCTTCAACGATATTCGTCTCTCTTCTGCCTCACCAAAAGATACAACAGTAAGCATCCCCTCATGCCTCAAAATATTCCTTAGAGCACCACATGCAATTGACTAATTAGGATCTCAGTTTTTGGTAGAAAGGCATCTATGAGCATACTTAATCGCTTCAAAAGACTGTTATTACAGGCGTTTGTGGATTTTTGCCATGGCATAATGAGGCGTAGAATCCATGAGCCAACAGATGGCTTTTCTATGTATTTATCACGTTTTGAGCAGAAAAGGAGAGGCCTACGCAGAATTTAAAATCCTCTAAAAGCCGATTATTTCAAGGTTTTGTGGAGATTGCAGGTGTGAAAAGGTAGGGGAAAGTTGGGTGGTGGAGGTGAAAAGCGGGGGTGTTTTGGGAGAAAGTTTGTCTTTCGTGAGGTCTAAAAGTGCATTTTATGGTGTTAAAAATCCTTAAAAGGCTGTTATTTCAGGGTTTTGTGGCGGTTTGGGTTGGTTTTGTCTCTTGGGATGGGGTGGTGAAAAAGTGAGGATTTTTGTACGCAGTTTTTGCTTTGTTGGCGTGAAATTGGGCAAAAGGGCGATTTTATTTGTATTGAAAAATGAATGAGTTAT
>JAFYWN010000025.1 GCA_017558005.1 Kiritimatiellia bacterium | reverse complement strand
GACGATTTTTCCACTGTTTTCGCAGGCGTTCTTGTTCATCCTGTTGCTTTTGCGAGGCTTCGGTACGGCCTTTGATGACGGCGACCGGCTTTTGTTCTGCGGCATCAGAGACATACGACCCGCGCTCATAGGCTTCAGATTCGAGTCGCATCCGATTCACTTCGGCCTCTTTTTCCTCGATGGTTTCGAGGCGGCGCACATCCTTACCATCCACGAACACCTCAGTCGTTCCGGTACGCTTATCAAAGGTCTGCGTATAAGCCTTCAAGGGGGTCGAGAATGAGTACTTATAGTGCTTTGCGAAGGTCATCTCACGCGACACGGCACGCATCAGCTGTTGCATGCCAGGCGCATCAGGATCGGCTTTAAGTTGGACAATGATGAGATCCTCGGGCTCAGTGTTTGAATCCTCGATAACCTCATGCAGTTTGTACAACGGCACCACTTCACCATGAACCAAGATGTCGCCCCTTTCGGTAATCACAATCTTTGCATCGTTCGTATCAATCGAACGCAAACTTGGGCCTGCCGCACATCCACAGAAGAGTGCAACCCAGAGCAAAAGTGCAACGACAGAGAGGGGCGTTTTCATCGATTTCCTTAGATTTGCGCGAAAGCCTGTTCCAAGTCCGCGAGAATATCATCAATATGTTCAATACCCACCGAGAAACGAATCATCGTGGGCGAGATACCTGCGAGGACGAGTTGCTCATCCGTCAACTGACGATGCGTCATGCTTGCGGGATGGAGCACGCACGTACGTGCATCCGCCACGTGCACCACGATTGCGGCGAGCTTGAGGCTATCCATCAACTTCTGTGCGTCGGCACGCGTCCCCTTCACGCCGAACGCGATCACGCCAGAAGCACCCTTCGGCATGTACTTTTGGGCGAGGTTGTAGTACTTATCCCCCTTGAGACCGGGATAACGCACCCACTCAACCTTCGGATTATTTGCGAGCCACTCAGCCACTGCGAGCGCATTGGAGCTATGACGTTCCATACGCAAGGGCAACGTTTCAATGCCCACGCCGAGCAAGAAGGCATTCATCGGAGCGGCCTGTGCACCGATGTCACGCATCAACTGCACACGTGCCTTCACGATGTACGCTGCCTTCCCGAAAGCTTCCGTGTAGACGAGACCATGATAAGAGTTATCAGGGGTCGTGAATTCAGGGAAACGGCCGCTGGCGGCCCAATCAAAGTTACCCGAATCAACAATTACACCGCCGAGGCTCATTGCATGACCATCCAGATACTTCGTGGTTGCATGAATCACGATATCCACGCCATGTTCAAAGGGACGGCAGAGATAAGGCGTGGGGAAGGTGTTGTCAATAATCAACGGAAGCCCATTGCGGTGGGCCACATTTGCCCAACGTTCCAAGTCGAGCACAGCGAGCGCAGGATTCGCCAAGGTTTCACCAAAGATAGCCTTCGTGTTTGGACGAATGGCTGCCTGAATCTCCTCATCGGTTGCATCGGGTTCCAACCACGTAAAGGAGATGCCGAGCTTTTCGAGCGTCACACCGAAGAGATTCACGGTGCCACCATAGATGGTCGAACACGAAATCACGTGATCCCCGCTGTGTGCGAGATTGAGAATAGCGAAGGTGCTTGCCGCCTGACCAGCGCTCGTGAGCATTGCCCCGACGCCACCTTCCAACGCCGCAATACGCTGTTCCACGTAGTCCAACGTCGGATTGCTCAAACGCGTATAGAAGTGACCTGCGGCTTTGAGGTCGAAGAGGTCGGCCACGTGTTGCGAAGAGTCAAACTTAAAGGTCGTGCTCTGAATAATTGGCATCACACGAGGATCACCATTTTGAGGGGTATAACCGGCTTGTACACATTTCGTTTCGAATTGCATGGTGCGTTCCTCCATTTTGATCGCTTCCAACAGATGTCTTTATCCGCACGGGAAGCGGTGTTAAAAATATCCGTAATGATAACAAAAGTAGCCACCTCAAACAAGAAATTACAGTACTTTCCGTGACTGTATACACCAAAAAGCGGTCGCATTCTCCCGCATTCTTTACAACGCCACCCGCCTAAGGAACAACCCGCCTAAAAAACAACACCGTCCACCTCAGATGAGGCGGACGGCGAAGGGGATTTCATCCTATGAGCCCTTTACGGCTGTTGTGCTCCAAGGTCTGTACGACGAATGCGTGCGGTGAGATCCGTCGTGCCCATCGGGAAGTTTGTCTCTGTGAAGGGAATTGCGAAATAACGCACGCCCGACGTATGACTTGATGGTGCAACCGTTGGCAAGGCGGTTTCTTCAAAGGAGGCGAGTTCCGTTCCTGTTAACGTCTTATCAGTAGTCGTAAACTCAATCGCGGTGTTCAACTGGAAGTCTGCGGTATTGCCCGAACCCAAGATGGTATTGCCAAAGACTTCGGCCAATTTATTCTCCACCTTAACCTTGACGATGACATAAGGCGACTTACCCGCTGCAGAGTCGTCTTCCAATTCACGAATCGTCAAATCGCTAATACCGAATTCATAGGCCATGAGCAGGTCGCTCTCATCTTCCGAACCTGCCACAGGGGCGAAGGTCCAGATATTGGAGAAGCAACGGAAGGCATTGCCGATTTCTGCTGCGTTCAACGCATAGTAAGTGGCAATAAGCGTTTCAGGATCCTTGGAGTACATCGTACGACCATCGGCCTTCTGCAAGTGGGCGACGTTATAACCCTGATAGTAACGGATGAGAATCGACTCAATCGTGGGGTCGTAAACATTGCCTTCAGACGTGCTAGGATTACTTGGCACTGGCACACCGGGTTCGTAGACCACATAGTGCGACTGACAGACTTTGGGTGATTCGCCTGCGTCATGGTTCACACCGATGTCCCAACGCTGAGCGCCCTTCGTGGCGTAGAGACGGCGACGCACTTCAGCGCGCGCAGAGTCGTCCAAAACGTGGAAGAGGATATCGCCACTCGTGACGTCTTCAGGCAGTGCCACATTCACGTCTGCGACCATACTGCCGTCCACCACAATCTTACGCACCGTCATGCCAAGGCAGTTTTCCAACTGCGCACCGCGGTTCAAACGCAATACGCCACCAATCGTGCCCGTACCGCTTAAGGTCTGACCGCCCTTGATACACGCAATGATATCTTTGGCGTTGGCGTAGTGGTTGGGTTCAAGCGAAGCGCCAGCGGCCACATGCAAGCCACTGTGACCAATGGCTGCGGTGAGGTGTTGGTCGGCATTCAAAGCGTCATCCGAGAAGGGTTCTGTACCGACACGCAAGATGCCTTGTTCCACGCGCACAGGGCCTGTTACGGTAGGCGGCGTAGGGGAGCGGAAGGCCATGATGCCTGAGCCGACCTTCGTTAAACCAAGCGAACCACCCGTTTCGGTATGATCAACGAGATTTACCGTGTAGCAAATCCAACGTTCATTTCCTGCGGAGTTCAAGGTCAGCACCGCAGCTTTATCGGTCGGGCCTTCAATACCGGCGGCCGTGAAGTTACAACGATTCGTATTGTCTACGCCATCGGCCTGCCCATAACCATGTAAGGTGGCCGTTGTGCCTGTGAGCTTCACATTTTCGGAGAAGACCACGCCATTGGATTCGGCATCTTCACCCGCTGCATCAAAACGGAAGATCGCGCCTTCACCCATCGTGAGCGACTTTGCCCAAAGGTGATTCGTCTCGCCATCTTGTTCCAAGATAGCACCTTCAGCTAAGACCAAGTGCGTATTACGTAATTCAAAGTTGTCCAAAAGATGGTTATTATCGCCATGGGCTTCCAAGGTCGCAATCGAGTCATGCACCATTGCACGGCTAAAGGTGCGATTCTTAAAGGCATAAGTGCCCGTGGTGTGACCATGAATAAGGGCTCTTTCCGAAGTGACCAACGTAGAAGCATCCGTTAAAGCACCTGCAGGTGTTTCGCCAATATCCTCAAGACGAACAGAGGTAATCAACTGTTTATTCACAAAAAGTGTGCCATTGCCCGGGGTCGTGAGCAACTTCAAGGTGGGCACATCGCCATTTGCGTTGTCAGATTCAACACGTAATGTAGCAATAATACGACTTGACGCCGGCGGAATGTTTCCATTGGCATGAAGCTTCTTAACCGTCCCAGATGGCACACGAATCTGAAATGCAATCGCCGTATCAAGATCCTTCTCAGAGGCCTTTACAGGCGCAGGCGAAACGGTGTTGTCACCTTTATAACCATAGCGATACCATGGCATATTCTCTATAGAGAAGAATGTGCTACCATCGACAAACTCTGCATCCGCGAGATCCAAGTAGAGACGCCCTGGAATTTGGCGAACCTGAACCAAGAGACCATTAACAGAGCCTCCTAGATTGGAGCCCGCGCCATACGCGGTCTCAGTGACATCGTTCAAGAGCCAGTTCAACTCCTCATTAAAGGCAGGAATCCAAACGCAATTTGAGACTTGACCATTGGCATTGGGTTGTTCAATAGCAGAATTAGCAATCAACGTGCCATGCCCCACCACTGGGCCAGTAAGATAAAGGAGTTTACTTTCTTCATCTTGCAAATTACGAATTAAAGAGTAGTCTGCACGAAGTTCAAACTCTGCAGGCGTCAATTCAGTACGGGTGTCATCATCGGTTGCAACCCATTCACCACGGGACCAAATCTCACCACTCACATTCGTCCATTGCGTCCATGAAGCATCTTCATCTGGAGGTGCGGGCCAATCCCAAGATCCAGATGTCTTGACTTGCGCAATCGTACGCGTCCAAATTTGTTGTTCCGTATACGGCTCAGCATAAACGGCACCCAAGAGAATGTCTGCCGAACGAGCGAACTTCACGACACCTACAGATGCGGTTAAGTGAGCGGTGTATTTGCCACCCGTCACCGTACGCTGCAACTGTTTTGTTTGGGTGACGGTACGCGTTTTAATCCATTTACCGCATTCGCCGCTCACAATTGCATCACTGTAGATTTCTTCGAGCATCGTCTCTTTAATCTGAGCGTTTGCGTCAACTTGGCGCGAACCATGGATGCCGAGTGCTCCAGAAGGATTGTCATAGTCTGCGCATGCCTCATCCTCATGAATAGGCGTTCCGCAGCCACCTGTAAATTTCAAATAACCATAGGTGAAGGCCCCATCCGTGAGGCTTGTGTGCCATTCAGAAGCTTCAAGATTCACAGGATCTATCTCACCGCCAAGAGGCTGCAACACCAACTCAGGATTGGCGGTGACATTACTCATCGGATAGACATTCAGCATCGTATACGTGCGATTTGCAGAGAGGAAGCCTTCGTTCGCAAGACGCATGGTGTTAACTTGCAAAATGCGCTTACCATTCACATAAATCTGGATTTCTGCACCTTCTGCAGGGCGTGCTTCACCTATTGCCGAGCGAACCCATTGCTTCTGATTGGCGTCCCATGTTTCCTTAAACCACGGTTTTTCCGTTTCATCTTCCCACAATCCGTCGCTTGTGACTTCGCGGACATAACGAGCATTACGATAGACCGCCGGCGCCTCTTCGGCCAATACTTCCATTGCTTGATCCGTTAGCACACCCTTGTAAAAACGAATATAGTCCACCACGCCACAACCTTCATCGGTGTTCGTTGGGGAGCCCTTGCAAAGATTTTTGATGTGGTCAGTGTGCCATCCTTCGTCAAGCAATTGCCCCACCTGTAAACCACCGCGAACAAAACCGCGCCATGTCTCTGGAAGTGTATACTCAGTGAGGAGTCCACCGTCTAAGTAGACGGACAGCTTCTTACCATCACACACTGCTGAGAAGACGTGCGGGATATTCGTGATGTCAGCTACTTTCGCTTCTGCGACGACGTACATCCCATTGGGCACTCCATCGCCATTCTCATCACTCCAAGAATTCTCTGCAATATGCCATAGCACGAGATCATTGGCAGTTTCACCTGTTGCCAATACTAAAGCGTCTGCGGCATCATGGGTGGCGATTTCATTCCAGTTGTTGTCATAATCTTTTACCTGGGCTGCACCACCAATCGCCAAAATCGTAGTGCGTGGTTGATTGGGGGCGATTAAGCGAATGGCCGCACTCCAAGCGTTCGGGTACGTAAGGTCTTCTGGAGCGACATAAGGGTGATAACGCATCTTAACCCCTAAACCTTCAGGATTGTAGGTCCCGGTAAAGTAATGATTCGCATTCATCAAGCGACCATAATCATTGACGCCCCATTCATTAATTTCATACCCCACAAGCAGACCATTTTTCGTACCAAGACGCATCCAGCCTGTATTGTCAGAATTCCCATTAAACTCGGCATCAATCCATGCACTATTACCCGTAAAGTTGGGATATTCCCAAGTAAAGGTATCGGTCGCGCCATTTTCGTCGGCTTCAATCATCCAAGAGCCCGATGTATGTGGCGTAGTATTTGCCCCATAAGTGTAATGTTCAAAAGAGGTTTTTTGCGCCACCAATTCCGGCAAGTGAGGAATAGTCAAGAGTCCACCATAGGCACCCGATTCAATCAAAACGAGCTTCGGCGGATTATTTTCATTGATTGTCTCCGGCCACAAAATCGTAGCGTCTGCAAATTGGTCAAGACGGATGCGTAAAGTCTGCCCATTTTCAATGCGAAGTTGGGCGTAAAGATCGCGTTCTTCTGTTTGAGAAACGTCCACTAAAGGATAGACTTCCGCCGAGAATCCTAACGTTCCTCGATAGGAGACGACGCCATCCTGATGGGTTAAGGCCAAAATATCTGCCACCACAGAGGTGTCACGACGACCCAAATAGCCAATCGTAATATCACTGGTCACGCCAGAAAGGTGGTTAATACGAATGTTGCCGCCGTCATTGGTGTTACTGGGCTGGGTAGCTTGAATTAACCCCTTGAAATTGCCGAGGCTTCCAATACTGACCGTGCCATCAATGGTTAATGAACCATTTGCCGAACCGCCCGTGATGGCATCAATCGTCAAGGTGGGGCGTAAGGCTCGCACTTCTGCAGCCGTTAAAGCG
Organism: Kiritimatiellia bacterium; assembly: GCA_017558005.1. GTDB lineage: Bacteria > Verrucomicrobiota > Kiritimatiellia > RFP12 > DVOR01 > Spyradenecus. The sequence goes on along the minus strand of JAFYWN010000025.1, from coordinate 5,882 downwards.
CGATTCCACGTATAACAGTAGTCCACGGAAAGACCTGTGGCAACAACGCCATAGGAGCCATTTGTTGGCGCACCAATTTTGAAATATTCTACGAGCGACTGGCCCGTTTCTTTAAATTTAAAGGCCCAATTATTCGAACCATGAATAGGCTCATTATCAACAAAGAGCGTGACCTTGGTCGCGGTAATGGTAGAAATAAACTCGTTCTCGGACTTCTTTTCCGTGCTCACATCGTTATCCACGGAGACCACAAAGAGGTGCCAACCCGACGAAAGAGCGTCTGATGTATAACTTGCTTCTACGTTGATTTCCCATTTGTCCGTAAAACGTACAACTTCAACGGTAGTAGCATTTTTTCTTCTCAATGCCCACGCATTATGTTCCGTGCCGATGGAGAACAATACCGCATTTTCAGCAGTAACGTCCTTCATGTTGACACCAATAGCAACAGAATAATCGCCGAAGTCGGGCAACGCGCAACCTGTCGCAGTCGGCTTTACGCTATCACTGACTTGAAAAGCTTGTCCTGTGGGGGAGGTGTTATAAGCAGTGGGTGTAGTTTCAGACCATGCCGTAAACCATGCAGTTTCTGCATTTTTCGTAACAATTATATTGTTGCCTTCAAACTCCATCTTCATGTCTGCATCCACGGCAGACTTGCGGAAGCGTGGGGTGGCTTCAGAGGCATCAATCACAGCATTGCCACTCACGGCTAAACCACCGCCATTGGTGAAGTCGGTCCCAAAGGTAAAGGTTTGGTCAATGCCTGTTGCCTTAAGCGTGCCGCCATTGAGCGTCATGCGACGACGAAGCGCCGGCGTCATATCTAAATCGCCCTCGAGCACTAATTGACCATCGCGCTCCACGATCACTTCGGCTGTACCTGTAATGGTCGCTGTAGAGCCCGCAGGCTGCGATAAGAGGGTGGAGACATCCGCAGTGGCAGTATTTGCCTCACCTTCGCCATCACCTACCATGAACGCTGCATCGTGCACCAGCGGACCAAAGGTGACCTTGCCGGTAAAGGTGCCATCTTTCACCACATACTTTGCCGTCGCCGCATCGCCTTGACCTAAGATAAGACCATCGCCACCGACCGTCACCGTGCCAGATTTCTGCACATACTGCGCATTGTTGTTCACGCCATAACCCACCACGAGCGAACCTTCAAAGGTTGTCGCATCATAGGATTGAAGCGTCTGCACCGAGGGAGACGTCGCCGCATCATCGTCAATGCCAAGCACAAGGGAGGTGGTTCCTTCCTTTACAGGAATCGTAAAGGGCGAGACCATGCGCAAAATACCCGAATTTTGCTCAATCAGGTTACGATAGTGCGAAAGCACATGGGGTTCACTTGAGGGAATCGCTAAGGCTAAACGCGAAGTCGCATCTCCATAAGCAATTTGAGGAATGTTGCTTTCATTGACATGCGTGACAATACGAATACTACGTCCTGCAGGAATTGTGAGCGGATTACGGCCAAACCACGAAGGCTGCGCTTCCGAATCAATCAACATATCCGGATAAGCCGAAAGTTCCAAGTCACAATGAAGTGCAAAGGTCGTCGGCGCCCAAATCTCGCGCGGAATAACGGGCGCACCTTCGCCAGTATACTCAAGGCGAATCATCTTAATCTCGCCCGTCGCACCCTTCACGTCACAGAAGTCCACAGGCCCCTTAAAGGTGTACCCCTCGAGGAAGCGCACCGTACCAGCGCGCACGGCAGGTTGCCACTCGGTTTCGTCCTCGGCGGTGGGTTGCGTCCATGTCGTTGCCGGCGTGTTCGAGGCCACAACAAGGGCCGCCTGATTGAGGCTACGATTCATTTCCAAAATGGTATCAGGTGCCATCAAGCGCACGACCACCATCGTGTCGCTGGTGTCATCGGCATCAGAGAAGTTGTCCGTTGCCAACTGAACTGCTAACGAATGCGTTCCTGCCGTTAAATCGTAACTAAAGCGCTTCATCGTCATCTGTCCGTCAAAGGACAAATAGGGCGAATAGTGAGGATCGCCACCATCGATGCGCACAAAGGACCGGTCAGCGTCGGTGTATTCACTCGAAGCATTGCGGAAAACCGGCAAGAGCGGAGGCGTCGCCGCAGTCGTTTCCAAGTACAATTTGTAGGATTTGTTGGTATCTAATTGAACCCCTTCACCAAAGGTGTACTTATAGACCCGCGCTTCCACATAGGTGCCATTCTGCGTCGGCAAACGAACAGGGGCGGCGAGCGCTTCCTTAGCGGTAGAGGAAGAGACTACCCCCCCCTGTTCATCCAAAAGGGTCACCGTGCCCACATGCCTCAAGTTCTCGGTATTTGTCACCAAATCAGGCAAGGAGACCGACTTGATGGTCACTTTCGAACCCACAAAGTCAATCGGACTTCCATTGTAGGTGTAGTGCCAAATCGGGTCATTTAATGAAAACGTAAGCGTCCGCTGCGTCAAGCGCACATCGTGAATCATCTCAAGCGTCGACACCTGCGTAAAGGTATCCGCTGTCAAATCTTTCGTAAACTGCCGATCTACCGCCGCCATGGTCAAACACGACCATACACTTGCAAGTGCGCATATCCAAAACCGTCTCATCAAAATTGCCTTCCTTCTATAGCGTCCATCGGCTCAATTCATTAAAACCCGATGCCGCCACCCATCAAAACACCCGCACTTACACTTCAAAATCAAGGCAAAGGCGCGTCTGCGTAAAGGGGCGCACCTTTTCATCCGCCACCGCGACATGTGCAGGATGCACCGCATATGCCTTTAATGCCGCTTCCGATTCAAAGGTCGAATCCAACATCACATCGGCATTTGAGCTTGCAAGCCCCTCTGTCCGAACGCAAATCTCCATCAAACCAGGCACAACGCCCTTCAAGCCTTCTAAACCAGCCTTAATTCCTGCCTTCACCGCAGTCTTGTCCGTGAGTTCGTCCTTCAACTTCCACAAAATCATGTGCTTAATCATTGTGCTATCACCTTCTCTCAACGGGAAATGACACGTTTTTCACGTGTCATCTCTCACTTTTTATGCAGTCCCTATGGGAGTTATGCGCCGTAATCGTTTTTCTTATCCCAACGTTCTAATGCGTTTTTTAGGCCTTCTCCACTGATTGCGGCAAGGTTGAGTCATCCAAATTGCAAATCAAAACGCGCGTGTCACCACGCGCGCTTTGGGCACTATCCCCATCTATTAGGGGTTGTAAATCGAGCCGACCGGCTTGGTCGCTGGATTCATGTAGAATTCCTGACCGGTTGCATCAAGCACCGAAGCCCAGAGGTTGGAGGAGAGCTCCACCTTACGGCGTTCGATGGTTGCAAGCGGAATCGGCACCAAGGAGTAGTCGTCGTTGAGACGACCCACCACGCAGTTGGTGCGGCCTGCCATTGCAGCATGCACTGCCATGCGTGCCAAACGGTAGCAAAGCACAGAGTCAGACGCATCTGCGGGGCAACTGCGAATGGTGTAGCTGGGGTCGATGTACTTCACGGTCACATCGTCGCCCTTATTCTTGAAGTGACGGGTGATTTCGTTCTTGAGGAACTCACCGATATCCTTCTTAAGAATGTTGCCAGAAGCATCCTTACGGACTTCACCTTCCATCAATTCCTGACCCGCACCTTCAGCCACCACAATCACAGCATGGCTGCGGCCCGATTCGAAACGACGTTCAATCGCACGCAAGAGACCGTTTTCACCTTCCATCGTGAAGGGCGATTCGGGAATCAAGCAGAAGTTGACCACGGGGTTGGCGAGGGCAGCATAAGCCGCGATAAAGCCAGAGTCACGACCCATCAATTTCACCACGCCGATGCCATGGTAAGCGCCGAGCGCTTCAGCATGTGCCGAACGAATCGCGGGGATGGAGGCTGCCACTGCGGTTTCAAAACCGAAGGTGCGGCCCACGAAGTGAAGGTCGTTGTCAATCGTCTTCGGAATACCGACGACCGAAATCTTGAGGCCACGCGCACGGCATTCGTTGGAAACGTCGCGAGCGCAACGCAACGAACCGTCACCGCCGATTGCGAAGAGCACGTTGATGCCCATGCGTTCGAGGGTGTCGACCATGCGGGAGGTATCCTGTTGGCCACGGGAAGAACCGAGCATCGTGCCGCCTTCTTCGTGAATGGTATCCACGATATCCGGCGTCAAGAGGATGGGGTCATAGTTGAAATCAGGGATGAGGCCTGCATAACCATAACGGAAGCCGTAGATCGTCTTCACACCATAGTCAAATGCGAGCACTTCGACCAAGCCCTTAATCACGTTGTTCAAACCAGGGCAGAGACCGCCCGCGGTGACAATCGCAGCACGGGTGTTGGCCGGATCATGGAAAATCTTGCGGTGCGGACCCGCGCTTTCCAACTTCGGCACAGAACCGTAACGCTTTACGAATTCATGCACATACGAAGCGCGAACACTCAACATGGAGTACATGTCGTCCGCTTCAACAAAATGGGACGTGTGAGCAATCGGAGTATCCACCTTACATTCGCCCAACGTTTCCGTCAGAAACGTGAACTTCGAAGGGTCATCAATAATACGCTCGAACAGCGAAGACATAAGTCTATTCCTCTCTTAATGCGTTCCCGCGTGTGAAACAAAAACCTATTACACGGGAAAACGAGCACACATTATACACCATTTAAACCAAAACGTCAAACAACCCCTCACGAAGCCCCCTCTGCGCAGTGGCAGAGAGCTACGATAAATACCGGCTTCTAAGTGGCCGCCATCCTGCCTCGTCCCCGTCTACTCTCCCTTTCCTCCCGTGAGCACCATCGTAGCACGTGTCAGTAGGAGCGTAAAGCGCTCCGACCGTTCATCGGCATCGCCGTGGTTAGACTCTTTAAGAATGCCCCCAAGTTTCTTCTCTCTACGCACACTTTCAGTGTACCAAACTTTCTTAACGGTGTCAAATCGTCATTTTAGAAAAGGGTGAAATAAGCCTAAAAAAGCTCGAAAAATACACCCAAATACTAGCGAAACTGCGACTCAATTTCGCTAATATTACCACCCCAATTTCGCTAGTATTGGGATCCAATTTCGCTAGTATTGCCCCAAAATTTCTCCAGTCCGCCCCCAAAAACAGGCAAATTGTTGATAACTTTTCCTCCCCTCATGACCCATTTTTTCGCAAGGAAGCCGCTGTAGCGGAGTTGATTTCACCCAATTTTTACACTATCTCATTCTCCTTAAAGGAGTTATGCATTTTTAACACCCTCGCCATTTTCACCTCAAAATCCACCAATCCTCCGAAAATTTTTCAAAAACCTGCGTCGAAAAACCTGCATTGTTGATAACTTGTTGATAACTCAAAAAAGTTTTCAACAGGCGAAAAATCGCTAAAATTTCCCAAAAAGTGACAAACCTGCGTAAGGGATTTTAAAGCGATAAAAGGGATGACGTGGGGGCTCCGCGCCCCACACCCCTAGGCAGGACTGAGTCCTGCACGCTACGCATCCTGACGGATGCTTTTACTGGTGCTCACGGGAAGAAAAGGGGAGAAGACGGTGAGGCACTGCGGCTACTTAGAAGTCGGAATTTATCGTGGCCCCTGCCACTGCGCAGAGGGGGCAGGACTGCGGCCGATTAGAAGGCGGGATTTATCGTGGCCCCTGCCCACTGCGGCAGGGGGGGGGACACTTTATTTAAAGGAGGCGCCTTCGAGGGAGGCAGAAGGCCGCAGAGGGAGGCGTTTTCCCTATTACAATCCCCTTCCACACCGCCCGCAGTAAAAATAAAACTGGAATGCAAGTTAAATCGCGGGGGGATATTGGAAAAAGGTTAAAAATCTTCATGCTGCCACCTTCTGTTTGAGTTGTGTAGGTCTTGGATAGTTAACGAGTTTCTCTTGGAGATTTTCGACTGCTTTTGATGTTAGT
>JAFYWN010000024.1 GCA_017558005.1 Kiritimatiellia bacterium | reverse complement strand
GCTTTTCCGGTGGCCATAGAGAGGATGTAACACCCGTTCCCATTCCGAACACGGAAGTGAAGAGCCTCATCGGCGAGGGTACTGCCAGGTTCGCTGGTGGGAGAGTAGCACGCTGCCGGGTTTTTTCAAAGCCTGATCTCGCAAGAGGTCAGGCTTTCTTTTTTTGTATTTTGGGTTAAAAATCCGCTAGTGAAGCTTCTTAGCGAGAGAGGGAGGGGGTGAGAGGGGCCGTTTTCACGCTTATGCAGGGTGGCAGCGCACCCTGCCGCACCACGCTTAGGGCTTATGGAGTGAGGCTGCGGGACAGACGCCTGCGGCGAATGAGCCAGCCTGCGGGTGGGAGAAAGGGGCTCGAGGGGTGACTGCACTGAGGGTACTCTCTCTCGACAGTGCTACCTACGGCTGAAGGAGGGGAGGGAGAGGAGTGAGAGGTGTCACCCGACACCGCGGGTGATCGAGATGCTGATGCATTGGGTGACGTCGCACCTTGACGCACCACGCTTAGGGCTCATGGAGAGATAGAGGGATAGACGCTGCGGCGAATGAGCCAGCCAGCGGCTGAAAGAAGGGAGCTCGGGGGTAACTGAACAGAGGGGACTTTCTCTAGACAGAGTCAGTCTGCGGCTGAAAGAAGGGGGAGGACGCACTTAAGAGGATATTATCTAATGGTTAGAAGGGAGGTCCTCTGAAGTGGAAATGGGGTGTTTTCATCTTGCAAAATGGGGGAATGTGCGCTACACTATTAAAAACTCTTGGTCGTTACATTACTAAGAGCTTTTGTTTAATCACACACAGCTAAGTGCTTTTGTTTAATCATAGAATGTATAAAGGAATCAGACTTATGGCACGGTTTACACTTCCGCGTGATCTCTATTTTGGTCCTGGTGCAATGAATGAGCTTTCGGTTCTTGGTCGGACTCGTAAACGCGCAATGGTTGTGACGGGTGGCTCTTCGATGCGGAAGAGTGGCGCTTTGGATAAGTTAGAAGCGATTCTTAAGAAGGCTGGGTTAAAGGTAAAACTTTTTGAGGGTGTTGAGCCCGATCCGTCAGTGGAGACGGTGATGAAGGGCGCGAAGGCGATGGCGGCATTTAAGCCTGATGTGATTATTGCGATTGGTGGTGGTTCTCCGATTGATGCGGCGAAGGCGATGTGGGTATTTTATGAATATCCCGAAAAGACCTTTGATGATATTAAGGACCCGTTTACGATGCCGGTGTTGCGCCAGAAGGCTATTTTTGTGGCGGTGCCTTCTACTTCTGGTACTGCAACCGAAGTGACGGCCTTTTCGGTGATTACGGATTATGCCACAAAGGTGAAGTATCCGTTGGCAGACTATGAAATCACGCCTGATATTGCGGTGGTGGATTCTGATCTTGCCGAAACGATGCCGCCGAAATTGACAGCGCACACGGGTTTGGATGCGTTGACGCATGCGGTTGAAGCTTATGTGGCGGGATTGCACAGTGATTTTTCTGATCCGCTTGCGTTGAAGGCGATTCAGATGATTGATGATGATTTGGTGGCGTCTTACAATGGCGATATGGCAGCACGTGGCAGAATGCATGTGGCGCAGTGCCTCGCAGGAATGGCATTCACGAATGCACTTTTGGGTATTACCCACTCAATTGCGCACAAGATTGGGGCTCAATTTAACCTTCCGCATGGCCTCTGCGATGCCATTCTTTTGCCCTATGTGATTCAGTTTAATCGCAAGGCTTGCGAGTCGCGCTATGCGGACATCGCTCGTGCTTTGGGCTTGCCTGGCGCAACGGATCGTCAATTGGTCAACGTCTTGATTGATAAGATTTGTGCCTTGAATGAATCGCTTGATATTCCCGCTACGTTGGAAGAAGCGGGCGTTTCTGAAGAGGTCTTCTCCAAGAACCTTGACTTCATCTCTAAGAATGCAAAGCTTGACCCTTGCACGGGCGCAAATCCGCGTAAGACAACGGCGACTGACATTAAGAATATCTTGAAGGCGGCCTACAATGCTTCCCCTGCTCAGGTGAATTGGTAATTAGCCTCCTAACAAAAATCAACCCTGTGCTACATTGTGGCACAGTTTTTTTTATTATCACGAGATTGTTCTTTGATCTTTTGGCATTTTATTGTCATGGGGTTGTCTTTTGATTTTAATGGCGGTTTTATTATTATGAGGCTGTTGGGGAGGGGGTGGATAAAGAGAATTTGTATATCATTGGTATGTTGTGTGGGGATTTGTTAAAAAGCGAATTGTTTGGGGCAGATAAAAAGAAACCCGCACCTTTTGGCGCGGGTAGAAGATTGAGAGGCGGGGCGTTAGTGTGCGAGCAACTGCTTGAGTTGCTCTGCGGAATGGGCCTGTACGTCCTTGTAGAGGCTATTGCCGTGTGCATCCATCGCAACCGTGACGGGGAAGTTTTTCACGCGCAGGTGCCACATTGCTTCGGCGGCTCCGAACTCTTGTAAGAAGTCTACGCCCTCCACGCGCTCGACAGCATTGGCAATGCTCGTTGCAGCGCCGCCAACCGCTTGCAGATAGACGCATCCGTATTCCTGGCAAGCTTTGAGCGTGGCTTCTCCCATGCCGCCTTTACCGATGATGAGGCGCAATCCAAACCGTGCGATAATGTCGGCCTCATAGGGTTCTTCACGCGAGGACGTTGTAGGGCCTCCAGCGACCATTTTCCACTGCGTGCTACCATCTGCCAAGGTCTCTGGCACCATGACGGGCCCACAGTGATAGAGCGCGGAGGTGCTGAGGTCAATACCTTCAGGCAATGTGCCGCCGTCATGGAGATGTTTGTGGAAACGGTCACGCCCGGTGTGGACGAGCCCATCCAACAGTACAGTTTCTCCGAGCTTGAGCGAACATACATCAAGGGTTGCGATATCCATGGAAAGCTCTTTCGTCGGTCTATGAGAGTGATAGAAAGGGGTGAAACAAGAACGGCAAAACGGTGAGCGCAAGGTGCATTCCAACCGTTTTGCCGCTGTTGATGTGGCCAACCTTAGACTAAGCCGCCAGCTGCCATTACAGAAGCGTTCACGGTCATGCGCTGTTCATCCTCAAGCAGACCGTTGAGGGCGTGCACATAAGCGCGAATTGCGGCTTCGATGATGTCCTGAGCCACGCCACGACCGAGGTAAACCTTGTTGTTGTGACGGATGCGGAGATCGCATTCACCCTGCGCATCGACGTTGGCCGTGACTGCCGAGACGGAGAAGTTTTCCACGGTGACGTGCAAATTGAGCATCTTGTTGATGGCGTTGAAAGAGGCTTCAATGGGACCATTGCCCATCGCAACATCTTCAATGGAGTTGCCATCCACGCAGAGACGCACGGTCGAGACGTCTGCGGTGGTATTGCCCGTGGTGGTGAGGAAACGTTCAAAGACGAGCTTCTGCTGAGCGTCGTTGCGCATTTCCAAACCACGTGCGAGCGCTTCGATGTCGGCATCGGTGACAACTTTCTTTGCGTCTGCCAAATCCTTGAAGCGGCCGAAAAGCTCCTGCAAATGGGCTTCGGAGAGCATGATGCCGAGCTGTTCGAGGCGATCCTTGAGCGCGTGCTTACCGGAGTGCTTACCGAGCACCATCTGGCTCTGGGAGAGACCCACCGATTCGGGCGTCATGATTTCATACGTTTCACGGTTGGCGAGCATACCATGCTGATGGATGCCCGACTCATGTGCGAAGGCGTTCTGCCCAACGATTGCCTTGTTATTCTGCACACGGCTACCCGTCACCGAGCAGACACAACGGCTCGTGGAGATGATGCGCGTCGTATCCACATCACACTGCATCCCAGCGAAGAAGTCCTTGCGCGTGCGCAACGCCATGACGATTTCTTCCAGTGCCGCATTACCTGCGCGTTCGCCGATACCATTGATCGTACATTCCGCCTGGCCCGCTCCTGCACGAAGTGCGGCGAGCGTATTGGCGACTGCCAGACCCAAATCATTGTGGCAGTGCACTGCGATGGTTGCCTTATCCACATTCGGCACATGCTCCATCACGCGAGCAATGCGTGCACCGAATTCTTCAGGGATGGCATAACCCACCGTGTCGGGCAAGTTTACCGTGGTGGCACCTGCGGCAATCACCGCCTCAATCACGCGCCAAGAGAATTCCTCCTCCGTGCGGGTGTAGTCTTCCAAGGAAAATTGGATGTTCGGGCAGAGGCTACGCGCATAACGCACCATGGAGGTAGCCTGTTCCAACACCTGTTCCGGGCTCATGCGCAGCTTAAACTGCATATGCACAGGGCTCGTTGCCAAGAAGGTATGAATGCGCGGATTCACTGCATCACGCACGGCGGCCCATGCTTGGTCAATATCACCCTTCAGCGCACGCGCCAAAGAGGCCACCGAACTCGTCTTTACCTGACGTGCGATTGCCTGCACGCTTTCAAAGTCACCCGGCGAAGCAATCGCGAAGCCAGCCTCAATTACATCGACCTTCAATGCTTCAAGATTACCCGCCACAAGCAACTTATCGTGCAACTTCATGCTGCAACCGGGACTTTGCTCGCCATCGCGAAGCGTGGTATCGAAGATGGTAATCTTACGTGTGCTCATGGTCTTCTCTTTCTCTCTTGTACTGACCGCCTTGGATTCAAAGAGGGGCTTATACAACAATGGCCCCCGCTGTTGCGAACCCGCGGAGGCCATTTGTTCTGTGTCACTTCGGTTAAAAACCATAGACGGCCGTCCGCTGTTCGTCGCTTGTAAGCGACAACAACTTAAGTCGAAGCAGACGTGCCTTCATGGTGTGTGACATAACGTCGCATACAATATCATAATAAAGAGAAACGACGCAAGCAAAAAGAGCGGATTTTGCCACTGTAGACAATAAAAAGCGGCGAGAGATGTTCTCGCCGCTTTGCTTGTTAAAATCGGGCTTAACCGATTAGAACTCCACTTCGAAGAGGAAGGTGGTGAAGGGAGGCAACGTCCACGTCACCGTCTCACCCGTGGTCTTCGGCCAAACAGGGGCGAATGCACCCGGCTTGCCCGCATTTTCATAGGCTGTGGTGGAGTTGAAGATCACGACAGGCTTGATTGCGGTATCTTTACGCGCATTCGGCATTTCGAGCCAAGCGTCAATGGTGGCGGTGATGGTCTGCGGCTTGTCAGAGGGATTGCGCAACATCACAATGCCCTTTTCCTTGCCCAACGAGGCATAACCATAGATGTCCTTGGGGTCATTGCCACGCTTCTGCAGGTCATGACCCGTGCCCGGGTCGCCACCAATCCAGTGTGCGTCGGTGAGGACCGTTTCATTCTGCTTAAGCCACTTCACGCCATTCGCCAAGATATCCCACCAAGTCTCGCTCATGATGCTGGGGGTGATGTAGTATTCTTGGAGACCCGTACCGAGCGCGACGCCCATCCACACTTCCGCAGCGAAGTCTGCGCAAGCGGTGGGAGTGGCATACTTTTCACCTGCGTATTCGTAGTTGCCCGTGCCCTTGTAGTCGGTCATGGTGTTCCACGGGGAGGACTTACAGACGATAATGCCGTGCATCATCATGGAGTTGAGCGGGAAGAGGGGGGACTTGGTGACGAAGCGGTCATAAATCACATTGTCGCGGTAGGTGACCCACTTCTGACGTGCAGTGCCCACGTTACCGAGCCAATCGCAGTCGCCATCACCCTTCCAGATGCTATCGCACCACATCAACCAGAAGGGCGATGCCCAGGTGCCGACGGTGCAGTTGATGAAGACATCCTGCTTCGCGGCGCGCATTTCGGCGCAGAGATTACCCACTGCGCGCAGGTCTGCGGCATAACGCGGAGCCGCGCCATTAGCGTCACTGCCAGAACCCATGCGGTCAAACTTGAAGAGATTCATGTCATAGTCGCGAATCATCTGCAAGACGCGGTCACGGAAAGCTTCATAATACTTCTGCTTGGAGAGCTGCATGCCACTGGCATTCTGGTCAATGATGCCGTTTTTCTTAGCATACTGCACACGACGAGCATAAGAGCCGCCGTACCCACCGAAAGGACTCATCCAGCAGGAGATGGAGGCCCCAGGCACTTTATGAGCTTCTTCGGCGAGTTCCTTGAAGCCATTGGGGAAGTTTTCGTTGAAGCCCCAGAGGGAGTCAAAGTTATCCCAACCATCATCCCAGAGGTAAGAGTTGATGAAGACGCCACGTTCTTCCCAAAGTTCCTTGCGGAATGCACTCATAGAGGCGAGCGCTTCTTCACGGGTGAAACGCTTTTCAACGGGGGAGTCATTACGATTGATGCAGAGATCGTACCAGGAATTGTAGTGCGGAAGCATACGGTGCGGGTGAGCACGTTCTGCATTCAAGTACTCATTGAAGAGACGGCGGAACTGGGACTTTTCGGTAAAGCACCCCAAAGTCATGCTAAAGGTCATCGACTTACCAGGGAGGAGAGCATCCACCACGGGGATGTAACCCGTCACCTTCGCAAGGGTGGCCGGCGTGGTCAAAGAGAGGGGCTTTGCCGTGGCGCCAGTCAAGGTGATTGCACCATTGGAGGAGCCCCGACCATCGGTGCCCGCGGTCACCTTCAAGGCCACCTGTTGACCCGGCTTCAATTGCTTCAAGGTATAGGTGTTCTGCTTCGAGACGCCACCCGTGGTGCCCTCATGGAAATCTGCATCCAAGATTTCACCCGTCGCAGGATCGATTGCTTCCACGCCATAGAGTGCGGCACGGAGGTTGCCATTCTGATAGGTCATCGTGATGGAAACGGGGGCTTGCGTCACCTCCACTGGCACATAAAACGCACCACGATCTGCAGAGAGATTCGTCAAGTCTGCGATGGTGTAAGACGACTTCACTGGCAACTCACGTGAGACTGCGGGCGAGGGCGGCGTGACCTCATAACGCGTCATGGGGTGTTCAATTGCGCACCAAACGTAGAGATCCGGCTCAAGCTGAGCATGCAAAACTGCACCATCGGTGTTGCCGATAATCTGGGGTGTAGTCTTCAACGTGGTTGTCCCATCCAATATCGTAAAGCGGTCAATCTCCACCGGCTTATCCGAAGTATTGGTCAAGGTGTAAATGGCACGCGTGTAGTTGGCACCGCCTGGTGTGGTGGCATTATAGGCTTTTTGCGTGAAGCTGAGGGCAGTGCCAGGAATGGTGATGGTGGGCGTCTGCGTCATCTTGCGGTCGGTGCGCTCCGAGAGACGCGCAGCAGAAGGATTACCCGCTTCAGTGAAGGTGGTCGAGTCCTTCATTGACGGCACTTCAATCTTGATGGGTGCGCCATCCTTTAAGGAGATTGAGGGGTTATCAAAGACGGTGTTCTCATCGCACCCCAAAAGTGCGGTAACACCCAACAATGGGATTAATTTATACAACGTGCTCATGTAAGGTTCCTTTCCTCTACAATATCATTGCAAAAAAGGGGAGAGAAGTAAAGAGTCTCTACGTTGGAAAGCGGCGCTTTGGTGTAAAAAACCGACACGCCGTTTGACGTGTCGGTCTAAAAGAGCTAAATCGTCTACTTTAGGCAATTTTACGCTTAAGCGCGAGACCTGCCACGCCGAGTGCCAAGAGCGCCAAAGCAGTCGGTTCGGGAAGAGTTACGGAATCAGCAGTAACATTAAGTGTTCCGTCGTTGGAGGTCAATGCATTGATAGCAGCCATATCCAACTCAATGCCATCAATGGCGATGGGATTGTTGTTGAAGTAATTGTAGTTTGCGTCGTCAACAAGAATCAGTGTTAACTGTTGAGGCTTACCAGCGGTCACCCAGTCGTTGTAATTGAAATGGACAGTGCCAGAGATATTAGTGGCGGTTTTGGAGTCGCCAACTGCAGCATATCCCGTGTTCACGGTGCCCCAAGAGGAGTTGTTATTCGAGAAAACCTTCGTTGTGCGCAGTTTGCCATCCGCATTAGCAGACGCACCGCCATCGCGCAATTTGAAGTCGCCAATGGTGTCTTGACCAGCAAGCGTCCACTGCTGGACGGTGGCAATGGCGGTGTCACGGTCACCTGCAACAACAAATGCTGCGATAGCATAACCACCCGTATGGTCAAGCTCTAAATTGTTAACGGTCCAGTTAATCGTCACGGCCTGGGCGGCGGAGACGCAGAGGGCTGCGAGCGCGAGAAGCATGAATTTCTTCATTATGTAAACCTTCAAGTAAAGTAGACACTTCTCCCTATGAGAAGTACCACACTAATGTAGCATAAGTCACGGGGGGGGCAAGACTTATTTGAAAAATAGTTTATTTTTTTGAGCGCGCGTTGAAAGGAAAAAGGGAGAGGGAGGAGGGCACATTGTGGAGGGTGGGAAGGAGGTGAGGGCGTGTGACTGTGCGTGAGGGGGGCGCTTGGACGTGGGTGAACAGGGAAGCGAAGTGGAAGCGCTTCTGCCTTTTGGGAAGAAAAAGAAGCAACAATAAAAAAAGAAGCATCGGCTCCCCGATGCTTCTTTTTTGTCTCAAGGAGGCGAATCTTAGATGTTGGAAACGCCGGTCTGAGAGAAGATGTACTTGTAGTACTCCTTCTGCTGGAGCTTGCCTGCGGCTTCTTCGTCGCAGATCACGATGCAGTCATTGTGATACTGGAGTGCGGAGCAGGGGCACATTGCAGTAACAGGACCTTCCACCAAGCCCACGACGGCGTCTTGCTTACCAGCGCCGAAGGCGAGGAGGACGACCTTCTTCGCATCCATGATGGAGCCGATGCCCATGGTGACAGCCTGGGTAGGCACTTCTTCGATCTTGCCGCCGAAGAAGAGACGGGCATTGTCTTCAATGGTCTGCTGGGTGAGCACCTGAGAGTGCGTACGGCAAGCGAGGGAGCAACCCGGTTCATTGAAGGCGATGTGACCATCAGAGCCGATGCCGAGGAGCTGGATGTCAATGCCGCCAGCGGCGGTGATGGCATCTTCGTAAGCCTGGCAGGAGGCGGCGATGTCGGTGGCGAGACCGTCGGGGACGTTGGTCTGAGCCTGGTCGATATCGATGTGGTCAAAGAGCTGGGTCTTCATGAAGTAGTGGTAGCTCTGGTCGTGTTCAGGAGCGAGACCGAGGTACTCATCGAGGTTGAAGCTCTTGCATTCCTTGAAGGAGACTTCGCCAGCCTTGTAGGCTTCAGCGAGGAGCTTGTACATCTTGACAGGGGTGGAGCCAGTTGCCAAACCGAGGACGGTGGCGGGCTTTGCCTTGACCTGTTCAATAAAGATTTCGGCGGCGAGCTTGCTGCCTTCTTCTGCGTTCTTAACGATAGCAACTTTCATGTTGGTATTAATCCTTTCTAAAAACCAATGTTCGGGGTGAGTAGGAAATTAGGCGTGTCCAGTGGCTTTTGCGGCGCGCTGAACGATGGCTTGCATCTCTTCGCGGCAGTTTTCGATACGTTCGGCCAACTTGAATTGGGTGCGGCAACGGTCGAGGTTCTGCTTCGGATAGTGCGTCTTGAAGTAGGTGTCGCCCTGAAGGTAGTCGGTGAGGAAGCGAATGCCAATCATGAAGGGCAGCAACCATGCCGAGAAGGCGAGTTCTTGAATTTCAGCCTGCGTGAGGAAGCGAGCGGTGTCAAGGTAACCCGTGACGGCGGCTTCAAACATCTTGATGTCAAACTGCACGCTATCGGTGTCCGGTTCGGACTCATCTGCGGTATTGCAGGTGGTGCGGCACATATCACCAAAGTCATAGAGCGCCAAGCCCGGCATGATGGTGTCGAGATCCACAACGGCCACGCACTTTTTGGTGGTGGGGTCGAAGAGGGCATTGTTGATCTTGGTGTCGTTGTGGGTGATACGCTCGGGGATTTGACCGCGAAGATAGCGGTTGAGCAAATGTGCCACGAGGTGTTTGCGATTACGCACGAAGTCCATTTCGGGGGCAACTTCATTTAAGCGGTCACGCAAATCTAAGAAAGCGGCTTCTTCCAACGTAGCATAGCGCATCGGCGTGCAGTGGAAGTAGGGGATGGTTTCGTAGAGGCGCGGTGCGGGCAGGTCTGCCATCATATTTTGGAATTGGGCAAACCCACGCGCCGCTTCATAGACGACATCGGCATCGCGCACGTTGTCATAGCTCTCTACATCATCAATAAAGTCATAGACACGCCACCACTTCCCTGCGAAGGTGCGAATGCAGTTGCGCCCTTCCTTCGTGTGAACGAGATTGAGCACCTTCACGCCAGGGAATTGATCTTTTTTGCTATTGAGATGGGCAAGGGTGCGCTCAATATTGTCCATCACCTGTTGGGGCTGACGGAAAACTGCGTGGTTGATGCGCTGGAGCGTGTATTGGTGAGCGGTGCCATTGGCTTCTTCAGTGGTAATCTTGAAGGTGTCATTGATGTGACCGCTGCCAAAGGGCTTTGCTTCAGTGACCTTGCCTTTAATTGCAAAGGATTCAAGAATTTCTTCAATTGTGTTTTGATTCATACGTTGGACGCGTCCTTTCTCCTACATTTTCAGAGGATGTGTCGCTATAAAAGAGCGACCGGGGACGTCTGTGTGACATCCCCGGTGCGATATCATTAGGCTTCTGCGAGTGCCTTCTTGATGATGGCTTCCATTTCTTCAGCCTGATCTTCCATGCTCTTGACCATCTTGAGCTGCGTACGGCAACGGTCAACGTTGTGGCCCGGACGCTTGATGTGGAAGTAGGTGTCGCCCTGGAGATAGTCGGTGAGGAAGCGGATACCGATCGTCATCGTGATGAGGCGAGCCGAGAAGGCGAGTTCTTCCTTTTCACCCTGGGTGAGGAACTTCGCGCCACGGCAGTAGCCCTTTGCGATGGCTTCGAACATATCCATGCGCGAGAAGACCTTGGAGAGATCCTGTTCGTCTTCCGCGGCATTTGCCGTGGAGGTGCGGCACATATCACCGAAGTCATAGAGTGCGAGACCCGGCATCACGGTGTCAAGGTCAATCACGCAAATGCCCTTGCCGGTGGCGTCATCAAGCATGACGTTGTTGAGCTTGGTGTCATTGTGCGTGACGCGTTCAGGGATTTCGCCCTTTGCGCAACGGTCCAAGAGGCGGCCGAAGGAACCCGCACGAGCCACGACGAAATCGATTTCGTCCTTCACATCCTTAGCGCGGTTGAAGGCGTCCTTTTCGATTGCGGCGGTCAAGGTTTCATAACGCTTGACGGTGTTGTGGAAGTTGGGGATGGTTTCGTGCAAACGAGGATCCACGAGGTCAGCGACCTGGTTCTGGAAGTCTGCGAATGCTTCACCGACGAGTTCTGCCTGAGCGGTACTCTGGATCTGGTCGTAGGTCTTTGCACCTTCCACGAAGATGTACATACGCCACCAGTTACCTTCGGCGTCATGATAGACCGGTTCGCTGTCGCGGGTGAGGATGAGGGTGAGGGTGCGACGAGAGATATCTTCCACGCCCTGTGCACGAAGCTTGTCAGCGATGTGACGGGTCACGCGCAAAATGTTCTGCTGGACATTTGCCGGCTGGGTGAAGACGTGATGGTTGATGCGTTGCAAGAGATAGTGCATCGTGGCGCCGCCCACCGAATAGGTCAATTGATAGGTGTCATTGATGTGACCGCTACCGTAGGGGCAACCGCTGACGAAGTCACCATAAACCTGAAATGCGGATGCGATTGCTTTCAACTCCTGCTGAGTTGCTTTACCGAGCTCTGCCATAAAAATACCCTTTCGTGATAGAAGAGATTGACTGATAATGCATCTACTTTAACACATTTCTATCAAAAAGCAAAGTCTCAAAAACATAGAAAGTTGCTATTTCGTGCCAAAATTCCCTTTTGAGTGTTGCTAAATGAGGCATTGGGAGGGGAAAAGCACAAATTCTGCGTGGCGCATGTCTCTCAAGTTGCGAGACAATAAAAAGTCGCCGAAGCGTGTGGCTTCGACGACTTAAGAGAACATTGCCGGGGCTATAAGCCGAGTTCTGTGCCCTTGCGGGTGTCAATCATTTAACTAAGCGCCCAACCCGCGAATGATCGCTTGCAGTCTTTAACCTTTCCCCAAACGGGGGAGGGGACACCATTGAAGGCGTTTCTACAAGCGTGACGGAAAATCCGTCGCGATGCGAGCAGCATCTCTTCGCCTATTTGGGTTTGCTCCGGGAGGGGTTTACCTTGCGCGGAGAATTTCTTCTGCCGCCGGTGAGCTCTTGCCTCACCTTTTCACCCTTACCTGTTGCCAGGCGGTTTATTTCTGTGGCACTTGCCATCACACGGATTTGCTCCGTGTTTACCCATCATTACAACGGGTCACCCTGCTCTGTGGAGTCCGGACTTTCCTCTCACAGTCGAGCTGTGAGCGATTGACCACCCCGGCAATGCAAAGGGGGATTAGTAGAGGATGCGACCGCAGCTGGGGCAGTAGATGAGCGGAGCATTGGCGCTCTTGTCTGCGGCGAGCACGGCCTGCTTGACCGAGGCGGGCTGCACGAGGTTGCAACCGGTGCAGACGCTGTCATTGCGGTTGAACTGCACTGCGGCGGGCCAGCAGCCCTTGCGCACGCGATCATAGTAGTGCAACTGCGTAGGATCGACCGTAGCGGCCAATTCATTGCGGTGCTCCTGCAAGGAGGCAATTTCGCCTTCGACCTGCACCTTGCGTTCATCAAGTGCGGAGAGGATTGCGGCGATGGCGATCTCTTCTTCTGCGTAGAAGGCACGCGCATCGTCCAAACGGCGTTCCGTGGGGGTGCGATTTTCTGCGGCGCGGTTAGCGGCATCAGAAGCGGCATTGGCGGCAGTTTCTGCGGCGGCGTACTCTGCTGCTGCGGCTTCCTGGCCCTTCAAGCTCATGATACGGCCCGCGTTGCGTTCGGCACGATTCATGTTGTCGCGCTGACGGGTGTAGTCATGCTGGAAACGTTCATATTCGCGCTGTGCGGCGAGGTTTTCCTGCGTTGCAGCATCCACGGCATCCTGTGCGATGCGCAGACGCTCTTTTGCTGCTTTGCGACGCTCGGGGAGGAGGGTAACGAGTTCACGCTGAAGATTGCGAAGACGGGTATCTTCATCTTGGAGTGCGAGAAGGTTGTCGAGTTTCATAGGTGTCCTTTGGTTGTGAAATTAGAAATAGAGGTCGCGTTTGCCAGAGCGGACTTGCTCCAAGCGCTTCAACACTTCCTCGCGGAGTTTGCCATCGAGTTTATTCACTTCTGCTGCGATGAGTGCTTCGCCTTTTGCCTTTGTTTCGGGGGAGGCGTAGTCTTCCAAATACTCAGCGAGCGTCATGATTGCATTGGGCGTGCAGAACTTCCCGATGAAGCCGGGGATTGCATACTCCATGAAGTGTTCGCCCGTGCGACCGAGACGATAGCAGCTGGTGCAGAAACTGGGGATGTAACCGCCTTCAAGGATTTCGCCAATCACTTCATCCAAGCCACGGGTGTCGCCCACCTTGAACTGTTCACGATTTAAGGTCTGCTCATCGCCATCGCGCTTTTCTTGGTAACCGCCGATTTCCAGTTTGGTGCCTGCATCAATCTGCGAGACGCCGAAGGCCAAAACCTCACGACGCAATTCGGCCGGTTCGCGTGCGGTCATGATAAGGCCCGTGTACGGCACTGCCAAACGCAGGATTGCTACGAGGCGCTTGTACTCCTCATCGCTCACCTGATACTTCAGGTTAAGATCGAGCCCTTCTGCGGCTTTGATGCGCGGGAAGCTGAGGGTATGCGGACCCACGCCGAACTTATTCTGCAGGTAAAGCGCGTGTGTCACCATGGCGAGCACATCAAAACGCCAATCGTACAGTCCGAATAGTACGCCCAAGCCCATGTCATCAATGCCAGCGCGGAAGGCGCGATCAAAGGCATTGAGACGCCACATGTAGTTGCCCTTCATCGTATTGGCAGGATGCCACTCGGCGTAGGTCTTCTTGTGGTAGGTCTCTTGGAAAATCTGATAGGTGCCGATACCCGCCTCTTTAATGATGCGGAAGCCCTCTTCATCAAGCGGCGCAGCATTGATATTGACGCGGCGAATTTCGCCATTGCCCTTCTTCGTGGCGTAGGTCTTGCGCACGGTGTGGGCAATAAATTCAGGATCATACTTTGGGCTTTCGCCGTAAACCAGGATCAATCGCTTGTGGCCGAGGTCTTCTAAGGCCTCAACTTCGCGCACTAATTCTTCGTCAGAGAGTGTATGACGCACCGCAGTGTGCAGAGAGCTACGGAAACCGCAGTACTTACAGTTGTTTGTGCAGTAGTTGCCAACATACAACGGCGCGAAGAAAACGATACGATTGCCATACACATCTCGCTTCAATGTGCGAGCGGCTTCAAAAATTTCTTCCACCAATTCAGGGCTTTCTGCGCCCAATAAAACGGCGGTTTCTTCTACGCTTAAAGCTTCTTTACGCAGACTCTTGGCGATTACTTTGCGCACAGCTTCGGGATCTTCCTTCAGTCCCGCCACCATGGCTTCAAGCTTCGCATCGTCGATAAAATCAACGGCATCCGCGCTTAATGCGGTGTTCATCTTGTACATTTTTCGGACTCCTTGCCGTGGACGCGCCTTTTCCTATCACAATGAGGACGTGCCGCACGTCACCTAACGGCAAAACGGTAGATATGATACACTCTTTAATAGAAAGAAAGCAAGTTTTTTTACCGCATGCACTCGCTCACGCGCAGGAGGACTGCTTGAAGGGCGTGTGTTGCGCGTGGGGTTAGAGCTCTGGTGCGCGGGTTTGACTCATGTCAAGCGCACGCACCCACCGGATTTCAGGGATGCCGGCGCTGGGTGTGCCAATGACTTCCACTCCGTCAAAACGGTAAAGGGTGCGGTCGTGGAGGAGAAAGCGATGGGAGAGCCAGTGATTCGCGCACCGTCTGAGGAGTTTGCGCTTGCGGGTGTGGATGGCGGTGATGGGCGGCCCAAAGTGTTCGTTTTTGCGTGTTTTGACCTCTACAAAGAGGTAAACTTTGCCTTGTTTGGCGATGAGGTCAACTTCGCCGTGTCGGCAGGGGCGGGCATTTCGTTCGAGAATGCGACACCCGTGCAACCACAAGTAGCGCGCGGCCCAGCGTTCTCCCCACGCACCTACGTTGAGCTCTGCACTGGGGTGAAAGTGATCCCAGAGGTGGAAGAGGCGAAGGCCGAGGGCGAGAAGCGCAGACATGAGGGGGCGCGAGGCTGCAATTAACGGTTGCGCAAGGCGGGGTCAAAGACGTCGCGTAGCGCGTCAGCGAGTCGGTTGAAGATAAACACGAGGAGGAAGATTGCAAGGGAGACAAAGGTGAGTTCCCACCAAATCCCCTGCCAGAGTCGAGCGCGGGCATTGTTGATCATAATTCCCCACGAGGGCTCGCCCTGCACGCCGATGCCCAAAAAGCTCATAAAGACTTCTGTTGCGACGCTGGCAGGGAAGCGGATGGAGAAGGAGATGAGCACAATGTGCATGACGTTGGGCAAAATGTGTCGGAAGAGGATGCGCAGGGGGGAGTAACCCAAAACGCGTGCCGCATGCACATAGGGGCGGTCGCGGTGTTTGATTACTTCGGCGCGGATGTTGCGGCAGACGCTCACCCACGTGGTCAATCCGATGCCGAGGTAGATGCCGAAGAGCCCCTTGCCCGCAATCATGGCGATTGCGAGGATGAAGAGGAGGCCTGGCATTGCCGAAACGGTCGCGCAGAGCCAAACGACGGCGCTATCGGTTTTGCCGCCGAAGTAGCCACCGAGACACCCCAAGAGCACGCCTAAAGGGATGGCAATGAGCGAGGTCATGATGCCAACGTGAAAGGCGATGCGCGCGCCCTGCACGAGACGTTGGAGGACGTCGCGCCCGAGATTGTCTGAACCGAGCAGGTAGCAGTGCTTTCGCGCGGGGATGAGTTCACCCTGAGCGGTGGAGGTTTCAGGGAAGGTGACCGTCGTGAGCGGCGGGACATAACGGCTTTCCATGTGCAGTTCGTTGTAGGGTGGCGTCTGCAGGGAGCCGAGTGTAATCTCCGTAAAGGGGATTTTGAAGCCGTGATTGTAGTATTGGTAGACGCATTCACCGTAGAGTGCGGCCAAGGTATAGACAAGGATGACCACAATGCAGAAGCGGGTCATGCGGTCTGACCAGAGACGTTGCCACGCGGAGGGGCCGCGGAGTGCGGTGCTTTCGGAGGTAGAAGCGGTTTTCATGATGCAAACCTCACGCGAGGATCGAGCCAACCGTAAGTGATGTCGGTGAGCAGGTTGACACACTGGTAAATCAATGCGCCGAAGATGACCACGGCACGGACCACGGACATATCCGCTGAATTGATGGCGTTGATGGAGATGCTCCCCAAACCAGGAATGCCGAAGAAGCTCTCAAGGAGCAAGCTGCCCGTGAAAAGGTAGGGGATGGAGAGGGAGATGTAGGTCACCACAGGGATGAGCGCATTGCGTAAGACGTGGATGAAGAGGACGCGTGCCGGCGAAACGCCTTTGGAGACCGCCGTGCGGACATAGGGCTTGTAAACCTCATCCAAAATCGCCGCACGATAGAAGCGCACATCGGGGCCCAGGCTTCCTGCCACGCCAATCAGCACCGGCAGAATCAAATAGAAGGCACTCTCATAACCCCAAATGGGGAAGAGGGGCCAACGGAATCCCAGCAAATATTGCCCCATCAGGATCCAAACCACGTAGTTGATACTCATTAAGAGCGTGCTCACGGCCAACACCCCGCGGTCGAGCAGACCGCCTTGGCGCGCCGCGCAGAGCAGACCTAAGGTCACCCCCAGCACGGCTCCGAAAAAGAGAATTGGCACCGAGAGGGAGAGGGTGGGCAGTAATCCCTGCGCCAAAACCTGCGTGACGGGTTGCTTCGTCTCCAAAGAAATCCCGAGGTCAAGTTGCACCAAACCTTTAAGATAACGTAAAAATTGGGAATCAAAGAAGTGACGCGTCTTGCGCAATACTTCGGTTGCGCCAGTGATTGCGGTGATTTGCCATCCGGCGGGCACGTTAATTTCGGTCTGGTTGGTCAGGCGTTTGAGTTCGCCAGAGTCAGGATGCAACATCGTGACCAGGGTCGCGCCAGGCAGGAGATAGTCGCCCTCTTGAAGCGAAAAGGCGAGCTCAGTCTCACCAGTTGCCCCTTTACGCAAGGCATCAATCGAATACTGCGAACCAAAAAAGAGCGGTAAATCATACCCATTTGCCGCATCAAAGGCCGCAATAGCCTGTTGGCTTGCGTGTTGCCCCAAAACCGTCTGGGCCGGCGAACCGCCGACCACATAGAACAAAATGAATGATAAAACCAACACCCCAAAGGTTGTCGGGATCATCTCCAACAATCGTTTGCAAATATAACGCCACATAACACCACATAGTGTATCAAATTCTCCACCCCTTCGCCGAGGATGACAGGGGCTGTGTGGCGATTACTGCGTTTGCCCTTGCGTGGTGCGTATGGGCGAGGAGGGGTGGTTATTTTTGTTGGGGGCGGTTGGAGAGGGCGGCGACTAAGCCGCAGAGGAGAAAGACGGTGAGGAGCGAGAAGCCGCCATGCGAGAGGAAGGGTAGGGTGATGCCGGTCATCGGTAATGCCTTTGTGACGCCGCCTACGTTGAGGATAATTTGCACGCTAAGTACTGCGCCAATGCCAAGGCTTGCGAGGCGCAGGGTGGGTGCGGTGGCGGTGCTGGCATTGCGGAAGATGGCGCGTAACCATAAGAAGTAGATGAGTAGCAAGAGCGCGCAACCCGCCAGTCCCCACTCTTCCGCGATTGCGGCATAGACGAAGTCGCTCGTGACAATGGGGACGCTGCCCGGCATACCACGGTTGAGCCCCGCGCCGAAGAGTCCTCCTGCATTCATCGCACAGATGCTCTGTAGGATTTGGTAACCCTTCCCAAGGGGATCATAGAAGGGATTTTGCCAAATGGCAAAGCGCGCCGCAGTGTGGGCAGAGACTTGGCAGATGGCAAAGCCCGCCCCGACTGCCCCACCGATGCCTAAGGGCAACCAAAGCGGATTGCGCGTGAGGGAGGCGAGCATGGCCACGAAGGTGAGGCAGAGGATTAGGACGAGGCCTAAGTCGCGAACACAGATGACGCCTACTAAGGGAATGCCCCAGAAGAAGGCGAGTTGGATTAATGCAGAAAGGGTGGGAAAGGGAAGTCCACAGAGATGGCGCGAGAGGTGTTCTTTTAGTGGAGGTAATGCGGTGGCGCCTAACAGGACTGCCGCAATTTTGATGAGTTCTGTGGGATTAATTTGTCCGGGCAGAAACATCCCGCCGCGGTAGCTTCTGCCAAAGCAAAAGAGTGCCCCCAATATACCCATCATGCTAATCCATAATCCCCATTTTAAGAGGCGCCATGAGAGAAGTCGCTCAAGGTGTCTTGCGGTGAGAAAGCGTAGGCAAAAGAGGAAGCCCACCGCGCCGCTCAACATCGGAATGTAGGCGCGCCAAACTTCCCAGGTGAGTTGGAAGGATTGGAGGCGGAGTTGTTCAACCACGCCTAAGCCAAAGAGAAGCAGGGTGAGTACGATAAAACTGCGGTCGCCATTGAAGCGCGTGGGGCGTGAAAACCAAAATGCGAGCAGTGCCGTCACGCCCCAAATGGCGAGGGGCGCTAAAAGGGCTGAAGAGAGGGTGGGATTTTCTGCTACCCGATCCGTGAGAATCGGCAACGACATGAGGGTCAAAAAGGCGGCGAGTAAGAGAAACCACAAGAAGCCCGTTGGGAACGTGGCGCGCACAGTGAGCGCAGGCGCTTTAGTCCCTCGGGTCGTCTTTTTTGTTTGTTTCTGCTTTGCTTTCGCCATAATACCGTGCAGTATAGCAAAAAACGTCTTTTCTCGGTGGTCTCATCAATGTGCTTCGTAAGGTTTTTTAGGTGTTTTGAGGAGGTGCGCGAAGGGCAAAAGAAAACACGCGAGGAAAACTCCTCGCGTGTTTGTTTCGCTCATAAAAGCTTCGCTTAGCGGAGCGCAGCCTGGACGCTACCATCAGGGGCGGTGAAGGTCACCAAAGAACCCTGCTTGGAGAAGGTGCCGATGTAAGCGCCATCCTTGGTAGCCACGAGGGAGTCGCCCTGCTTGGTGAGCGTGCAGGCCTGGCCCTTGTAGAGGAGGGTGGAGGTGCCGTCACCATTGGAGACGATGCGATATTCGTTGCCCTGCTGATCCACGCCAGCGAGGAAGTCAACGGGCTTGCCAGTCCAGAACTCAATGGAGTTGAAGACCAACACGTCAGCGAAGTAGGAGAGACCGTAGACGGGGATAATGTTGAGGCCCAAGAAGATCAATTCGTTAATCCACTTTTCTTCGTTAGCCGTCTGGTTCCACTTGGAAACGGCATTGAAGAGACGGAACTTACCGACGCAACCGGTGGAGGCGGCTGCGAGTGTGAGGGCGGCCAACGTCAAGAACATGGCTTTCTTCATTGTGTGTGTGTACCTTTCTTTTGTTTTGATAACGCCGAATGCGCATATGGTTGGCACATGCGCATTCGGCGTGAAATGAAGGAGCTTATTAGAGCAACGTGGTGCGGGTGGTGCCGTCAGGGAGCGTCATCGAAAGGAGGGAGCCCTTCACTTCGGCGGAGACGGTGTTGCCCTGCATGTCGGTCATGGCGAAGGTGCCATCAGCGGCGCGGGTAAGGGTGTAGGTCGCGCCAGTGGTCTTGCTCTGCACGATGGCGGTGTTGGCGTCCACGCGAGTGATGGTAGCTTCAGCGGTGTTGGCTTGGAGCGGATTGTTGCCCATCCAGAATTCAACAGAGTTGAAGAAGATGGTGTCAACCGTGTAAGATGCCGCATAAATCGGGAGAATCACTGCCACGAGGTAGCAGATTTCATCCGTCCAGCGGTTTTCGAAGTCACGGTGCCAACGATGCACAGCCTGCATCACCTGGAAGGAACCGGTGCAACCAGTGGTTGCCAAAACGAGCGCAGCAACGGCGCCATAAATCATCTTCTTCATGTACTTTTCGCTCCATTAAGAGTTATAACGTCATACGATGCCTCATAGTATCGCACATTTATGTCAAAATCGCAAGAAAAAGTTAGTAAAAGTGAACCCTAAAAAATGCCTGAATACAGTCGTTTACTTAAGGGCTTAAGCATGTGTATCTCCACGGCCGCGGTGGGCCGCGGCCACGATAAATGCCGTCTTCTAATCGGCCGCGGTTTAGAGCGCTCCACGCTCCCCTCGCCGAAGGCACTCTCCCCTCTTTCTCGTGAGCACCAGTAAAAGCATCCGTCAGGATGCGTAGCGTGCAGGACTCAGTCCTGCCGCGGGTGCAGGGGTGCGTAGCCCCTGCATTTCTCCCCTCTTCATCCCTCCTATCCCTCCTATCTCTCCTATCTCTTTCATCCCTTTTATCGCTTCTGTCGCTTTAAAATCCCTTACGCAGATTTGTCACTTTCTTGAAATTTTTGGCGATTTTTTGTCTGTTGAAAACTTTTTTGAGTTATCAACAAGTTATCAACAATGGGGTATTTTCGATGCAGGTTTTTGAAATTTTTTTTTGACGAATTGGCGGATTTTGAGGAGAATATGGTGAAGATGCTAAAAATGCATAACTTCTTTAGTGAGAAAGAGATAGGGTGAAAAGAGGGAGAAATCAACTCCGCTACAGCGGC
This sequence comes from Kiritimatiellia bacterium, assembly GCA_017558005.1. GTDB lineage: Bacteria > Verrucomicrobiota > Kiritimatiellia > RFP12 > DVOR01 > Spyradenecus. The sequence goes on along the minus strand of JAFYWN010000024.1, from coordinate 964 downwards.
TTCCTTGCGAAAATTGGGCTCGGAGGGGGAGGGAAAGTTATCAACAATTTCGTCTTTTTTGGGGGAGGTCTTCAGAAAATTGGGGGCAATAAGGGCGAAATTGGTCTGGAGAACAGGCGAAATTGAGTGACCAAAATGGGCGAAATTGGGACTCGGTTTCGCCTCTTTTCGAGGCGATTCTTCACGCTTTTTTAGGCTTATTTCATCCTTTTCTAAAATGATGATTTGACAAATGGAGCGTCTTTTGCTACACTGTAAGTGTGAGTGAGGAGAAGATGCTGGAATGACTGGAATGAAGCGAAGGGCGCGCAGCGCGCCTTACCAACCAACGGGGGATGCTGCGCCCCCCGCTCCCCCAGCAGAGGGGGCCACTGATGGCTGCCACGTCTCTGCGATTATGCTCCCCCAGCAGAGAACTCTCTCCCCTCTTTCTCGTGAGCACCAGTAAAAGCATCCGTCAGGATGCGTAGCGTGCAGGACTCAGTCCTGCCGCGGGTGCAGGGGTGCGTAGCCCCTGCATTTCTCCTCTTCTCTTCTAATCGACCGTTATCCAGAGCGCCCCGCTCCCCCAGCAGAGGGGGCCACTGATGGCTGCCACGTCTCTGCGATTATGCTCCCCCTGCGGAGGGCTCTCTCCTCGTCCTTCTCGTGAGCACCAGTAAAAGCATCCGTCAGGATGCGTAGCGTGCAGGACTCGGTCCTGCCGCGGGTGCAGGGGTGCGTAGCCCCTGCATTTCTCCACCCTTCCTCTAATCGACCGTTATCCAGCGCGCCCCCGCTCCCCCAGCGGAGGGGAGGGTGGGGCTGGGGCTTGGTAACATTTTACTGGAATGCAAGTTAAATCGCGGGGGGATATTGGAAAAAGGTTAAAAATCTTCATGCTGCCACCTTCTGTTTGAGTTGTGTAGGTCTTGGATAGTTAACGAGTTTCTCTTGGAGATTTTCGACTGCTTTTGATGTTAGT
>JAFYWN010000003.1 GCA_017558005.1 Kiritimatiellia bacterium | reverse complement strand
CCACCCCCCCCCCAGGCCACGCGTCTCTTCAATTCTGGCGCGCACTAAGCACCCTGAGCAGCACGCCTATCGCGCATCACTTAGAATCGGTAGCGCACCAAACTTCTCCTCATTATTGTGCGTTAAAACAAAGAAGGCATCCGTGTGGATGCCTTCTTTGTTTGTCTGTTTTAGACGATGCGTGACTTAGTCAATCGCAGGAGCGCCTTCAGCAGCCTTGTACTTGGGGCCGTAGTAGGCCTTCAAGTAGATCTCGCGAATTTCGGAGATCAGCGGGTAACGGGGGTTAGCCGGGGTGCACTGATCGTCGAATGCTTCTTCTGCGAGGGTGTCGATGTAGCGGAGGAATTCGTCTTCCGGAACGCCCCAAGCCTGGATGGATTCGGGGATACCGACTGCCTTCTTGAGGCCTTCAACAGCCTTGACGAGGGCTTCCACCTTTTCAGCGTCAGACTTGCCGTAGGCCAAGCCGAGGATGTCTGCCACGCGAGCGTAGCGGGAACGAGCCATCGGATAGGTGTACTGCGGGAAGATTGCCTGCTTGGAGGGGTTTTCAACGGCATTGTAACGAATGATATCGCAGATGAGCAATGCGTTGGCCACGCCGTGAGGAATGTTGTACTTCGCGCCGAGCTTGTGAGCCATGGAGTGGCAGAGACCCAAGAAGGCGTTTGCGAAGGCCATACCAGCGATGTTGGATGCGTAGTGCATCTTTTCGCGAGCCTTGCGGTTAGCGCCACCTTCGGTGTAGCTCTGTTCGAGGTACTTGAAGACGAGGCGGATAGCTTCGAGGCTGAGGGAGTTGGTCCATTCCGTGGAGAGGACGGAAACCATGGCTTCGAGAGCGTGAACGAGTGCGTCGATACCAGAAGCGGCGGTGAGGCCACGCGGCATGGAGAGCACGAGTTCAGGATCAGCGATAGCGATATCCGGGGTCAAAGCGTAGTCAGCGATCGGGTACTTCTTGTGCGTACGAGAATCGGTCACCACAGCGAAGGGCGTCACTTCAGAGCCGGTACCAGAGGTGGTGGGGATTGCCACCATGATGGCCTTAGCGCCGAGCTTCGGGAAGGTGTAGATACGCTTTTCGATATCCATGAAGCGCATTGCCATGTCTTCGAACTTGGCTTCAGGATTTTCGTAGCGGAGCCACATCATCTTTGCAGCGTCCATCGGAGAACCGCCACCAAGCGCGATAATCAAGTCAGGCTTGAAGGAGTTCATGCGAGCGAGACCCGCTTCGATGGTGTCTGTGTCAGGGTCGGGCTTCACTTCGTAGAAGATTTCCACGTCGATGCCCATGTTTTCGAGCACAGAGGTCACCTTTTCGGTGTAGCCGAGATCGAAGAGGGGCTTGTCGGTCACGAGGAAAGCGCGCTTACGATCGTTGATTTCGCGGAGCGCGAAGGGCAAGCAACCGTACTTGAAGTAGACTTTCGGCGGAACCTTGAACCAAAGCATGTTTTCGCGGCGTTCAGCAATTGTCTTCACGTTCATGAGATGCTTCACTCCAATGTTTTCAGAGACAGCGTTACCACCCCAAGAGCCGCAACCGAGCGTCAACGAGGGAGCCAGTTTGAAGTTGTAGAGGTCACCGATAGCACCCTGAGAAGCAGGGATGTTCACGAGCACACGGCCCGTAGGAAGCATCGTGCCGTAGGACTTGATGCGGTCGGTGTTAGCAGGGTTGGTGTAGAACACAGAGGTGTGGCCCAAACCGCCCACTTCGATGAGCTTCTTCGCCATCATTGCGCCTTCTTCAAAGTTCTTAGCGCGATAGAGGGCGAGCACAGGGGAGAGCTTTTCGTGCGAGAAGGGTTCTTCGGGACCCATGGTGATGTCCTTGGTTTCACCCATGAGCACCTTAGCAGACTTCGGCACAGAGAAGCCAGCCATTTCAGCAATCTTCCATGCAGGCTGACCAACGATCTTTGCATTCAAGTGGCCATCAACAAAGATGGTGGCAGCGACTTTTTTGCGTTCTGCAGCGTTGAGGAGGTAAGCACCGCGAGCGATGAATTCCTTCTTCACGGTTTCATAGAGCGAGTCCACCACGATGACAGACTGCTCAGAAGCGCAGATCATGCCGTTATCGAAGGTCTTGGACATCAAGATGGAGGAAACGGCCATCTTGTAGTGGGCGGTTTCGTCGATGAGTGCAGGGGTGTTACCTGCGCCCACACCGAGAGCGGGCTTACCCGAAGAGTAAGCGGCCTGCACCATGCCCGGACCACCCGTTGCGAGGATGAGGTTCGTGTGCTTGTGGTGCATGAGGGCAGCCGACATCGCCATGGTGGGTTCCTTGATGCAGCCCACGATGCCTTCAGGAGCGCCAGCGCGAACGGCAGCGCGGTGAATGATCATCGCTGCTTCATAGGTAGCACGCTTAGCGCGGGGGTGCGGGCTGAACACGATACCGTTGCGGGTCTTGAGGGCGATGAGCGCCTTGAAGATAGCCGTAGAGGTCGGGTTCGTGGTCGGCACGATACCAGCGATGATGCCGATAGGTTCAGCGATGCGACGGATACCATATGTGGCGTCATATTCAAGTTCGCCGCAGGTCTTGGCATCCTTATAAGAGTTGTAAATGAATTCAGAAGCGAAGTGGTTCTTAATCACCTTGTCTTCCAACACGCCCATGCCGGTTTCTTCCACCGCGAGCTTGGCGAGTTCGATACGATGAGCGCAAGCAGAGAGTGCGCACTCACGGAAGATCTTGTCCACCTGTTCCTGGGTGTACGTCGAATAGATGGCCTGTGCCTTCTTCACACGCTCCATCAATTCATCCAGCTCCTTCAACTGAGCTGCTTCATCCACCACCGGCTTTGCAGGGGCTGCCGGAGCGGTCTTAGGCGCCTTAGCGGCTGCCTTCGGGGCGGCTTTCTTCGTTGCCATAACGTTCTCCTTTTAGGGTTAAATGAGAAAATCGGTATAAAAGTATCGATTATTTCTCGTTGAAAGTCAAGTAAAAAAAGATAAATCCTAAAAATAAAAGGTTTTAGATGCAATAACACATCCATCTTATGCAAGGCTGCGTCATGATAAAGCCCCCTTGCGCCTCCTTTGATTTATTATCAATCTCTTGGATAAGCCAAGCGCAATCTATGCATTACAAGAGGAGTTCTTTATTAAAACCCGTGAGATGAAGCAAACTGTGTATGATAAATCCCCAATTAAACAAAGTTATCTATGCGTCACGCGACCTTGAAGACCTTCTTTCCCAATAATTTACATGAAAATTCTACAAATCATGCTTTAAACACACTTCACACCATGAAATTTTATGATATACTGTGCGCTCATTCATAGGTGCCGGAATGGTGGAATGGCAGACACGACGGACTTAAAATCCGTTGCCGATCAAAGGCGTAGGGGTTCGAGTCCCCTTTCCGGCACCATTTATTTTCCTCCCCCCTCTCCTCTTACACACATCCCCATCTACCAGCCTCCCTAGGCGCGGCTTCACCACTCTTGTCTTCTCTCCAAATTTGTGTGTATCAAGCATCCTTTTCTCTAGAGTTACACTCGCTCTTAAACCTGTCCTATAAGGCCTTGCAGTTCGTCTTTTAATTTATCCTTTGGCATCAAAAAGATAGAAACTTATAGCCAAACGAAAGAGAGACGCGTTGCGTGTTACTCCTCAAGCATCAATCCTATCGTGAGATTAAATTGCACGCGGCGGCTCTTTTATGAACCCCTAGGTGTCGTTTGAGAAATCCACGGCGTCCTTTAAGGTAAAAAACGCATCATTTGGCACTATCGCTGTCGTGGATCTACCACATGTAGGGAACGAGGACTCACAAAGAAAATATCATTCCCATAACAACAAAGATCCATATCAACTTTTAGACGTTTTCCCTTTGAAGGTGAAGATGGGGCGGAGAAAAAGGGGCTGATGGGGGTACTTTCTGTGAGATTTTTGAGGCTAAATTCCCATAAAGAATGGGATTTCCAACGTTTTCTTCTTGATTATAAAGGGGAAAATCGGTTATCTTATTGCTTTTACTGCGTGTTAGGATTTTGAAACGCGCGTTTTTAAGGAAATTGAATATGGCAAACGTCAAATTTTTCAGCGGCAAATCGCTCCCGCTCGAGATGCACAAGGTCCGCATTGTTCAAAAGTTGTATCTGCCCCCTGTGGAGCGCCGCCTTGAGTTGATGAATGAAGCTGGTAATAACACATTCTTGCTTCAGAATAGAGACGTCTTCATGGACATGCTCACGGATTCGGGCGTGAATGCCATGAGTGATTTGCAGCAGTCGGCAATGTTCCGCGCTGACGATGCATATGCTGGTTCGGAAACCTACAATCGCATGGTGGCAAAGGTGCGCGAAATCTTCGGTTTGGAATACTTCCTGCCGGTGCACCAGGGTCGTGCAGCTGAAAACATCCTCGCCACCGGCTTGGTGCGCCCTGGCGACGTCGTGCCGATGAACTTCCACTTCACCACCACGAAGGCCCACATCACCCGTATGGGCGGCCGCGTGGAAGAGTTGATTATCAAGGAAGGCCTTGAGCCTGTGAATGACTGCCCCTTCAAGGGCAACTTTGATTTGGCCCGTTTGGAAGCCCTCATCCAAGAAGTGACCCCTGAAAAGGTGCCGTTTGTACGTATTGAAGCGGGCACTAACCTCGTGGGTGGTCAGCCGCTCTCCCTTGAAAACATGCGCGGTGTCTCTGCAATTTGTAAGAAGTATGGCGTCCGTTTGGTTTTGGACGCATCACTCTTACAGGACAACCTCCACTTCATCAAGCAGCGTGAAGCGGCATGCAAGAACATGACCATCCGCGAAATCACTGCTGAAATCGCCTCGCTCATGGACATCATCTACTTCTCTGCCCGCAAGTTCGGCTTCGGTCGTGGCGGCGGCATCTCCATTCGCGAGAAGGAAGTGGAACAGAAGATGAAGGAATTCATCCCGCTTTACGAAGGTTTCTTGACTTACGGCGGTATGTCTGTGCGCGAAATGGAAGCCATCGTTGTCGGTCTCGACGAATCGATGGACGAAGACATCATCTCCCAGGGCCCGATGTTCATTGAATACATGGCCAAGGAACTCCACAAGCGTGGCGTGCCGGTAGTGTTGCCTGCGGGCGGTTTGGGTTGCCACATCAACGCTTCTGAGTTCGTCTCCCACATTCCTCACGAACAGTATCCTGCAGGCGCTCTCGCAGCAGCGCTCTACATCGCAGGCGGCATTCGTGGCATGGAACGCGGCACCCTCTCTGAACAGCGCAACGAAGATGGTTCTGAACGTTATGCAGAATTGGAACTTCTCCGTTTGGCGATGCCGCGTCGCGTCTACACCCTTTCGCAGGTGGAATATGCCATTGACCGCGTGGAATGGCTCTGGAAGAACCGTGAACTCATCGGCGGCTTGACCTTCGTGGAAGAACCCAAGGTGTTGCGCTTCTTCTTTGGTCGCCTCGCTCCGATTGGCGATTGGCAGCAGACGCTCGCAGCAAAGTTCCGCGAAGACTTCGGCGACTCGCTCTAATCGCGTTGGCATTTCTGCATCCTACGTTCCATTTTCTGCGTAGGATGCTTCCACACGGATTGCACTTTGCAATCATCCACCTTGAACACACGCGCAGCGTCAACCACACCTGCGCGTGTTTTTTTAGAAAAGGTTTTTCTATGAATGGTCTTTTGCGACTGACAATCGTAGCGCTCGTAGCAGTGGCGACAAGTTATCTTCACGCTTCGTGTCTCACGCTCTGCCCGCTTGGGGAGCGCCCCGAAACGCTTGATACGCACGCCTGTTTCTCCCTCTGCCTTGGCGCTCGTACCACTTCAGAAAAAGACCACATTGCCTATCACGGGCTTACCCTTGGTCTCGCGCACGCCTCCATGCCGGACAACGACATCATGCGGATGTTTCGCAATGAATCCTGCGACTTCAACGGTGCCACGATCCAACTCCTTTCCCAATTAAATCACGGCACCGTGCGCGGCCTTTCCCTTACGGGCCTCGTCGCAATCCAACGTTCCATCCGTGGCGTGCAGCTCTCTGGCCTCGCCAATGATGCGCGCGACTTAAACGGTCTTCAAATGGCGATCGGCATCAATATGGCCCAAGAAATCTGCGGCGTGCAAATCGGCTTGCTTAATGTGACTAGCAAGTTAACTGGTGTGCAAATCGGCTTGCTCAACGTCAACCGCGCCGGCTTGACCCTTCCGCTTCTCAACGCAAGTTTCTAACGGAGGCCCTGATGATTGAATTTCGCGATGTCAGCGTCCGTTATGGACCCGAAGCACTCTTTGAACATGCCTCCTTCAAGATTAATGCAGGAGAACGCGTCGGCGTGGTCGGCCCTAATGGTTCGGGCAAATCCACGCTCTTTAAGTTAATCCTCGGCGACTTAACCCCCGACACGGGCGATGTCTTGCATGAGGGGTCGCCACGCATTGGATTCGTGCGCCAACACCTTGAGCCCGATTCTCCCGAGCAGACCCTGCTACAATACTGTCTTGAAGGCATTCCCGGCTTCGAACAAACCGAACGCGAAATTGCCCGTCTTGAGGAGCTTCTCCCCACCCTTACCGATCCTGACGAAAAGGAACGCACCTTGCGTTCGCTCGGCGATGCACACACACGCTTTGAGCAAATGGGCGGCTATTCTTTGGAAGCGCGCGTAAAAGAATCGCTCGGCGGCCTTGGATACGCCACAGAAGACTTCAATAAACCCTTCGTCACCTTCTCTGGTGGATGGCGTATGCGCGCTGAACTCTCCCGCGTGCTTGCCTCAAAGCCCGCCCTACTCCTCTTAGACGAACCCTCCAACTACCTTGACTTGCCCGCCGTTGAGTGGCTCCAGCGCTTCCTAAAAGCCTTTGACGGCACACTCGTCTTGATTTCCCACGACCGCTATCTGCTCCGCGCCATCACCAAACTCACCTTGGAAGTGGACGGCGGAACCGTGACACGTTACAACGGGCCACTTGATTACTATCTTGAAGAGCGCGAATTGCGCTATCGACAGTTGGTACAGGCAAAGGCCAACCAAGACCGAAAGCGCGAACAACTCGAACGTTTTGTGGAACGCTTTAAGGCAAAAGCCTCCAAGGCGACCCAAGCACAATCTCGCGAAAAGCAGATTGAAAAACTGGAAGAAATCCGCTTACCTGCGCGAAGCCGTACCGCAGGTTATATGCGTTTGCCCCCCGCTCCGCATGCTGGCGCAGAGATTGTGCGTCTTGAGAACGCCGCCTATGCCTATCCTGGTAGCGACAAAAACATCTTCTCTGCGCTTGACCTCCGCGTCATGAATGGCGACAAGATTGCCATTGTCGGTTATAACGGCATGGGCAAGACGACCCTTCTGCGTCTGCTCGCTGGCGTACGCGAACCCACTGAGGGCAAGGCCGTCTTCGGTTATCACGTTGCACCCGGCTATCAAAGCCAAGACCTCGCGGAGACCATGAACCCCGACGAGACCGTCTTCGGCATCGCTAAAGCCGCTGCAGACGCGCTTCCCGAAAAGGAGTTGCGCAATCGTCTCGGCGGATTCGGATTTGACGTCAATGACTGCGCCAAGCAGGTCAAAGTCCTCTCGGGTGGTGAAAAAATCCGATTAGCCTTCGTACGCATCTTCCTTAACCCGCCGAACTTCCTCTTGCTGGACGAACCCACCACCCACCTTGACCTTGAAGGGCGCGAGACTCTACAAAAAGCCGTGCGCGACTACAATGGCACCGTGGTGCTCGTCTCCCACGACGTGGAATTCGTCCGTGGCACAGCCACCAACATTCTTGAAGTCTCTCGCGCAGGCATTCGCCGTTTCCCTGGCGGATATGACTACTACCTTGAAAAGATTGCGGCAGATGCCATGCCTGAAGCGGTTGAGGATACGCAACGCGAAAACAAGGTCTCCGCAAAAGATTTGCGCCGTCAACGCGCCCAAGAGCGCGCCGCAAAAGCCCCTGAAATGAAGCGGCTCAAGCGCAAAGTTGCCGAAGCCGAGGCAGCTATCGCCGCCCTTGAAGCCGAACAAGCCACCATCTTGGAATCACTTGGCGATGGTTCACTCGATGCACAAGGTATGGCAGAGGCTGGAAAACGATTAAAAGCGCTTGAGTTTGACCTCGGCAAACAGACGATGGAATGGGAAGAAGCCGCCCTCGCACTTGAAGCACTCTCCGCGGAATAAAGCCTCTTCCACCACGTCCCCGAAATATGCTATAGTGGTTACACAGATTGGAGCAAAGCACCCCATGGATTTCTTTATCGCAGACACCCACTTCGGCCATGACAAGATCAGGGCTAAGCGTGGCTTTGCCTCCGTTGAAGAAATGGATGCGCTGCTCATTGACAATTGGAACAAGCGCGTCACAGAGAATGACCACATCTATATCGTTGGCGACCTCATGTACCGCAATGCGCGCCCCGCCACTGACTACCTTTCGCAGCTCAACGGCAAAAAACACCTCGTTATTGGTAATCATGACCGTGCGTGGATGAAGACCATCAATCTTGAAGATTGGTTTGAAGAAGTCGGATTTGTCTTAGAAGGCGACCGCAAAGGCTCCTACTTCACCGTCTGCCACTATCCCATGCTTGATTGGTACCGCCGCAGACATGGTGCACACCTCATCTATGGTCACATCCATAACAACACCTGTGACCCCTACTACCACTTCCTCCAAACCATCCCCCAAACCTATAACGCCGGCGTTGACGTTAATAACTTCAAACCCGTCACGCTCTCTGAGCTCATCAAAAACACCGCCGACTACCGCGCTAACTACCACCGCCACTACTAAGTCCGCTCCACGACTTCTCTCTTGAGACTTCCCTCTACAGCAGGTAACGTTTCGTTATTTCTTGCTTTCAAATGGATGGCTTTGTGGTACAATGGGGGCGATGTCAGATTTTCCCTCCAGACGAATCTTTACCCTTTCTACCAGTGCACATGCATTGGTTGTTTTGTTGCTATTGGTCTTCTGCACAGATGGATGTTTAAATCGTTCGCCGAAAGAGGAAATCATTCCGATGGAGTTGATTGTCGTAACCGAAGAAAATGCGGCCGACATGCTTGCGGAAGAGCCCAATGATGCGGTAGAGCCAGAACCCGAACCAGAACCTGAGCCTCTGCCGCCAGAGCCCGAACCTCCACCATTACCCCCTGAGCCAGAGCCAATTCCTACGCCCGACCCTTTGCCGCCTCCGCCGCCTTTGCCAGATCCGCCCAAACCGGATCCGCCGAAGCCAAAGCCGGAGAAGCCGAAAGAAAAGCCCAAAGAGAAACCTAAGCAACCCGAAAAGAAGCCCGAAGCGCCAAAATACAAAAAGCCCTCTGAAATTAAGAAGGGTAAACGCGTCGGGCCTGTCACCACGGGTAAGAAGGATCCCAAGAAGGCGGCCACACAAAAGGCGCTTTCTGATGCCGAGATTGAAAAGCTTCTCGGTATGGGTGCAAAATCGGGCAATAAGAATCAAGTCCCCAAGAACGAGGCATCGCGTTGTTATGGCGCGATTCAACGTGCCTTCCAAGATGCGTGCACACAATATGGCCTGGAATCCTCTCCCACAGGGCGAGACCCACATCTTACTGTAACCTTAGGCTCGGGCGGACGGGTAACGCAAATCACCATCAGCCAAAGCTCGGGGGATCGTTCCTTTGACAATCAAGTCTTGCAGGCTTGCCGCCAAGTGCGTCAAATCTCTGGACTCTCGCAGAGTTTTTTGAAGGAATATCAGTCGGTCACCTTGCGCCTTTCGGTTGATTAAGCGCGCGCTCATCATCCCCCTTCACCCTCTTTTCAAACACCTCACCTCTACTGTGTGGGTAAAAGTTCCCTTTTATCCATGATTTTTAACTACAGAGAGGTCTTGCTTTCGTGGTATAATGACGGACATGGAATTGGAAGCTCAATTGTATGTAGTAGCGACACCTTTGGGGAACTTAGGCGATTTATCGCAGCGCGTTCGCGAAGTGTTGTCGGCTGTGCCTTGTATGGCCTGCGAAGATACGCGCCGCACATGGCAACTCTTATCCTCAATGGGCGTGCCACGCCCCGAAATGTTTTCCTACCGCCAAGGCAATGAAGAACAGGTCACGCGCCGCATTATCGGCCTTGTTCAGGCTGGGACGCCTGTGGCCTTATGTTCAGATGGTGGCTATCCAGGAATTAGTGACCCCGGTTATCGCGTAATCCGCGCCTTTGCAGTGGCGGGCTTACCTTACACGGTCTTGCCAGGCCCTTGCAGCGTGGAGCTCGCTCTCCTTCTTTCTGGTTTGCCAACCTCAAGTTACACCTTTAAAGGATTTCCTCCAAGACGCCCAGGAGCATTGCGCAAATTCTTCGAACAAGAACGCGATTTGCCGCACACCATGGTCTGTTTGGAGTCGCCGTTTCGCGTGGCTGCGAGCCTCAAAGCGGCGTTGGAAGTACTAGGCAATCGCGAGGCTGCAATTTGTTTAGAAATGACAAAGTTGCACGAACGCGTCATGCGTGGTACACTAATGGACTTAATCGGTCAAATAGGAACGCGTCCACTCAAGGGTGAAGTGACCTTTGTGATTGCTGGTGCGAACCCGAAATTTGACCATAGCGATGAAGAACCCCAAGAACTCTAATTTTAAAATCATGAAAAAGCTCCTCTCCTTGTTTGTAGCGGCTTGTCTTGCCTCTGGTGCAATGGCAGATAAAATCACAACCGTAACCGACGACGTCATCAATGGTACCGTGACTGGCATTAAGGGCGGGAACGTCACCATTGAAACTGCCTTCGCAGGCACGCTCTCCATTGCGCGCGAACAGATTAAGTCAATTGATTACGAAAACGAAAACACCCTCTTCGTGCGTACCGATACCACGACCCGCGACAAGATTGAGGTTTCGGTCTCTCGCGATGCGGAAGGTAACGTGGTCTTGATCCCCGTGGCAGATAAGAACAAGGCGCTTTCTTTGAATGACGTTAGCACCTTGTGGGCGACGGATGTTGAAGACCCTGACTTCCCTCCCGTGAAACTCTGGTCCTTTAGCGCAAGCTTGGGTATGACTGGCCACGAGGGTTCTTCTTCCGACATCTCTATCTCGGCTTACTTTGATGCCGTTCGCACCACCGAACACAGCACGCTCAAGCTCTATGCCACGATGAATAAGGCGCGTAGCGAAGGCGTGAAGACCTCCGAACAGTACATCGCCGGCCTTGACTACGAAAATCGTCCGAGCGAAGTGTGGAACTGGTACCTCCGCGATGAAGCCCAGCACAACCGCTTCAATGACTACAAATTGCGCAATGTCGCTGGCGCAGGTTTCGGTTACTACTTCTGGAATACCACCACCGATGGTCGCGTCTCCCTCTTACGTTTCCGTCTCGGTCTTGCCCACTCGTACACGAAGCACTACTCCAAGACGCCCGGCTCTAATAGTTGCGCCACGGATAGCGACATCGCACTTGACCTCGGCCTCCTCTTCCACTATGACTTCACCAGCGGTATCAGCTGGAACACCGAACTCACCTACACCCCGCTCATTGGCGAATTGGACAAGGGCACCCTCGTGCATGAAACCAAGCTCGCATACTTGCTCAAGGAGTTCGGCCTCATCTCTGATAAGTTGACGGACATCTCTTTGGAAGTCGGCATGCGTAATGAATATCAGACGCGCCCCGAACCTGGCACGAACCACACCGACACCACTTGGTACCTGCGCCTCTCCAAGAGCTGGTAAGCCCCTGTTAGCAACATCATAACACTCAGAAGGATTCATCTGATGGAAGCGATTAAATTGGGCGTTAATATCGACCATGCCGCGACATTACGTCAGGCGCGTGGCGTAGATTATCCCGACTTGGCGGCGATTGCCCGCCTTGTCGAGGGCGCGGGTGCACATGGCATCACGATTCACTTGCGTGAAGATCGTCGCCACATCCAAGACGCCGATGTCTATACCTTGCGCAAGACGCTCACCACGCGAATGAATCTCGAGATGGCAAATAATCCTGACGTGCTTCAGGTTGCCCTTGATGTCGTCCCCGATGAGGTCTGCCTCGTGCCTGAACGTCGCCAAGAGCTCACCACCGAAGGTGGCCTTGATGCCGCAGGCCAATTGGACGCTTTACGCCCCACCGTGCAGGCGCTCGCCGCACAGGGCACACACGTCTCTCTCTTCATCGCACCCGACCGCCGCCAACTCGAAGCCGCCGCCACCCTTGGCGTGCCTTATGTGGAGCTCCACACGGGTGCCTATGCCAATGCCACTGGGGATGCGCTCAAGCGCGAATTGGATGCGCTTTACGATGCCGCCGCCTATGGCGCGACATTGGGTCTGAAGGTGAACGCAGGTCACGGCCTCACGATGGAAAACGTCAAACCCTTGTTGGCCATCCCTAATTTGGACACCTTGAATATCGGCCACAGCATTATTGCGCACGCCCTCTTCGTGGGTGTAGCACAGGCCACGCGAGATATGCTCGCGGCAATTGCCCGTTAACCCGATTACTCTCCTCTTTTACGCCACTGAGCCCATCCCTCGGTGGCGTTTTCATTCACCGAAATCGGAGTCTCTTTTTATGACTACGCCTCCTATCGGCACCTACGAAATTCTCCATGAAGACGCCAAGAGCGGCGCGCGTTTAGGCCGCCTTTGGACGAAACATGGTCCCGTGCCCACGCCAGTCTTCATGCCTGTCGGCACGCAAGCGACCGTAAAGACGCTTGGCGCAGAGGATCTCGAACGCCTCAATGCACCGATTATCCTCGGCAATACCTACCATTTGATGTTGCGTCCAGGCATGGAAGTGATGGAACAACTCGGCGGTCTGCACGCATTTCAGGATTGGCACGGCCCCATCTTAACCGACTCCGGCGGGTTTCAGGTCTTTTCGCTCTCGTCCTTGCGTAAGATTACCGAAGAGGGCGTCTCCTTCCAGTCGCACATTGACGGTCGTCGCCTCTTCATGGGTCCCAAGGAATCCATGGCCGTACAGCGCATCTTGGGCTCCGATATCGCGATGTTGTTTGACGAATGCATCCCCTATCCCGCCACAGAGGACTACGCGGCGCGTAGCGTAGAGAAGACGTTGCGCTGGGCACGCGTCTGCTTGGAACAGGAACGCGCCGAGGGCCAACTCTATTTCGGCATCGTCCAGGGATCTGAATTTGCCCATTTGCGTAAGCACTGCGCCTTGGAATTGGCCGCGATGGAGAAGGATGGTCTAAATGGTTTCGCTGTGGGCGGCGTGAGCGTTGGCGAACCCGAGCCCTTCATCTTGAAGGGGATCTCTGACTCTGTGCCCTATATGCCCAAGCACCGCCCGCGCTATGTGATGGGCCTTGGTGACCTCTGGCAGATGACAGAGGCCGTGGGCATGGGCTGCGATATGTTTGACTGCGTGATCCCAACGCGTAATGCGCGGAATGGCTCCGCCTTTACCAATGACGGCCCCTATCCCGTCAAGGCGGGCGCTTGGAAGTCGTGCGATGCGCCGGTGGAACCGGGCTGCACTTGTCCGTGTTGCTCTCGCCACACGCGTGGTTATGTGCGCCACTTGCTCAACACTTCTGAGATGCTCGGCTATCGCCTCTTAACGCTCCACAATATCCACATGTATCTCCGCTTTATGGAACGGATGCGTGAAGCAATTGCCAATGACTGCTTCTTGGAATTCCGCGCAGAGGCGCATGCGCGTCTCCGTGAGAATCCTAAGCGTGGTGCACTCTAAGCACGCGCGCTTCTGCTTAATTCACACCAAACCAACGCACTTGCCCTCCGCAGGTGCGTTGCTTTTTTGACCACCGACTCACGGCCTTGCTTCCGTATTCTAAAGCCAATCACGCCCTTTCTCGCCGCCACCATCCGCTCAGGCTTTCACTCAAGAAACGGGAGAGATGTGCTATACTGTCGTTGAAGGAGGCAACGACAATGCAAGTCTTTGAACATGGATTACTCCGCGCAACAGTGGATTTGGATACCACAACCACAGTGATTTTGGAGGTCTTTCGGCGGGGAAAGCGTTGCTTTCGCGTGCGAACGGGAATGGCATTTGCCGAAGAGGCGCCCACGCTCTGCACAAAGCCCAAGGTGACCCAACGCCGCTCCCAATTAGACTGTGACGCGCCGCTCTACACCAAGCGCGCCCACTGTGCCTTAGAGGCCTGCGAAGC
This sequence comes from Kiritimatiellia bacterium, assembly GCA_017558005.1. GTDB lineage: Bacteria > Verrucomicrobiota > Kiritimatiellia > RFP12 > DVOR01 > Spyradenecus. Next base: position 86,183 of record JAFYWN010000003.1, on the reverse strand, counting down.
GGTGATTCACTTTGGCCCCATGCGCCTCCATTTGCACCTCTCTGAGCAAGGCTTCGCATTCCGTTGGGAGAGCCGCTTTGACCATCCGTTGACGGTTTTACGCGAAACCTTTGATCTAATGCCCGCCGGCACTTGGCAGTACTTACACGCCTATCACAATCATCCCCATCGAAATGATCCCTTTCAGAATAGTTGGGAGTCGGTGCACCATCTGAGTGATTGGGCAGGGATTGAACCTAACCGCCTCATCTACCTCCCCCTTACCCTCCTGTCAGACCACACAGCCCTCTCCTTTACCGAGGCCGAACTCATTGATTACCCCGGCCTCAATCTTCAGAAGCACGCCTCCCAACGCCACTTTAGCGCGCTCATGGCCCCAATGCCCAAGGCTATCGACGACTCCGGACGTCGCAATGCCTTCGTCGTAGAGCGTCACAATTTCCTCGTCCAAACGCAAGGCCGTCGCACCTATCCATGGCGCATTTGCATGATGGCAGAGCGCGCCGCCGCTCTCTATGACAATGACTTGCCCTATCTCCTCTCACGCCCCGTCGCAGGCGATTTTACATGGGTCAATCCTGGCCGTGTGGCATGGGAGTGGTGGAACGCGTGGGGCCTGCAAAATGTACCCTTCACCCCGGGTGTCAACACCGCCACTTACAAGGCCTACATTGACTTCGCGCAGGCCTTCTCAATCCCCTACGTCATCCTTGACGAAGGGTGGGCGGTTGATTTAGATATCACACGCATCATCCCAGAAATTGATCTCCCCGAACTCATCTCCTACGCGCACCAACGGGGCGTTCGGCTCATCCTCTGGGCCTCGTGGCCCCAGTTGACCGACCGACAGGAGGCGATTTTCAATCACTACGCCGCCCTTGGCATTAGCGGCTTTAAGATTGATTTCTATGACCGAGATGATGCGTTTATTGCGCGACAGCTCTACCAAACCGCAGAGATTGCCGCCAAGTATCACCTCGTGCTCGCCTATCACGGCATTCACAAGCCCACCGGCCTCTCGCGCACGTGGCCCAATGTCCTCACGTATGAGGGCATCTTTGGCTTAGAGAACACCAAGTGGACGGGACCCGAAGTCAACTTCGTCCAAAATGATGTGCGCCTCGCCTTTGCGCGATTGCTCGCAGGCCCTGCCGATTATACACCTGGTGCCATGACCAATCGCCACCGAGCCTCCTTCCAAAAGGACTACTACCACCCGATGAGCATGGGAACGCGTTGCCACCAAGCCTCCATGTTTGTGCTCTACGACACGGGCTTGCAGATGCTCTGTGATGCCCCGACTGCCTACGCAAAAGAGCCCGCCTACACCCATTTCCTCGCCGCCCTACCCCTCCTTTGGGATGAGACGCATGCGCTCCCCTATAGCCACCCCGAAGGGTGCTTAGCAGCTCTCCGCCGAAAGGGGGAGGAATGGGTCTTTGCGGTGCTCAATAATGACCAAGCACGCGTGGTCTCGCTACCGATGTGGTTGCTCCCTCGTGGCGCCTACCTCGTCACGGCGCTCGTGGATGGTGAGGGTGTAACGGAAGATGCCACACGTTACCGTTTTGAGGAAAAATACCTCACGCCAGAGGAGACACTAGACATTTGCATCGCAGGCGGTGGCGGCTGCGTCGTCTGTATTCGGCCGCACCACCCCGTGCTTTAATTCTAAGCATACTGCACCACACAACGTCACTGCACCCGCTTTGTAGGCCATCGCAGGGGCGTTTTTGCGTTGCCCGTCTTGCACCTTTCGCCTAAACCACACCCACACGCGTGGGCTGTGGTATAATGTGGGTATGAACACTTCCCTTTCCGATGCGTTTGACCGCGACCATTTGTGGCACCCTTACACGTCTTTATTAAACCCTTTGCCCACGTTTAAAGTGGCCGCCGCCGAAGGTGCAGAGATTATTCTGGCCGATGGTCGACGTTTAGTGGAGGGCATGAGCTCATGGTGGTGCGCGATTCATGGTTACTCGCATCCCGTGCTCGTAAAGGCAGCCACCGAACAGGTGCGCAAGATGAGCCACGTGATGTTCGGCGGCCTCACGCATGACCCCGCAATTGAATTGGGAAAAATTCTCCTTCGCATTACGCCTCCCTCGCTGACCAAGATTTTTTACGCCGATAGCGGCTCGGTCGCCGTAGAGGTGGCCCTCAAAATGGCGGTGCAGTACAACCCCGCACGCACCGATTTCCTCACCATCCGTTCAGGCTATCATGGAGATACGTGGAACGCCATGAGCGTCTGCGATCCCGTCACTGGCATGCACGGACTCTTTGGCGCCGCCCTTCCCCGTCGTTTCTTCGCCCCTGCACCGCAATGTAAGTTCGGTGGTGCGTGGGATGACAACGATTTTAAGCCCATGGCAGAGGCAATTGAAGCCCATAAAGACACCCTCGCCGCCGTCATCGTAGAACCCATCGTCCAGGGCGCTGGCGGCATGCGCTTCTACCACCCCAACTACCTCAAAGCGCTCCGCAAGGCCTGCGATGAGGCAGGCATTCTACTCATCTTTGATGAAATCGCCACTGGTTTTGGTCGCACAGGCAAACTCTTCGCGTGGGAACACGCAGGCGTTGAGCCCGACATCATGTGCATCGGTAAAGCCCTCACGGGCGGCATGATGACGCTCTCTGCAGTGCTCACGAGCGACAAAGTCGCCGAACAAGTCTGCGCAGGCGAAGCGAAATGTTTTATGCATGGGCCCACCTTCATGGGAAATCCCCTCGCCTGCGAAGTGGCGCGCGCCTCTACGGAGTTGCTCCTCTCTCAAGATTGGCAGGGCCGCGTCCAAGCCATCGAAGCGCAGCTCACCGCAGAGCTTGCCCCTGCAAAGGCCCTCCCCACCGTCGCAGATGTACGCGTCTTGGGCGCAATCGGTGTGATTGAATTAAAGCAACCCGTCAACATGGCCGCCGCACAAGACTTTTTCATCCAGCGCGGCGTGTGGTTGCGCCCCTTCAATCGCAACCTCTACACCATGCCCACCCTCGTCACCTCCCCTGCGCAACTCTCCCAAATCACCTCCACCATGTGCGCCTTCGCCGCCCAGTCCTAACGCACCCGTGCGTCAGCAAACGCATCCACACACCACCCGAAGTCAACTCTCTCCTCGCCCCTCCACGCATAGCGTGTGCCAGAAGGAGCGTAAAGCGCTCCGTCCGTTCATCGGCAGCGCCGTGGCGAGTTTTTCCATTCCTTCAAAAAATTTGATAAAATACTCAAAGAAATTAAAATCACCCTCTTCTCCTCACGCACACTTGCAGTGTAACAAAAAGAAGAAGGCGTGTCAAATCGTCATTTTAGAATCGCCTAAAATGACGCAAAAAGTGAGCCAAAATCGGGCTTGAATATGGGCGAAATTCCATCTCAATTTCGCCCATATTGGGAGGTCAATTTCAGCGATATTGAGATCCAATTTCGCTGAAATTGACCCAAAATTTTTGTAGACCACCCCAAAAACAGGCCAAATTGTTGATAACTTTTCCCTCCCATTGAGTCAAATTTTCGTGAGGAAGCGACTGTAGCGGAGTTAATTTTAGCCCATTTTTCGTATTATCTCTTTACTCTTAAAAGAGTTATGACTTTTTAACAAAGGCGAACTAAGACGCCTAAAATGGCTCGAATTTCCGAAAATTTTTCAAAAAAACTGCGTCGATAAACCTGCATTGTTGATAACTTGTTGATAACTCAAAAAAGTTTTCAACAGGCGAAAAATCACTAAAAAAATGAAAAAAGTAACAAACCTGCGTAAGGGATTTTGAAGGAATAAAAGCGATAAAAAGGAGACTTCCCATGCCGTCGGCAGAGGCGAGGGGAGCGGGGAGCGCAGCGTCCCCGTTGTTTGGTGCCACTCTGGAGAGCGGGAGGTCTGATGACGGGAGGATAACGTGGGGGCGACTCCGCCCCCACGCCCCTCAAGCAGGGGCGCGAGCCCCTGCACCCGCGGCAGGAGTGAGTTCTGCACGCTACGCATCCTAATGGATGCTTTTTTGGTGCTAAGAGAGTGGATGATTTTGAGGGCTTTTAAATTTTTCAACTTTTTTAAACTTTTTTGTTGACAATGGGTGAGACGTGTGATATTTTTGTTATAATAGTATTCGTTAAACATTGAGGAAGATGTTTGCGTTACTTAAATAAGGAGTTTGTGCATATGGCGAAGGCAGACAAGACGGTGACCACTGCAAAGAAGCGTTCCGCGAAGGCCGAACCTGCAACGAAGGCGCCCGCTAAGAAGGCGACGACTGCAGCTAAGGAAACCACGGAAAAGAAGAAGGTGAAAGCCGCCGCAGAAGAAACGGAGACTGCGAAGAAAAAGTCCGCGAAGGCCGAAAAGAAGCCCGCAAAGGTAGAACCTGTTGCGGAGCCGGTGGTGGAAGTGAAGGATGAAACTGAAGGCTCTACCGAAACGAAAAAGCGTCGCGGTCGCAAGCCGAAAGTAATCACGGCAGAAGAAGCGGCAGCTGCAGATATGGGGTTGAGTGAATTCCAGATGACGTTGGATGACGATGTTGAAATTGACATGCGCCCGATGTCGGATGCCGAAATTGATGCCCTTGCAAAGCAGGATAAGCTGAGCAATGCCTTTGGCGCAGAAACCGACGAAGAATTGATCGGCGAAAATTTTGAAGATTCTGAGTCTGTGGGTGGCGATCTCTATGACGAGGTGAAGCACCAGGGCGTCTTGAAGCCGGGTCAGATTGAAGGGCACGCTTTTGAAGATGAAGTGACCTTGGATGACCATGATGCGGCATGGGGTGAAATGATCAAGGAATCTGGTCTGCGTGCTGTGTTCAATCAGTCTGAAGAAGAAATCAAGAAGCAGCGCGCACTGGAAGATTTGGATGCGTTGGAAGAACGCGAAGAGTGCCGCGAACGCGTCAAGCAACTCGTTGCCTTGGCCGAAAAGCAGAGCCGCGTGCTCTCCCTTGAGCAGATGAATGAATACCTCCCGAAGGAGGTTATTAAGGACACCGACATTGAGGTGTATCTCAACATCATGGTGTTGATGAACATCCGCGTAGTGCCCGCAGAAGAATTTGAAGATGCCGTAGAAGAGCAGAGCAATGATGCCACCGCGACCCGCGTGGACTACATTGACGACCCCATCCGCATGTACTTGCATCAGATGGGTCAGGTCTCCCTCTTGACGCGTGAACAGGAAGTCGAAATCTGCAAGCGCATTGAAAAGAGCGAGACGACCATCGTCTCCTGCTTCAACTGCTTGCCCGTGGCTCCGCGCCTCTATGCTCGTGTCTTGCGTGACCTTGAAAGTGGCCGTGAACGCTTTGACCGCGTGGTCACCGATAAGGACTCTCCGAACCGCGACCACTACGTGGAAGTCATGCATCCGGAACAAGACGTCCTCTTGAAGATGGCCGATGATATGGCTGCGGCCTATGCCGCACTCCAGGCTGCAGAAGCGAAGGGACCCAAGGCTCTTGCCACGGCGCAGGCCAACCTGGACAAGCTCTGCAATTTGATGCGTGACAAGTATGAAACCTTACTCTTCAAGCAGAAGATGCTTGAGACCATCTGCGGCTACGCAGAAGAAGACTACTACCGTCCCTACAAGGAACTGCTGTTGCGCCAGCGCAAGCTGAACCGCCAAGGCAAGAGCCGCAAGCGCACGCAGAAGCTGGCAGAAGTCGAAGCCGAAAAGAAGGCAGTTGAAAAGACCTTTGGTATGCCGGCAGCAGACTTCATGAAACAATTTGACGAGTTGCGCGCCGCACTGCGCGATGGCGCACAAGCTCGTAAGGAAATGGTGGAGGCCAACTTGCGTTTGGTGATTTCCATCGTGAAGAAGTACATGAACCGTGGCTTGAGCTTCCTCGACCTCATCCAAGAAGGTAACACCGGCTTGATGAAGGCGGTCGAAAAGTTCGAATACAAGCGCGGTTACAAGTTCTCCACTTACGCAACGTGGTGGATTCGCCAGGCCGCAACGCGTGCCATCGCGGATCAGGCCCGCACCATTCGTATCCCGGTGCACATGATTGAAACCATCAACAAGCTCCTGCGTGTGCAGAAGAAGCTGTTGCAAGAGCTCGGCCGCGAGCCCACGGCAGAAGAAACTGCCGAAGAAATGGATATGCCGGTCGAACGCGTCCGTGCCGTTTGCCGCATGGCGCAGCAGCCCATCTCCTTGCAGAGCCCCGTCGGTGATGGTGACGATGCACACTTCGGTGACTTCATCGAAGATAAGAGCACCGAGCGCCCCGAAGATGCCGCAGCATTTACGTTGATGAAAGAACGTCTGCGTGAAGTGCTCTACTCGCTGAATGCCCGCGAACGCGATGTGTTGGACAAGCGTTTTGGTTTGGGCGATGGCATCCCCCGCACCTTGGAAGAGGTCGGGAAGATGTTTGGCGTGACCCGTGAGCGCATTCGCCAGATTGAAGCAAAGGCATTGCGTAAGCTGCGTCATCCCTCGCGCAGAAACAAACTCGCCGGTTTCATCAGCTAATGTTGATGAGACCCTTCAAGTGGTTTGCGGAGATTGCGCCTCCCTACAGGGCACCCCAAAAACCACTTGATAAATGAACCCGAAGAAGAAAGAAGAAAAGAAAACATGAGCTTGTTTTCGTTCATCCGCCAACTGTTTGGCAAAAAGACCCCGCAGGGCCCCAAAGAACTCATTGAGATCTATGTGGGCAATCTCAGTTACGACATGAATGACGCGCAATTGCGTAAATTGTTCGCCAAGTACGGCACCGTGAAGCGCGCACGCGTCATTCTGAACCGTCACAACCACAAGAGCAAAGGCTTCGGTTTTGTAGAAATGATCTACCGCCCCGAAGCTGAAGCGGCTATCAAAGCCATTCATGGTCGCAAAGTCATGGGGCGCGAATTGCGCGCCAACGAAGCCCGTAACAAGATTAAAGCCTAATCCGCCCCACCAGACTGAAAGAAGGAATAATTATGGCTACCGTTAAGAATACCAAGCCCGAAAACGTTACCCTCCCCACGAACCATCCCTCTGCCGACATGACCGCTGCTGGTCTCGCACAGGACTTCCTCTGGAACATGCGCTTCTCTTTGGCGAAGAGCGATGACCGCGCCACTGAACGTGACTGCTACAAGGCCCTCGCACTCGCTGTGCGTGACCGCATTGTAGACCGCTGGATGGCAACGCAGGATGCCTACCGCGCCGCTAAGGTGCGCCGTTGCTACTACCTCTCGCTTGAGTTCCTCATTGGCCGTTTGCTCGGCAACAACGTGATCAACCTCGGTCTCGAAGATCAGTGCCGCGAAGCAATGGACTCTCTCGGCCTTGACTGGAATCGTCTCCGCGACTACGAAATGGATGCAGGTCTCGGTAATGGCGGTCTCGGCCGTCTCGCCGCGTGCTTCCTTGACTCCCTCGCTACGCTCAACCTCCCTGCCACCGGCTACGGTCTGCGCTATGACTACGGTATCTTCCGTCAGCGCATCCAGCTCGGCGAACAGCGCGAAGAACCCGATAACTGGTTGAAGTACGGCTATCCTTGGGAAATCCAGCGCCCCGAATACACCTGCCTCGTTGGCTTCGGCGGTCATGTGGAACACTACACCGGCCGCACCGGTCGCGATGAATGGGTCTGGGTCCCCGCAACGCAGGTTCAGGCCGTTCCTTATGACTTGCCTGTCGTCGGTTACAAGGGCACCACCATCGGCACCCTCCGCCTCTGGAGCGCTCAGGCCACCAATGAATTCTCCCTCGATGAATTCAACCGCGGTGACTACATCGAAGCTGTGGAAAGCAAGGTGCTCGCAGAAAACCTCACCAAGGTCCTCTACCCGAACGACTCCACCACGCAGGGTAAGGAGCTCCGCCTCCGTCAGCAGTACCTCTTCGTGGCCGCTTCGGTGCATGATATCCTCCGTCGCTTCCGTGAAGAAGGTCACGAATGGCGTCACCTCGCAAAGTACGTCTTCGTGCAGCTCAACGATACCCACCCGACGCTCGTCATCCCCGAATTGATGCGCATCCTCGTGGACATCGAAGGCATCGCATGGGATGAAGCATGGAAGCTCGTGCGCGCTTGCACCGGTTACACCAACCACACCGTGCTCCCTGAAGCACTCGAAAAGTGGCCCGTGCCTCTCATGGAACGCGTTCTCCCGCGCCACATGCAGATCATCTACGAAATCAATGCACGCTTCCTCCAGCAGGTCGCCAACCTCTATCCCGGCGATCTCGCACGTCTTAGCCGCATGAGCTTGATTGATGAAGGTGGCGACAAGTACGTCCGCATGGCAAACCTCTGCTTGGTCGGTACCAGCGCAGTCAACGGCGTGGCCGCACTCCACTCGGACATCCTCAAGAAGTCCACCTTCCGTGACTTCTACGAAATGATGCCTGACCACTTCTCCAACAAGACGAATGGTATCACCCAGCGCCGTTGGCTCCTCAAGGCTAACCCGCGTCTCGCCTCCCTCATCACCGAAACCATCGGCGACGAGTGGATCACCGACCTCTCCAAGCTCCAGGGCCTGAAGAAGTTCGCAAATGACGCCGCCTTCCTTGAAAAGTTCGCAGACATCAAGCGTTCTAACAAGCAGATCTTGGCGAACACCATCTTCAACACCCTCGGCTTCCAGGTCAACCCTGATGCCATCTTCGACGTGCAGGTGAAGCGCCTTCACGAGTACAAGCGTCAGCTCTTGCTCGTGCTCTACATCATCGTGCTCTTCAACCGCTTGATCGAAAAGCCCGACCTCGACATCCATCCGCGCGTGTTCGTCTTCGGTGCAAAGGCTGCTCCTGGTTACTGGGTGGCAAAGCTCATCATCCGCCTCATCCATGGCGTGGCAGAAGTGGTCAACAACCACCCGCTCGTCAAGGGTCGTATCGCAGTGGCCTTCCTCCCCGACTACCGCGTCTCCCTCGCAGAAAAGATCATCCCGGCAGCAAACGTCTCCGAACAGATCTCCCTCGCAGGTATGGAAGCTTCCGGTACGGGCAACATGAAGTTGATGCTCAATGGTGCAATCACCCTCGGTACGCTTGACGGCGCTAACGTGGAAATCGCTGAAGAAGTGGGCGACGAAAACATCGTCATCTTCGGTCTCAAGACTGAAGAAGTCGAAAAGCTCCGTCCGACCTACAACTCTCGCAAGATTTACGAGACCAATCCGGAAATCAAGCGCGCACTCGATATGATCCGTCGCAACGTCTTCTCGTTGATGACCCCCGGCATCTTCGAACCGCTCTTGAAGAACCTCTTGGACTTCAACGACTACTACATGCTCCTCCAGGATCTCCCCGCCTTCATCGAAGCACAGGACCGCGTGGAAGCTCTCTATCGCAATCCGAAGGCATGGAACAAGGCTTCGCTCATGAACACCGCATGCGCCGGCAAGTTCTCCAGCGACCGCACCATCGCCGAATATGCCAAGGAAATCTGGCACCTCGATCCCTTCATCGCCAAGTAATTCGGCGCTTGAAGTGTTCTAATGGACGCCCGGCCTCGCGCCGGGCGTCTTTTTTATTACTGCCAACGCGATTTAATGTTATCGCCGCACACGGTTATCGCACACTTCTGCACAGGCTCGCTTAAAAGAAATTTATCCTTTCGTTTCTTCACCTCCTCCTTTTCAAGCACGCAAAAAACTTCTCCAAATTTTCGCTATGCTTCCGCGCAAAAGTTGTGCTATCATAGCCGCACATCTATCGGGGTGCTGCCAGGTATGTAGCCTGGGTGCTGAGAAAATACCCGTCAACCTGATCAGGATAATACCTGCGGAGGAAAAAAGCATGACGCAGTTGCAGTCTGCCCTTAGGGGCATTGTGACCGAGGCAATGCAAATTGTCGCGGCAGATGAGGGAATCAATGTAGAAGCGGTGCGCGCCGCTGTGGCTTCAGGCGAGGCCGTAATCCCTCTCAATCTCCACCATTCAAATGCTCATCCCGTTGGAGTCGGGCGTCTTTTCACCACCAAAATCAATGCCAACCTCGGCCGAAGCGTCACGCATTCTGGTCAGGGAGACGAATTGTCTAAGCTCGCAGTCGCTCTTAAGGCTGGCGCAGATTTCGTCATGGACCTCTCGGTGGGATCCGATGATTTGGCCGCTATCCGTCAGGGGATGTTAGCTGCATCCGATCGTCCCCTTGGCACGGTGCCCGTCTATGAAACGATTTCTCGACTTGAGGGCGACATTCCACAGATGAACCCCGAGTTCCTACTGGAGGTGATTCGCGCCCAAGCAGAGCAAGGGGTCGACTTCATGACTCTGCATGCAGGATTGCTCCTCAAGCACATCCCCCTTGCGATGAAGCGCATGATGGGCATCGTCTCTCGCGGGGGAGCCATTATGGCAGAGTGGATGCTCGCAAACAATGCCGAAAATCCGCTCTACACCCACTGGGATGAAGTGTTAGACATCCTTGTTGAACACGATGTAACGGTCTCTTTAGGCGATGGGCTTCGTCCGGGGTGCCTCGCGGATGCTTCTGATGCCGCACAGTTTGCCGAACTTGACGTCTTGGGCGAATTGGTGATGCGTTGCCGTGCACGTGGCGTGCAGGTGATGGTTGAAGGGCCTGGCCATGTGCCCTTTGACCAAATCCAATTAAACATGACGCGCCAACAGACCGTCTGTCACAAAGCCCCCTTCTATGTGCTGGGCCCTGTTGTTACCGACATCGCCCCTGGCTATGACCACATCGTTTCGGCCATCGGCGCCACCGCCGCCGCCACCTATGGCGCCTCCCTTTTGTGTTATGTCACGCCCGCTGAACACCTCGGTCTACCCGATGAAGAAGAGGTGCATCAGGGATGCATCGCCTACAAAATTGCCGCACACGCAGGAGACGTGGCACGTGGCCTTCCGGGCGCTCGCCAACGCGATGACGAGATGTCACGCGCTCGTGCCGCCTTCAATTGGGAAGAACAGTTTGCGCTCAGCCTTGACCCTGAACGCGCAAAAGCACGTTGGCTCAAGACGCGTGCCTTTACCGATGAAGCGCACGATGATGACCACTGTTCCATGTGTGGCAAACAATTCTGCGCCGTGCGCACCTCGCGCCGAATTCGTGAACTCTCCAAAACCCTCTCTCGTTAAGCCACGCGAGGTAATCCATGCAATGCGTCTTAACGATTGCCGGAAGTGATTCCGGTGGAAATGCAGGCGTCCAGGCAGATTTGCGCACCTTCCACGCCTATGGACTTCACGGATGCACCGCCTTTTCTGCGTTAACAGCGCAGAATCCCGCAGGTGTTTATGCCATTCATCCCCTACCCGCAGCATTCGTCGCAGCACAGCTCGATGCGGTCTTGGGCACCTATGACATCGCCGCGTTAAAGACAGGCATGTTGGGCGATCCCGATGTGATTGCGGCTATTGCCGAAAAGTTGCGCACCTACCCTGCGATTGCCAAGGTCATTGACCCGGTCATGGTCGCCACGAGCGGCGCACGGCTCATTAGCGAGTCCGCTATTGAAGCGCTCAAGCGCGAGCTCTTTCCCCTTGCCACCCTCATTACGCCCAACCTTCCCGAGGCCGAAACGCTCCTTAATCGACGCATCTCCACACAAGCAGACGCGCAGATGGCCGCTCAATCTCTCGCGGAACAATTTGAATGCGCAGTATTAATCAAGGGTGGGCACGCACTGGCAGATAGTGAACTTGCCACCGACATCCTCTTTGATGGCGACTCCTTTGCGACCTTTACGGCCCCAAAGATTGAGCATCCCATTTCAACTCACGGAACAGGATGCACCCTCTCTGCAGCCATTGCCGCCGAACTCACCCGCGGCGCATCCCTACACGCTGCAATTGAAGGCGCAAAGCATTACGTCACCCACGCGATTGCCGACTCCTATTGGGTTGGGCCGAACTGTGGCGTCCTCGCGCTTTAATCTTCTTCACCTATTTCTCCGCCATGCCTGCCCTTTGCAGGATGAGCACTCACACATTACACGCTAAAAACCTTTGAAAGGAAACCCTATGAAACCCATGGAAGAAACTATCTCCAGCGCCATCGTTCGGAGCTACTTTAAGAAATTAGAAGCCCACCTCGCGGTGGATGTCGCCATCGTGGGCGCAGGTCCCTCGGGGCTCGTTGCCGCACGTGACCTCGCCCTTGCGGGATGTTCCGTTGCAGTCTTTGAATCCAAGCTCGCCCCAGGCGGCGGCACATGGGGTGGTGGCATGCTCATGAATGAAGTCGTGGTACAAGAAGACGCCGCCACCATCCTCCACGAATTTGACATCACCACCGTGCCCGTTGGCGAAGGTTACCACACAGTGGACTCCGTAGAAATGGCCGCAGGGCTGATCTTTGGCGCACGAAAAGCAGGCGCCGTCATCTTCAACGCCGTCACCGTCGAAGACATCGTTATCCATGACGGCATTGTCTGTGGCGCAGTCATCAACTGGAATCCCGTCGCCCGCCTTGGCATGCACGTTGACCCCATCGTCATTACCTCCCGCGCCATCCTTGATGGCACAGGGCACCCCAGCGAAATCATCAACAAGGCCGTCCACAAAGCGGGCGTCGCCATTGACTCTCCCACGGGCGGAATCCTTGGCGAAAAACCCATGTGGATGGAAGATGGTGAACGCACCACCGTGCTCAATACCAAGCGACTCTACCCCGGGCTCTATGCCTCTGGCATGGCCGCCAACAACGTTCAAGGCGGCTTCCGCATGGGCCCCATCTTCGGTGGCATGTTTAAGAGCGGCCGAAAAGTTGCCAAACTCATCCTTGAGGATCTGAACAAATGAAGCCCTTCGGACTCTATCTCGTCATGACCGACCCTATCGTCGGTTATGACGCCTGTGCCAAAGCCGCCGTCAACGCGGGCATCCGCATGCTTCAACTCCGCATGAAAAATGCCCCTCGCGAGCAAATCATTCAGGTCGCCCGAGAAATCCGTCGGATTACCGATGGCACGGAGACCACCTTTATCGTCAATGATAATCCTGCCATCGCCGCGGAAGTTGAAGCCGATGGCGTGCACGTTGGGCAAGACGACCTCTCGCCTGCCGAGATTAGACAGCGTTATCCTTCCCTCAAAATCATTGGTCTCTCCACCCACAACCTCCCCCAAGTCCTCGCCTCACGCGACCAACCCATTGACTACATTGGCGTTGGGCCCGTTTACACCACCCCCACCAAAGCCATCCCCGACCCCACGCTTGGTCTTGAAACCATGCGCCAAATGATTGCCGCCGCAGCTCACCCTGCCGTGGCAATCGGTGGCATTGACGCCCAGCGTCTCCCAGAAGTCGTCACCCACGGCGCAGAAAACGTCGCTATCGTCCGCGCCGTCTGCCGTAGCACCACTCCCTACACCGCCCTCCTCCACCTCCAATCCCTCCTCCCCACCCCCGCCAACAATTAATACCACGCGCTGAAGCGTCAATCCCTCTCGCTTGACGCAATAAGTTCATCAATAATAGAGCGATATTCGGCCTTTCGAGGTATTTAATCATTGCAGTAGGGATGGGTTTATGTTATTTTAATAATGATAGATTAGTCGTTGGAGATCTGACGCGTGACTACAAATGACGAATATGCTTTACAAGTGCTCCAGGAGACTGGGGCGATTACTGCCGAACAGGTAGCTGAGGCACTCGCCGCAAAGCGAAAAGATGGGCAGTCGGCACTTGATTGGATGGTCGAGCAGAATTACATCTCGGAAGAGGATGTGCTCGCCACTTTAGCGGAACAGTTCGGTATGCCATTTGCTTCGGTGGATGGTGACGAGGTGGACGCAGGCTTGGCAAAGTTGTTGGATGCCGAAACTGCTCGCAAGTACAAGGCTGTGCCGTTGCAGGATGATGGGGATTCGGTGATGATCGCTATTTGCGATCCAGCGAATTATGATGCTCAGGATGCTATCCGCTATCGACTGCATGACAAGAATGCTGATTTCGTGGTGTTAACCACAGGCGACATTAAGCGGTTGCTTGACAAACTTTACCCGTTGACGTTTGACCCGAATGCCACAGATACTGGTGAAAATCTGGTATCGCAGCGTAAGGAGATGGAGGTCGAAGCTTCGGAAGATGGCGATGCGCCTGTCATCCGTTTGGTTTCGTTGATTTTGATGGATGCCTGTAAGCTGAAGGCCTCCGATATTCACTTGGAACCGATGGAAAAGCATTTCCGTGTGCGTTACCGCATCGATGGTGCATTGCGCGAGATGGATGAACCGCCGAAGCGTCTGCAGAGTGCTATCATTTCCCGCGTCAAGTTGATGGCAAACATGGACCTTTCTGAACGCCGCATCCCGCAGGACGGTCGTATCCAGATCAAGATGGGCGAACGTGAGCTGGACCTTCGTGTAAGCACGGTGCCGACAAACTTCGGCGAGTCCATCGTCATGCGTATTCTCGATAAGCAGAATTTGTCCTTGGGTCTGCCGCAGTTGGGCTTCCTTTCGGATGACCAGGCGAAGTTTGAACGTTTGATTGGGTTGCCTGACGGTGTGATTTTGGTGACAGGTCCGACGGGTTCAGGTAAGACGACGACGTTGTATGCTTGCTTGGGGCAGATTAACCGTCCGGACAAGAAGCTCATCACCGTGGAAGACCCGGTGGAATATCAGATGAGCGGTATTAACCAGGTGCAGGTGAATCGCGCAGTGGGCCTTGACTTCTCGGCAGCGCTCCGCTCAATCTTGCGTCAGGCACCAAATATCGTGATGATCGGTGAAATTCGTGACCATGAAACGGCAGAAATTGCAATGGAAGCCGCACTCACGGGTCACTTGGTGTTCTCCACCCTGCACACGAATGATGCACCTTCGGCAGTGACGCGTTTGACGGATATCGGTATTAAGCCCTTCCTTGTGGCGTCTGCGCTACGTGCAGCAATGGCCCAGCGTCTCGTGCGCGCCATTTGCGAAAAGTGCCGTGAAGAGCATATCCCGACCGATCGCGAACGTAAGATGCTCGGCAATATGGCCAAGAACATTGACAGCATGAAGATGTTTAAGGGCGTCGGGTGTCCTGTGTGTAAGAACACGGGATACAAGGGACGTAAGGGTCTCTTTGAAATCTTTACCGTGGATGACACGGTGCAACGTATGATTTTTGATAAGGTGCCGACCACGCAGCTCCGTGCTCGTGTCCGTGAAATGGGCATGCGTACGCTCCGTGAAGACGGAATGTTAAAGGTGGCCTCCGGCATGACCACCCTTGAAGAAGTGCTCCGCGCAACAATGGGAGATGAGGATTGATATGAGCCACGTTGACATTCATGAACTCGCCGCACAGGCAACCACCGAAATCACCATGCATGACCTGATGCAGGTCACTGTGGATGAAGGCTCTTCTGACTTGCACATCCGTGTGGGCCGTCCGCCGATTTTGCGTTGCTCTGGCGCACTTGAACCGCTTGATTGCCCAGATCTCACCCCTGCAGATCTCGCAAAGCTCGTGCTTGAAATCACCAATGAAGAGCAGATTCAGGAAGTAGAACGCAACGGTGGCGCAGACTTTGGTTTGCACTTCTCGGAGGCAGCCCGTTTCCGTGTGTCGGTCTTTAAGGAACGCCACAACTACGGCCTCGTCTTGCGTCAGATTCCCTCCACCATTTTGACGTTGGAGCAACTCGGCTTGCCTGAAGCAGTAAATGAATTGCTTTATAAGCCGCGTGGTCTCATTCTCGTGACGGGGCCGACGGGTTCGGGTAAGTCGACGACGCTCGCATCGATGTTGAACATCATCAATGAAGATCGTGACTGCCACATCATCACCATTGAAGACCCGATCGAATTCTATCACCCCTCGAAGAAGTCGCTCGTGACCCAACGTGAAGTGGGCGCCGACGTGCCAAGCTTCGCAGAAGCTATCCGTCGTGCACTTCGTCAGGACCCCGATGTGATTCTCGTGGGTGAAATGCGTGACCTTGAAACGATTAGTGCGGCTATCAGTGCTGCAGAAACGGGCCACTTGGTGTTCGGCACATTGCACACCACTGGCGCAGCGTCCACGGTGGACCGTATCATCGACTCCTTCCCGACGAACCAACAGGAACAGGTGCGTACGCAGCTCTCGATGTCGCTCGTGGCTGTGATTTCGCAGGTGCTTCTCCCGCGCGCAGATAAGGGCGGTAAGGGACGTTGTGCAGCGTTCGAAATCATGATGAGTACGCCTTCTATCCGTTCGCGTATCCGTGATAACAAGACCTTCCAAATCAATTCTGACATCCAGACCGGCGCTAAGTTTGGCATGGTCTCGCTCGACACCTCGCTCCTCAACCTCTACTCTGAGGGCAAGATTTCCTACGATGACCTCGTCACCAAGGCGCAGGACCCCGAAACAACCGTCCAGAAGCTCAAGGAAATGATGGGACAGTAAGATGGCAGACATCCAACTTCCGCCTTTGGTTGAGCTCATCCTCAACAATGGCTTTATCGATGAAGAGCAGGCACAGGCTTATGTGCGTGACCACCTTGCGCAAGGAAAAAGCTACAAAGAGCTAATCCTTGCTTCTGGGGTGCTTGCAGAAGAAGACTTGCTCTCGCTCATGGCTGGCGAACAGGGCACTGAAGTCATTGACGTTAAGAGCGTCAGCTTTGATGATTCGCTCAAGAATCTGATCCCTGTGGCGAGCGTGCGCCTCCACAATCTCGTGCCGGTTGAAAGTGACGCCGATTACGTCATCTTCGCCTCTGCGGACCTTGTGGAAACCGATGTCATCGACGAGCTCACCTTCTTGCTCTCGCGTGAAATCCGCTTTGTCTTCGCGCCTGAGGCCGATATTAAGGCCGTCATTGAGGAAAACTTCACCTCGGGTGATGCTTCTGATGCACTCATTGAAGACCTCTCCGAAATGGATGGTCTTGATGAAAACGCAAGCGAACAGGGTATTGAGAGCGCAGCCGCCTCCGCACCGGTTATTCGTTTCGTCAACCTCGTGTTGTACCAGGCTATCACCGACCGCGCATCAGATATCCACATCGAGCCCTTCGAAAAGGATTTTAAGATCCGTTACCGCGTTGACGGCGCACTCTACGAAATGAACCCGCCGCCGTTGAGCATGGCTTTGCCCATCATCTCGCGTATTAAGGTGCTCTCAGGCCTCAACATCGCAGAACGCCGCCTCCCGCAAGACGGTCGTATCGCACTGACCGTGGCAGGACGCCAGGTTGACCTCCGTGTCTCCTGTCTTCCCACCGTTCATGGCGAATCTGTGGTGCTTCGTGTGCTTGACCGCTCCTCTGTGTCGCTTGATCTTGAAAACATCGGCCTGCCTGAAGACATTTATGAGGGCATCACCCTTGATATTGAAAAGCCAAACGGCATCTTTATCGTGACGGGTCCGACGGGTTCCGGTAAGACCACCACCCTTTACTCTTGTCTTCGCGCAATCAATAAGCCTGACACAAAGATTCTCACCGCAGAAGAACCTGTCGAATACGACATCGAAGGCCTTGTCCAGGTGCCGATTAATCCGCAGCAGGGCAACACCTTCGCAAAAGTGCTTCGCGCCTTCCTCCGTCAGGACCCCGACGTGATCATGGTCGGCGAAATCCGTGACTTGGAAACTGCAGAAATCGCAGTGCAGGCCGCACTCACAGGTCACTTCGTCTTCTCCACCCTGCACACCAATGACGCCGCAGGCGCCGTTACGCGTTTGGTGGATATGAACGTCGCCCCCTACCTCATCTCTTCGACCCTCCAAGCTGTCTTGGCCCAACGTCTCGTGCGTACATGCTGTAAGGATTGTAAGACCTTTTACGACCCTGATGACGATGCCATCCACCGCCTTGGCCTGACCCGTAACGACATTGGCAATCGTCAATTCGCCTATGGTAAGGGATGCAAGATTTGTAATGGCACGGGCTATAAAGGCCGTAAAGGCGTCTTTGAATACCTGCAGATGTCCAACCCCGTCCGCGAAATGATCAACGATCGTGAGCCCACGCTCGTCATCCGCGAAAAAGCCCGCGAACTGGGAATGCGCACCATGCGTGAAGACGCTATCCGCAATGTGCTTGACGGTTACACCACCGTCGATGAAGTCTTGCGTTACACCTAATCCATTTTTTCATCAAACCTCCTCCGCGGCGAGAGCATTGCTCCGTCGCGGTTTTTCTTTCTTCTTCGCCGCCACAGGGCTCTTCGCCGCCACAGGGCTCGCTGCCGCGGGCTCATCTGAGCAGCACACCCGTGCTGCTAATAACACCCTCCGCCACAGAAGCAGAGTAAGATGACGTAGGCCTCTCCCTCCGCCGCCGCGAAACTGCCCCAGCCATGCCCGGCATGATGGGCCTCACTTCTATTTTATCTGCGCAGCGGGGCGCGACGAAACACCCCAGCCGCTTAGAAACACTCTACACCGAAGATGGGGAAATCCTCACCGCCATCATTGAAGGTGCTGAATCCCAAGCAGATGCCGAGCGTCAATTGCTCGCGTGGCTCAAACGCCGCCGACCAGATGCCGTCGACCTCTTAAGTGAAATCCTCGAACGCGCTGCAGACGCTGGCGCCCTCTAAAACAGAAGAAGCCTCGGTCTCCCGAGGCTTCTTCTGTTATCATTAAGGCCACTTCTCGTCAGATAGCGTGTCTGATGGATCTTTGTATTCTGGCGGATGAAGTGTGATTGAGGCATTAAAATAGACACAGGTGGCATTGATTAAGCGTGCAGTATCATCGGAAACTTCTAAGCCGTCCCATGCACCAAAACCTGGAATGCGAGGGTCGAATCGTGGCAGCCATCGATTGCACGCAAGAGCCTTTTCGAACATGCGCTTCTTGTACGCCTCTTTACTTTCGTCTTTCAGGCGAGAGGTATCTTTTTTCAATAACTCCTCAAGTTCTTCATCCATTGAGTACCTCCTCCTTGATGTGGCCAAGTTTAATTAAAAGGTCAAGTGCCTCATTATACCGTTGGAACATCTCTTCAGAAAGACCATTTTGAACTTTGGGCTGCCATTCAATTACAAAATCATTAATCGCCTCCTGCGCGGCGGGCGTCTTAGGGATGGCATAGCGATAGATATGAGTGTCACCTTTTGCCACAATAGAGGAATTGACCACTTCTGGACGACTAAAGACAAGCAAATCTGCTGGACTTGGTGTCGCAGTCCCAAGCGGATGGCAATGAATGGAGGTGTGAGGCGCGTCGGGCATTTCGGGTGTCACACTTCCGGCCTTACCGAAAGCGGTCGTATACCACTCGCCTGTGTCATAGCGGCGCACAATCGCCATCTCTTCACCCGTCTCTTGAGCATGGGCGATGCACTGCTGCGCATCGACCCGATCTGCCTTTACTTTACTCACCTGAAGAATACGCCTTGGCGCTACTTCATCCCCCCTTGATGATGTTAGTGTAGCACAACTCAAGTCCGCATGAGAAGAATTATTTAAACAAAATCTCGAGGATTATATTGCAAAAACCCATCCTGGCGCAGATGTCAAGCGAAATTCTGTAATAGCTCCCATCTCTGCGGAGTCGGAAGTTAAGGGTTACACCGATAGTGTGACGGAAGAGGGCGCAGCGCGCCATGTCATTGCTTCTCACAAAGCGATTGGAGGAACATGGGAGGATTTAGAAAATCCAGTGAACTCATTAAACAAAAAAACGGCACCTCATTTCTGAGATGCCGTTTCTGTAAGAAGTGTTAAGCTTCTTATTCAGCAGCAGGGGTAGCTTCTTCCGCAGCAGGAGCGGCAGCAACCCATTCGAGGACGCACATTTCTGCAGCGTCGCCACGACGGGGGCCGATCTTGGTGATGCGGGTGAAGCCGCCGTTGCGGCCTTCCTGTGCAGGAACAACCACGTCGAAGAGGCGCTTGGTTGCTTCGGGGCTGCGCAAACGAGCAGCGGCGAGGCGACGGGCAGCGAGGGTACCCTTGCGAGCGAGGGTCACGAGCTTTTCAGCATCCTTGCGAGCCTGCTTGGCCTTCTTGAGGGTGGTGGTGATCTTGTCGTTGATAATCAGCGCGGCACAGAGCATACGGATAAGCTGCTCGCGGTGCTCAGGGCTGCGACCAAATTTCTTATTGAGGCGTTTATGACGCATGGTAAGTTTTCCTTAGTGAAAAGCGGTTCAGTCGTTGGACTTGTCGAGAAGGTTCTGATCGAACTTGTATCCGAGGCAGAGGCCCATTTCCTGAAGTTTTTCCTTGATCTCGGTGAGCGACTTCTTACCGAAGTTACGATACTTGAGCATGTCAGCTTCAGTCTTCATCACCAATTCGCCAACGGTCTTAATGTCAGCGCTGTTGAGGCAGTTAGCCGAACGCACGGAGAGCTCGATTTCATTGACGCTCATATTGAGCTTACGACGAAGTTCTTCCTGTTCGGTGACGTCCTTCTGGTGAGGAGATTCGAAGATGAGGGTGTCTTCGGAGGTGACGAAAGCATCCAAGTGATGGCTCAAGAGAGCGGCACTGGTCTTGAGAGCTTCATCGGGAGAGACACGACCATCGGTCCAAATGTCAAGCACGAGCTTCTCGTAGTCGGTGCGCTGACCCACGCGGGTGTTCACCACATCGTAGTTGACGCGCGTCACAGGCGAGAATGCGGAATCAATCGGGATAACCCCAATGTCGAAAGAGGGTTCTTTGTTGCCTTCAGCGAGGCAGAAACCACGGCCAACACCAACGAGTGCTTCCAACTTAAGGGAGCCGTCCGTGTCAAGCGTTGCGATAACTTGGTCGGGATTCAACACTTCAATAGAGTTGTCCACGGCGAAGTCACCAGCGGTAATGACGCACGGACCTTGCTTGTTGAGCGTAATCCAGCGGGTTTCGCGGGTAAAGCTCTTGAGCAGGACTTTCTTAAGATTCAACACGATGTCGGTGACATCTTCGGAGATGCCGGGCAACGAACAGAATTCGTGTGCGGCACCATCAATCTTAATGGCCTTGATGGCAAACCCCTCGATCGAGGAAAGGAGCACGCGGCGCAACGAGTTACCGATGGTACGACCGTAACCGATTTCAAAGGGATCGGCGGTATAACGGGTGTAGGTCTCGGTAGCCGTGGCGTCATCGCGAACGATACGGGTGGGCATTTCAAAGCGACTCAAACGAATCGGCATAATGTTCCGTCCTTTCTGACGAGGGTCGCACGGGAGCCTAGCCCGTACGACCCGATGGGGCAACAGTTGGATTAGCGAGAGTAAAGTTCGACGATGAGCTGGACGTCGATGTTTTCCGGAATTTCCGCACGCTCAGGGACGCTGAGGAGGGAGCCGGTCATATTGCCCTCATCCCACTGAAGCCACGAAGCGAGCGTGGTGCGGGGGTTCTTGAGGGATTCGACGATCACGCTCATGGTGCGATCTTTCTCGCGGACTCCAACGATCTGACCAGGCTTCACGATGTAGGAAGCGATGTTGCAGACCTTGCCGTCGACAGTGATGTGACGGTGGGAGACCAGCTGGCGAGCAGCGGCACGGGTGGGTGCCAAACCGAGACGGAAGACAATGTTGTCCAGACGCGTTTCGCAGAGCTGGAGGAGGATGTCACCGGTCTTGCCTTGCTTAGCCTTAGCGCGCTCAAAGAAGATGCGGAACTGACGCTCAAGCATGCCATAGATGTACTTGGCCTTCTGCTTTTCGCGGAGCTGGATGCCGTATTCAGAGAGCTTGCGACGACGGTTAGCGCCGTGCTGGCCGGGAGGATTGGTGCGCTTTTCGAGCACTTTGTCGGGCCCGTAGATGGGCTCGCCGAAGCGACGGGAAATCTTAGTGCGGGGACCTGTATAACGAGCCATGGATTAGACCCTCCTGCGCTTGCGGGGACGGCAGCCGTTGTGAGCAACAGGCGTGCAGTCTTTGATGCAAGTAACGTGAATGCCAACGGACTGAATAGCGCGGACTGCGGATTCGCGGCCAGCACCAGCGCCCTGCATGCGGACTTCCACTTCGTGCATACCGCGGGCATAAGCCGTGCGGGCTGCGTCCTGAGCCACCATGGTAGCGGCAAAGGCGGTGGACTTACGGGAACCCTTGAAGCCTGCCTTACCGGAAGAGCTCCAGGAGATCACGCCGCCACGGGCATCAGCAATGGACACCAACGTGTTGTTGTAAGTGGCGCGGATGAAGGCGATGCCAGCGGGCATGACCTTGGCTTTAGACTTTTTCTTGGCGGCCTCAGCATCCGCAGCGGCGGCTGCAGGATCTGCCGCGAGGATAGCCTGAGCCTCGCTCATCGCGGGCTTCTGCTCCTCAACGGGGGCCTGTTCTTTAATTTCTTCGCTCATGTGCACTCTCTGGTGGGATTACTTCTCACGAACGGTGGAAACCGTCTTCTTGGCGCCCTTACGAGTACGGGCGTTCGTCTTGGTGCGCTGACCACGGCAGGGGAGACCGCGTTTGTGGCGGTAGCCACGGTAGGTCCCGATGCTCATCAGGCGGCGAATATTTCCAGAAACTTCACGACGGAGGTCACCCTCCACGCGGTAGTTTTCCTGGATGTAGGTAACAATCTGACGGATTTCGTCGGGCGTGAGGAGGTCAGCTTTCTTGCCGATCTCAATCTTGCACGCTTCAACAATGTCCATTGCCCGCTTGGGGCCAATACCGTGGATGTACCGCAATGCGTATTCGATACGCTTGCTGCCCGGGACATCCACACCCATCAATCTCGGCATGTCTTATTTCTCCGGTTTAACCTTGACGCTGTTTGTGGCGAGGATTCGTGCAAATAACGCGCACGATGCCCTTGCGCCGGATAATACGGCACTGTTCACAAATACGTTTGACAGAACTACGAACTTTCATGGCCTGTTCTTCCTTTTCAGAATGAGTGGAGTAGTATACCGCAACTCACGGTCATCTGTCCACAACAAAAAGCAAAAATTTTTAACTTTTCATCCAATCCGCCGACCAAGGGTCAACTTCATACCATGGAGTTAAAATTTCTGCCCCTTCTTTGAGCACCGCCACGGTATACTCAAAGTGCGCGGTCGGAAGCCCGTCCCGCGATACAACTGTCCATCCATCAGAGAGCACTCGGACGGCCGCCTTGCCGAGGTTGACCATTGGTTCAATGGCCAGAGTCATTCCTTCATGCAAGATCGGTCCCTTGCCCGGCTTTCCGTAATTCGGAACCGGAGGATCTTCGTGGAGGTGACGCCCCACGCCGTGACCGGTGTATTCTCTGACTACCGAGCATCCGCCCTCTGCAATCGTCTTCTCCACAAGATGTGAAATATCCGACAGGTGGACTCCGGGCCGTATAGCCTTTACGGCCGTTTCGAGGGACTGTCGGGTGACGCGCAATAACCGACGGACGTCGGCAGTAACTGTTTCGGCTCCACCGACAATCACCGTTCGCGTATTGTCGCCGTAGTAGCCGTGGTACGAACCGCAAACGTCAAGGCTTACAATGTCCCCGCGCTGGAGGACGCGTGCGCCGGGGATGCCGTGGATAACCTCTTCATTTACGGAAATACAAAGTGCGCCCGGGAAACCATTGTAACCCAAGCATCCGGACTTTGCGGTGCCATCGCCGAGCGTTGAAATGTACGCACGAGCAAAGGCATCGATTTCACCGGTGGTCACACCTGGACGAACACGTTCGCAGCACGCATTCAACAAATTGGCCATCATTCGGCCAACGGTGCGCATGTGCGACATTTCTTCTGGTGTAATCAGTTTAATCATAAAAAGTGTCCAGTCTATTAACCGCGAATCTTTTCAAGTGCGGTCGCCTTCTTCCACTCAAGGTCATCGCCGGAGCCATCAACTGTAACCAGCTTTTCGGCTGCGCGATAGTACTCAATCAAGGGGAAGGTCTGTTCAGCATAGACTTCCAAACGGTGACGCACCGTTTCAGGCTTGTCATCCTTGCGAATAATCAATTCTGCGCCACACGCATCGCAAATACCTTCTTGCTTCGGGGGCAAGGAATCAACGTTGAAGCCCGCGCCACAAGTGGGGCACACGCGACGGCCAGAGATGCGACGAACAACGATTTCATCCAGCACTTCCAAGAGGAGTGCGCAACGCAAGGTAACCCCAGCGCGTGCCATCATGCCACCCAAGATTTCCGCCTGGGGCACATTACGCGGGAAACCGTCAAGCAAGAGCGTCTGCGTCTCAGCGTCAGAGCGCACCACATCTTCGATCATCTCTGCAATCAATTCGTCAGGGACGAGATTGCCAGATTCCATGTAAGCCTTCGCCTTCACGCCTGCGGGGGTGCCAGCCTTCACGGCGGCACGGAGCAAATCGCCCGAGGAAAGATGACGGATGCCGGGAACCTTTGCAAGTTCCACGGCAAGCGTTCCTTTTCCGGAACCAGGCGCACCCAACATGATTACGATTTCCATGTGAGGCACTCCCGATTAGCGACGTGCGGCAATGCGACCATGACGCAAGAAGCCATCATAGTTGCGCATCACAAGGTGAGATTCCAACTGGCGAAGCGTATCCAAAGCCACACCCACGATAATCAGCAAGCTGGTGCCACCGAAGAAATCGGAGATGGTGCGCGGAATGCTACCTGCGCCCTGGAGAATCAACGGAATAATTGCGATTGCGAGCAAGGAGAGTGCGCCAATCAAGGTCACACGCGTCATCACGCCATCAAGATATTCTGCGGTTGCCATGCCCGGGCGAATGCCAGGGATGTAAGACCCTTCGCGCTTCAAGCCTTCAGAGATGTTCATCGCGTTAAACTGCGTTGCCACCCAGAAGAAGGTGAAGAAGAGGATCAATGCAGCAAAGAGAAGGATGTGCACGCCAGAGGTGGGCAATGCGATTGCCTTACCTGCAGACTTGAGTGCGGCGGTGAAGGCATTGGTGCCTTCGAGGTTGCCCAAAAGACCCACGAGGGAGAGGATCGGGCCAGCGAAGATGATCGGCATCACGCCTGCGTAGTTTACACGCAAAGGCAAGTAGGTCTGACCGCCACCATAAGCAGCGCCCTTAGCGATTGCACGGGTGGAGTGAATCGGAATCTTACGCAGTGCCTGCGTGATTGCCACTGTACCGAGCAACACAGCAAAACCGAAAGCAAGGAGGAGCAACAATTCCCACACGCCAGCCTGAGCCTGTGCGCCACCCACATTGAAGTAACGACGAGCCGCTTCAGCGATTGCGACGGGCAAACGAGAAGAGATGTTGATCATGATGAGCAAGGAAACGCCATTGCCGATACCACGTTCGGTAATCTGATCACCCAACCACATCACGAACATCGACGCACCCGTCATAGAGATGATGGTTGTGAGATAGAAGAAGAAGGGCTGCATCACCACGAGCTGGATCTCACCCATGCCCAAAGCGGACGGGTTAAGCATCGTGCTTGCCAAAGCAATCGACTGCACCACACAAATACCGATGGTGAGCCAACGAATGTAGAGGTTCAACGTCTTACGACCGGCATCGCCTTCACGCTGCAAACGACCCAAGGCCGGAATGACAGCGGTCATCAACTGGATGATAATCTGAGCCGAAATGTAAGGCCAGATCGAGAGCGTACCCACAGAACATTGAGAGAGTGCACCGCCGGTGAAGGTATCAAACCAGTTCACCAAGCCACCGCTCTTTGCAGATTCCGCAAAGGCATCCAGAAGCGTCTGAATCGCAGCCCAGTCAACACCAGGCGTCGGAATCATCGCCAAGAGACGTGCAATCGCAACCAACCCAATCGTAAAGAAAATACGGGTGCGAAGTTCAGGAATTTTAAAAAGGTTCGCAAATGTTTTAAGCATGATCGTCCTCTGGAGGCAGGAGTCTCAACGGGGCCATGCCCCTGAAAAGATAAAGAATCCGGCCACTCTGCGCTACTGCGCCGAGGGCCGGGTTTCGAACAATTAGATTTGTTCGCAGGTGCCGCCTGCGGCTTCAATCTTAGCCTTAGCGGTAGCGGTGAAAGCGGAAACCTTCACGGTCAACTTCTTGGTCAATTCGCCATTGCCGAGGATTTTGATACCTGCGGTCTTAGCGGCGCGATAACCAAAGCCAGCGGCGAGAAGCACTTCCGTATCCACAACGGTGCCGTCATCGAAACGGTTCAAATCCGACACGTTGATGCCGTAGTAAGGCACGCGGTTAGGATTCTTGAAGCCACGCTTCGGCAAACGACGCATGAGGGGCATCTGACCACCTTCGAAGCCGAGCTTCTGCTTGTGGCCCTTACGAGCGCCCTGACCCTTGTGACCGCGGGTCGAGGTCTTGCCCATGCCGGAACCCATACCACGACCAACGCGCTTACGGGGCTTACGTGCACCGGGGGTGTTCTTGAGGTTAGAAAGATCCATTGTTAAATCCTTTCTAGGAACTGGGGAGACGAAGGGTGACTCCGTCTCCCCTGCCCTGATTAAGCACGGAGAGCGGCAATGGCCTCAGCCGAGCGCAACTGATGGAGCGCATCGATGGTGGCTTTCACCACGTTGAGGCGGTTCTTAGAGCCGAGGGACTTGCCCACGACGTCCTTGATGCCAGCGGCTTCAAGCACGGGGCGCATTGCGCCACCGCAGATGATACCGGTGCCGTCAGGCGCGGGCTTGAGCAGCACCTTGCCGCCGTCGCACATGCCATAGACTTCGTGAGGGATGGTGGTACCCTTCATGCAAACCGGACGCATAGCCTTGCGAGCAGCTTCGCCACCCTTGCGGATAGCATCGCCCACTTCGTTAGCCTTACCGATGCCGAGACCGACCTTGCCATTGTTGTCACCGACCACGATGATGGCGGAGAAGCTGAAACGGCGGCCGCCCTTCACAGTCTTGGCGCAACGATTGACGAACACAGTCTTCTCGTCGAGTTCCGCGATTTCTTCGCGGTCACGCTTGTTACGATCCAACATTATGCTTCCTCCGTCTTGGCGCTGATCAAGAGACCCGCAGCAACGGCGGATTCAACGATGGTCTTCACGCGACCGTGATACTTGTAGCCTGCGCGGTCCACGACAACGATCTTGATGCCCTTGTCGAGCGCAGCCTTAGCGGCGATTTCGCCGAGGGCCTTAGCGCCTTCGAGGTTGCACTTCAAACCGCCCTTGAGGGTGGAGGCAGAAGCCAGCGTGTTGGCAGCGACGTCGTCAATGAACTGCACGTACATGTAGCGGTTCGAGACGAAGATGGCCATGCGCGGACGTTCTGCAGTACCGGCGCTGATGCGACGGCGGATGCGCATGTGACGTGCGGCGCGCTGTTCTTTGCGATTCTTCAAACTCATGATTATGATTCTCCTAGCCGCGATTAGGCGACAGTCTTGCCTTCCTTACGGCGGATCTTTTCATCCTTGTAACGGATGCCCTTGCCCTTATAGGGCTCAGCCGGGTAGTACGAACGGATGCGGGCAGCGGCTTCGCCGACGACCTGCTTGTCGATACCTTCGACCTTGACATTCACGTCGGCAGTCACGGTAACCGTGCAGCCTTCAGGAATGAGATATTCCTTAGGAGACGCGAAGCCGAGGGTGAGAATAGCCTTGTTGCCCTGAACGGCGGCCTTAAAACCGGTACCTTCGATCACGAGTTCTTTCACGTAACCAGCCGTCACGCCTTCAATCATGTTCTTGAGGAGCGTGCGGGAGAGGCCGTGGAAGTTCTTGAGCGAGTCATTTGCACGGGTCACGGTGACCACGGTGCCATCGACGGCAACGGTGATGCCCTTCTGGAAAACGCGAGAGAGCTCGCCCTTGGGGCCCTTAACAGTCACTTCGTTGCCGTTAGCGACCGTGATGGTGACGCCAGCGGGAACGGTGATTGGCTGAATACCAATACGAGACATTGTTCTAGCTCCTTACCAAATGGTGCAAAGCAATTCGCCACCGAGCTTGCGCTCGCGGGCGGTCTTGCCGCTCATGATGCCGCCAGAGGTGCTGAGCACAGCAGTGCCCAAGCCGCCGAGGACGGTCGGGATATCGGTGTAGCCGCAGAAACGGCGGAGACCGGGGCGAGAGACACGCTCGAGACCGCGGATTGCGGGTTCAGCCTTGTCGCTATACTTCAACTCAATGGTGAGCGTGCGCTTGACATCGCCGGTCATCGTGTAATCAGCGATATAGCCTTCTTCCTTCAACACGCGGGCGATTTCGCCCTTGATGCGAGAACCGGGCATGCACACTTCGGGATGACGTGCCTTCTGCGCATTACGGATGCGCACCAGCATATCGGAAATGGGATCAGTCATCATTTTCGTGAATCCTCTCTCTTACCAGCTGGCCTTAGTAACACCAGGAATTTCGCCATTGAGAGCCATTTCGCGGAAGCAGAGACGGCAGAGGCGGAACTTGCGGATAACGCTGTGGGGACGACCGCAACGGGAGCAACGGGTATACGCGCGGACAGCAAACTTCTGCTTGCGCGATGCCTTGACGATCAAAGAAGTCTTAGCCATTGTCTTTTACTCCTTAGCGGCCAACGAAGGGCATACCGAGCGCTTCGAGGAGCGCCTTGGATGCATCCTTGTCCTTGGCAGTGGTAACAAATGTGATGTCCATACCGGAAGCGGAGCTCACGGCAGTGATTTCGGGGAAGGTCACGTATTCCTTCAAGCCCATGGTGTAGTTGCCCGCCTGGTCAAAGCCACGATTCGGCACACCACGGAAGTCGCGGATGCGCGGCAAGGTAGCATTGAAGAAGCGTTCTGCGAATTCGTACATGCGGTTGCCGCGGAGGGTCACCTTCGCGCCAATTACCATGCCTTCGCGGAGCTTGAAGTTAGAGATGCTCTTGTGGGCCTTACAAAGCACAGCCTTCTGGCCGGTGATTGCTTCGAGGTCATGCACAATCTGCTTCTGGGTGTCTTTTTCCACGATGCCGAAGCCCATGTTGACCACAATCTTGGTCAGACGCGGCACGAGCATGGGATTCGTCACGCCAAGCTTCTGCTGAAGCGCGGGCACGATTTCCTTGACATAGGTCTCTTTCAAATTGGCCATTGTCTCTGCTCCTTAGTCCAGCGCCTTGCCGGAGGTCTTGAGGGTACGAACCGCGGTTTCACCGTTCTTGGAACGGGTGATGCGGCTGCCGCGCTTAGCGTCAGCGTCATAAGGCATCAGGTTCGAAAGCTGAATCGGAGCTTCACGCTCCACGATACCGCCCTGAGGCGTCTGCTCGGTGCGGCGGATGGTCTTCTTCACCAGGTGCAAGCCTTCCACGAGGGCGGTACCCTTCTTGGGGCTCACGGAAAGGACCTTACCGGTCTTTCCCTTGTCGGCACCGGCGATCACGATCACCGTGTCATTCTTTTTGATTCTTGCGATACTCATTGTTTTTTCCGTAACTCGCTGTTGTAACAAACGCAGTTCGTAAACGTCCCGTTTCGCTTTACGTGTCCCGGCTTACGCTTACGTATTACCTGCGGTCACGAAGCGGTCTTCCCGCCTCACACCACTTCGGGTGCGAGGGAGATGACCTTCATCTGGCCTTTGTCACGCAATTCGCGTGCAACAGGTCCGAAAATGCGCGTCCCAATCGGGTTGTGCTTAGCGTCAACGATGACGCAAGCGTTCTGGTCGAAACGCACGAAAGATCCGTCAGGGCGAGCCAAGGGCTGAGCCGTACGCACGATGAGTGCGAAGCAGACTTGGCCCTTCTTGACTGCGCCAGTAGGTGTCGCTTCCTGAATGGAAACGCGGATGATGTCACCGACACCGGCGGTACGCTTGCGCTGGCCGAGCACGCGGAAGCACTTAGCGATCTTAGCACCAGTGTTGTCCGCGACGACGAGCTTGCTTTCTTCCATTATCATGGCTTACTTCTCCTCTACGGAGACCAAACGCCAACGCTTGGTCTTGCTCATCGGACGGGTTTCCATGATCACGACGGTGTCACCGACCTTGGCCGTATTTTCTTCGTCATGGGCGTGGAACTTATTGAAAGCTTTCACGACCTTGCCGTAGACGGGGTGCAAAAGGCGGCGCTCGACGCGCACGATGATCGACTTGTCGCCGGACTTGCTGACGACGGTGCCTTTGCGCACCTTGCGCGAACCGCGCTCGACAGTAGTTTCGCTCATTGATTCACCTTCTTCTGGTTAGCCACGGTCTTCAGCTGCGCGATATCCTTGCGCAAAGCCGTGATGCGGCCGGGGTTTTCAATCCCCTGGGTGGAGTTGTGCTTCAGGCGGAGGGAGGTGAGCTCAGCTTCCTTATCACGGATGAGAGCTGCAATCTCTTCAACGCCCATTTCTTTGATTTCAGCGATCTTCATGGGGCAATCTCCGATTAGCGGGTGACGAGCTGCGTGCGGATACCGAGCTTAGTGTCGGCGAGGCGCAAGCATTCGCGAGCCAAAGATTCAGGGATACCGCCCACTTCAAAGAGCACTTTGCCGGGGAGGACGACGGCAACCCAGAATTCAGGGTTACCCTTACCCGAACCCATACGCACTTCGATAGGCTTCTTGGTCACGGGTTTGTCCGGGAAAATACGGACCCAGAGGTCGCCCTTACGCTTCATGTGACGGTTGATGGCCACACGGCAGGCTTCGATCTGAGTGTTGGTCACCCAGCCACGGCCGAGTGCCTTGATTCCGTAATCGCCGTAAGCGAGCTTTTCGCCGTTGGTCGCAAAGCCCTTACGAGAGCCCTTGGAGACCTTACGGTGCTTGACGCGTTTAGGCATGAGAGGCATAAGAATTCCTCCTTCCGCGTTCGCCGC
Source organism: Kiritimatiellia bacterium (assembly GCA_017558005.1). Classification (GTDB taxonomy): domain Bacteria; phylum Verrucomicrobiota; class Kiritimatiellia; order RFP12; family DVOR01; genus Spyradenecus. Next base: position 55,653 of record JAFYWN010000003.1, on the reverse strand, counting down.
CGCGCTGCTGGCGGGCAGGCTGGAAGTCTTCGCGCTTGCAGATCCACACCTTCACGCCGATCTTACCGGCGGTGGTGTTGGCTTCCACGAAGCCGTAATCGATATTAGCACGCAACGTGTGCAAGGGGACCTTGCCCTTCTTGCTCCACTCCACGCGGGAGATTTCTGCACCGTTGATACGACCTGCGCAACGGATCTTGATGCCGTCAACGCCGAGGTCCATCGCAGCCTTTTCAGCACGCTTGATAGCACGCTTCACGGCGATACGGTGTTCGATCTGCTGCGCGATGCTTTCGGCCACGAGCTGGGCGTCTGCATCAGGGGTGCGCACTTCCTGGATGTCCAGGTAAATTTCTTTACCAGTGCTCTTAGCCAAGCGGGCTTTGAGCTTTTCAACTTCCTGGCCCTTGTTACCGACGATGACGCCGGGGCGGGCGGTGAAGATGATGACGCGGACGCGGTTGGCATAGCGCTCGATTGCAATCTTGGTGATTGCGGCGCCTTCGATAGCCTTGCGCACGGTCTCGCGGATTTGGTTGTCCTCGGCCAGGTTCATGCCGAAGTCCTGCTTCTTAGCGAACCAACGCGACTGCCACTGCTTATTCAGGGCAATGCGGAAGCCGATAGGGTTAACTTTCTGTCCCAAGGTAGGCTCCTAATTTACTCGTTCGTCAGGACCACGGTGACGTGGCTGAGCTTTTTCTGAATCGGCTTGGCGCTACCGCGGGCTCCGCACCAATAGCGCTTCATGCGGGTGCCCTCATCGAAAACGGCCTTCTTAACCGTCAACGTTTCGGGGTCCAAGTTGTTGTTGTTCTTCGCATTCGCGGCTGCAGAGCGCAGCGCTGCGGCGAGGAAACGTGCAGCCTTCAACGTGCTGAAATCTGCCACTGCCAGTGCGTCAGCGAGCTTGAGCCCCTGAACACGACGAGCGATGGGACGTGCTTTACGCACGGAGATGCGAAGGTTGCGGGCGATGGCTTTCACTTCCATTGTTATCCCTCTTCCTTACTTAGCGTCCAGCCTTCTCGGTAAGGCCACCATGGGCCTTGAAGGTGCGGGTGTTAGCAAATTCGCCCAAGCGGTGACCGACCATATTTTCGGTAATGAACACCGGCATGTGCTGCTTGCCGTTATGAATGGCGAAGGTGTGCCCAACGAATTCGGGGAGCACCATCGAGCGGCGCGACCAGGTCTTGATCGGCAGTTTCTTGCCCGAAGCGTTCATCTTCTCCACCTTCTTCAGGAGGGAATCTTCAACGTAAGGGCCTTTCTTAATAGAACGTGCCATAGTGGTGTCTTACTTTCTACGCTTGACAATAAAGCGGTTGCTGTTCTTACGGCGATTACGGGTCTTGCCGCCCTTAGCGAGCTTGCCCCAGGGGCTGCGCGGATGGCTACCACCAGAGGTACGACCTTCACCACCGCCCATCGGGTGGTCAACAGGGTTCATTGCCACACCGCGGACCGTCGGACGAATGCCGAGGAGGCGTTTGCGGCCGGCTTTACCGAACTTCACGCCCGACCAGTCACCTTCACCCACGGCGCCGATGGTGGCCATGCAAGCCACGGAGACCATGCGCACTTCGCCGGAGGGCAAACGAAGCGTTGCCATGCCGTTAGCGCGAGCCATGAGGGTGCAGCTGGTACCGGCGGAACGCACCATCTGGGCGCCCTTACCGGGGACGAGTTCAACGTTGTGAAGCGCCATGCCCAGCGGAATCTTTTCGAGCGGGAGGGCGTTGCCCACCACGGGTTCAGCTTCGGGGCCAGAGACCACGGTCATGCCGACCTTGAGGCCTTCAGGGGCGAGGATGTAGCGCTTTTCACCGTCCGCGTAATTCAAGAGAGCGAGGTTAGCGGTGCGGTTAGGATCGTAGCAGAGCGCGGCGACTTTCGCCGGGATGCCGTGCTTGTCGCGAAGGAAGTCCACGATGCGGAAGCGACGACGAACGCCGCCGCCACGGTGGCGGACCGTGATGCGACCGGTATTGTTACGGCCTGCGCAGCTGTTCTTGGCAAGCGTCAAGTGAGCGACCGGCTTCTCCTTGGAGAGATGGGTGCGCACCTGCGACACGCGGAAGCGCATGCCTGGGCTGCGGGCTTTATAGTTCTTCAGTGCCATAGATAGGATGTCCTTTGGCCTTAAACGATTTCAATGCGCTCGCCGTCACGAAGGGTGACGATAGCACGCTTCCACGCCTGAGTGGTGGTGGTGCGACGAGTGCGCGTAGCGACCGTGCGGCTGCGATAGTTGGCGGTGTTCACGCTGACGACGTGCACGCCGAACTGCGCTTCAACTGCCGCGCGGATTTCGGGCTTGGTCGCAGAGGGTGCGACTTCAAGCATGTACTGGTTGTTAGCGCCGATGATGGCGCCCTTCTCCGTCACGGAGACCTTGCGGATGATCGTGGTCATTACTTGTCAGCCTTTCCGGTCACGCGAGCCATACGAGCGAGGAGCGCTTCGAAAGCCTTTTCGGTGACCACGATGGTCTTGTAGCGGCAGAGCATGTAGACGTCCGTTTCGCCAGCAGCGGCCAAGCTCACGTTAGGGAGGTTGGAAGCGGCGAGGAAGAAGTTGTCGTTAGCGTCCGTGCTGGAAGCGTCGTCGTCGACGATCACGAGGCAGGAGCGCTCGATGCCCATGGCCTTGAACATAGCGGCTGCAGTCTTGGTCTTGGGTTCGTCGTATGCGAGTGCATCCACGAGGACGAGTTCGCCTGCGGCGATCTTGTCGCTGAGTGCACGGGCGAACGCCAATGCTGCCACCTTCTTGTTCACCTTCTGGGAGTAGTCACGGGGGACGGGGCCGAAAGCCACACCACCGCCGCGCCACACGGGGTTGCGCGAGCTACCGAAGGAAGAACGGCCGGTGCCCTTCTGCTTCCAGGGCTTCTTGCCGGTTCCGGAAACTTCGGACTTGTTTTTCGTCTTGGCCGTGCCAGCGCGATAGCCATTGAGGATAGCCACGACGGTATCCTTAACAGCCTGCTCACCACGGTCGAGAACGAGCTGTGCAGCTTCGATGGACTTTTCGCCCGTCGCCGCACCGGTCTTGTCATAAACTTTGATCGTGCTCATTACTTGGAAGCCTTCTTGAGAGCCTTCGTAACACGGACGATGCCACCGTTAGGACCGGGGACTGCGCCGTGAAGAAGAATCAAATTTTCTTCTGCAATCAGTTTGACCACGCGGACGTTCTGGGTGGTGCGAACCACGCAGCCCATGTGTCCGGGCATCTTCTTGCCTTTTTCAACCCAGCCGGGAAGGTCACGAGCAGCGATACCGCCGGGGCGGCGCTTGGAGTGACCGCCGTGGCCGTGAGGACCGCCCGCGAAGCCGAAGCGACGGACGACACCCGCGAAACCGCGGCCCTTGGTGGTTGCCTGAACGTCGACATATGCGACGCCGTCGAGCGCTGCAGCGGTGATGATATCACCAGCCTTCACTTCATCTGCGCTGTCGGGGGTGAATTCCGCGAGGATCTTCTGAGCTTCAACGCCGGCCTTTTCAAAGCGCGTGCGCTCAGCCTTGCTCAAACGCTGTGCCTTCTGGGGCACAAAGCCGAGCTGGGCGGCCACGTAGCCGTCGTTTTCAATGGTCTTAACCTGAACCACCGGGCAAGGGCCGACTTCAATCACCGTCACGGGAACCGCGACGCCATTGTCGTCCCAAACCTGGGTCATACCGATTTTCTTACCAATCAAGCCTTGCATGGGTCACTCCTTTAGATGCGAATGGTGATGTCCACGCCGGCGGGCAGGTTCAGTTTCTTGAGCTCATCGACAGTCTTTGCCGTCGGCCCCACGATATCGAGCAAGCGCTTGTGTGTGCGCATCTCGAACTGATCCATGGATTTCTTATCCACGTGCGGAGAGCGATTCACCGTGAAACGCTCAATGCGGGTCGGAAGCGGGATCGGTCCCACAATCTGCGCACCCGTGCTGATAGCCGTGTCGAGGATAGCACCCACGGCCTGATCCAGCACTTTGTGGTCGTACGCCTGCAAGCGAATGCGTATGCGTTGACTACTTTGCATTCTCACATTACCTGTTGAGTAGTTCTTCTTTAACTGTTCTGGGCACCACTGCGAACGCGCCGGTTTCCATCGTGTAGCTGGCTCGTCCGCGTGAAAGCGAACGGATCGCCGTAGCATACCCGAACAGTTCCGCCAAAGGCACGCGTGCGCGGACGTTCTGAAGGTCACCCTTCATATCCATGTCGCACACCTGGCCACGGCGGCTGTTAATGTCCCCCATAATGTCACCCACGTACTCCGGTGGCGTTACGATGTCGAGGGACATGATAGGCTCCAGTAATTCGGGCTGGGCCGCAAGTGCGGTTTCCCTGAATCCCATGACGGCGGCGCTTCTAAAAGCGACGTCTGAAGCCGTCTCTTCGTCCAGTATGACGCAATCAATGACCTCTGCTTTCACATCCGTCATCGGGAAGCGTGCCAACACGCCAGTCGCTATTGCGTCAAATAAAGCGTTCGTTATAATAGCAGAAAACTCCGGCTTTGGCAAGCGTTTAAGTGCGGATTTCGCAACTTCTGCCTGTCGGCCTTTGCCGCGTTCAATCGGAGAAACCTCCAGAGTCAGCGTCACATAGTGTCGACGCCCGGCGATTTCGCGGTCGAACGTGTACGTCTGGCGGGCAGTGGCCGAAACGGTTTCATAGTAAGAAACCATCGGCTTACCTGTGTTCGCCATTACATTGAACTCACGTTTCAAGCGGTCGACGAGAATCTCCAGATGGAGCTCGCCCATACCGCATAAAATCTTTTGTCCGGAATCTGCGTCCGTACGGACTTGGCACGTCGGGTCTTCGGCTGCAAGCTGATCCAATGCTGCAATCAACTTATCCTTTTCCGCCGTGCTCTTCGGTTCGATTGCCATGAACATCACCGGTTCCGGAGCGGTAATGCCCATCAAAGCCACCGGACGATTTTCCACGCAGAGCGTGTCACCCGTGGTGACTTCCTTCAATCCCACCACTGCACCGATGTCGCCCGCGTCGAGGACATCCAATTCCTCTTCTTCGTCCGACTTCACGCGCAAGAGCTTCATGATGCGCTCACGCTTCCGCGTGCGGGGGTTGTAAACATTCTGGCCCTTCTTCAACGCACCGCCATAAACGCGCACGAAGAAGAGACGGCCCATGTAGGGATCGGTCGCAATCTTGAAAACGAGCGAGGACAAGGGCGCCGTAGCGGTCGTCTCAATCTCCTCATCCGCATTCGTCTTCACATTCGTCCCCACCGGCGCCTTACGCTCACCCGGCGAGGGCAAAAAGTCCACGATGCCATCCAACAGCGCCTGAACGCCCTTGTTGCGCAACGAAGACCCACAGAAGACCGGCACCATCGTCTGAGCCACCACTGCACGACGAATTGCCGCACGCACGGAGGCCACATCCTGTTCCGGATCTTCCAGGTACGCTTCCATGAACGTATCGTCTACTTCAGCCAAAGCCTCAAGCAATGCTTCATGCGCCGCCTGAGCTGCATCTGCCAACTCTGCGGGCACTGCCCCATCCTCAAAAGACTTTCCTTCTTCATCCAAGTAACGACGATACGAAAGCGAAATCAAATCAATTTCACCTGCATAAGTCTCGGCCGCCCCCACCGGCATCATCACCGGCACGGCATTCGCGCCCAACTTTTCACGCATTTCCGAAACCGCACGGTCAAAATTTGCCCCCATACGGTCCATCTTATTCACAAAAGCGATGCGAGAAACGTGATAACGGTCAGCCTGACGCCACACCGTCTCAGACTGCGGCTGCACACCACCCACTGCACAAAACACACCTACCGCGCCATCAAGCACGCGAAGGGCACGCTCGACTTCCATTGTGAAGTCAACGTGCCCGGGAGTGTCAATCAGATTAATTTGGGTGTCGCGCCATGCGCAAGTGATAGCGGCAGAAGTGATCGTGATGCCGCGTTCACGCTCTTGAATCATCCAGTCCGTCACCGTATTACCTTCGTCTACGTTACCGAGACGATGGGTCATACCAGCGTAAAAGAGGATACGCTCGGTCGTAGTCGTCTTTCCCGCATCGATGTGGGCGACGATACCGATATTCCGAATCTGTTCCATGCCTGTGGCCATGTTTTCCTCTGTTACGTCCGATTCGCGGACTTAAATGATGTCAAAGAGCTACGAATTACCTTGCTATTCCAAAAGGTCTCATTACTATATCACACCACACGCTTTTAACGCAACCCCCTTTTTTCGCTTTTTTAGAATTTTTACCACCCCTTAAATTTACCTCCCTCAAAGAAGCCACCCTTTGCTTGAGGACGATCCACCCTCCCCTTATCTACCGCCCTCAAAGCGACCACCCTTTGACCGAGGACGAGCCCCTCCCCTTACGTGCATTGAGCTGCCGCCCGTTAAAAGCGCACCCGACAACTAAGGACATGTCCCCACTCCCCTTGCTTACCGCGCCTCAAAGAGAACACCCCCAGTCGAGGCGTGCCCCCCCTTACCTACCGCCCTCAAAGCGACCACCCCTTAGTCAAGGCGTTTCCTCTCCATTGCGCGCGCGTCTTACTAATTGTATAAGACTGCTCCATCCCCCACACCTCACCCTCTTACGCGCGCGCGTTTATTAAGTAGGTAGAGATTTTTTAAAACCGAAGCCTGGAGCACAAAGCGCTTCACTGGTAATAGTCGTCTAAATTTCTAATATTAAAATCCACTTAATACCGCTTCAAATGAGTCCATCATCTGAAGTTCATCCAAAAGTAAATAATGCATAACATTATCTAAACTGCATAATCTTCATCCATTTTAGATTTTCCCGCATTTGCGGAGTTTTCTAAAATGGAAGCCCGCGTCAATCAGGGGAAACATGGTGATCCTGAAAATGGGCGCTAGGTCATGGGGCGCGTCTGCCAGCCGTTTCACTCCCTGACGCAACGAGATTATCCCCAATCGTCGATTCAGAAGACGGTGCGAACATCATTTTTTCACATTTTTCAAGCGGAGATGACGCACCCACCCCTCCTCTTATCGCGTCTCCCTTTTCACCCCATTTTCGCTTCAAAACCCCGTGCGCGAAAAGTTCACTTTTTTGAAAATTTTGGCGATTTTTTGCTTGTTGAAAACTTTTTTGAGTTATCAACAAGTTATCAACAATGGAATGTTTTCGACGCAGTTTTTTGGAAAAACTTCGGCGCGGTGACGGTTTTTAGGGCGAAAATGACGAGGTTAGCAAAAATGCATAACTCCTTTAAGGAGAAAGGGATAATGTAAAAATGGGGCAAAATTAACTCCGCCACAGCGGCTTCCTTGCGAAATTTTGGACCCAGAGTGATAGAAAAGTTATCAACAGGTAGCAGCTTTTTGGGGAAAAGCTAAAGCAATTTCGGGTCAATATCAGCGAAATTGGTGAGCAATATCAGCGAAATTCCTGAGCAAAGTCAGCGAAATTGGGTGACCAAAGTCGCCGATTTTCAAGCAGAAATTTCGCCTACTTATCGCGAAATTTTCGCTTACCTGGGTCGGCAAACTTGACTACTTGTCCCCATTTTGTTACACTAGAAGTGTGTGTGGAGTTTAGACCTTTAAATTTAATTTTGAACGCCTCTCCACGGCTACGCCGAGGAACGGACGGAGCGCACGCGCTCCTTCTGACACATGCTCAGTCTGGAGGGGCGAGTGATGAGGAGCATCATGAGCCCGCGGCTCTGACACATGCTGCGCATGGGAAGCGAGGGGAGCGGGGAGCGCAGCGTCCCCGTTGTTTGGTTTATCCCGAGTATAACAGGGCACAGAGAAAAGGGGCGCTGGGTGAGGCGGGGATGGCAGGCTACGGAGCACCGTGTGGAGAAGCGTGTTTGTTTGAGGGGTGTTGTCTTGTCACAGAGGGGTTAAAATCATCCTACGGCTTTGAGGGTGGGGTGGATTTATGGTATACTGATGGGCGATTATTACCTTAATTTGACGGGCACACGGGCGCCTATGCGGGCGCGAGCGTTTTTAGAGTACGCAAGAATGTAAGGATGGTGTGTTGCTCGACCAAAGGAGTCTTAGTGATATGACAGACGAAAATGTACATCCCGAAGCACAAGAACAGGTGCAACCCGCCGCAGAAACGGCGGCGCCTGAAGTGAAGACAGAGGAAGCGACCCCTGAGGTGGCCGCACAGGAGGTGCCTTCGGTAGAGACTTTAGTGGCAGATTTGGCGGCGGCAAAGGAGCGCCATATGCGCTTGATGGCCGATTTTGACAATATGCGCAAGCGTCAGGCGCGTGAATTGGAAGAACGCACGGCGCGCGCTAATGAGCGTCTTTTAAATGCGCTTCTGCCCGTGTTTGACAATTTTGAAATGGCCTTGATGGCGGCTCAGGATGATTCGCCGTTTGTGCAGGGTGTGAAGATGATTGCGGGGGAATTCCGCAAGGTCTTGGAACAGTCTGGAGCAGAGCTCATTGATGCTCCTGCGGGGACGACCTTTGATCCGATGGCGCACGAAGCGCTCTCGATGATGCCGCATGCTGAAATTGCACAGGGCTGCGTGGTCAATCAGTTCCGCAAGGGGTGGAAGCTCGGCGGCAAGGTGGTGCGTCCGGCACAGGTGATTGTGTCGGCTGGCGCGCCTGCTCCCGCAGAACCCGCCGCAGAGGCCGCATCGCAGGAGGCATAACCCATGGCCGCAAAACGCGATTACTATGAAGTGCTCGGCGTAGAAAAGAGTGCCGACGCTGAGGCGATTAAGAAGGCTTATCGTAAGTTAGCCATGAAGTATCACCCCGACCGCAATCAGGGTGATAAGGAAGCGGAAGAGAAGTTTAAGGAAGCTTCTGAGGCATACGAGGTGCTCTCCGATGAATCGAAGCGTCGGATGTATGACCAGTATGGTCACGATGGCATGAAGAATGCCTTCGGTGGCGGTGGCTTTAACTTTGACCGCGACTTCACGCATGGCGCAGACCTCAATGACATCCTGAACCAATTCTTCGGCGGTGGCTTCGGGGGTGGGTTTGGTTTTGGCGGCGGTGGTCGTCGCAGAGACCCCAATGCGCCGCAGCGTGGCGAAGACACCGAGATGCGCATTCGCCTCTCCTTTGAAGACGCCCTCTTTGGCATCCAAAAAGACATCCGCATCCATGCGGCGGTCTCCTGCCCTGACTGTAATGGCTCGGGCGCAGAGGCGGGTTCGAAACGCGCCACGTGTAAGCACTGTGGCGGTTCGGGCGTGGTGCAACAGCGCGGCGGCTTCTTCGGCATGTTCCAGCAAACGTGCCCTGTCTGCCAGGGAAGCGGTTCGGTCATTGAAAAGCCCTGCCGCAAGTGCCGCGGAGATGGTAAGATTGCCTCCGATGAAACCGTTACGGTCACTGTGCCGGCGGGCATTGCAGATGGCATGAGTGTGCGCGTGGCTGGTAAGGGGAATGCGGGTGACAATAATGGACCGCGCGGCGACCTCTACCTGCGTTGCTCCGTAGCAGAGAGCGAACTCTTTGAACGCGAGGGGCAAGATTTGATCCTGCGCCTAAGCGTCTCGCCTGTGTTGCTCGCGCTCGGCGGCGAAATTCCCGTTGAGACCCCCAATGGCACTGGCACGCTCAAGATTAAGCCCGGCACCCAAAATGGCTCTGTGCAACGTCTGCGAGGCCAGGGTGTATGCGCGATTGGGCGTCATCCCGCAGGTGACTTGCACATTGTGCTCATCGCAGAAACACCCCAGTCCCTCACCAAGGACCAACTCAAATTGCTTGAACAACTGCGCGAAGCGGAGTCTGAAAAGACCTTCCCCACGCGTACCAAACAACAAAAGGCTGCGAAAGCCTTTGCAGAACGTCGCGCCAAAAAGGCGTAATTCCCTTTAACCCTCCCAACCGAAAGGTGTCCACATGGAACTCTCCTCCCTCACCGCCGTCAGCCCGATTGATGGTCGTTATGCAGACAAAACTGCTCCCCTGCGCGCCGTTTTCTCCGAATTCGGCCTCATCAAGCGTCGCGTTCAGGTGGAAATTGCATGGTTGCTCGCACTCTGTGATGAACCTGGCTTGCCCGAAACAGGCACGCTCACCGATGCCCAGCGCGCCGCAATCCAGGCGATTGCCGACGATTTCTCCTTGGCTGATGCCCAGCGCGTAAAGGAAATTGAAGCGACCACCCGTCATGACGTGAAGGCCGTGGAATACCTCATCCGCGAAAAGCTTCCTGCAGATTGCGCACACTTGAGCGAATTCATCCACTTTGCTTGCACCTCTGAAGACATCAACAACATGTCCCATGCGTTGCAGCTCCGTGATGGTTTGGCCGTGCTCCGCGCCGAACAGGAATCGCTCACCGAAGCACTCAAGACCATGGCCAACGACACCATTGCCCTGCCCATGCTCGCGCACACCCACGGTCAGCCCGCCAGCCCCACCACGCTCGGTAAGGAACTCGCAGTGTTCGTGCACCGCTTGCGCCGTCAGGCTGCGCAGATTGACGCGATTGTCCTGCCCGCGAAGATGAATGGTGCAGTGGGCAACTACAATGCGCACACCTCCGCTGCGCCGGATGTGGACTGGGTCGCCCTCGCGAAGCGCGTGATTGAAGGATTTGGGTTGAGCCAGAATCCCTACACGACACAGATTGAAAGCCATGATGGTATGGCGGAACTCTTTGACGCCTTGCAGCGTTGGAACCGCATCCTCTTCGATCTGGACCGCGACATCTGGATGTACGTCTCGATGAAGTACCTCAAGCAGAAGGTGGTCGCAGGCGAAGTGGGTTCCTCGACGATGCCGCACAAGATCAACCCGATTGACTTCGAAAACTCCGAAGGCAACCTCGGTCTCGCCGAAGCCATCCTCGGTCACCTCGCCCGCAAGCTCCCCGTGAGCCGTATGCAGCGCGACCTGACGGACTCCACGGCAATCCGTAATATCGGTGCAGGCTTCGCCTATTCGCTCATCGCAGTGGCCTCCACGAAGCGCGGTTTGGGTCGCATGAGCCCGAATGAAGCGGCGCTCGCAGCTGACCTTGACAATGCATGGGAAGTGCTCGCTGAACCCATTCAGACCGTGATGCGTCGTTATGGCGTGCCGAATGCTTACGAAAAGCTCAAGGCTCTCACCCGTGGCAACGCCATGACTGCAGAAACCATTCGCGACTTCATCGGCACCCTTGAAATCCCTGAAGCGGACAAGGATCGCCTTCGCGCAATGACGCCGGCCGACTACATCGGTTTGGCCGCCCAGATGGCGCTCTAATTGCACTGAGCCTAAACGATTAGACGGGGTTTCCCGTCCATCAACAGAAAGCGGATGCCGTCATGGACATCCGCTCTTCTTTTTTAATTAGACGCGTTCAACAATAGAACGCCACTGGAAATCTGTGTCTGAAGTGCTTTAGGGACAATGTGCCACAAAGGCTTTTAGGAGCGCGGCCATGCGCGGTTTGGCAGACTCACTCTCGGCAAGCACCTCTTCATGCACAAGCGGTGCGACGTGGAGGCCCGCTGCCATGTTCGTGATGCAACTCAATGCCGCCACACGAATCCCGCCTGCGTGCGCCATGACCGCTTCTGGCACCGTGCTCATACCCACAGCATCTGCACCAAGGGTGCGATAGGCGCGAATCTCTGCGGGGGTCTCATAAGAGGGTCCCGGCGAGAAGACATAGACGCCCTGATGCATCGTTTCGCCACCCTGATCAAGCAAAATCTGGGAGAGTTCGGGGTCATAGACACGGGTCATATCCGGAAAACGCGTGGACCACGTAGCATCATGCGGACCCCGTAAGGGATTGACGCCCGTGAAATTAAGGTGGTCCGTGAGCACCATCAGGTCGCCGGCACGGAAGGAAGCATTAATCCCGCCGGCGGCATTCGTAATCAGCAAGCACTTCACGCCCAACGCCTTTAAGAGGCGCACCGGGTAGACCACCTGCTCCATCGTGCAGCCTTCGTAGTAGTGACGACGGCCGCTAAAGACCACCACACGGCGCCCCGCGAGCGTCATTAAGATGAGTTCACCCTTGTGTCCCACCACCGATGCGGCACCAAAGCCAGGTAATTGGTCATAAGGCACCACGGCATGCACCGCCTCAGGCGCGAGCGCATCGCCCCACCCTGAGCCAAGGATTAACGCACAGTCAATCGGATGCTCAGTAAATGCAGCAGGCAACGAATCACAAAAAGAGGCGGACATGGTAATCATTCCTTCGTCAAACAATAGGACAATTGAAGGCAAACTTCACGAGGAGAATTAGACTTCCGTCGATTCAGCGGTCTCTTCAAACAGGGGCTCACCCTCAGCCGCGGGCGTTTCCGCGGCGGCAGGCGTGGCAGGCGTCTCAGTCTGAGGCGCAGGCGTGGCCGCGGGGCCGGCTTGCTTCGGAGCAAACGTCACCTCTGCAAGCGAATTCACCACCTCAACAGGCGTGCCCGTGGTAATGAGTTCGAAGAGTTTTTCGGCATTCCAGTTGGTCAAACGGAAGCAACCGCGCGATTCGGGGCGGCCAACGCTATTGGGGCGCGGCGTACCATGGATGCCATAACCCGACAAGGACAAGCCAATCCAACGGCTTCCCACGGGGTTGCGCGGGCCAGCGGGCACAATCATCTTCCCGACGCTTGGGTCTTGGCCATAATTTGCAGGGTCATAGGTGTAATTCGGTGCGGGGGCCATGTTTTTCACCGTCAGAGTGCCCACCGCAGGCAAATGGGCGCGATTGCGTGCAATCGAACACGGGAAGCGCAAAAGCATCGTTCCCTCTTCATTATAGCCCGCCAAGATGCACTCCTTCAGTGCCACGACCAAACGCGCAGGCTTCTCCAATGCCGCCACACGCACATTCGGCACCACCAAGATGGAGCCCTCCTGTAAATCCTCTGGCCAATTGATAATCGCGGGGTTCAAACGGCGCAAGGTACGTTCGGAAGTGTGGAACTTTTCAGCAATGCATGCGCCAATCGATTCATAGCCCAAAAGCTTCATCTGCGCACGCTCAGCCCACGTCGCAGGCAAGGGACCCGTCACCAACGCCACATCCTCTGCGGTAATCACATAACGCGAAAGCGCCTCAGGCATCGTGGCAATTTCCGCATACAACGGCACATCCACCCAAGAGGTCTGACGCAAACCGCGCGACTTCTGCCATGCACGCATCGCCTCCAGCGAGCCTTCGCCCCACACACCATCAATCACACCACAAGAGAAGTTAAAGCGGTCCAAGAAGATCTGCAACATCAAGACTTCGCGATCATATGCCTTCGGCGGGCGCAACACATGGGCGCAGTTGGGTTCTACCTCTGCTTCCTCCTCAGGAATTGCATCCGCGGCATCAGCCTCTGCCACCGTCATCGAGACCGGCTCAGGCGTTGCGACGGGCGCTTGCACTGCAGGTTGTGTAGGTGCGGGCGTATTCGGTGCCGTTTCAGGGACATCTTCAATCACAATTTTAAATGGAGCCTCTTCATGCGTCGCTTCAGGAGCAAATTCTGCAAACCCTAACGAAGCAAACAATACGAAACTCATGCAATAAACGAGCAATTTCATCATTATACGTTCCTTTTTCACACTATTGTAACACAAATCCACCGCATCCCCGCGAATCATCCCTAAACGTATCCCCTAAAATGAAACACGATAACACACCCAATGCACCACAAAAAGATTAGAAACCAATGCCCACAAAAAGCGGCGCGTAGCAAAACGCATCCGCACCGCTTCAAGATTTTGTAATTAGGAACCTGGTTAGAATTCCTGCGGATAACTACTTAGAAGAGCTTTCGCAAAGGCCTCGTGAAGCGTTTTGACATCTGCATCTGCGGGAAGGAAGGTTGAAGAACTGCTATAGAAAGATGGCTTTCCCGGGACGGTGATTTTTAATGCTACGCGCACTTCAAGGGAAGAGGGTTCGCCCCCCTCAGGCGTCTTCAGCGTGGCAGGGTCATGCTCAATGAGACAATAGTCGCGAACTTCCACCTTAAGTTTTTCGGCTTTGGGAGCGGTAAAAAGGGTAATATCCTCAAGGGCGCGGGCCAATGCCACCTCGAGGGGCGCGTAATACATGAGATCGCGGCTAACGGTGACCGTGTTGTCCACATGGAAGACGAGCGGCGCACTGTAAGCACGAAGGTCCTCTGCCATGCGTAAGCGTACGCCAGAAGTGGCACAGGTTCGCAGCGCGGGCTCAAGCGAGTTAGGAAAAACGTTGTACTTCGGATGCGGCTTTGAGGTGGCACAACCACAGAAGAGCACAGCGACCAAGGCGGAAAGTAATACGAGAAGAGATTTCATAAAGGCTCCTTATTGTTCAGGGGAGTCAAAAATCAAACGAGAAGGTTTTTCGCGAAGTTCATCCACGAGCGCCTCCAACGAGGCGGCTGTACGCGCTAACGTGCCGAAAGTTTGATCTGTTTCTTCGCCAAGCTCGTCAAAATTGACGGCGCTCCGCACCTCAGAAAGGGTGGCATTCACTTCAGTAAGCGTCACCTTCAATTCGCCCAAGACGTCTTGGACGGAGACCATCGTATCATCTACGCGACTTGAAAGTTGCGGCATGACCTCGCGAAGCGTGGTGGAGGTTGCCGCCAGATTGTCGGACAACGCCCTTACGTTCTTTCCGAGCGCCTCCGCATCCAAGGCTATGAGCGTCGCCTCCAGGGCATGTGCTTGTTTTGCGAGGGACTGCCCCAACTCGTTAAAGGTGGCGGACAATTGCGGGAGATTCGCCTCGGAGACGGCGAGATTCACACTGTCTGCCAATTTCGTAAAGGAGGCAATGGTCTGCGAAAGGTTGACCTTCCGCAATTCTTGACTCAGATCCTCAACGACATCTACGATGTTCTGGAGGACGGTGAGCTTGGAGGGTACATAAATCTTCTCGGGCGTCCAAACGAATTTAAGGTCGGTCGCATCGTTGGCTTTGTTCGCGCGATAATAGTCCAGATTGATGAAAACGATGCCCGTAATGCCCTGCATGCCGAGGGTGGCGCGCATGCCACGTTCGACCATCTGCTTCAGGCGTTCGGGTGAGTAAGAGGGATAGTCCTTCAAATTGATTGAGCAAAGTACACGGATATACATCAACGAGTGAAACACCTCTTTTGTGTTTTCGCACTCAAGCACTGCCGGGTCATTCCGATACGTGTCAGCAGTAAAGGTGATGGCCTCCACCTTCCCCACTGGCACGCCACGAAATTTGACGGCACTTCCCACGTCAAGCCCCTGCACCGAGGAGGCGAAGTAGGTTTCAAAGTAGAGCTTTTCGGCAAAAAGTTCGCTGCCACCGAAGAGGATGCACCCTAAGGCAAAGAGGAGAAAGCCGCCGATGACAAAGAGGCCGGCGAGGAAATAGCGTTTCTTTTGTTTCATAAAGACTCCTTAACAGGGGAGCATTCTGCTTGGCGATTGAAAAAGGCTCGAATCTCAGCGTAGGGGGATTGATGCTTAAGATAATGTGGCGACCCTTGGTCAAGCACCCCGCCCACGCGTCGATCGAGATAAATTGCACGGTCGGCAATCGCCTCAATACTCGCCAACTCATGGGAGATGATGACCACGGTCATGCCTAATTTACGCGAGAGGTGACGAATCAATTCATCCAAAGAGGCAGACGTAATAGGGTCAAGGCCGGCGCTGGGTTCGTCCAAGAAGAGGACGGGCGGGTCCAGAGCCATGGCGCGAGCGATGGCGGTACGTTTGCGTTGGCCACCCGAGAGTTCGGCGGGCATTGCATGCGCTCGCGTGAGCAAACCCACCTGCGCAAGGCGCATCCGAGCCGCAGTTTCACACACTTCGGGCGGCAATCCTGAAAACTCTTGAAGCGGCAAGAGCACATTTTCAAGTACAGAGAGATTACCAAACAGCGCGCCACTCTGGTACATCATGCCAAACGAACGTAAGATTTGGAGTGGGTCTGTTTCGGACGCGTCAGCCGTTACCTCACGCCCTAAGATACGAATGCTTCCGGAGATGGGCGGCACTTGACCGATGATATGCTTGAGGAGGGTTGATTTACCGCAACCCGATCCGCCAAGGAGAAAGACGATTTCGCCGCGATCAATGGTGAAATTGATGTCGTTCATCAAGACATTGCCATTGTAACCAGAGGCAACATGGCGACATTCAATAGCGGGGATTGTGCGATCTAACTCAGCCATGCGTTACCATCCCATCGCGTAGAAGATGACAGAGAAGAGACCTTCGAGCACAGCCAAAAGAACAATGCCCGTAACGACGGCTGAGGTTGTGGCCGTGCCGACCGCACCTGCATCGCGTCCCGCCGTAAGCCCAAAGCGACACCCCACCGTGGCCACGGTAAAACCGAACACAATCGCCTTGCATTCGCTGCCGATGAGATCCCCAAACGAGACGAAACTTTGAAGTTGGTCCACAAAATACGAGACCGAGAAGCCAAGGATGTGCATCACGAACCAACCGCCAATCAAGCCTGATGCAGTAGCGAAAAGCGACAAGATTGGCAGGGCGAGCGTTCCCGCCACCACCCGCGGCAAGACCAAAAAGCGCACGGGCTTTAACCCCATCGTCTCTAATGCGTCAATCTCTTCATTGACCTTCATCGTCCCTAACTCAGCGGCAAAGGACGAGGCCGTGCGGCCCGCCATAAGAATCGCCGTGATAATCAGGCCCAGTTCACGCACCAGAGCAATCCCAATGAGACCACCCACAAAGCCCTCCGCGCCAAACATTTGGAGCGGGATCGCAGATTGAAAGGCGAGAATCAGTCCCAGCAAGAAGCCAATCAATGACACCACTGGCACTGCCTGTACCCCGCATCGCACAAAGGCTAAAAGCGCATCTGCTCGACGAAAATGACGCGAAAAGATTAAGGGTAAGGAGAGCATTACCTCGCCTAAAAAGGTTAATGCATCACCAAAGCCAGCGATCCTTTCACATACACTTCGCCCCACTGCCGTAATAAGATCCTCTGGCACAGGTGCTTTGAGATTCGCCTCTGGGTCTTTCGCGGCGGCTTCGCGCGCCGAATCATACGCATCTAAATAACGCATCAATTCTGGCGAGGCGTGAATCAGTTCACACCTTCCCCCCGCTACACCAATCTGATCACGCAAAGTCCAAACAAAGGCCGCCCCTGCCCCATCACAATGGCGCACCGCCGTCGCATCAATCACAACCTGAACGCCTGGCTTAACCCATGAAAAAGCGCCCTCCTGGAGTAATTCCAGGACGGCGCTTTGGTCTAAGCACGGTGGCAAAATCAACGGATTGGGCTGACAATCCATCGCGAACTCCGCATTAGAGACGGTTGCGAGAACGCTGTGATGCCTTCTTCTCTTCACGCTTCACGCGCAAAACAAGCGTCTTCATATCCTTGAGGCTCTCCGCGCGATTGTCATAGATGCGCTGGAGATAGCCGCGCGGAAGGGTGGTGCCCCACTTATTCTGCAACTTCGTGGCATCATTTGCGGCGCACAATTCTTCAAACTGAAGGACGAACTTCCACATGGTGTTGCGCTTGACAGACTTCATACCGCTTGAGGCAGAGGACAAGAGCACCATGCCATCGCCCGCGAGGGCCTTTTCAATCGCAGCGCGACGTGCGGCGAACTTCTTCGTATAAGCGTCAATTTCTGCCTCGGTGAGGTCATCAAATTCTTCCACAGCCACGACATCTTCCTCGCCATCACCCTCTGCTTCCTCAGCGGGCTTTGCGGTGGCCATTGCCTTCTTCGCGGCAGCGGCATCCTTTTGACGCGCTTCAGCCATACGCTCTGCCATCGGCTTCTGGGCGGCGGGGCGCACATAGGGCACAGGCTTTGCTTCAGGCTTGGAGGGGGGCGTGTAGGTGTAATCGGCCTCTTCAAAGAGCGCCATCGGATCTGCACCAGAAGGTTCGGAATTAAAGGTACCCACGGCAGAAGACTTCTTCAAATCCTGTGCCTTCTGCTTGGCGGCGAGGCGTTGTTCAATGCTACCGCCACCCTTCTGCTTGGCGAGCTTCGCTTCAATCGCAGAAGTTTTAG
The DNA here is from genome assembly GCA_017558005.1 of Kiritimatiellia bacterium. Lineage (GTDB taxonomy): Bacteria > Verrucomicrobiota > Kiritimatiellia > RFP12 > DVOR01 > Spyradenecus. The sequence continues at coordinate 37,687 of JAFYWN010000003.1, read as the reverse complement.
GCGTGGGTTCCTTCGCGGCGGGCGTATCGCTCAAGGTCGGCGTGGGGTCGCTCCCCACATCAGCGCCCTCCTCATCCGACACGATGGGACCTTCGCCTGCACTGGGATCGGCCTGCACGGCTTCAGGAGCCGCCTTCGCGCTTGACTCCACCTTAAAGCGGCTCGCGATGCGACCATTGATGAGGATGACATTTCCTTCACGCGTAACGGAATAAGGTCCGCGAACATACTGTCCATCGATGAAGACCACGCCATCATTGACGCGCTTTCCAGCCTCTTCCTTTCCGAAGAGTTGCACAGCCATATCGCTGACCCCTTCGGTCGCGAAGACAGATGCGGCACCGCAGAGCGCCAAACAAAGCAGAATCTGTTTCAACATCGTCTTTTTCCTTTTCTTCCGAACGCAGTGCGTCCGATCATGTTCAAATAAAAGCCCCGTCCAGACGTATCGCCTCCACCTCTGGAAGCCCGGATTATCCAAGTGACAGCTCGCCCCGCAACCTTCCGGTACGACTCAGGTCACGCCTTTGAGTTGCGTTCGGTTCCGTCCTAAAAACATGTAGGCCAGAGATACATTCAGCCAATTCGCGTTTAGGACAGGGCCCACTTCCGGCGCGCGTTTCCGCGCAAATGGGTGATTAGCTTTCGCGAACTTCAACGCCGAGGTCGCGCTTCAACGCCTCAACAATCTTAGCGAAAGCGGCATTTACTTCGGCATCGCGAAGCGTACGTTCCGCAGAACGGAATTCAAGGGTGTACCCCATGGAACGCTTCCCTGCACCGATTGCCTTCGAAGTAAAGATATCAAAGAGTGCAATGTCGGTCAATTCCGCAGGTGCAGCTTTTCGAATGGTCTTCACAACTGTTTCATGTGCCAAATCATCCGGGGCAATAAAGGCAATATCCTTACGGCTTGCAGGGAATTGAGGGACCGGCTTCAAGCGCGGCAATGCATCAAGCCCCTTCGTGAGCTGATCCATATCCAGTTCGGCCACCACCATGGGCGTGTTCAAACGGTAGCGATGGCGCACTGCGGCACTCGCCGCACCCATCAAGCCCACGCGCTTTTTACCCACGCAAATTTCTACGGCATAACCCTTCGCAAATGCAGGGTGTGCCACGGGGAAGAAACCAAAACGCGGTGCGTGCAGTTTGGCACAAAGCGCCTCGATCGCACCCTTCAACCACAAAATCGCCTCTTCATCGCTCACCGGCGCACGACGCGACAGCGCATCACGGCCGAAGGGCCCCATCAAACCGAGCGAGACGCGTTCGCCTTCTTCAGGCTTGCCCGTCTTCGCATTCACAGAGAAGACGCGACCAATTTCAAAGAGCGCGCAACTTTCGGTCTGACGTGCCGCATTGCGACCGAGCGAACCCATCAACTGCGGCAAGAGCGAATCGCGCAAGACGCCGTAATCTGCCGAAACAGGATTCGGAATCACCAAGCGATTCTTTACTTCAGGATCAAAGGCGTCCAGCTCGGTCTTCGAGAGGAAGGAGTAGTGCATTGCTTCCGTGAAGCTCAGGCTCAGAAGTGCATGGCGCACCGCCTTCTTCGCGCGGAAGCTCGTTTCGGGCAACTGCGAGACCGCTGCGAGCGTGGGAAGTTGCGTCGGGATGGCATCCAAGCCATTCATGCGCGTCACTTCTTCAATCAAGTCTGCGGGGAGGGTCACGTCATAACGCCACGACGGGCTACGGAATACTGCGCCCGCTTCATCCCCAGAAATCTTTTCAATGCCAAGCGAGGTGAGAATAGAATCCACCTTTTCTGCAGGGATTTCCACACCAATCACTTCGTTCACGCGCTGGTAGGAGAGCGAGACATCAATTGGCGTGCGGTCGCGGAAGTCTGCATCAATCACACCCGTGCATGCAGTGGCGCCACCGTATTTCACCAAAAGGGAAATCGCACGACGGCTAGCTTCATCTGCCAAATCGCGGTCAACGCCACGGGCAAAACGATAGGTCGCTTCAGAAGCCATGCCCAATGCCGTGGCTGTGAACTTAATGCTGGCCGCATCAAAGAGTGCAGATTCAAGCAAGATGGTGCCCGTGCCTGTGGCGACTTCAGTCTCTTCGCCACCCATGATACCCGCCACTGCGGTGGCGCGTTCGGTATCAGCAATCACGAGCATGGAGGGATTTAAGGTGCGATCCACACCATCCAACGTGCGGAGCACTTCACCTTCTGCAGCGCGACGCACCACAATCGTGTTATCCTTCAGCGTGGTGTGGTCAAAGGCATGAAGCGGCTGGCCCAATTCAAGCATCACATAGTTGGTCACGTCCACCGCGAGGCCCAACGAACGCTGACCGCACATTTCGAGACGTTCCACCATCCACTCCGGCGTCGGAGCATTGGGATCCAAGCCCGTCACGACGCGAGCCGTGTAACGCGGACACAAATCAGGCGCATCCACACGCACCGCTGCGAGCGTATTTACATCAGCACCCGTTTCGGGGAAGCTCACATCGGGCGTCTTCAGCGGACGATTCAACAAAGCAGAGAGTTCACGCGCAATGCCACGCACCGAGAGGCAGTCCGGACGGTTCCAGGTGATTTCCAAATCATAAACGACATCAGCCTTCGGCATGAAGGGTTGAATTGCGGCGCCAGGTTCAGCCGTTTCAGGCAATTCCCAAATGCCATCATGTGCGCCACCGAGGCCAAGCTCGTCCTTCGAGCAGAGCATACCGAAGCTCTCCACGCCGCGCAACTTGCCCTTCTTAATCTCAAATCCATCCGGGCCCGGCATCTTTGCGCCAATCTTTGCCAAAGGCGACTTCACACCCACGCGTGCATTCGGCGCACCACAGACCACCTGAAACGTTTCGGAGCCTGCGTTTACCTTACAAATATGCAAGTGGTCGGAGTTCGGGTGATCTTCACACGCGATGATTTCACCCACCACAAAGTGTTCATCTAAAACCGTTCCGGTCGTTTCGATTGCTTCTACTTCCACGCCGGAAAAGGTGAGCAAATCGGACACATTCTGCACGGTCTGATCACGCAAATCTACAAATTCATTCAGCCAACTTAAGGGTACGCGCATCACGCTCTCCAAATCTTCTTCATCCAAACCACGGCCTTCCCGTGGTAAAATCGCATTTATTCTAACACATTTCCTACTATTAAGGAAACGAAAAAGCCGTTAGAAGCACACCAAATCAACCCTAAAAAAGCAGAAAATCACCATTCTGCCCACCGCAATCCCACTGTTCTGCACGTAAGCCGCTCCCGAAATCCTTAGGAATGCAGCTTCCCCCTCTGCCGCGCAACTCCCTCACGACTCCCCTCCTTCTTCCTTCAGTGTGCGCGAAGTTCGGCAAGTAATGCTCCACATCGTATCTCGTGTTGCCCACCCCTCTTTCACCAGTGTGCATGAAGTTCGGCAGATAATGGTCTGAGTTTCTCCTCCTTCCTTACGCCTCATCCGCGCCTCATGTAGGGGAATAAAACAAAAGCGGCATCCCCTTGGACGCCGCTCTTGTTTGTCATTTCCGAAGACTTATTCTTCGTCGATGTCATCTGCCACTTCTTCATCGAGGACCGGACGCTTGCCATCAACCGTCGGAGGTTCGCGATTGAGGTTCCAATTCATCCAGTCGGTGGTCGTGCGGAACTGCATCGGCCAAGCGAGACCCTGCATGGTCTGAGCCTTTGCGGTCGTTTTTGCGAGCATGTCACCCGCCTTGCGGTCGGCCACATACACGAGCACGATGTCATCTGCGCTGGTAATCACTGCTTCAGAGAGAGCCTTCACGCCGAGATTTGCAACGGCTTCAGTGACTTCTGCGCGGTAGGGAATGTCAAGCTTAGCGGCGTCATTGAGCACGAAGGTCATGCCAGTGGTTGCGGTAAGACCATCCACCTTGCAAGCGGCCACTGCGGCATCAAAGGCGGTGCCCTTGGCAAGTTCAGCAGCGAGTGCCGTGCGAATGGTGGCGCCCTTTTCCTTCAAAGAGGCGGTCAAGCGTTCGCGACGCACTGCCGTCAACACGCGATCCTTCACTTCTTCGAAGGGAGCGATGCCCGTCGGGATCACCTTTTCAAGGTTCATGAAGTAGACGCAGTCCGTACCAGAGACAGCATTGAAGGGCGTTTCTGCCGGATCCATTTCAAAGGTGGAAGCGATGACATCCTGAGCATTCTGGAAGCCGAAGGGACGATCCGAACGCACGGTGGCGTGCTTGATTTCGCCATAAGCCTTAGCCGCTTCAGCGAAGGTCTTGGTCTGTGCTTCAGCCACGAGGGTTTCGTTTGCGAAAAGGAGGGCTTCTTCAAGAGCGCGACGAGCCTTCACCTTGGCGATGGCCTGTTCCTTCACCTCATCGAAGGGGAGCACCTTGGTAGCATTGGTGCCAGTGCCCTTGAATTCGTCATTGTTATCATCGTAGTACTGCATGGCGTCCATGTCGTCAACCACGATCTTGGCTGCGAAGGTTTCGGCGGGCAGTTCTGCGTAAGCAATCACACGCTGTTCAGGCTGACGATAGTCTTCCTGATGTTCATCATACCACTTCTTCAATTCTTCATCCGTGACGGCGATGGTATCAGCCTGGAGGGTGTTTTTGAGCGAAGCGGCGTAAGCAGTGGTGGTGTCGTAGTTCGTTTCAAGGGCGAAATCGAGTTCCATCGGCGAGACCCAACCGACCGCATTGAACACGCCCATGGTCACGACCTGCGCCGGCAACCACGTATTTGCGAAGGTGGCTTCAAAAAGTGCCGACTTCGAATACTGATTGGCTGCGAGGAAGGCGCGATAGCGGTCAGGATTGAACACGCCATTCGAACCTGCGAACATAGTTTCGAGCACATGATTACCGCAAGTCACGCTTGCTTCAATGCCGTTGCGCACGGCCACTTCACGTGCTGCGATGACCTTCCAGTTCTGACGACGACGTGCCGGCCAATCTTCCACGCCGAATGCGCCATCACGCACCACTGCGCCGAAGATCTGGCTGCGCTGCGGCAGATAGAACGAAGCCTGGCTATTCGCCGTCGTCACCACCTGCGCGGCATCTTCCATTACCTTGCGAGAAATTGCGCTGTCACCCAAATAACCAGCCGAGGTGTCCGTCTGTCCCGAAGAACCGGAACAAGAATCCATCACCACGAATGCGAACACCATCAACAGGGCCAAAAAGCCCCACAACAACTTACTCTTAATGAGACGAGAGAAATGATAGATAAACATTTGATTTGTACTTGGTTGTTACTTTAATAATAAAATAGCGATTGCAGACTGCTCACACCATTAGAGCTCTTCATCGCCAAAATCGTCCAGGCCATCACTCGCATCCGAGCTATCGGAATCGTCGGCCTCTTCGCCCTCGCCTTCGCCATCCTCGTCTTCTTCAGGAAGCACTTCACTCAGCAAGTCGCCAGTCGCATACTCTGCGCTACGACCTTCCACATAGCAGAAGTAATTCTGCGCCGCACCATTTGCGAAGAGCGTCAGAACGGAGACTACCCAATTATTAGAACCAGGCTGCTTAGCACGCGTAATTTTCACCACGGCGCCAGGCGTCAACGAAAAATCAATCTTCTTGTCCGCACCCATCGGGATTTCCGTGGCCACTTCGCCAGAAACGCCCTCAATGCAGGTGTCGCGGAAGACCTTGCCCGTTGCCGTTTCCTTGATTTCATCGCCAGAAACGAAGGCATTGGCCTGCGTCATCCCCGCCATCTTATAGTGGAGACCACCAAACACTGCCGTACCCGAAAGCGTGCGGAAGGAGAAGTCATCTTCGCCCACCACTTCGGAGGTAATCTTACCCACGTGCAGACGAGAGGTGCCTTGCAACGAGGTAAAGGAGCCCATCGGCGTCACCACCGTGAACTGACCTGCCTGTGCGCGCTTGTCCACGGAGAAGTTCACATCACCATAGGCCACGTCCAAGACGACCTTGCGGAACATATCAGAGACGACAGGCGTCAACTTCGCAGGACCACGCACCACGGCGTACGTTAAATCAGAAAAGCGCAGACGGCACTTCACGCCCGCTGCCACTTCAAAAACCGAACCGTAAGGATATGCCTTATACGAAACACCAGGCGTTGCACTCTTTTCGCCCGGCTTCAAAACGGTCAAACCGCCATTCTCAAGGCCAATGACCTGAACCGCTGGTTCAAAGCGCACCATCTGTTCCTCAACCACATCCTGTGCGTAAACCACCGTCGCGCCCAACATAACGCCGAGCACCGTCGCTAACATCGTATTCCGAACCATTTTAAGGCTCCTTTCTGAAACGAGAAGATAATTATCTGCTATCTATAATAGCAAGCAATTTCATCCTCTGCAAGTCACGATTCACTGAAAAAGAGAAAAAACATGAAAAAAGCGACCTAAATTTACCCCTTTTTGCCCTCTCCTATCACTTGCGTCGCGCACACGTCCCGAGAACCGCTCCCTTTTCGCCCCCAAAATGCGCGCCGACGCATTGCAAAAGTTCCACCCTTAAAAACAAAAAAGAAACCCGCGAAAAACGGATTTCTCTTTCTTTTCTGGTGCCCAGAATGTTGCAGACAAAAATGGCGGAGAGGGGGGGATTCGAACCCCCGGTATCCCTCGCGGAATACGGCGATTTAGCAAACCGCTGCCTTCAGCCACTCGGCCACCTCTCCAAAATTAATCGTGTCCGCTGAAGTGCGCATACAATATCAAACCCGCCCCCTCACTGTCAAACCCTTTTTTTACACCCTTAAAAACCCCGCCGCGTCATCGCCCTCTGCTCCAATGATTTTCTGTTTGTATCACCTTATCCGCGTAAGATGTCGTTGCACCTACCCCAAAGCATCTTCAGTGTTCGCAACCATAGTAAAAGGTATAGTGCAACAAAAAAGCCGCCTGAGGGGCGGCTCTTTTGTGATTTTGGAATCGAAGGGGGCTTATTCCCATTCGATGGTGCCAGTGGGTTTCGGCGTGATATCCACGAGCACGCGGTTGATGCCAGGCACTTCTGCGGTGATACGAGCAGTGATGCGCTCCATCAATTCCCAGTCGAGGCGTTCCACCGTAGCGGTCATGGCGTCCACCGTATTCACGGCACGGAGGATGCACGGCCATTCAAAGGCGCGCTTACCATCGCGGACACCCACCGAACGGATGTCGGGAATCGCCGTAAAGTACTGCCACACCTTGCCGCGGAGGCCAGCCTTGTCAAACTCTTCACGAAGGATTGCATCCGATTCGCGGAGAGCTTCGAGGCGGTCACGCGTGATTGCACCAAGGCAACGCACCCCGAGACCCGGACCCGGGAAGGGCTGACGATAGACCATCGCTTCAGGCAAACCGAGGGCCACGCCACACGCACGAACTTCGTCCTTGAAGAGCATCTTGAGCGGCTCGACCAACTCAAACTGCAAATCTTCAGGCAAACCGCCCACGTTGTGGTGGCTCTTCACGCACTTCACGGTCTTCGTACCAGATTCGATGATATCGGGATAAATGGTGCCCTGACCGAGAAATGCGATGCCATCCAGCTTACGCGCTTCTTCTTCGAAGACGCGGATGAATTCAGCACCGATAACCTTACGCTTCTGTTCGGGATCTGCGACGCCAGCGAGCTTATCGAGGAAGCGGTCGGTCGCATCCACATAAACGAGGTTCGCACCGAGTTCCTTGCCGAACACATTCACCACCTGCTCAGGCTCACCCTTACGGAGGAGACCGTGATTGACGTGAACACAGGTCAACTGCTTGCCGATTGCACGGATGAGCATTGCTGCCACCACGGAGCTATCCACACCACCAGAAAGTGCGAGCAAGACCTTGCGGTCGCCCACCTGACGGCGAATCAGTTCCACCTGGTCGGCGATGAAGTTCTCCATGTTCCAGTTGGGAGAGGCTTTGCACGTGTCGAAAATGAACGGCTTGAGCTCATCAAGCGTTGGGACGGGGCCTTCGGTCGTGAGTGCAGGAAGTCCGGAATCAAGCATCGCAGCGGAGGGTTCCACCACCTGGCCTTCATAAGCACGATTGGGGCCCTTAGCAAAAACAAAACCGCGCACATTCGGGAGCGCGGCAAGCTGTTCTGCAGTTAAGTCATGCGGGTGAATTTCGGAATAAACACCGAGGGCGCGAATGTCTCGGGCAATGCGTGTTGTGTTTTCACTGCCGAGATCAATAACAACAATCATATCCTGTTGCATAACTGCTCCTTGTTGAGATTGCCAGAAATTATAGCAAAAAGATTTCCACGCATATATCTTTTTTACAACCTTTATTCATATCTAAATTCTTGTAAACACCCCCGCCTGCCACCACCTCTCCGCCACCCGCTCTCCAGAGAGGCTCCAAACGACGGGGACGCTGCGCTCCCCGAACCCCTCGCTTCAGAGAGTGGGGGTGATCCCCGCACCTTCGGTAAGGGCGCATTTGCGGAGTTCGGGGTGTCCCCGTCGTTTGGTGTGTCACACGTATAGCGAATTACCGAGAAAATGGTCTTTTAAATGTCTCCTCTCCACGCACACTAAAAGTGTAGCAAAACGGAGACAAGTAGTCAATTCTACCGCCCCAGGTAAGCGAAAATTTCGCGATAAGTAGGCGAAATTTCCGCTTGAAAATCGGCGACTTTGCTCACCCAATTTCGCTGACTTTGCTCGGGAATTTCGCTGATATTGCTCGCCAATTTCGCTGATATTGACCCGAAATTTCTTTAGCTTTCCCCAAAAAAGCTACTACCTGTTGATAACTTTTCTATCACTCTGGGCCCAAAATTTCGCAAGGAAGCCGCTGTAGCGGAGTTGATTTCGCCACATTTTTGCTTTATCTCTTTGTTTCTCAAGGAGTTATGCAGATTTTGAAAAGTTGAGCAAAAGTGCCCAAAAACTGCCAATCCGCCAAAAAATTTTCAAAAACCTGCGTCGAAAAACCAGCATTGTTGATAACTTGTTGATAACTCAAAAAAGTTTTCAACAGCCGAAAAATCGCCAAAATTTCTGAAAAAGTGAAAGTTTCGCGCACCGAAAAAATCCCCCCTAATCAATGTAAAAAAGAGCCCGCAACGCAAAGTCTCGCCTTCTGCAGGGCTGCGCTTTTTGTGGTATAGTACAATGGTAGAAGCCCGTTAACCTGCAGAAAGATGGAGGTTTAAGATAAAATGCCGACACTGCTTTATGTGAATGCGTGCGTCAAACGCGAAATTCCCTCTCGCACGAATCGTTTGGCGCAGGCGTATTTGAAAAAGCATCTTGAGACAAGCTCGTGGACCCTCCAAACCGTCACTCTGGAAGAGGAAGACCTAACGCCCTTGACAGGAAAGGGGTTGGCCGAACGCGAAGACTCCATTCGCAAGGGCGACTTTTCTGGCGAGACCTTTCGTTTAGCCCGTTCATTTGCCGCGGCAGATGAAGTCGTAATCGCGGCGCCCTATTGGGACATGAGTTTTCCTGCATTGCTCAAACTCTACATTGAACACCTCTGCGTGAACCGACTCACCTTCTGTTATGGCGACACGGGCCGTCCACAGGGATTGGTTCATGTAAAGAAATTGGTGTACGTCACCACCTCTGGTGGTCCCATCGGTGCGGCGAATTTTGGGTTTGATTACGTTAAAGGTATTTGCTCCACCCTCTTTGGCATTACCGACATCTCCTTTTTCAGTGCAGAAGGCTTAGACATTGATGGCCATGATCCCGAAGCCATCCTTGCGCAAGCCATTGACCGCATCACCGCAGACGCAGACGCGCAGGACTCCTCTCCTCGCCCTGCGTAATCAATCCTTACGAAAAGAAGCCCTCTGCTAAAAGCTCCTTCTCACGCCATCCGCTATGCTATACTACGCGATATGAAATCAATTCTTTTTACCCTTCTTATTTCGGCCACCGCGCTCCTCTCTGCGGCACCTGCTCCGCATACGTGGCGCGGCATTCACATTGATACATCACGCCATTTTCCAGAAATGGCAGAATTGCGCGCCCTCCTCCCCCAACTCCAAGCCGCGCATTGCAATGTCCTGCACCTGCACTTAGTTGACGGTCCTGGGTGGCGACTGGAAAGTAAGGCCTATCCGCAGTTGACCGCCGTGGGTGCCTGGCGCGTAGACAAAACCGACCGCCCTTGGAATTGGCGTGCGACCGAATTCTGGACCGCCGAACACGAACAGTCGGGATGCAAGCGTTACGGCGGGTACTACACGCTTGAGGAACTCAAAGCCTTCTCACAAGAGGCCGCCACCTTTGGCATCCAAGTCGTTCCTGAAATCGATGTGCCCGGGCACTCTGCCGCCCTCCTCACCGCATGCCCAGACATTGCATGCCCCACCAACCGCGACCCCAAGCAATGGTTTTTGGGCAAAGACGTCATCTGCATTAGCAACCCCAAAACCTTGACCTTGCTCGACACCCTCATTGGCGAACTCTGTGAAGCATTTCCCAATGCACCCATTCATATCGGATGCGACGAAGTGCCCGACTTCGTTTGGAAAGAATGCCCCACCTGCCGTGCGCCAGAAGCCCAAAAAGCCTTTTATGAAGCCCTTATCCAATCCGTCCAAAAACGCGGCCGCCAAGTCATCGCCTGGGACGAACTCAAACACACGGGTGTCTCGGTGGATCAAGTCACCCTCATGTGTTGGCATGATGAAGTAACCCCGCGCCCACAAGACATCGCCTGCCCCTACTCTTACTGTTACCTCGACCAAGCCGCCAGCCGAGCTGCCCTCCCCCACTGGGACATGCCCAAAGTCTACGGCGTACAGCTCAACCTCTGGACCGAAGAGATGCCCACACGCGAAATCCGTGAAGCCATCTTAACCCCCGCCCTCCAACACTTTAAGGCGCTTTTAGAAGCCGCCAATCCCCACCTCAAGGCCTCTCCCGCCCAATAACCCCACACACTTTTCCACTCCACAAAAGAGGCCCCGCTACAGGCGAGGCCTCTTTTCATTGTAATTACCACACGAAGGCCAAACCATCCCCTTCCGTCATTCTCACCGCCCCCTGCGCAAAAAATTCCCACGGCGCTTGATATGCCACCTTTTACCACCCATTTGACGTGGGCACATCAACCTTTAAGTGCCTTCACGCAGCAATGTAAAAGCATCTCATTTGTACTACCACACCCCAAAGCCGTCCCCCTACAAAAAACGTCCCAGCCTTTCGACTGGGACGCTTTTAATTAGGATTTAGGCAATGTTTACTTGCGCACCTTCACCTTGAATTGGCGCGTACCAATGAAGTCCGTCAAGATCGACTTCTGTTGACCGCCCACTTCATAAGCATCCGGGAGCGTCAAGTAGACTGAACCCACAGGCGCATGGATGAGGTCAATGTTTTCAGCATCGATTGTCCACGATTCCTGCGTCCCTTCATCAGTAATGACGAAGGAAACACCATCCACATAGTCTGCGTTTTCGCCAGGACCTTCCACCGTTGCCGTGAAGATTACATTGAGGTTAGCATCCACGGTCACGCCCGCCAAGCCGAATTCGTAGTCAATCTTCACGGTGGCGGTGTTGTTCTCCGTATCAACATCCACCGTTTCGACATTGATGAAGCAACCCAAGAGTGCATCCACCTCAGTTGCCGTCGGCGTCACAGGCGTATCGCTACCCTTCGTGTAGACTTCCACCTCAACAGCATAAGTGCCAGAAGTGATTTCATCTGCCTTCAAGGCATCAATGACAAGTTCACTCAAGACTTGCTGCGTTGTGACATCGAAGGCGTTCGTACCCGTCACGGCCACCGTGCTTGCACGCTTCACCACCAAGGCATACGTCGTGGTTTCGTCCACAGTGGTCGGTACCTTTTCAAGGACATACGCTGCAGACGTGGTGAACTGCGTTTCATCGAAATCATTCGTAGCCGTGAAGACCGTAGCCGCTGCATCCAGTTCTTCCAAGGTTGCCGTCACCTCAACGAAGGTGTTTTCTGCCGTCACAATGCCCAAGGTCAAAGCCTGACCATCGGCCACTACCACTGCGCCTTCATTGAAGGTCACCGCACCATTAATCGTACCCGAACCTGCCAAGAGACCTGCGATGGTCGTGGAGCCTGTCCACTTGCCCGTCACATTGATTGCACCCGTGGCTTCAACTTCAAGCGTCTGCTCATTCGTATTGGTTGCCGAAAGGGTCAACATCTTCGTCATCGAAGGTGTAGCTGCATCACTTGCGACCACCAACTTGAACGAACGACCAGAATTTGTAGCACTATACGTACCCGACCAAGTTGTATTCTGCGTCTGCACCGTCTTCACAACGCGAGCACCACTGTTCTTGTTTCCATAGTCAAAGCGGAAGTTACCACCACCCTGCAAGTCGCGTACCGTCAACGGGGTCGTCACGAATTCATGCGACAACGGCATGTCAACATTGTGAACGAAAGTCAAGGTTGGTGCATATGGCTTCGTCGGATGAGCGAACCACTGATTGCCCTTCGTATTCTTGAATTCAATCTTGCCTGTGCCAGTGATGCCAGTGTAATCCTTAGCCTCTTCGCCACGATTACCACCATTTGCATCAACCACCAAGGTTGCACCAGAAGCGATATCAATCTTCTTCTCATGAAGTTGGGTATCACCCAAACGAGCCGTCACGGTTACACCATCGGCGAGCTTTAAGGTGCCTTCACCAGAGAGCGTCGTCAAGGAGGTCAAGGTGTTCGCATCCGCGATTGTTAAGTCTCCCGCGAGCGCAAGCGCCGCACCATTCAAGGTGTTGCCCGCCATCGCAAGCGTGTACTCAGAGGCTGCCACGTTAAGGGACGTGAGCATCGCCGTGGTCACATCACGGGTCACCGTTGCATCGGCTGCAGCCGTCAAGGTCACCGTTTCAACCGCATCCCAAGCGATCAACTCAACAGCAGCACCTTCAGCATCGGTCCACGTCAATGCAGACCAATCCGCATCTTCCGTCACCGTCGCATAGAGCGCGGAGTGAATTGCGGCCTGCTTCACGAGGTAGAGCGTGTTGCCAGCCTTTTGCAAGACAAAGCCTGCAGGCGCATTGGTGAAGTTGTCGGCCGTGACGTTTGCGGACGTCATCACCGGAATCGTGACAGGATCCGAGGCGAGCAAGGCTTCGCTAACGCTCAACTGCGCCACACCCGTAACCGCGCCATTCACCGTGAGGGCAGTTTCACCCACTTCGAAGATTGGCCAACCCGTAATCGTGGTGGTTTCTTCAACCGTTTCAGTGGTATTCATGAAGGTCAAAGCGCCCTTCACCGTACCCGTGCCACGCAAGGTTGTGCCAGCAGCCATGGTCGTTGCACCCGTACCGGTCGCACCCATGACGGTCAAAGTACCGCCCGTAACTTCCGTTGCGCCATGACTATTATTCGCATTAGTGAGCACAAGTTCGCCTTCGCCCGACTTCTGAACCACGCCACCATAGAGGTGAGCATCCACGACCAAGCGTGCATTCGCTTGCACTTCTGCAGGGAAATAGCCCGTAGAAGTGTCATGGCGAATATTCATCTTCGTCGAGTCGCCTGTTGCGTCATCCGCGATGGTGATGTACGACACGGTCGGCTGTTCGGCCGTAGCGCCCCCAAGCGCCTTCACCGTCAAGGTTGGGCCTTCGGTCAAGCTCGGGCTTTCGAACCAGTCAAGGCCACGAGACCCATCCGCGCTGTTTGCCATCAAGCGAACGATACCACCCGTCATCTCAAGCGGCGTCTTGAAGGTATCGCGCTTATTGACCTGGAATTCAGCACCATTCGTAAGCACCAACTTCTGGCGACCCGCAACGGACCAACCCGTCGCATCGGTAGTCGTGCCCGTCGCCAAGACTGCATTCGCACCAGTCACCGTAATCACACGGTTCTGACCTGGACCATTTTGACCGCCATTCGGGAACTTCAACGTACCGCTCGAGACGAGGATATCACCCGTGAAGGTACCGTTAGCACCCACCATTTCCTGGATGGCTGCGGTATCCGTGAAGGCAAGTTCCAACGTACCAGCGCCCGTGAGCTTGGTATCACCAAGCTTCAACTGACCATTGTTACGTGTGGTACCCAGCGCGTCCTTCGTGGTCACCTTCAGGGTTGCACCATCGGTAATGGTCGTGTTGCCCGTGTAGGTGTTGGCGCCAGAGAGGGTGGTCTTACCCGTTGCCACCGTCACTGCGCCCTCGCCAGAGAGCACCGAGTTAATGGAGATATCCCCCTTGAGCGTCAATGTGCCGCTCACGACATAGTTGCGCGTCACGGTGATGGCACCACCATTGGCGAACAAGGTGACACCCGCCATGGTGCGTTCGGTGGCGGCATACTGATTTTCCTTACCAGCATGGAAGTCGAGCGAACCGCCCGTGACCACTACTGTACCCGCATCCAACGAGGCATTCATGATCTGCATTGCGCCGTCACCCGACTTCGTCAAGGTATGTCCATTGAGCGTCAAGTCTTGAGTTGCATAACCACCCTTAATCAAGTGGAACGCGTGACCTGCATTAACTTCAATTTCAGAGTCAGCCGTCAAGACAACATCGCAGAATTGCTTGAGCCCCGTATGATGTTCGGCGCCCGTGTTCGCCACCTTACCGCCATCTAAGGTGACCGAGGCTTCATGCAAGTGACCATTCAAGTCAAGCGTAGCGCCAGAATTGATGATAATGGTATTGCTGATGTTGAGCACATTATTAGCACCCAACTTCACCTCGCCACTCTGCACGGTCACCGTAGCCGTCGCAGGCAAGGCCTTCGTCAATGCCGTGCCTGTACCAAAGAGGTTGTAAGCCGTCGGCAAGGTCAACGAAGTCACACCATTCACGAGCGGCACATCCACACCGAAGTCAGGCGTAGCAATCGACAAGGCGTCAATCGCGAGGGTCGTTGCCGTCGAGAAGAGGTAACCGACCTTCCCCGCCACGGTGATGGTAGGCAACGTAACGGCATCACCCGCGAGGGTCAAGCTCTTTGCGAAGCCCGTGTAGTTGATTGTCACCTGGGCATTCGGGAAGGTCGTCTTTACGTAACCAAGGGTGAGCGTAGCCGAGTCGGAGACCGTAATCGTGATGTCCGTGATATTCTCAGGTGTCACGCCCGCAATGTCAATCGTATTACCCGATTCAACATTGGTCCACGTCAAGTCATCCCATGCGATATCTTCGCTAATGGTCGTCGCCAATGCAGTCACATCCGCATTATCCGATTCACCATAGCACAAGGTGTAGGTCGTAGTTTCGCCCTCGGTCGTGGTTTCCACTACGCGAGAGTAACCCGTACGAACGGCCAACATCTCTTCCGTCAAGGCGGTCGTAGAGGCCAAGACCTTCACCGGCACTTCTGCAGGTTCGTCAAAGAGGGCGGCAATCGGCTGATTCGCCGTCACAGCACCCTTGATGGTCATCGGCTGTTCAAGGTTGGTCACCTGAATCTTGCCACCATTGAAGGTTGCAGTACCCGACCATGTACCGTCACCAGCGAGCGTGATACCATTGCCGATGGTCAACGTCGAGGTTGAGGTCTTCGTCCCCGTGAGCTTCAAGGTAGCCGAGGTAGCACCCGCTGCCAATTCTACTGTTACAGGAATGGTTTCAATATTCCCAACAATCTCCAACGAAGCCCCTTCAGTGAAGGTCACCTTCACCGAGTGGCTGGTGTCGTTATTGTGATCGAACATCACCGCATTAATCTTTGCGCCAGCACCCGTCACCGAAATCGGGCAGTTCGCACGGAAGAAGTCCAACGGCTTCGCATAATTGTTGTACGTATCCAACACTGCGCCAGGACCCAAGACAATCGTGTTCGTGTCAAAGATGGTCCACTTGTTGCCCACCAACACCGTACCATTAATGGTAATGGTCTGCGTGCCACTGTAGTTAATCGTATCGTTCGATGTGGTAATTAAGGTTGCGCCAGATTCAACCAAGACATTACCCTTCAAGCGACGATCATTCGCAGCCAAGGTCAACGTACCCGAAGCAACCGTGAGCGGACCATTCAACGTATTGTTAGCAGCAGAGAGTGTTGTTTCAGCCGTCGTCTTCAAGGTGACACCCGCCGCGGTGGTAATCACACCCGAGTGCGTACCTGCAGTTGCCCACGTGACAGTGCCCGTACCATTGAAGGTAATTGCCTTATTCGCAGCATAGGCATTGTTCAACGTCAAACCAGCGCCCGTGTTATTCACCGAGACCGTTGCGGCTGCAAGTTTCAACGCATCGCCACCCACCAGAGTCATGTCCCCATTCACGGTGAGCGTATTGACTGTCGTCAAGCTGACATCCACCGTCACAGCGACATTGGCTTCCGCCGTCAAGGTTACAGCGGTTACGGCATCCCAAATCGGGTTGGCCACAACGGTTTCGCCATCCTTCCAGGTCAATGCAGACCAGTTGGCAGCTGCCGTCACAGTTGCCGACAAGGCGGTGTAGGTCGGTGTCTTGAAGAGGCGATACATCACGCCACCCTCAATTGCATGAGGTGCGACCTGATAGCCCTCTGCCACCGTGAAGGTCACCGTCGAATTGGTGTTCATCACCTTCAAGACATCAACATAAGCGCCGTCTTCAGGCAAGGTCACGCCATCAAGCATCGCCGTACCCGTCACCTGACCATTGATTGTCAAAGGCGTTTCGGGGTTGGTCACGCGCAACGTCGCCCCCTCTGTGAAGGAGATCGCCGGCCCAATCGTGCCAGTACCTGCCAAGGTCGCACCCGCAGCGATTGTGTAGGCCTTACCTGCACCAGAAGTAGGAAGGTGCGTACCATTCACAAGCAACGTCGTATTCGCCTCTACTCGCGTCTCATGGAGCGAATACGTATTGGCTCCAGATAGAACAGCAGTACCGCCGCCCGAAATAACGACCGCATACTCATTGCTATTCGTTCCATTTTGAATCACCGCCGGCACATTCAAACATGCACCTTCGGAGATAACCCACTGCGCATTCGTGCTTCCGCCATTACGATCACAACCAAAGGCAAAGTTCCCGCTAAAGGTTGCCTCACCCTCCGTAACCTTAATCACGCCTCCGCGTGACTGTTGAATTGTATTATTGGCCGCATACATTGTGGCGCCATTCTTGAATTCAAAGGTGCGACGAATGTATTGATTATTCGCACCGACCTCAACATGGCCACCATCCACCACGAGAACAGTTCGATTACCCTGATCTGCAGTATCTGCCCACCCGAAGACATGATTGCCATTCAAGTTGATGGTTGCGCCTTGCTTCACGGTAATAATACCGCTCTCCGCACCAGTGGTATTCAATACACCCATCTGGCCGCCAGCACCGTTCATATTGAGCGTGGCGCCAGATTCAACAATCCAGTTACCCGTGAAGTTGGGATAAGCAAAGGTTGTCGCACCACCACTAGCCGACGATGTCACCGTGGAGTTAAAGGTCAGGTTCTTCGTACCCGAGAGATTCGTCGGGATCATAGAGAGAACACCGTCACCAAAGACAATCTCGGTGTTTGCTGCGAGAGTAGTCAATGTTGATGGCAGAGGTGCACCTTCAAGCGTCAAGGTGTACTCAGACTCAGTCAAGGTCAACGAAGTCAGTGCCAACGTTGCCACATCACGATTAATTGCAGCGTCAGTCGTTTCCGTGGCGAAGGAGAGCTGAACCTCTTCAACGAAGTTCCAGTTCAAGCGCTGCACCGCATTGCCATCCAAATCCGTCCAAGACAATGCCGACCAACGGCCACTATCCGTAATCTCAGCCTTCACGGCAGTTGCCAAACCAACCATCGGCTGAACGACAACAGTATTACCACTGACGACCAATTCAAAGGCGCCGTCAACGCGTTCACCACCAACATAGACCGAGACGACATCGCTCGTTGCGACGGTCAAGGTTGCACCCTCTGCGCAGGTCAAGAGCGTGACAGGCGCATCGGTTGTCGGTGTAGCCGTCAGATTGAGCGTCATCGTAGCAGGAAGGGTCACATTCCCCGCAACGGTGATGCCATCGGCGGGCACCGTCAAACCTGCACCCGCTTCAAGCGTCAACGCGCCAGGAAGGGCGGCTGCGCTCAAGGTTGCATTCGCAGCAACCGTTGTTGCGCCCGTGTAGGTGTTTTCACCCGTCAAGTTCACCGTACCCGACGTGATAGCCACATCACCTGTGCCAGAGATGACGCTCGAAATCGTCAAGGTCTTCTCCGCGGCCACGTTCACTGCCATCGCGCCACCCAACACAATGGGTTCAGCAATCGACGTCGTTTCCGTTGCGGCAAGGGTTGCACCATTCACATTGAAGGCTGCGAGGACTGCAGGAATGCCCTGTGCACTCATCAAGGTCAACTGACCACCATTGGTGAGGTTCACCGTACCAGCGCCACTACCACCTCCATCAAAGATGCCGCGCGTCTTCACTTCGCCACCATTGATGTTCAACGTGGACGTATCCCAGAAGTTGATGTGCGACTTCGAGACATCCAACATACCACCCGTGATGGTGTAGGTCGTACCACCGCTCCAACCCAACACGAAGCCCTTGCTACCCGAGGTTTCCGTATTGGCACCCTGCATAATCACGGTACCGCCCGACTGGTTGACGGTGCTATTCTGAGAACCAAACCACACGGATTCATCATCCTTACCCAAGGTCAACAAACCGCCATCCATTTCGATGTTGATCTGCGTACGCATGAGGTTGCCACCATTGAGGAAGACTTCATCACCGTCACGAATGAGCATCGTGCCTTGCGTCATCTCAATCGTCTGAGGGGTAATTTCCACATTTGTGAAGGCGAAATCACCAGGATAATTCGGTGTGCTATTCGTTGAGACTTCTGCATCAACCACAAGGAAGCCGCCATTCGCCACAACACTCGTCGGGGGCGCCGTCACCTCAAGCGTTGCCTCCTCACCAATCGTGACCGCACCGAGGTCAACAATCGTGCCTTCAATGCGTGTGACCACAGCATCCGCCACCTCGGTTGCAACCGCAATATCGAGGGTTGCACCCTCTGCGATGGTGACCTTACCGCCATTCGTACCCTGAATCGTCAAGGTGCGAACGGTTGCCGTGGCGTCAATGGTGAAGGTGCCAGGAACCGCAGTGTCGCCTTCAACATCACCGAAGTCAATCACGACATCCGTGAAGTCGGTCACCGTCTGGCCTTCCGTCAAGGTTGCCAAGAAGGCGCTCCACGAAGGGATGGTCTTCGCATCAATCGTGGTGGATTCCAATTCGCCTGCGTGTGTTTCTGCAAGCAAATAGAGACCATCCGTCTTCTGCGACAAGACATAGGTGATGCCATTTTCACGACCATCAACCACCTGTCCTGCCACCATTACCGTCGGCACGACAGAGAGTTCTGCCACTTCTTCAGCGTAGGTCTTAGTCAACACCTTTACAGGCGCTTCAGCCGTTGGCAACGAGGTGACATTCACCGATACGGCGTTCGCCATGGAGAGATTACCTTCCACAGTCACCACGCCTGCCGTCGTGTCAATGATGGCGCCGCTTGCAAACCTGACTTCGCCGCTTGCCGTACCATTGCCCGAGAGCGTACTGCCCTGCGCAATCGTCACAAGACCAGCCCAGCTACCCGTCAACGCCAGCTTACCACCCTTAATGGCAAGGTCACCAGGTGCAGTATTGGCGGCACTCAAGGTCAGGGTCCCTGCGCCATACTTCGAGAAGGCGTTGCCCAACGTCATCACGGAGGCGATGGTCAAGTTTGCGCCTTCTCCAATATCCGCAGCGGCATCGCCCTTCAAGTAGATGGGATCGCCCGTAATCGTTGCCGCACCAGCTGCCTGCATGCGGAACTGCGCCTTATCCTGTGCATTACCACCGAAGAGGCAGAAGTATTCACTATGTCCATTCTTATCAATGGTCACGGTCGCACCATTGTCAAGATAGAGCACGTCACGGAAGTAGCCCGTATTCGAACCATTCGACTTAAAGGTCAAATTACCTGCCACACGCAAGACGCTATCCGACAAGGTTTCACCCGACCAACCCGAGAGGTCCTTCATCGTGAATTCCAATGCTGCGCCATCCATCACATAGAGCGCAGGTATCTCATAAGACTTGCCCGTTGCAAAGGCGTAGCTACCACCCTGACCATAGGTCATCGTATGGGTGCCCGAAGCCACCACGAGACGAGAGGTTATCGAACCATTGACGGCAGTGCCGAAGTTCAAGTTCACGCCATTTTCGTCCTCACCCTTCAACTGCACCACGCCCGTAAAGGCGCGCAATTCAGCCAAGGTGATTGCGGTCTCACCACTGAAGGCAAGATCACCTGCCGTGGCATCAAGGCACAAGGTGCCCGGACCTTCAAAGGCGCTGCTAATCGCAGAAGGTGCAGCAATCGAGAGGGTTGCACCCTCAAGAATCTTCACACCATTCGTGGCCGTCCAGGTCTTGCCCGAGGCAATCTTTGCATTGCCAGCAATAACAATCTTGCCGTCTTCAACGGCTGCAGTGCCACCCACCACAACGCGTGCCTGAGCAGCACTGACCGTTATGGCGCCTTCGAATTCGGAGACATCTTCGAAGATGAAGGCATACGGCAAGTCCTTATTGTGCGTGAAGGAACCCGTACCCGAAAGTTTCTTAAAGACATAAGAGTTATTCGAGTAACCATTGTTATTGGTAAGCGAACCATTCAATTCCACGGGGACTTCGCAAACACCGTTATTCTTCAAGTAACCTGTGAGGTTGCCATCAATAACGAGTTTCGAATTGGTGTGACCCAAAGCTTCAAACGAAGTGTTCTGGTCTGCGAGCGTAATCGTGCCCGTAATGACCACCGTGCCTCTCCAAGTATTAGCAGTTAAAGACGTGGTAATCTCCGACGGCAAGAAGCCATTGCACACCAACGTTCCTGTACCGGAAACCGTCGAGATGGTCGTTGTATCTGCGACAGTTAATGTAGCACCTTCATTAATCATCACTGCTCCCAAGGAAGCCACTGAAGCGGGAACAGTAAGCTGCGTATCCATAGCTGTCGTCGCGGAACTCGTCACCGTACCAGTCCCCGTCTTCAACAAGGTGCCACCATTCGAACCCTGCACCGTAATTGATGCGAAGGTGATTGCTGCTGCATTATCGAAGGTGAAGGTTCCAGGGGTGGACGTTTCGCCGACCACATCACCGAAGTCAATCGTCAAGGTCGCATTCGGAGCAAGCACCGACGTGTCGGGATCAAAGATGTCCGAGAAGGATTGGCCCGCAGTGGCACGCAATTCTGTAACCAAGGTTGCCTTCGTACAAATTGCCGTGTACCAATCCCCTTCTTGAATCACTTCAAGCACATAATCCGTACTATCGGTCAAGGTCAAGTTAGCCGTTGTCATTGGCTTGTTCACCTTCAGCAACTTAGCTGGATTACCTACGGTGATGTCCGCAGGAGGCGTTACCATAACACCGCCTTCGGGGAAGGTGATGGAGCCATTTGCACCAATTTGAAGCGTCAGCGGATCGGCCTTATCTACAACAACAAGAGATGCGCCCGCTTCAAAGGTTACACTACATCCATTATCTGACACCGCCTCTAAAGTACCTGTTCCACCAAAGGAAGCTCCTTGACGAATGATGTACGGCTTGCCATAGCGATGGGTGCCATTTACAAGCAGTGTTGTATTCGCCTCAACCTCTGTCGGATTGAGAGAATAGAGGTTGTATCCAGAGGTGACAATCGTTCCTCCTCCAGACAATACCAAAGAGAAGTTGATATTGTTATTACTATTTCGAACGACTGCTGGAACATTTAAGCGCGCACCCTCAGAAACAATCCAACGTGCGGGCGTTGTACCGCCATTACTGTCACAATTGAGAAGGTAATATCCCTTAAAGGTCACCTCGCCTTCGGTAATTTTCACATTACCACCACGTGAATGGTAGAGCGTAAGTCCAGGAGCATTAAGTGTCGCCCCATTCTTAAACTCAAAGGTTCGACGAAGGTATTGTTCCTTTGTTAAACTGACGTCTACTGTGCCTCCATCAACAACAAGTACAGTGCGCGTGCTTTGATTGGCAGTATCTGCCCAACCAAAGACGTGGCCACCATTCAAGGCAATGGTTGCACCGTTCTTCACGGTAATGATACCGCTATTATTACCGGTGGTGTTCATCACACCCATTTTGCCACCGTCACCAGCCAGGGTCAGGGTCGCGCCAGATTCAACGAACCAATTGCCCGTGAAGTTGTTGTAGGCAAAGGTGTCACCACCGCTGTTGGTCGACGTCACGCTTGACTTGAAGGTCAAGTTCTTTGCACCCGAGAGGTTCGTTGGAATCGTTGACAAAACACCCGAACCGAAGATGATCGATGTGTTTGCCGCGAGGGTCGTCAGGGTTGACGGCAATGCTGCGCCTTCGAGAGTCAAGGTGTGTGCGGTGTCAGCCAAGGTGAACGAGGTCAATGCCAAGGTTGCCACATCGCGCGTGAGCGTTGCATCAGCGGTCAAGGTTAAGGTGACTGCCGTCACGAAACGCCAGTCTGGCGTGACCGAAGTGCCATTCATATCGGTCCACGTCAAAGCAGACCAGTTGGCATCACCCGAAATCGTTGCCTTCACCTCTCTTACCGAGGCATCAATGCCTTCAGGAACGAGATAGAGCACCTTGTCCCCCCACTCCAATTCGGCACCCGTCGGAAGATTGCTCAGATTCACCGTTGTCGAACTTGTTTCTGCGACATTGGGCAAGAAGAGAATCGGAAGTGAGGTCTTACCCAATGCCAATGCATCGGCGAGGCGCATCGTTACCGTGGAAGAGATTGTACCGCGCACTTCCAACGGTGTGGCCGCATTTGTTACTTCAAGGATGGCGCCCGCACCAAGAGTTAAATTACCATCAATGCGTGGGCAACCTGCGAGAATTGCATTCGTGGCAAGCGTGATATTATTGGAACACACCACACCTGCGTCCATCTTCACCATACCCTCAAGCGTGTAAGCCCCAGCAAGGGTAATCGCGCCACCCTTCGGAATGAAGGCCACATTCTTCAAGATGCGAATCTGCGCGTTATTCGGTTCAACCTTAAAGGTGCCACTTTCACAAACGATGGTTCCATTACCGCCATCAACATCGCCATTGTAAAGACTAAAGGTGTTGGAACCGCGTTTAGTCAACGTGTGACCGTTGAGGGTTAACGTATGCGCATTGTAACCATTCGCCAAGGAATAGAAGTTCGACGACCCACTTACAAAGGAGTCTGCCGTTAGGCTGATATTGTACGTCTGACGCTTATTCGTACCAATGGCATTGCCCGTATTCGCAAGGGTACCACCATTCAGAATAATGTTATTGGAGATGGGGCACCCCTTCACATCCAACGTGGCCCCTGCATCCACACGGAAGGTACGGGTCATCGAGCCGAACTGTTCCTCACGTGTCAAAACAAGCGTACCACTACGAAGTGCTATCGCATTTGAACCCAATAGCTTCGTGCGCAAGGTTTCCTCACCATTTGCCCAAAGCCCCAGTTCCAATGCTGGCGGTGTATACGTATCGTCACCACCAATGCACTCTAAGAAGGGCACCGAGATGTCCCACTTCTGCAAACGAATCTCAAGGTTATCACATGCCATCACCGTTTTGGAGCGCGGCAAGAAGGCACTTCGATTGTCACCCGAGAGAATCAACGTTTCAACCGCCAACGACCCCTCGCCCTCAAGCGCCAAGGCTTTATCCTGCGTTTGGCCATAGTCTACCGTTAAGGAGGTGAATGTCAACGTTGAAGGAAGGCTTAACGTTACCATGTCAGGCGATGCGTCAGAGAGTTGAAGCGTTACCTTCTGCACCTTCGTCCAGTTGATATTCTTCACCTCTGTGCCAAGACCATCACACCACGCGAGATCTCCCCAAACGTTTTCGGATTCGGTTAATGTGGCATACAGCTCACGTTGCGAACCCACGAGTTCGAGAATTAACGTCGTACCACTTTGTTTCAAAGACCAGGAGCCACCATCCGCAGGCGGGGTCATCCCCACGAGCGTCGGTACGGTTGTGCCCGTGTAGCCCTCTGCCACGACATAACGCACTTGAGAGCCACGATTAAAGGCCTCTGCAACCGAATCGCTCACAACCAAGGTCTTGAAGGTCATAGTTGTTGCAGTAATCGGTTTCTTTAAAGCCGTCGAACCGACCAACTTGAGTGTATCCACTGTAATGGCGTCTGCAGTCACCTGCAAGGACGCAGGCATAATGAGGGTGGTTGAACCCTCACCTGCAACAGAGGCCATCTCCACCTGATCTTGCAAGACTCCCGACGTACCAATCGTCTTCGTTAAGTCCAGGGTTGTTCCAGCCTTCAAGGTAATCGGCGCCGAGAATTTAGACCAGAAGCCCGAGGCTCGACGTGCAGAGTAACCATTGGGCGTCAACCATGCTCTAGGCGTTAATGCTTCCATAGGTTGCGTTAACGTGCGTTCATCAAGCGACTGCCACACTTGGTCTTCATTCTCTGTTACGGTTGAGGCTTGCACGCTTGGACGCCAATCAGAGATGTCATTCGCTGCAGCAACGGTCCACTTCTTGAAGAAGGACAACAAGGAAGATGGTACTGCAACATTATACCCGGTGAATAACAGCCCATCTTCACCTGCGTCAATGACGAAGTAGTTACGCTGATGCGCTCCACCTGCGCAATAGAATGCATGCCATTCACCCCAAATCAATTCTGTTGAGGGGTTATGGTCAAGAAGGTCGGTGAGTTTACCCGTTGCACTCACGTACTTCTGTTCATCATTCTCAATACCAATCAAGATGGTATGCGTTGAACCCGAGTCAAAACGCACGAAGGCGTCTTCAGTGCTATTGGGCCACACGAGTTTCTGGCCATTCAACATCATCGTGAAATCAGCCAAACTCGTTGCAACATTGTTGCCTAAGGAGGTGTTAAAACGTTCAAGTGCTTCAAACTTGAAGTAACGCGCCTTCAAGGCCATTGCGCCTGTCGGAGCGAGTGTACCGGCATGCACTTCAACGGGTTGTGTCAAGGCCGCAGGAGCGACATAAAGCGTTCCATCACCCTCCTTGACAAAGGTGCCGTTTTCCGTTGGGATGCGGTTTTCAGGCAAGGAGAAGTCACCCTCCGTCACCACAATGATTTGGCCTCCGTTGCGAACGAAGGTTGCAGTGGATTCAGCCAAAGCTTGCGCACCCACGCGAATCACACCGCCAGCACCTACGATATAGCGACCAAAGCCAGCAAGTGATGCCTGCGTCAGATCCAAGGTATCCGTGACTATAATAACACCTTCGTTCGACACCGAGGTCGGCTTAGCAACAGAGGTTGCAAGGGTAACTTCTGCACCATTCGCAACCGTAATAGGCGCATTCGTAAGCGTGCCCGAGAGGGTGTAACGGGTGGTTTGAGCCGTCACCGTGAGCGAACGCGGTTCAGCAGGCAACGCAACAGAAGCCGTTGCGACGCCTTCCACGTCATTAAAGAAGAGATTCTTCTGAGTGGGATCCATCACATCAACCGCTGCACCATTCACCTTCCACACATCGGTTGTGACGCCATCAACGGTCTTCGTTCCCGTCCATTCAATATCTTCAGACGAACGTACCACAAGCATCAATGCCGTCTCGGTGCGCTTCAAGGCGGCCACCAAATAAGCACCGCGCGTAGCGTCCACCAATTCAAACGTTGTGCTCGTTGTTGCGGGATAGGTCAACAACGTCCAATCCCCTACTTCAGTGATATCCGTCACCTGAATAGAAAGGGTATTCCCTGTCAACGATTGACGAACCTCCAACGGTGCATCCTTGGACATCAAAAGGGTACCCGCGTCAGAAGCCACGGAGGCAACCGAGGTGGACGTTTCAACTGCAAGTGTCCCCTTCACCGTCACCGACGCATTGTAAAGCGCAGCAGCGTTGCAGAGGCGCAAGGTGGCACCCGATTCAACGGTCATATTGCCCACAAAGGCAGTCGAAGCGGCCCCCAAGGCAAAGCGCCCTTCAGAGACAATTACATTACCAGGCCCCATGAAAGAACCGTTATAAGTCCAATCGTTTAGGGCTAACTTCGCCGTAGCCCCCGCATGGAGCATGTACGAACCACGCGAGAAGAAGGTGCACCAAGTTGCGCCAGGGTTCATACCCGAATCTTCATACTGCGTCACATCCGGCTTACCTTCAAAGGCATAATTACCCGTAAAGGTGTAAGCACCCGACTTAATCGTCATTCGCGAAGGCGCAACCGACTGTGTCAAAGTGACGGTTTTCTGAGACGGCGAACTCGTGAAATACGCTACATCGCCTGTTCCAGTCCAGTTGCTTGAATCAGACCAATCCGAAGAATTATTAGTGCTAGCCCCCGACCATGTCTTCAAAGACGACAACGTAATTGTGTACTGTAACGTATCACCATTCAAGGAGGCAATTGGATTCGAAACAGCTAAATCACTTGACGCCGAAGCCCATGCAACCGCCACAGTCGCCAATTGGTCAACACGTAAACCAGCGGTCTTGGTCGATCTTAAGAGCGGGATGGTTGCACTTGCGGTCAAATAACCTTCTGGATTGACAATCACAAAGCGTGCACCGGGTTCGACACGAATTTCATCGGCAGCGGTTAAGGTGCAACCATAGGGAATCGTCACCACCGCATCCGACTTGAAGTGCAAGGCCCCCGTGGTCGTCAGGGATTCATTAAAGGTTACTGGCCCCGAGAAGACCGCGGTGCCTGCCAAACCATAACCCTTCGGGAAGGTTAATGTACCCGACCCGATCTTCATTGCACCATCCGGCCACTGATTGTTGAGCACCTGAACCTTATCACCCAACGTGACATCATTGGAGCCGACATTGAAGGTTTTTAAGCCTGCGGTCAAAGCACCCTTGTTTTGATTAGACGTAGTCTTCAAGAGAAGATGTCCAGCATAGGCAACATTCGTATTCGCAATAAAGTTCGCGCAATCCAACGTTGTCATACCTGCAAGCGTAATCTTCCCATTATTTTGCTGACTTAATGCCGCAGAAACAGTGGAAGGGGCAATGAAGTTGCCAATAAAGGTAATCGCTTTTGATGATTCAATAGATCCATAAGCATTCTTATTCTTGCGTTCGTAAGTAATTGAACCATCCAATACGGAAGCCGTATTAAGCATTAAGACCGCATCATCAACAACCGTTACATTCAGACGCGTCTGGTCTACAAAGGAGACCGAGGCCTCAACACGCGTGGCCATCGTTTCAAAGGCCTTACCGCCAAAACCCTGTCCCGAAGCAGCGGCGATGAAGGCACCTTCGCCTTCATCGAAGTTCGTATAATTAATCAACGAACGCCACTTCAACGTACCAAGACCAGTCTTTTTCACCGTTGTCACATTAGGATAGCTTGCGGCGGTCAATGCCGTCACCACTTCCAAGGTAACGCCTTCTGGCACATTAAACGTTAAGGTACCAATGCCAATCGTTGCGCCATCCATCGTTAATGTGCCCGAAGAGACTGCATTCACGATGGCTGCACCATCTTGAACAAAAGGCGAGGACCACTTCGTTGTATCCGACCACGTGGTATTGCCGTCCACAGTAATGGTTGGCGTCGCCGATACAACAACATCTTCTCCCGCTTCAGGATCACCCGTACGCGTAACATAGATCGTGAATGATGTTAAAATTTCCTTTCCTTCATCTGTTCCAGTTTGAGATTCCACGCTTAAAGAGCAACAATTCTTCCATGCATCTGTCAGATTTGCGCTTGTAATTATTGGCAACGTTTCTTGTTTGCCCCAACATAACACGGTCAACACCTTTGTTTTTGTATTTAAAGGTGGTAACGAAGAAAATGCAATCCGTCCAGGGATATAGGTCGCACTATAAATCGTTGGTGCCATGGTTTCAATCGTACCAGGCACAGTGAGGACTTGGTTACTGGATGAGTGGTCAATCGAACCATAGAGGTAAACGCCATCA
This sequence comes from Kiritimatiellia bacterium, assembly GCA_017558005.1. GTDB lineage: Bacteria > Verrucomicrobiota > Kiritimatiellia > RFP12 > DVOR01 > Spyradenecus. The sequence goes on along the minus strand of JAFYWN010000003.1, from coordinate 9,883 downwards.
CCCAACATCACGTTTTGAGAAGTGATTGCAGACGTGGTTCGATACGACCCCTTCGCCAAGTTAACCGTACCCGTGCCTGAGAGATTTAAAGTCACCCCTGTAGCATCCTTGGGATAGGCAATAATGGTTGAGACCGTTCCTTCAACTGCTTCAGCCGTAAGGGTGCCCTCGGGAACAATGGCTTCAACCGTACCGCCTGCCAATTGGAACTTACCCGAAGAGACGGTGACCGTATTTAACTTTGCGACACCGCCTTCCAAACGTAAGGTACCGTTGCCGTCATTACCCAAGCGGACTTCGCCATTAGGCACATTCAACTCGCCACCACGCAAGGTGTAGGTGGAGTTACCCGACCAGTGGGAGATATGGAGTGGCGCTTGCTTACCACTGCCAGAACCTGTAATGGTCACCGTACCACCCGTCTGCACGATGTCACCCCAACGGCCACCTGCGGTATCACCCGTTTCAATACGCGTGACATTCACAGCACCACCAGAAATGACCAACGATGTTCCTCCAGTCTGTGCGATACTAATTTCCTCACCCGAGAGTTCACCGCCAGACACAGTCATTACTGAACTATCGCGCAAGTTCAAGTAGGTTCCAAAGTTAAAGAGACCATCGCTTAAGCGGTAGGTCGACGACCCCATCATATCGGTATTACCACTGGCCACCGTAAAGGTGCCACCAGTCTGTTTAACCGGAATATTGACCGCCGAGAAGTGGCCGCCCAAGGTGAAAGCGGCGTTCGGCTCAAGGGTTAACGAACCGCCATTTTGATAAAACGCACTGCCCACATAGAGCTTAGCATCAATCGTCAAAGCACTTGCTGTAGACTTATTCGCGAGCGAAGCGATCGTCCACGTGCCACCTGCATCTTCAATGCGCAAATCAGCCTTCGCGTTCAAGAAGGCAACATTACCAAACGAACTATCGCCATCAACCTTCAGCGTTGCAGAGGTGTAACCTGCGCGATCGGTAATGCGTGCATCTTCACCCGCCGGCACCGAACGCGGTGCGCCGTAGGCCATCTGACGCCAATACGCGCCACTCACCGTTCCGTCCATGGTGTAATCCGTACCATACCACGTCCAAAGGGTGTCCATGGTGGCATCGATCTGCAATTCATACGCACCCGCATCAAAACCCGTCAAACGCGGACGCGGATTGCCAGCCAAGTCCGTCAACGCACGGTCAGCATCTGTAAAACCTTCCCACTGCGCCATCTTCGCCACGTCAATCGCTGGCGAAGAGGACATGAGGGCATAGTTCTCCCCATCGGGTGCCGGCAAGATAAAGCGCGGATTACCACCCACATAGGAATCAACCACCTCTACCGAGGAGGTGACATCCGTGCTATTGCCCCAGACAATCGAACCGTAGAGCTTGGATGCGCCCGTCACCCCCTCGCCCTGGTTGGCAGCGATGGTTGAGAGATACGCTGTCGCATCCTTCAGACCCGAACCCGTATTGTTATGAATCAAGCAGGTCTTCACGATTACATTGCGTTCAACAGCTGTGCCATTCACCTCTGTCACCACGCAGTGCTGCAAGGTAGCGGAACCCGTTTCAGGGCCCACAACCCCTGTTGTCGTCACCGTGAGATTCTTCAAAACGGCGCCCTTTGCAAGTGTCACTCCGCCCGCAAGCGTTGCTTCCTTGCCGCCATCCACGGTAATCCTTTCACCAACCGTAATGGCTGTTGTGTACTCACCCGAAGCAACACGAATCGTTTCTCCCGCAATCGCCGAGGCTAATGCGTTGGTAAGCGTTTCATTGGTATTCACATGCAAATCTTCTGCCACAAAGACCAAGTCCACGTTCACCGAGTCACGTGTTGCCAAGGTCCAACCAAAGGCGCCATTTGCTGCAGCGGTCGAACCCGCAATCAGCACACCATCGGCCATCACACCTGCCAACGAACGGCTTACGGTCGTTGAGGAATCCTCACGCCAGGTCAACGTCAAGGTGTCGGTACCGTGCGGCACACTCAAAACGTCCGTTGTGCCCCACGTTACCGTTTTGGAGATTGTCTCGCTATTCTTCGTGTAGGAGACCGTCGCAATACCACGACCCTGCAAGCTAATCTTCACCTTGCGATCAGGGGCATTCCATTCAAGTGCACCCATATCAAGCGCAGTACCATAGATACGCTCCGCGCCCATCAAGTCGGTTGCGCTCAAACGTTCATCTTCTTTACCCGCATCAACGCAAGCAATTCCTTCACGGAGACGCCAATCATTATTTGCCGCATCCACAAAGAGATTGGCGGCATCTACAGCAACGCCACCTGTGGTGGGCGTGCAACAATCCGTCGGGTCGGGTTCCACCGAGTCGCCAGTCCAATCCGAAGAGGCGCCCGTCAAATCCACATTGAGGGCAATTACAGCATTCTTTGCCGTACAATCATAGAGCCCTGCGCCCTTGTCTGCCACGTTGCGAACCACGGTGCAGTTCAAGAGGTCAGCATTCGCGGCACCACCACCGTTGGAACGTTCCACCGCGGTTGAACCGTTATCCACGATCAAACACGATTCGGCAAAGACCTTGGAGACGCCGGCACCGAAACCGTTGTACGTCAAGGTGTTCCTACGAATGACGCTGCGGCGAACCGTACCGCCATAGACGCCGGCACCTTCGTTGGAGAGGCCATTCTGAATGGTGAAGCCAATGATTTCTGCGCCGTCAGCCAATTTGACTGCACGGGTCAAACCCTGCGCATCAATGATGGTGTCATATGGATTAGACGAAGCGGCCACAAGCTTGAGACGCTTACCCTTCACATCCACAGCACCATAGGTACCCGGTGCCACCGTAATGGTTTCACCATCCTGCGCTTCGGCAATCGCCGCAGTGATATCGGCATACTGACTATCTGCCCCAACCGTTAAGCCCGGGAAGGTCACCGTCACGGTCATATCGGCCTTTGGATCCACTCGATAGAGACCTTCCGAGACCCATTGTGCATGCTCAACCACTGCCGCACCACGAGGATGCTTCGGGTCTTCCGAAACGGTGAAGTAAAGCGTTGCACCACGCACGACCTCAACGGCGCCACGCGAAGAAACCAAACCCTGGCCAACGACATTAATCGTCACAACGTAAGGTGCCCACACATATTCCACTGCACCCTTATCAATCGTGGAATTGTTAACACGCGGATTGCCATAGTAGTCATAGTCGCCCAACGCTACAGAAATCGCTTCTCCATTATCAGCCTCTTCCTGAGGCGGGGTGTAATCATCTACTGTTGCATTCAATGCACGGGTGTTAATTGCCGTATTAGGCAACGTCGTATTCACCGTGGTATTGTTGATATACGTACCCGTAGCGGAGGATACATTTACCAAAATGGAGTTATAGACCGTACCATTGGTAATCGTGCCACCATTCACATAGGTGCGGTTCAAGGTCACATTCGAGAGCGTTGCGCCCTGAAGCGTCACGGCCTCCAAGGTTGCGCCCGTGATCGTACCGCTGAGGATCACTTCATTCTGCTTGCCCGTACCGACAATCTTTGCGGTCGTATTAAAGGTCTGCGTGTAGGTACCTTCAGCGAGCACAATCGTATCTGCGGCCGTTGTGCCTTCAGGCACCGTATCACCCGGCTGCATTTCAAAGCCAGCGAAGGTCGCCTTCAAGGTCGCATTCATTTCCGGCACAACGTATGTCGAGGTCACGTTAGCAGAAACGAGCGTGCCATCTGCGAGCGTCCAACCCTTAAAGGTACGCGGCGATTCACCGCCAAAGGTCATCACATCACCCGTCAAGACATCATAGGTACCCACTGCAGGCGTCAACGCAGTGTAATAACCTTCCGCTTCAACAGTCAAGGTAATGTAATGGCATTCATGAGCGCCGCGGTCAATCGCAAAACCCATCTTACGCGGACGACCCGCGATATCCAAATTGTCATAAGGCGTAACCGAGCTATTCCCCTTCCCTGCGTCAATATTCGCATCATTCTTCGGAAGAATTGCGCCAACCACCGTATTGGTCGTGGCATTCAAGGTCACGCAATCGGTTGCGGTCAACCCTGCAGGCATTGTGGTGTAAGCCGTCACATTGACAGCCGTACCCGTCATTGCGCCACAGTTCGAGGCAATCACCGACGAAGTGAGCGTCAAGTTAGAACCCGAGAGGCCCGAAGCCAACGAACGGTGCAAGGTGGCGTTCGAAGCCTTACCCGTCACCGTGGCATTGATGAAGAAGGAGCCCTGGCAATCATCCGAGAGAGTAATCGTCGTGTTTTCAATCGACGTACCAACGAAAGCCACGGCTTTCGTCAAACCAGAGATCGTGTAAGCGCCATCAGCGAGTGTCACTTCTTCACGAATGGTGGGGTGCAACTGACCCAACACCGTCGAGAGATTGGCAGTCGTTGCCGAGAGACCTGCGAAGCGTGCTTCAATCTTATCGCTCTTCACAGGCTTGTAGGTACAGGTCGTTTCCGTAGCAATCAACTCACCATTCACATAGAAACCGATAAAGTCACGCGGATAGGTTGCATCGGCCGTTGCGGTCAATGTCACAGGGTCGCCTTCCTGAATGAAGTTCGGTGAGATGGTGACCGAACCCACACCGACCACCTTGCACGTGACCGTGAAGGTGTCTGCGATTTCATAAGGACCGAGATCAATCGACTGACCGAGCATACGCGGACGGCCCGCGAGGTCGGTGTCGTACCACAAGGTATCGTAATTGCCACCGAGTGACGTGTCACCCTTGTCCTTAATCAGAGTCGTCGCCTTATTGACATTGAGCGAATAATCCCCTGCGGCGGCATCATTAAAGATGTCCTTTTCGGCAATCGAAACGGCGTTTTCCACCTCCGAACCCAAAGCGTTCGCCGAATTCATCGGTGCACCTTCGTAGAGTCCACGTTCGGCCACGTTGCCAAAATAGACCATATTCTGCGCAGGCGAAGCCAACACACCCGCATTATCGCGCAATGCGGTATTGCCCGTTACCGAGGTGTTCGCCACCGTCACACCGAAGAGCGCACCCATACCGCCACCATAGGCACTCGAGGTGTTTCCTTCCACGCGGCAGGAGAAGACCGAACCACCATAGGCTGCCATGCCAAAGAAAGCTGCGCTATTGCCCTTGTAAATCGAGGCTCGCGCATGGGTCTTGTACGAACCGCCACCAAAGGTTGCCGAACAACTTTGCACCGTGGTGCGAATAATCGTACCTCCGCGCACACCGCCGCCTTGGTCAGCCTTACCATTCTGGAGCACAAAGCCTTCCAACGTAATCGCATCGGAGAGGTCAACGCAACGTGCGGTATTGCCACCATCAATAATCACGCCCCCATCCGTTTCTGCACGGAAGGTCAAGTGACGCGTTTCGTTAATTAAATTCGAGGGTTCATAGGTACCATTGGGCACCACGATCACATCGCCGTCCTTGTGTTCGTTCGTCACAAGGCTCTGCAAGGTAGTGGCAGAGAGCGAGGCGGTCGCGCAAGCAAGCGCTGCGAAGAGGGCGAAGAACTGAATCGTTTTCATGGTTTTTCCTCCTTTCGCTCTTAATAACGCTTCTTGGCAAAGACTTGAAGCTTATTCAACTTCAAGCGGACTTCACCACCCGTGGTGTTCGGATAACGCACACGCACATACTTCGAGATCGTCGAACCATTGAAGGTCACATTCAACTTCTCACCAGCGCCCACCGTTCGCCCTGCCACGAGGGTCGTCCAGCTCTGCGCATCTGCCGAGATTTCCACCACCAACGGCAAGGAACCTTCGCCATTCTGCACAATGACGCCAAAGATTTCTGCATCACCGGGGAGCTGCACCATAACCCATGGGTCATCGATCTGGGGTTGGGTCGCCACGCTATAGGTACCGAATGCAGCATTGTCAATCACGCACTTCGCGTGACAGAAATCCTGAGCCGAAGCGTGCAATTCATCCACCGTACCCGTGAGATTCAAGTCGGGATAGGAGCTTAAGGTCACCAAACCATCTGCCGAGACCATCGGATAGTCATACGGCGCCTCTTCTTCGGAGAGGATTGGATAGTCAGTGTTCTCAGTGTTCTGGAAGAGGTTGACGTAGAGTGTGCTCATTTCATTGAATGAAGCCAAGTTGCCGCTCTTGGAGGCATCCATTAATGCTTCCAAACAGGTTGCCTTCACACCCAACGGGTTGCCATTGGCTTCATAGACCGACTGCAACATCGTTTGATAGGTCGTAGCCGACGAACCCGTCGCGTAGTAACTATTGCCCCAATTAACCAAGTTGTTGAAACGGGGCGTACCATAGCGTGCGTCCAACGCCGTCGCCGCGAGCGAAATCATATTGGTTTCGTTGAAGTAACCGGTCTGCGGTTCAATCACATACTGAATGTAGTTGTAGGCCTCACGCGTCTTACGATTCGAATCATGCATACGTGCATGCAACTGCTTAAAGGCCGCCAACGCGCCCAACTCACCATACTGAGCCTTCAAGGGTGCCACGAGATTGTTGTTCAAGAGCGTCCATCCCAACGACGGATAACGCCACATGCCATTGGTCACCGCCTCAGCCCACACCAACCAACGGTCGGCATCGTTCGGATAATTGCGCTGAATGAAGTCGCGATAGTCCAAAATCGCTTGATAACAGAGCGGTGCGTAGGTCACAGCACGATGATACAAGGCCTCTACGCCAGGATCGGTCTCGCCATAGGTCAAAGCACGCAGACGCGCCGACCACATCAAGTAGTAACCAATCAACGTGCGTGGGTCATCCCACATATCATCGTAATATTCAAAGGTGTAGTAGGTGTAGTTTTTCCACAAGGGGAAGTGGCTACCGGTCGGCGAACCCACATTGGAGTCAATTTCCCAGATGGTGCCATCAAAGGAACGATGCGTTGCCGCGCAGTGACCCGGTTGACCACCCGTGACCGAACGGCGTCCCGTCGCAATTGCTGCGAGCATGCCATAGTGCGAAATACCACCGCACACCGCGCCAATCTCACGCCCTAATGACGTATTGGGAACCACCGAGGTTTCCCATGCCTTAAAGTAGTCGCTACCGAAGATCGAGTCACCAAAGAAGTTCTTCAAGAGATAACTCGACTGCCACGCGGTACCATTAATCTGATCCACACGCGTGCTACCAGTCGTCACCGCGTGACGCACATCCAAAACGTGGCACGCCTGCGGGTTCAACGCCAGACGCATCTGTGCTGCCGACTGCGTAAAGAAGTCACCGTGCATTACGCCACGGTCCAACTGTTCGCGATAGACCCAGTGCGTCTGCCCCAAGTTGCCATTTTCAATCGGCGCCGCATTAAGCGCCCCCACCGTTGCCATACGGCGAATCAAGGGGTCGTAACCCTCCTGCCCTGCGTCCGCCTCCATCTTACCGCGACGTGTTTCAGGATAGGTCGCCGTATAAATCTTATCCACGCGCCACAAGAGTGCCAAACGGTGCAACAAATCGCCAGGCTGTCCACGCGAACCGCCGGCACGCGTTCCCACTTCATTGCCGCAAGGACCCGAAATCAAGAGATCCGTCAACCACGTGCGATCCTTCATAACCGCATTCAGCACATCCACGCCATACTGATCCGTTGCCGCCACTTCAGAGAGCTTGCCAGCATAACCCTTGTCAGATTCATATTCGTAGAAGAGCATCGCACGCGTCAATGCCGTAATGTAAGCTTCGTCACGCGTATCGCCTGTCAACAACGCCTCTACGGCATTCGCCACCGCGGTACCATCTTGCGTTTGGGCAGGCATCTTAGCATCAATCACCTTGCGTTGCTCATTCAAGACGTTCGATAGCTCCATCGTTGAACCATCAATCACAATCTGCGTTGCATTCGGTGCGGTTACCGCGGTCGCCGTCTGTACGGGGTTCACCGTAAACTTACCCGACGAAAGGCCTGTCTTAAGACCTGTAATCACGATTGCCACATCGTTGTACTTCGGCTTATCGCTCCCGCTCCAATCCTTTTCGTGCAAGGGGAAGGTCTTGTTCGTATCCTCTGGCCAATAGAAGGTCGCGCTCAACACCTTCCCACCCTTCGAAAGGGCGGAACCGAGGTTCGCCACGCTAAAGGAGGCCATATCGTCACCATTAGTCGGTGCACGATTCGTTACCTCGCGACCATCAAAGAGAAGCGTTCCCTGCGTGGGGTCATCCAGATTCGCCGTTCCCTTATAAATCTTGATGGAGTCAATAAGCAACGCTGCGCCATCCGTCACCTCCATCTTGAGGTTGTACCACCCCTTATCGCGGAGATAGAAGTCGTTGCCATAACGCATGACCCACTTAAAACCCTGTTCGTCACTGAACGAGAGTGCATCTTGTTTGACAATCGTCGCCGCATCAATGGTACCTGCGTTATCGGTACCCATGACCGCCGAAGGTTGGGCCAGGTTGTGGGAAGTCCAACCGAAACCGAGCGTCACTGGCCCCTTGCCCGTCAACATGCGCAAACGGCCACGTGCACCCTCACCCCAGAAGGAGGCAGGATTCACCGCAATGGCGCGACGTGCATAGACCTCTGCTGTGGTGTAGTCTCGATCATCCTTATTCTTCTTATTATCCTCAATGGTCTTATAGAGGTTAAAACCGCAGAGCAAAGCCTGCTGATATTCGTTGTCCGAATACTTAATCAAGCGCGTATTATCAACCAAGTCCGCCAAGGAAACCTTGAGTTGTTCTTCCTTCAACGTAATATCTTCGCGATACTTTTCCGCAGTATTAAAAAGGTTATTATCTTTAATACGACGCGTGGCACCCGAAACGTCCCGAGGGTCCCATGCCGCAATCTGATCAAAATCAACCTTGCGTGCCACCGTGCTATTCAACAAGGGCAAACTGTAGACATTGTCTTCAAGTTCAATTAACGCGTCCGCCAAAAGGGCAGCTTTGTAGATGTTCAGCGTAAGGGTGCGACCGCCTTCATCTTGGATCTCCCCATTCACCACACGCATCCCCATGTCACCACGACTTGCCGCCGTTGCAAAGGTCTCCTCCGTCACCTCATCAATGGCCTTCTTATTGGCCAGATAGGCTTCATAATTGTTAGCCAGCTTCGTCACCAACGCCTGCAAGTCGGTTTGGCTCATATATTCAACGCCACGCTCAAGGGCAAAGAGTTTTCCTTCGCCATCATAAAGTGCAATCGCAGGCCACACATGGGCGCGCGAGGACGCGCTCGGCATCGGATGCAAGGTGCCAGCGTAGGCATTCTCACGTGAACGCGCCGAAACGTTCACACCCTGGTTTTCGCCTTCGGTGATGATGTAATCGGTCTCGGGCCAATCGTAAACCGTCGTTACAAACTTGTCACCGATGCCCTTACGCCACTCGACGAGCAATTGGCTACCGCGTTCACACCAGTCCCAACCCGTGAAGAGCACCGCGATATACTTCTTCGAATTGTTCGAATCCGCAATCGTTGCCTTCATCCCTTCGAGGGTGTTCAAATCGGTCAATGCGGGCGGCGTCTCGATGTAACGCGGGGTCGCCTGTTCTTCAGGCGTTTCGCTTGCGGGCCATGCCCCACGCGTCGCACTATACGAATAACGCATTTCGCGCGCTTCCGCATCACCTGCGTAACCTGACGTTGTCAATAACATGAGCGCCATCAACGTCATCCACTGTTTTGTATACTTTTTCATTTCTTGCACCTTTTTAACGAGAAGAAAGCGGATAAAAATAGAAAATTCAGCACCATTATTAGTTTATCTTTTTTTCTTAAAAAATACAACCCTTAATCGTAGATTAAGAAGTGACTAAATATTGCACAATATAACCGCGGGGGTAAGAAGAGACCCGCTCAGAGAAAGGTGTGTCGAAAAGGAAAGAAGAAGACCCATCACCCTACGCCCCCCGGGGGGCGGCGCGCCAAGATACAAAAAGTCAGCAAATCCGCT